>NZ_JBHUME010000006.1:0-669 GCF_042684925.1 Paenibacillus gansuensis | reverse complement strand
AGTATAATAAATGCTCATCACGATATTCCTTCCTTCCTAAACTAACTACGACACAACTATTCTGATCACTTTTAATCACAATACTTTTATTCAATATATCGTAAAATAATAGTATAGAAAATGGAATGATTGAAGAAGAACTTGTGTTAATTTACATTTGAACAATCATGGGATTTCGTACCCGTTAACTCCTATTTAAACATACATTTTGAAATCCTGCGAATGAGCGAGCATTCGTGAGAAAATCCTTATTCTCTGAGGGAGTGTAAAAGGCTGCTGATCAATCGGATCTGCAGCCTTCACTGTGTTATTGCGCTATCGTGTCCCGATAGTTCAATAATCTTATTCTTTTCAGTTATTACCCGTTCTCAGGGTTGCCAAATTTCCCACATGTTCCCGTCAGGATCATAGAACCGCAAGTTGGGTCCACATGTTTGCCGAATTTCACCAACAATGTTCACTCCGTTTTCCTTAAACCGCTCGAATAGTTCTTGGATACAAGGAGTCACGAAACACCCAACTGCATGACGATCACCATTGGGCCATGTAAACCCAAGTCGACCGCCCTCCGCTCCTGATCCTATGAGGAACAAAGCGGGAATCGATCCTTTAGCAGCGTCTTGATGCTTCCCATTCTCATCAAAAAAACGCAATATACATATTTCCATC
>NZ_JBHUME010000005.1:0-783434 GCF_042684925.1 Paenibacillus gansuensis | reverse complement strand
TTCTGGGTAACCAACCTTATCTATGCTGATGGCAACATCGCGCTCATTGATTGGGATACCAGCTAAGATTGTCGATGAAATTGGAACCTTAAAGCTTACCGGGATACATGTTCTTGTCATCCGACAACAGGTACAAACATTATTTCTTATTTTGTGATGAAGTTTATTATTACGTCCGATAATATATATTATGTAAACTAAAATCAAAAAATAGATTTTCACTTATTTTCAAGATACAAGATTTCTGAAGTTTAAAAATATATTTCTAAACATTAAGTTGTTATTGAAATCATTCCTCATTCGGAAATATTAATACACTCGCACTCTTACACTAAATCACAAGTTTTACTATGTAGACTTTTAATTAATTTAATTAATAAACATTGCGAATTGTGATGCCAGTCGCTAATTATTATGCCAGAAACATTTATCTGAAACCGGCGTTACTAGACTGAATCGGATTCAAATCAAATGTTGTGTTTATAAAATTGATCAGATTTTTGTAGGCCAAATAAAGTATGTATTCAATAAATGATCAGGATCGGTCAACGACTGGCGTTAATAAATATTCAAAATTTTATGGTAATCCTTCATTATTAAGGCCATTCAGAACAATACGAACGAATTGTGATGCCAGAAGTCTTATCGCGTTCCATTCTCATCTCGCAAGGACATATGTACAAAATACAGTTTTTGTGTATATGTCTAGAAAATGTGAGTTTTCCTTTCCTTCTATATATGTCCGCATACATTAATATAACAAGAATCGACCTTGCCCTTGTGGCATCTCATATTTAATGCAGTGCACCGAAAAAATAAAATGCGACACCGCCCCTCATCTTAATTTTAATTTCCACAAATTGGTTTCACCCCCTGCCCGTTACTTTACAAACTAAAAAGGAGCTGCCGCGAAGCAACCCCCTACTATCGTCTCCCACGTTCATTCAATTCAATTACTATTCATCCCATTTGGAATTAAGGACATGATGGCAAAAGTTGGGCCTCTTATATCCCGGAAGAAGCAGTTCACAAACGTCGGCGTTAATCGTTCCGTATGTTGTTTCCGGTTTGTGTTTGAAGCCTTCCAAGAATGCATGTAAGATGTTGTGTTTGAACCGGTTGCGCGGAAAAGCCTCGACAACTTTCTGCCGCTTTTCAGCTGAGATGAGATCGAAGTTCTTCCCGACCACATCATAACCAACGCCAAAATTCATAAGCGCCACTTCGGTTTCCTTATATTCGACGATTCCGATGGTGGTATGCAGGGCAACAGCATCCCATACAAGCCGAATGGAATCTTCCGGGACGCCGCGGCTTTTAAGAAAATCGCGGGCAGCATTAGCCCCATCGACCTCAAAGCGTTTGTCCGTGCTTCGGAATGCGGGAGTAAGGCCGATATCGTGGAAGAGCGAACTGATATAAAGCAATTCAGAATCGTATTTCATTTGATTCAGGTTACCTTTCATAGCCGCAAACAAAAATACCCGATTCGAGTGGTTCCACAGAAGGTCGTCGCTATGCTCACGCAATAATTCAGCAGCTTCAACGGCTAGTTTACTATCTGGGATCTTTATATCAGCGATAAAATTCGTCATCGATTCTCCCCCCATGAACTTTGGTTTTCGATTGTACATCACTCAATAATTCAACAGCGGTGGATTGGAAAGCTTGGCGTCAGCACTTGAGTCTATTTTTAATTCTAGGTCTAATCCTTTATTCTCACTGACAGTATTCCCATTTTAAAGGAATCATTAACCTCTATCAAATCAACTATCCTGTTTTGGTCAACAAAAAAGAAGTCCAGCTTGTATACGGTCCGAGACACCAAGCTAATTGAGGATTCGCTTTTTATTAAGTTTAAAATAACGATACCTCTCGTTCTCTAACTCAATCATACTCTGAAAATCAAAACCGCATTTTTGTAATACTCTATTTGACGGTAAGTTTTCTAAAAGAGCAATAGCAATCAGCGCCTCGACGTTCGTATTCTCAAATAAATAATTGATTATTCCATTAGCAGCTTGCGTGGTATACCCCTTGCCTCTATGTTCCTTTGATAATGCAAACATGATCTCTCGGTTCGGAGCCGGCAATTCGTCTTTTATCCCAGTACAGCACCAACCGATAAATTCTTCCTTTCCTTTCAAAATAATCCCCAAACGAAGACGGAGTTCACCAATGTCCCCATCTTTCGCTACTGCATTTAGGAACATTTCATTTTCTGGAAGCTCATAATTGAAAAACCATTCTTCGCGTTGTTCTTTGGATACGTTCCAACCTGGCAAGTGTTCATGAATTTCAGGTTGCCACGTTAGAGAATGAAACTGATCCAAATCAGCAGCAACGAATTCTCTTAAATAAACGTCTTTACAGTCAATAATGAGAACGCTTTCTCCTAAATCTCCCCCATATGTGTTTAGTTAAACCTTACAGCAGGACACTCTCATATAGAAATTTATTGTCTCTGACGATTTTTCTTACCATTTTCATCGTATCCGCATGTTTGGGCACTCCGGCAATTCGGTCGAGCAGCAGCCACCTCAGGCAGGCAAGCGCTTCAAAGATTTCCAACTCCTCCGTCGCTACGGGTATTTCATCCTGGTATTTGTACAAAAACGTAAGGCTTTTGCTCTCACTCAGGTAGATGCGTAGAAGCAGACAAGCCCATGCCAGATCATACCTAGGATCCCCCAGTTGCCCGTTCGTCCAGTCGATGACCGTGTATTGGCCGTTTTCCTCCAGAATATTGCCTAAATTGAAATCGCCATGAATAATCCGGTCCATTTTCATATCCGCGGAAGCGACGAGACGGTTCAGTTCCTCTTTCATCGTTGGAAATGCATCAATACCCGGGAAGAAATACCCAATAAAATCATACTTAAAAAGCTCAATACCCTCCAAACCTTCCGGAGGCAACCGATGAATGTCGGCTAGAACAGCAGTAATTTTCTTAAAAATGCTAGGACTCACCTTCGTTACTGCAGTGCCGTGGTAGCGGGTCAGCAGTACACCATCCCCAGCTTCAGTTCGCCCATAAGCGATCGGCTCGGATACGGGGACTCCTTGAAGATGAAGGGCTTCCAATAGCCGGTATTGCCGCAGCATGTCGGGTTTGGAGCTTTTGTTCCACACCTTTAGCACAAAATGCTTATCCCCCTGCGTGATCTTAACCACTTCCGCCTCAAGCCAAGGTGTAAGCGGGCTAAGCGTCAGTTCAGCCTCTGAAGCAAGCAGGTTATTCAAGAATTGTTTTCTTTCTTGCCATTCAATACTTATTAATGAGAAAGTCACGAGGATCGATCTTCCTTTCTATAGGACAGTATTCGTAAGTTCTTCCATACCGTATCGTACAAATCCTCTATGTTGAATCTCTCACTTACTAGTCAAATGTTCGATGTATTGCGCTGCGAACGACTTCAGGGGCTGCTTCCGAGCAGTCTACCTGCTTGGAAGCGGCCCCTGATGTGATACTTTCCGCTTATCTCATTCTAATCCGAACCGTTACAATCTCGAAGGGCTGAAGTTTGAACACGATACTCCCATCGTTGCAGCTTACTTCCTCGTGAATCCAGTCTTCCTTGAGATTCGATCTGAAAGCCTGCTTCGCCCCGTGAACCCACAGTGTTGCATTGGCGGGGACTCCTGCCGTCTCAAACAGCCGAATAAGCAGCTCATCCGCTCCGTCTTCCGGCGTCTTAACTGCAGAGAGGACGACATGACTCGGCGACAACGTCATCCACGACGGAACGCTCGCTTGCTCAGGCAACTCATGATGATAAAGGAAGCTTGTTAATTTCTCGTTCGTTTCCTGCGCTAGTTGAACTACGCTTGATTCATACCAAGTACCCGTATATGGAGCAATCACAAATGCGAAAGTGTGATTTCCATGTTGAGACGAAGTATCATCAATTACCATCCCTGCATATTCCGTTCCGGGTGCACGCAGTATGGTAGTGGATAACGTCCCTCCAGTTACTTCAACCCCTGCAGCCCCGGTATTGATCAGTGCAATACCATGTTCTTGGTCTTCTATTAGGACATAACGATGAGCCGGCCATTCCCCCTGTGCGGTGCCGCGAACGCGGTAAGGCTGGCGATGTACTGTACCAAAAGGGATCTCATAGGTCGCCCCGCTATTAGAAAGCTTCGTCGGCAGGTTGAATCGCAGGCGACTACCTTCCCCTTGCCAACTAACTTTGAAATTCAAATCTAATGCCGGTTTTCCCTGTAACAATTCAAACTCTGCTTCCCACTTTAGAAAACCCTCTGCACCGATTCCAGCTAACTCGGGAAACGTTCCTCTGATAACGAGCCGTTGTCCCAACGCTGTCGCTGGAAACTGGATCAATTCAATGCTGCAGATCGAAGCAGAGATCTGTTCCCCATCCAGGTCTTCAATCTGAAAGCTCCCCTTATCGCGCTGTACGGAGAGCAGGCCCGGTGCGCCTTCGATCAATGCAACACCGGTCTGCTTCCAGATCAACCGCCTAATGAGATGCTTTGCATCGCATTCCAATCGAATAAACTCGTTCTCAATGATACCCTCTGATACCATGATCCCAACTGCTTCTTCAGTTCCGCCGTAATCTAAAATGAATTGGCTCGATCCCATCGATGGTGTTTCCGCCATAAACCTGATCTGACCATTCTTAATATCGAACGGAATGGATTCCTCTCCTCTAGTAATCCGCTTTATGCCAGCGAGCTGCTCATCCAGCGTAAGCGTGACTAGGTCCTTGCGTTCCCATGGAAGGCCGTTATACACTTGAACAGCGCTTTTTCCCTCTATAGCCACGGTTTTGGAACGTTGTATATTCAATGCGCGGTGAAGAACACCCTCGGCAATCCGCTCCACATCATCCAAGCTCTTGATCAGGTCAACAAATACCTTTGTCGGGTGCGAGCCTGTAAATACATCATGGAATTGAATATAAGCTAATTCCCACCAAGCTTCATCAAGCTCACTTTGCCAATCTTTCAGTTGGGCGAGGGAAGCCCATTTCTCTGCCTGCAACAACTTGGTCTCCACTTGGCGATTCCGGAGGCGTATTGCAATACGCTGCGAGAACGTCCCTGTGAATTCTGGATTCAGATCTCCATGGATTACTGGCCATTCGGTATTGAAAGCATCTAAAGCATGGAAGAAATCACTGTATGTAGAATATTTCCAGAGCCCATCCTGCCCCTCCGCATTTCCCAGCTGAACATGGTAGTCGGGACGCATCGTAGGCAACAGCTCATTCTCTGTCTGTCCGGTTATGAGAACTGGACCGTCCCCGCGGTGATTTGCTGCCTTGACGAAAAGTTTATCAACCTCAGACCAATCACGAACAAAATCCCAATACAAATGACTCTGCTTTACATAAGGTGAATACACGTCCATCCCCATGATTAACAGTTCTGTACCGTCGATGCCCTTGGAATAGAATACATCTTCATTCACTTGTCCGCCAAAGCGATTTGCCATTAATCGAGTAAAGCCGAATTGCTTTAGGATTTGTGGAATTTGTGCATGGATTCCGAAGGTATCGATAAGCCACGCCGTTTGAACGTCCACCTCTAAATTCTCTTTCACCCATCGCATTCCAATCAGTTGATTACGTACAAAGCTCTCTCCATTCGGAAAATTCGTTTCCAAAGTGGAAGCCATACCGCCCATCATCTCCAGCCGACCTTCGTGAATGTAGTGCTTTACTCTAGCGAGCAGGTCCGGACGTCGTTTCTTTAAGAGTCGATAATGTGCCGCTTGTTCAATTGTGTACGTGAAGGCGGGGTGCGAGTCCAACATATCCAGTACTTTCACCAAAAGGGTATCTAAGACTTCCTCCATTTCCTTACGGTTCTTCTTCCACGCTAAATCGACATGTGTATTGCCGACAACCCAATATTTTTGCTCCACCGTATTCATCCCCCCTTCTTATTGTTTCTGAGTAACCTTCGAGATCCACTTGAATTCGCCGCTAATGCCAAGGCGTTCAGCTAAATCGTTCGCTGCCCGTTGGACCGGGTAAATATCTAACAAAGCAGCAAAATATTCGTCTACCTCATCTATCGTTGCGTCCGAAGCTTCCGACCTTCCCTTGTTGTGAGCCGTAACCGCCATTCCCTGTTCAATCACGATCACTTTGGCGCCGCAAGCGACTAGCTCCGTTACGAAAGATAATGCGAGCTTGCGGGTAGGAGCCGGACTAGCGAAGACAAATACAACCGTGTTCTCGTTCACTGTCTCCAGCGGGCCATGCCTGAATTGTGCAGCCTCCATACTTTCAGCCGGCACTTTAACGAGTTCTTTGAAGGTTAACGCCCCTTGAAAGGCGGTACTCACTGCGGGTCCTCTGCCGATCAAATAGATCGCGTTAGCCTCTATAAGCCAATTCGTGATTTCGTCCCATGGCAACGAATTTAGATGCCCGCTTACTGACTCGAATGCACTGGCTGCCGTCCGTATTGCATGGATCGGCTGCACCAGACTTCTCTTCGCGATCACATTGCAAAGCAACAACGTTACTGCAAGTGTTGCGGTGTAGGTTTTGCTGGACGTCGTCGACTCTTCTCCGGCTAGCAGCGGCAGCACCCATTTGGCACTCTTTCCTAGTGTACTTGCCGGATCATTCGTAATCCCGATCAAATCCGTCGCAGGGGGCAACTCTCGCAATATCTCTTTTACCTCGATACTCTCACCTGATTGGGAGATAAGAACGAGCAGCGCTTCAGACGGGATTGTATGCATTCCGTAGTGAAGCAGCTCCGAAGCTTCCATGTAGAACGCAGGAATACCCATAGACCACAAGTAGTTACCAGCCAGCCTGGAAGCAGCGTAAGAGCTGCCCATCCCCGCAAATACGATGCGCTGGTATTTCCCTGCGGACCACTGATCCGCATCACGAAATAACAAGCTTTCTTCGAATTCATAGTAATCAGCTATCTTCTGCAGAATATTAGGCTGTTCCTGCATATCGTCAATGAATTGTCTCAAATTTGAATTCCTCCTTTTAGTTGCATCTGCGTGCTGCTCTGTACTAGCAGCTTCTCTATGTTTTTCCATTGGACATGAAAACCATTTTCGTGCGAAATTACGGTTGCGGCAACGGCATTCCCGAGCTCCACGCACTTCGCCAGATCCATTCCTGTAGAGACCCCATAAATAAAACCCGCATTAAAGGAATCCCCTGCTCCAACGGTATCTTTCACCGTAACCTCGTAACCATGTATTTCGATTGATGCAGTTTTATCTTGAAAGTAACTTCCTCCGCCACCTCTTTTGACGACGACGCCATTCCTACAAATCGCGGCCAATTGCCTCGCTGCTTCCTTAGGATCCTTCTCGTTCATGATTGCACAGGCTTCCATCTCGTTGGGGAGAAAATAGTCGACGTAAGGAAGCAAGTTTAAAATTTCGTCTCTAGTCTTCTGATCCCAATCGTAGATCGGCCATCCGGTGTCGAAGAAGGTCGTCATCCCTAAATCGGATGCCTTCTCTAGTATCCCCCGCGCGTGAATATCCGGAGAGAGAAGGAAATAGCCGGTTAAGAGTAAATACTTGCATTCCGTAGAACGGGTAAGATAGTCGCTGACCTCATCAAAAGTTGTCTCGAACATAGCTCCCGGGTACGTTACAAAAAGTCTCTCGCCGTCCGTACGATTCAAAGACAAAGACATTCCAGTCCCTTGGTTTCCGTTCCTTAATCCACTTATATTTATACCTGCATCCTGAAGCGTTGTTCTCAGTTCCTTGCCATGGCGATCGTTCCCAACGGTGGCTACGATATATGTGGGTCTCCCTAGGGACGAAAGCACCACAGCCGAGTTAGCTGCACATCCACCAAGTCGCTCCTCATATACATCCACGATCTTCTCCGTGCCCCATTCCGGAATTACATCCAGGGACTTCATCAGAATGTCAATATTCGCGTTCCCAACAATACAAACGGCATCATGTTTAAGATCTGTGCACATAAGGTCTCCTCTTCAAACTCCATATATTTACTTTTCTCTGTATTGCACTCTCAGTCCCGTTTATCCCTTAACCGCTCCGATCATGACGCCCTTGACGAAATATTTTTGTAGGAATGGGTAGACCAAAATGATAGGGATCGTTGTCACCATCGTCATGGCTGCTTTCAGAACTTGCGGCGTCAGATACTGAACCCGATCTGCAGATTTCATCGTAGCGATTTGGTTCGATTGTTGTTCCATCAACATCTTCGACAATAAGCTCATTAACGTATCCAAATTCGTACTTCTAGTGAATAAAACGGTATCCAACCAACTATTCCAATTCCATACGGCATTATAAAGTGCGATTGTAGCAATTACTGGCGTAGACAAGGGAACAATGATACGAAAGAACACGGTAAACTCGCTTGCGCCATCCATCATGGAAGCCTCTGTAAGCGAGGCAGGAATAGCCTTAAAGAAGGTTCTCATGATAATCACGTTATACGCCCATACTAGGTTCGGAATAATGTACACCCAGAAGGAATCCGTCAATGCGATTCCCTTATACAATAGGTAGGTAGGGATGATGCCTGCAGTGATATACATAGGAAGCAGGAAGAGAATTAAATAAAAATGGTAGCCTACCAGCCTCTCCTTCGTAAGGCAGAATGCAACCAAGCTTGTAAAAAACAGAGCTGTTAGCGTTCCTATCACAGTTCTTGAGACGGAGACAAAGATCGCATGGTAAAGTGTGGGATCGTCAAAAATAATCCGGTAGTTTTCCAAGGTGAATTTACGGGGCCAGATCGTAATCCCCCCCTTTAGGGCATCCACCCCCTGGTTAAAAGATAAGGCCATAATATTCATAAAGGGGTAAAGAACACTAATACAAAATAATGTCATGAACATATATAGCCCTATTACAAAAATCCGCTCAAAGCCTGTGGCTTTGCCAAAGTTCGGATTCATTCATATCCCCCCTTACCATAGCCCTTGTCCAACTATTCTTTTCGTTATTTTGTTCACAAAAATGATCAACGCAATACTTACAACGGACTGAAACATTCCAACAGCTGTTGCATAAGAATATTCCCCGGCGTGAAGGCCTCGCTTATAAACATAAGTATTGATAACCTCGGCGTAATCCATTACCAGCGGATTGAACATTAACAACTGCTGTTCGAAGCCCCCTTGAAGCAGATACCCGGAATTCAAGATTAACAAGATAGCGATTGTAGGTGAAATAGCCGGCAAGGTGATGTGCCACATCCTTCTGAAGCGTCCGGCACCATCTACATAAGAAGCCTCGTAGGTTTCCTGTGGAATTCCCACGATTGCCGCCAGATAGATAATAGCGTTCCATCCTATGGTCTTCCAAACCCCTTGTATCGTAATTATGATCCAGAACAAGTTACTTTGTTCCATAAACGGAATGCCTTCTTCAATGATTCCGAGTGAGATCAGCCCTTCGTTCACCGCGCCAGTTCTGCTCAATAGTTGTGTGAATAACGTTGCAGCGACAGCCATCGAGATAAAATAAGGAAGGTAGGAGACCGTTTGTATAAAATTCTTAACGTACTTGTTGTAAATTTCATTCAACAAAATCGCGAAAATTACAGCCGTTACCGTACCGAATATAAGTCCCAATATACTCATCGCTAGTGTATTTCTAATGATCATAGGAGTAAAATTATTACTAAAGAAACTTTCGAAGTGCTTGAGTCCAACCCACGGACTGTCCAGGAATCCCTTAGAGATGGTGTAATCTTGGAAAGCGATAATATTGCCCATCATCGGTACGTAATAAATCACAATGGCCCATATCGCCATGGGAATCATGACGAAATGCAGTTGCTTCTGCTCTTTCAATCGCTTCCATAACATACACTGTCCCCCTAACAGAGTTATTATGGAAGAACCTCCTAAACTGAGGAGGTTCTTCTCAACCCTTGTAAATCAGACTACTTATCTGCTTCCACTTGATTCAATTTCTCCGGGTCTTTATTTAACGCCTTAGCAAGTTTTATCCAGTTCTCTTCTAAGGCTTTATTTAACTCGGCTAAACCATCCGATTCCATCTGTTGCACCGCTTTGGCCCATTCTTTTTTACTGGTTTGCCCATCCGGCGCAACGATAGCCTTAACCATTCGATCCTTGGCATAGCCATTAATCCTTACAAATGCTTCGAACGCTTCCGGGTTATTCTCCTTCTTTAAATCACCGACACCCGACACAATCTGGGTGTAAGAGAAGCGCTTCCAGTCCATATTGTTATAAACAACCCATTTATCATCTTCGAATACTTTCTGTGCGTTAATATCGTTGGCGTTCCCTTCCTTATCGACCCCTGCCAAACTAGGGAAGATGTTAAACCAACCGCCGACACCGTATTTCTTAATCACATTCGTATCCCAGGCTGCATAACCTTTGGCTACTTCATCAGTGGGAACGTTCTTTCCGTCCACACGGTTGTAGGTGACTCCCTCCACGCCCGCATTAAGCAGTAAGCTGCCTTCTTCTGTAGCAAGATAATCAAATAGCTTCATCACCGCTTCCACTTTCTCCGACTTTTTCGAGACCATGATCGATGGTCCTCCGATTCCCCAATACCCGTTGGCGAAGATAGACTTTACGTTGGGGTTGTCGATTAAATAAAACATAACCATTCTTCTCTCATCGTTTGATTCCGATAATGCCGCTTGCGAATTACTCAGTCCAGGAACGTTCCCTAGGGTGCTGAAGACTTTCCCATTTGAAATGAGCGACTCATTTTCTTCTTGCTTGAACGAGGCGAATCCCTTGGGAATATAACCGCCGGTATATAGCTTATTAAGGAAAGCAATCGCTTTCTCCGTATATGGATTATTGTACAAATAGTAACCTTTGCCGTTCTCGAATACCGTATTATGCCTGCTCTGTATGCCCGTGCTCATGATCATCGTCTTATAAGCATCCTCTCCCTCAATCAGGGCAGGCTCGAGATCCGGGTATCTGCTCTTCACTTGATCGAGTAACCGAGTGTATTCATCGACAGTGATGAAGGAATTCCCTTCCCCATTGCGATCCAGCTTGTCATACCCCAGCTCTTTCAAGATATCGTATCGCATATGAAGCGTATTGATCTGAAGATTCAAGGCATACTTCGTCGGAGCATTCCAGTTCCAGTTCCCAAGGGCATACATTTTTCCGTCGTCTTCTCTCCAGTTGTCAAAGAATGGACCAAGATTTCTTTTGATATTGGGCCCATATTGTTCAATTAATTCATCAAGGTCGCGCACAAAACCGCCGGAGATGAGCCGTGTCTTGCGATCGTCGTAAGCGACGACAATATCCGTCAATTCATCCGCAGCCATCATCATGTTCAGTTCTGCATCGGCGTTATCAGACTTTAGAGTAGTAACTTTTACGGTAATACCTGTTCTCTTCGTAATTTCCTTGGCGATAGGATCCGTCCAAGAAGGGTCTACGATGCTGGATGGCCAAGATTCCGCGAGAAACATCGTAACGGTCTCTGCCGTCGAATCTTTCTCGTTTATTCCTTGTTCTGTCGAACCATCTTCCTTACTGCAGCCTGAGAGGATGAGTACTATTAACATCGTAAACATAAGAAGTAAATTCGCCGTTTTCTTCATTTCCTGTCACCCCATATCATGATTTACCAACGCGAAACTAAACCCCATAATCCTTATGACAGCCAGCTGCTCACCTCCTTAATAACGACTACATAGTTATATCGCAAATAATTTCGATCACACTTATTATAAGTCTTATAATAAGTGGGTAGACAAAAGTTTCCCAAATAGAAATCAATGAATCGCTATCTGAGAGAGACCATTTTTATATGTATTATTATAAGTCATATAATAAATCATCACTTCTTGATATTCAATACTTTTTTTAGATAAATTTCCCTTTCATTTCATCAACCAATGCCGAATCAAGAGCTCCGAGGCACCTTGATAGAAAAGATCATGAACATTCAGGGTGATGCGAATCGGAATATCCCTGTAGCGCTGCAGAAGGATTCTGCGCCCTGCTTCTCTCTGAGCGTAGGGTAACATATCTTGTATAAATCCCTCATGATCACCACCGATAAACACGGCTTCCGGATCTGTCATATTAATTAAGATCGATAGTAGTATACCTAGCTTGTTGCCTGCCTCCATTGCAGCGTTCTCTTGCCCTTGCAGCTGACATTCAATCCCTGAGTTCGACAGCACCCCTTCGAGGCATCCATGATTGCCGCAATAGCATTCATATTCCATATCTCCAAGCGGCATATGGGCGATTTCTCCTGCAAATCCCCTTGCCCCCCGAAATACCGAGCCTTCACTAGTTAGGAGTCCCATTCCCAAGCCCTCGCCGATATAGATAAAAATTACATTCGCTTCTTGTTGAGCCTCTCCTTGCATAGATACGGCCAGAGCCGCGAGGTTAGCATCGTTTTCGATAAATATCGTTGTATCGATGTACTGCCGCAGAACCGATTCAAGATTGTGATGATCGAGCAAGGATAACGTGCTGTTCAGCACTCCACCCGTCTGAGTGTCATATAGTCCTGGAATAACTACCGTCATGCCCAGGATTTGTTCATGCTCAAGCTGAGCGTCCGCCAGCAACCCACGGTACCCTTCCATACATAATTCTAAGGTTTCCTGCAAGGAACGGTCATTACGAAGCGGGACGGATATTTCCCCCATAGGGCGGTTGTGCAAGTCCACCAGCAATACGCGAACCACATTCAAGTACGTAAAATCCATGCATACGCTTACTCGCGATGCAGGATTTAAGCATATCAGCTCGGAAGGCCGTCCTCCCGTAATTGAGCTCTTCTTGACAGTTAGAAAAATTCGCTCTTCCAGTAATTCATTGCATAGGTTGGAGGCCGTGGCGAAGCTCACATCCAGAGATTTAGCTATATCCGCCTTGGATAGAAGCTCTCGGTTTCTTAGGAGATCAATAATTCGCTTCTTATTATAGCTTCTTAAATCCTTGGTGTTCTTCACTTGGTTCATTAAGGGTCTGGCTCCTTCCAATCTTCCAATGTTGTTATTTCAAGTAAAATTTCCTAAATAATCGTACTCTTCAACATCTATTGATGTCAACATACGTTGTATTGCAACCGAACGGTTGGAATGCACAAAAGGGAAGTGATAATACCTTCCCTATGAGGGTCTCTAACGGCTACTGCAGAACATCCATTTGCGGCTTCTTTGTTTCACTGATATAAAGGCCCGATGATATCAATTCGATTCGTCCAAATCCCGCCGCTGTAATTCGATGGCAAACGTTCAATGTCCTCAGGAGTATCCAACCCGCTTGAAAATTCAGTGCCATTTCCACCGACAACAATGACATGCGTATCCGCTTCTTCCATTCGATGTAAAAACTTGTTAGGCCAGCCCCATAACCATGGCGCAATTTTCTCCGGGATATGTAGCTGGGTATGTTTGCACGCTGCTGGCACATACCCGGTCCAGCCAACTGCAAAATACGGAAGCAAGCAGCTTTTCATGGTAGCCTTTGACATCACCCGCATATCAGGCAATTTCTCTTTTAAAGCAGAAACAGGTTCATCTCCCCCATATACCGTCAATTGGGTTCGGCGTTTTTCCGGCAGCTTGGACAAATATTCAGCGAGCTGTTCCCCCTCTTTGGGATCGTTGCTCTTAATATGAATTAAGAGGGAATTTTCAGGAAAACGGGTAAGCACATCTGTAAGAGACGGCATCATCCCCATTCCTTTCCCGCGAAAAGGGTATGTTTTCCCACCGTCCGCCGTATATCCATAACCAATATCTAATTTTTTCAACTCGGCCATAGTATAATCCCTGGTCACGCCCTCTGCATTCGTTCTGCAGTCTAATGTCCAATCATGGAAAACAGCAAATTGCCCGTCTTTGGTTATATGTACGTCAAATTCAACGATATCGGCACCGGCACGAAAGGCGGCTTCCATAGATGAAAGGGTATTCTCCAAAAAAGGATGCTCCGGCACATGAATTCGTTCGGCTGTGCAAGTATCGTTTGCTATCCCTTCCATCGAAAAAGTTTGTGCAAGGCCTCGATGAGCTAGAAGCAGAGGGTCTCCACTGCCTTGTTTCGTAAAAAGAGAGCTGTTATTCAAATACATGAAGACAATAAGCACTACGAGACATATCATGATCTTGTTATTAACTATTTTTTTCAATCTATTCATATGAAAATCCTCTCCTATACCAAATCCAGCTGCCGCTGTTTAGCTTCTGCTATAATGATCCCCAATGTTTCTCTGAACTTCGTGATGTCGGTTGATGGTTCACCTACTCGCAAAAAAAGGTAGTTGATTCATGAAGGGTCCACTTCATATTAACACATATTGAACTATCCTTCCGTTAACGCGGAGAAGGCAGCCGATCATGTTGATGGCTGCCTACGAGTATTTATTGGGTTATCGTTCATCATTATAATGTTATCTTCTGCTTACGGTAGACAAATTGTGTAAAAGGATAGAAACCTATTTGTCCATTCGTAAAACGGCTTTTACTGTTGTTCCACTTTCGACGTCTTCAATAGCTTGGTTAATTTCATCTAAACGATAGAATCTCATCATTTTATCTACTGGGAATCGACCTTGTTGGAATAATTCCACCAAACGTGGAATAAAGGTGCTAGGAACTGCGTCTCCCATGACACCACCACGGATACTTCTCCCTTTTATAAGACCCCAAATATCCAAATCCAATTTGGTTCCAAGAGGTGTTACACCTGTAATATAAGAAGAACCATTTTCAGCCAAAATATCAAACGAATCAGACATAACATGGGGGATTCCTGTAGACTCAAAAGCATAATGAGCCCCTTTACCATTCGTCAGTTCTTTTACACGTTCTACCATATTTTCTTTACTTGGATTAATCACATGGGTAGCCCCTACATTTTTTGCTAATTCAAGACGATTTTCTTTCAAATCGACTGCAATAATGGTTGTACATCCAACAACTTTAGCTGCCATAATCGCACTAAGTCCGACAGCTCCGGCACCGAAAACGACAATGCTTGTCCCGGGTTCTGGACGCAAAGTATTCATAATAGAGCCGGCACCTGTCATGATACCACAAGCAAAGGGTCCCAGATATTCTATAGGTGCATCATCTTCTACCTTAACCACACCACTTTCATCAGCGATTGAGTATGTGGCAAATGAGGATTGGCTAAAGAAGTGACTGTGAATGTCCTCATCATGATGATGTAAAGATACGCTTCCATCCAAACGAGAACCTGCAAAATTATATTCATTATGATGTTCGCAGTAGCTTGGAAGACCTGCTTTACATTTTTCACATTCTCCATCCGACCCTAAGCTTAGGACCACTTTATCTCCAGGTTTCACTTTCGTGACTCTTGAGCCAATCTTTTCTACAATTCCTGACCCTTCATGTCCAAGTACAACAGGAAGAGGTACGGGAACATGTTGATCCCTTACAGACAAGTCGGTGTGGCAAATACCTGCTGCCACAATGCGAACGAGTACTTCATTTTCACGTGGCTCATCGATTTGCAAGTTTTCTAAACTTAACTTTTGACCTTTTTCTCTTGCAACAGCTGCTTTAATTTGCATGTTAAAACCCCTCCTTTTGGTTCATTTACCAGCGTTCATTCCAGATTTCTTTGTAAAGTTCAACTAATTCTTGTTCATTTGGAACAATTGGGTTTAATTGTGGCGCACCACTTGCTAACGCTTGTTTTGCCATCAATTCTAATGAATTAAAATATTTCTCTTTATCTACACCAAATTCTTCCAGTGTTGGGATATTTAACTCTTTGTTTAAAGCACTTAACTCATCAATTAAAGCTTGTCCTGCTTCATTATCGCTTGCTTTTGCATCTACTAACCCCATTATTCGTGCTGCTTCAGCATAGCGAGGAAGTTCATGTTTTAAAGAATAACGGTGAACAGCTGGCATAATCATTGCATTCGATAATCCGTGTTGAATATGGAATAGACCTCCAAGTGGTGCGCTCATTCCATGAACAAGTGTCAATCCTGCACTAGTAAACGCATAACCAGCTTGGTTGGCACCGATCATAACAGCTTCTCTTGCTTCACTATCATGCGGGTTGTTATATACTTTTCTTAAGTTTGGACCTATTAACTTCATCGCATGGATAGCCATTGCATCACTATACGGATTAGCACCGCGGGAAATATATGACTCAAGTGCATGTGCTAATGCATCAATACCTGCTGCTGCCGTTAATTTAGCTGGCATATCCAAAGTGAATTCATAATCAATAATCGCTGCTGCAGGAACACAAGAAGCACCTAAATATATTAGTTTCTCGCCAGAATCTTCTTTCAAAATGCACGCATTACTTACTTCAGATCCGGTCCCGGCAGTCGTTGGGATAGCAATAATCGGATATTTAACATCGTCATTCGGTGTGTTCGGAACATGCCACTGTCGATATTGCCCGCCAAATGTTTCCATGACAGCCAATGCTTTTGCTGAGTCCATGGCACTTCCACCACCAAATGCAACCAATCCGTCATAATTATCTTTTGCGAAAAACTCACGTAAATTGTCTATAGATTTTGTTGTTGGTTCTGGCATTGTTTCATCGAAAATACCATAGGCAACCTTTGATTCTTCTAATGGATTTTTTACTTTATCCATTAATGCGCTACCTGATAAAAACTTATCTGTGACAATTAATGGTTTTTTAATCCCCAATTCTTTTAATATAGCCCCTAAATTATTTAAAGATTGATTTCCAAAGTATACAGATTTTGGTGAACGAAAAATCATGGTATAGTCCTCCTTAAAATAGTTGGTATGAACTCACTTGATCGCTATACATATAATGTGTATAGCAACTATTAGCTTTTTTTTAAAAAATACATATTTTTGTTACATGCACTTTTCTAAATAAGCAGATGACATATTAGAAGTTCTTCGCTAGAGCAGAAGCTGCATCTAATCTGTTTTTAATTGTGCCTTTCATAAATTACTTTTTCCCAAAGAATGTATTTCTATTCGTTATATAGTATACAGCCATTTCCATTGCTGCTGCAGGACCATCGGAATACACTCCGCCTGTTGCTCCATTGGCAGATTATTCGCTTTAACAAACAATACTTTTTGACAATTTTAATTTCCCATTATGACGTTGAGTTTTAAATCTTTTCACTCACATTGTTCTTAATAAATATGCATATAATAGACATAGCAACTATATAGGGGTGAAAAACGCATGTGTTAACATGCATTTTGTCTGATTTTAGCAATGATCCTTTTAAAATCCAAAAGTTCTTCTTCTGTTAGCCCTTCAGTTATCTTTTGATTAAACTCTAATGACAATGGAGCTACCAAGTTTTCAAGTTCTCTCCCCTTTTCCGTGAGCCAAACCACGAGGGAACGTCTATCGTATTCTGGTGTAACTCGATGGATAAACCCTTTCTTTTCAAGGCTAAAAATCATCCGGGCAATATTTGTTTGGTCTTTATTCAATTGCTCAGCAATTTCTTTTTGGGTAACACCATCTTTATTCCATAGAAGTAGCATGATGATATTCTGCTCCGCAGTGATATCATACGGAGCAAGCTTTTTTTTCATTTGACTTGTTAAAGTTAAATCAGCTCGATGAATCATAATACCAATAAAATCATTTATGTTATTTTTCAGCATCATCACCCCTAAAATTATTTACAACAAGTTTCTATGTCTATTATTGCTATAGCAATTATATTTTTATCTTAATAATTTGTCAACAAATAAGCTTACCTATTTATTACTCTCGATCTTTTTTGCAATTCATATGCCTTCTTGTTTCATCATTTTATATAAATCCGCTTTTCCTAAACTCCTTATCAAAAAACATTTATAAAAAATAAAAGTAAAGTTTAGCTTATTGAGCATCAAGTGGGCCAGTTTTTTCGTGCGAAATGTTCCTGACTCAAATGAAATGTGGACATACAATTTCGGTAAAGGTCAGGCAGGTTTAGATTTTAATACTGAATGGTTTCAGGATTGCTGCCAAGAAGGCGCAGGCACCACCGATGCTTAACCCACAGCCAAGAGCCATAGGCAATAGAAAAAGAACTGCCAAACGATCGGAACGATGATTAAGAAGGCGAGGCTGATCCCTGCGATTGAACGTCAGCATGCGTTCAGTCGCAGGCGTCGAGCCGATTGATACCGGGAACTTTACAATAATTCGATATACCCTTCTGTTCCATGTACGCGAATTCGCTGCCCGTCTTTAATCAGTTTGGTAGCATTCTCCACTCCGACAACTGCCGGTAATCCATATTCACGTGCGATAACTGCTCCATGGGTCATTAATCCCCCAACTTCGGTGACCAGGCCTTTTATGGACACAAACAATGGTGTCCAGCTAGGGTCAGTAAAGGTGGTAACTAATATATCTCCATCCTCTAGTTCAGCCTCTTCCAGGTTCATAATAACCCGTGCCCGGCCCTCTACAACTCCGGAAGAAACAGCTAAACCTGCAATTGCTTCGGCTGGGAGATGTTCCCGTTTGTACTTGCCTGTAATGATTTCACCATCAGATGTGATCACGCGCGGCGGAGTCAATTTTTCATATAATGTGTACTCGTCTTTTCGTTTGCTGATGATCTGGTAATCAAAATGATTAGTACGTACGACTTCATGAAGCTCATCAAAAGTAAGATAGTATATATCCTCGATGTCATGAATTACTTTGTTCCGTAGAAGTTGTTCGGCTTCTTTCAGCAAAGCTTGCTTATAAACGAAGTAGCGGCTCACCATGCCGTATTTGGGATATTCCCGGTAACCGATGAAATTCCGGATCAGGCCGATCCTTTGTTTTGTTTCCTCAGCTTTCTGTTCGCCATCCGGTAATTGCTTCAATCGGCCCAGTATCTCATCTTCTTTTTTCAGAGCTTCCTGCCGCCCTTGTTCAAATTTCCGTTTTCCCGAATTAGGCTTAAAGTTTTTGATATTGCTAAGAATCATGGGAACAAGCGTGATCGGTTTTTCGCTCCAACGAGTTTTCGAAATATCGATTTCTCCACTGCATCGCATGCCGTATTTGACGAGAAAATCATGGATAGCGTCTTTGGTTTCCTTTCCTCCATTGAACTTAACCAGTTCATCCAAAAAGTGATCATCTTTGGCATGCTGCAAATAATCAATGACATTCGGATAAGGACGAATCACATCAGCGACATCCATTAGCGCAAGACCCATTTCCGAAGTAATGTTGTTTGGTACGGATTGTGAAAGCGTATCTGCTGCGCTTTTTTCGCCTAACCACTTGTACATGTGTTCATTGACCCAAGAAGAAGCATTCATAGCGGCCATAAATACGGCCGTACTTTGCGGGTCAAATAAAATGTTCTTTAATTGCTGGATATCTTCTAAAATAAATTCAAACAAGTCTAATCCTGATTTCGTTCGGATGGTTTGTTTCAACTCTTCTATCGATGCTTGATTCCTCTGGATCAATTCAGAAACGATAGACGGATCAATTTCAGCTTGTGGAGTGCTATTGGCGGGGCTCGTTATTTTCGTATCGTCTGGTACCGATTTTATAAAATCACCACGCTCTACAATGGTCATCAGCGCGTCTTTTATAAGCGGTTCGGATTGCCCCAAGGTATTTATTAATTGTTCTCTGCGAACTGGTGAAGCCAGATGAGGTGTGATATCAACAAACAACCGTCCACCGGCTTTACGCATGGGTGCAGGAGTCGTTAACAGGAAAAAAGACAATCCCAGCGGCTTCATTGCGTCGGTCATCATTTGTTGGTGGCCGACAGATACATACACGTGATTTTCCTGGTCAGCCGCTTCAGGGATCGGATATAAAGTAGTGATTGGCCGACTTTGGACAATATAAAATGTATCCTCAACCAGGCACCATTCGATATCTTGCGGGCAGCCAAAATAAGCTTCGATCTGTCTTCCTATGCGTGCCAGCTGTAATATTTGCTGCTCCGTCAATGTTTGGATCTTCTGCTGTTCGGGATCGATCTGCCGGGTCTCTGTTCCGCCTTCTTTCCGTCCATAGACAGCTATTTTCTTGGTTCCAATCCGCTTATCAACGATTGTCTCCTCCTGTACTTTATAACAATCGGCAGTTACCAGGCCGGAGACCAATGCTTCTCCTAGTCCAAAACCGGCATCGATGGAAAGCAGCTTACGGTTGGAAGTCATCGGATCGGCGGTAAATAAAATCCCTGAAGCCTGAGGGAAAACCATCCTCTGAACGATAACCGACAAATATACTTGTCTGTGGTCAAAACCATTTCGCATACGGTAGATAACCGCTCGATCCGTAAATAGGGAAGCCCAACACTTGCTGATATGCTGCATGATTGCTTCTTTACCGATGATATTTAAATAGGTGTCTTGTTGACCGGCAAAAGAGGCATACGGCAAATCTTCAGCAGTTGCACTGGAACGTACTGCATAAGCGTGTTCTTGACCAAACATGGTGAGATAGTGAGTTACTGCTTGCACAACATCCGAAGGAATTTCAACTTCCACAATGGTCTGTCGAATTTTCCTGCTGATGTCACCAATATGATCTCGGTCCTCTACTGTTAGCATGGAAAGTTGATCCAACAAAGCATGATACGTTTCGTTTTGTCCGATTGCTTTTTGGTATCCCTCTGTTGTAACACAAAATCCCTCCGGCACTTGTATGCCTTCAATCTTAGATAATTCCCCTAACTGCAGCCCTTTTCCGCCAACGAGCAACAGCTGTGTTTTTTCCATTTCCTGAAAGCCGAGAACCAAAGAACTCATGAATATCTCTCCTAACCATTTGATATGAGAAAAAACATTTGACAACTGTTTAATCAGCATGGTATGATGATATTGTAAGATGTAATAACTACGTCTATATATGCATGTGCAGTCGTGATCTGATTATATCATTGCGTCTATTTATATGCAATAGTAAAGAACCTGAGCAAACTGCTCAGGTTCTTTTGGATTTCCACTATATAATGTTAGTTCCGACTGCTGCTTCCTTCTTTACCTAAATTACCCCCGCTTTTTATACACAATCATAGCAGCGAAATAGGCTGCTAGTAAGACTTCGTATGCATCTTCGCTCCTATTATGCTTTATATGGGAGATGCCGGACCGAAAAGAGAGCAGCTTGAGTCCGGTCTCTCAGCCCCAGCTTGGCAATAATATTGGAAACGTGATTTTTTACGGTGCCTTCCGTAAGATGAAGCAATTCGGCCATTTCTTTATTATTATATCCCTGACCCAATAAAACGAGCACTTCCTTCTCACGTTCCGTCAACAGACCTAACTCCGCAGGCTCATCGCTGCCAGACGGATTGCCGTTACGCTGGTCCCGTTCGGAAACTTTCTTCAACTCATGTACCAGCATGGCCGTAATGTCGTGTTGAAGGACGGTCCCGCCATTGTACACGGACTGAATAGCGCTGACAATCGCCTCCGAAGGCATATCCTTGAACAAATAGCCATGGACGCCTTTCTCCAAAACTCTCATAATGAGTTCCGCATCATCGAACGTTGTTAAAATCAAAATTTTCGTCTCCGGAAAATGCTTAAGAATAAGTTCAGAACCCTCCACGCCGTCCATGCCCGGCATTCGAATATCCATCAACACAACATCCGGCCGGGATTCGACCACCTTGGCATAAGCGTCTCTCCCGTCGACCGCGGTTCCGACCACTTCCATGCCCGGTTCCAATCCGATGATCGTAGCAAGCCCCTCTCTCATGAGGCGTTGATCGTCAGCTATCAGTATTTTCAATGGATACACGCTCCGTTTCCGTTAAAGTGTAGGGAAAGGTTACTTCGACAGCAAAGCCTGTTTTAGGGTCCATCGTGAACTCTACCTCTCCATTCCACTCTTTCACTCTTTCTTGTATCGTAATCAATCCAAAGCCCCGCTTCAATTCGGAAGGCACATCTCCGTCATTTATAATAGTTAAAGAAAATCCGGTTTCGGAATAGGTCAATAAGATTTCAGCCTGATTCGCACGTCCATGCTTCTGGGCGTTCGTCAGGGATTCCTGCACAATTCGGTATGCCGTTAACTGGAGATTGCTTGGCAGCGGGACCGGAGTTCCTGATACTTTAAACGTCGTTTGAACCTTTGCGAATGTGGTGAATTCCTCCGAAAGCCGTTTCAGGCTATCATCTAAAGATGTTGATTTAATAGGTTCGTCTCGAATAGCCCTAACCGAAAGCCGCACTTCTTGCAGAGCCGATCTTACCAAATCCTCACACACCAGGTATGCTTGTTCGCTGCGTGATGGATCGAGCCCTCCCAGCTTGCGGGCAGCCTGCATCTGCACCAGTAAGGCAGTCAGTTTATGCCCTACTGTGTCATGAATATCGCGGGCAATCCTCACTCGTTCCCTGGTAGCGGCCCACTCTTCCGTCTGCAGCGCGTATTCCCTCAGCTTTTCATGGGTTTGGAGGAGTTGAGCATACAGCTGCAGCGTATCTCTTCGCGCACTTTGATAAAAATTAATTAACGAGCTTACGATACACGCAAAAACAATAAACGAACCTGAAATGAAGTAGCTGGTTTCATCAAAATGCCGATATAAGTACCAGTCAATGCTTCCCATCGTAACAAGATAGGTAAGAAGCAGCAAAATACTGGATAAGATCAGCATTCGAGGGCTTTTTAAAAACATTAAAATCGCTAAAGCCGTGATCCCGATAAACAGGTGATTCGGAAAGTGTCCGCCGATAAACACATAGCCGTAAGATGCAGACACTAGAAAATCAATGATAAGGAGGTGAAAGAGCCACCGGCGTTTCATATTTGCGTAAAAAAGATGGACAACGAGAAAAACCGCCAATGAAAAAATTACAAAGCTTAGTTTCCAAAAGAAGGCAATTGAATATTCAAAATAAAATATACCGGTCAGAATGACATCCATAACCAGTTTCAGCCCAAAAAACCATCTCCACCAAAGGGGGCTTTTCCTTAGAAAATCTGTATCTTCCAACATGCAGCCATTCACCCCTCTTGCCTTACCTTTTTACGATCTATGTTGACTTGCTAACCTAATTTACACTTATACCATATTGAGAACGATCGGTAAACAATAATTTTCCGCGGAATGACAATCGCTGCCGTTATATACTGTCAACATCATACTTTTGAAGCCAAACATAGACATCCCTTAAATGCTTGAAAATGGTGAAAAGAAGCAGCGCGAAAAATAGCCATGCGAGCTCCTGGAGCAACGAGGGTAACAGCATCATCAAAGAGAAAAACAGGAATGCTTCCGTTCTTTCCATAATTCCGGGATTGTAATGGAAACCTTTGCCTCCCGAGTTTGTAATTACGTTGCCGGTTACGAGAAACGACGTAATGGTAACCAGGATGGCAGCTAAATTCAGCGCTATAGGCAGATAATCGTGCGGATGAACAATGAGCAGCGCTATTATCGCGGTCCCTTCTACGATCCGGTCGAACGTGATATCCAATATATTTCCCCATTTGGACGGTTTGGTCATTCTTGCCATCGTGCCGTCTACAGCATCGAGATAGCCAGATAACCATAGAACGGAAACCGCAGCTATGGGAAAACCAGCCACAAAAAGTATCCCGCTTCCTACACCGAGCAGCATTGCAGCCCAACTAACCGTGTTCGCGGACAGGCCAGCTGATCGGAGGAAGCTTGCCCCTTTTTCTATGACAGGTTGTACAGTATGACGAGCGTATGTATCAAGCACGATTAGGTCATCTCCTTTGAAAGGCACCAGACATGAAAAGGATCCAGGCGAATGCCCGTTTCTAGACCGCGTTCATAAGCAGCCAGGCCAAGCTGCTTGATGACGACCGTTTCCCCGCTTACATTTACCTTTATGTCCGTGAATGGTCCGCGGAAAACACTGCTTTCTATTGTTGCAGGTATAGAGGATGATGAGTCCATTTGCAGCCATTCTGACCGAAGAACAACATCTACCGGACCATCCGGGAGGTGAGCACAGTTCGGGTTGACTTCTAACTCCCCCAATACGGTTCTCACTTTGCTGCCCCTTTTCATCCCCTCGATCTTATTGTCCAACCCCATGAAATTTGCTGCCCATCGGCCAGCCGGCTCGTAATAAATCTGTTCCAGGGTCCCCTTCTGCACCGTTGCTCCATCCCGGAGAATCATAAACCGGTCGCCAAGTGTCAACGCTTCTTCCCGGTCATGCGTGACCATAATCATCGGGATATTCCATAATTGCTTCATCTCTGAGAGCCAGCTTCCCATCTGTCTGCGAAGCAAAGGATCCAATTGGCTGAACGGCTCGTCCAGGAGCAGAAGCTGCGGCTCTATAACAAGCGATCTTGCTACCGCCACACGCTGTTCCTGTCCGCCGGAAAGGGAAGCTAACGGACGGTCATAAAATCCTTCCAAACCGACATCCTTCAGCATTTGTTCCGCTTTCATTTTACGTTCACGGGCAGGCAATCCTTTGATTTTCAGCCCGATTTCCACATTCGCTCCCACCGTAAGAAAAGGAAGCAAATAAGGCTTTTGAAAGATCATAGACAGATTTCTTTTCTCAGGAGGAAGATGGTTAATCGGTTTCCCTCCCATTAGGATAGTTCCCTCGTTTGGTCGTAATAATCCGGCGACCAGCTGAAGCAGCGTTGATTTTCCACTGCCGGAAGGACCGAGGATGACAAGCAATTTCCCTTGCCCAAGGGAAAAAGACTGCTTCGCCAGAGAGAAGGACTCGGCGTGATCGTACCTGTATGTAATATCGCTTACCTGTAAAAACGGCTCAGACATTCGGGTCAACACGATGTACCTCCTTTCCTTTGTAACCATCACGCTTCAATCCTATGGAACTGAACACAACGATCAGAAGCGCCGGCAGCATAAAGATGATGCAAAGCGTGCCCAAGAGCGTAAAATCGCCGCTGCTTAACGTGCTGAATAGCAGCATCGGAAGCGTAATCAGACTGCCGCCGCCGATAAAAACTGTAAATAAATATTGGCTCCACGAAATCAAAAAACTATATAAGAAGCTAAGCGGCAGAACCGACTGCAGCAAAGGCAGCTCCACCAGCCTGAATGTTTGCAGTTTACCCGCTCCCAGCAGCCGAACCTGCTTTTCATATCCAATGTCGTATCCTGCATAAAACCCATACAACAAATAAATGGAGTACGGAACGGCCGGAATCAAGTGCGACAGCAGAACTCCAATCCAGCGGTCGGATAATCCTAGGCGCAAAAACAAGACATGTACGCCAATTGCAATGGAAATCCCGGGAATCAAGATCGGGGCTATGAGCAGTAATCGAATTGTTTTGTTGCCCCTTTTTACATAGAGCCCCAATGCGCGTGCAGCCGGATACGCCAGTGCTTGAGACAGCAAACTAACAGCAGCGGCCAACCCCAGGCTGTTTACCACCGCATCCATTACTTGAGAATGAGTTGCAAACATATCATGCCATGCCCTCAGAGAAAGGGTCGGAACTACATCCGGGAATCTCCATTGTTCCGCAAGTGACCAAACCGGCAGAGGTACAAAGGGAAGAAATACAAACAGAATGAGAAGAAGCGTCACCAGCAAACCGGAGATTTCCCTAGATTTTATGCCGTTTCGCCGCATAACCTTCCCCCCATTTCATATAAAAAATGATAAGGAACATGCTAATCAGCGTAATGACCATATTGATGGCCATTGCCTCCGAACGATGCGTAAGATCCGGATTCAGGTAGGACTGATAACTCCAAATCGGCAAGGTAGGCCTGCTGACGGATCCTAAGACGAAAGGCACTTCGAACGAGCCGAAAGAGTAGGCAAACACGATGATCGAAGATGCAGTTAATGCAGGCAGCATGAAAGGCAGGGTGACGAATCTCCATCTATGCCACATGCCGGCACCGAGGAGCTGCAGCTGCTTTTCGTATGGAACGGTCCAGGACTTCAGAATGCTCAGAACGGATATGGCGATAAAAGGAACTTCCTTCCAGACATATTCCAGAACGATTCCCATCCCGTATGAATCGGTAACCAATACCGGAAATTCAGAAGGCTGCCGGATCATGCCTGCCCAGTAAGCAAGCCGGGAAAGCAGTCCGCTTTGACCAAAAAGTGTTAGCATGGCGATGGCTCCGACTACATGCGGAACGGGCAAATTGAACTGCAGCAGGAAATACAGCCATCCTCCCTGATTTGCATACCTTCGAAGCCACATTGCTATGACAACAGCAATGAGCGCCGAAATCAACGTTGCAGCCAAGGATATCCCCAATGAAAACAAGAGCGACCGATAAAATAAGGAGGAATGGAATATTTGTATGTAGGCATGTAAAGAGAACGTTGTTTTACCTATAAGGGGGAAGTAATCCAGGCTTTGGACGAAGCTAATGAACAGCCCGGCAACGAACGATCCGGTGACAATCAACAGAGCGGGAAAAAGCATACAGGCCGTGATAAGCAGCCTTATTGGTTTACTTCTGGTATAAAACATATTTCTTCCATCCTTCTTCCAAAGCCGGTGTATAGGCAGCCTGCAGATCTGGGAGCTTGCGTTTCAGCAGAACGTCCAGTGGCACGGCTGTGTTGCCGTTGCTATTTAGCCGGTCATACAGCTTTTTATGCTCTCCCTCCAAAGTTGCAGGATCGATACCGATGCCGTCTCCCCACCCGCTGTCGGGATCAGCTTTTTCGTATTGAAGCTTTGGATCCAGAATCAGATTAGCGACTGCCATAGCTGCGGCTTTGTTGGCAGCATTGTATGGAATAGCCACATAATGATAATCGCCGATCGTACCTGTATCGAAAACATAAGGACGCGCCGTCTCGGGCAGCTTTCCTTTCCTGATCTCAGCAGCTATACCTCCGATATCCTGTGTGAAGGCAAAATCGACCTCGTTATTATTGAACAGGGACGTAAGTTCAGCGAGCGTTTTAGGGTAGGTTTCCCCTTTTCTCCATAAGGACGGCTTCAACTCGTTTAAATAACTCCAGACCTTGGGGGCTTCGGCATTGAATTGTTGCTGATCAAACGGCTTAGACCACTTCTGATATCCTCCGGTCAATTCGTAGAACAACTGCTTCACAAAGCGGGTTCCTGTATAGTCCGGAGGCGCAACGTAGGTGAATCTGCCGGGATGCTTCTCTGCCCATAACTTTAATTCTTTGTAGCTATGTGGCAACTCATCCGGACGAATTCTGCTGGAATCGTATACGAATTGAAACTGGGCGCTTCCCCATACCGATTCGTATCCCTCCGTGTTTAACCCAAAATCCATCGAAACTGCGGGATTGGAGTAATCGACGTATTTTGCATTGGGAAGCTTGGTGGAGAATGGTCCGAACAATGCATTTGCTTGCTTCAGAGTAGCAAAGTTTTCTCCGTTGAGCCAAATCAAATCGACACTTCCGCCTTGGTGCTTGCCCGCCTGCTTTTCGTTTAACACTTTCGTTACTGCTTCCGCTGTATCGCTGATGGGCACGCGCCGCAGCGTGATATCATACTGCTTCTTTAACAGAGTCCCATATGTACGATCCACAAATTCATTGATTGCGTCGTTTCCGCCCCACATATACCAATCCACGGTTTGCCCTCTGGACTCGCTCAATACTTGATCCCAGTCTCCCGCAAGAAGTGAATTGTCTCCGGCATCCTTTCCTTCATCGAATGACGGGTTGCCGGAGCAAGCGGCTGTTAAAACACAAAGAACACATAACAAGAACAGAACTGGAACAGAACGTTTATGCTTCATATGCAATCCTCCCGTTTATCGAAACCGTTTTACATATGCTTGCAAAAGCCGTCCGGTGACTCCTTGGAACAACTTGCCCTGCCAATATTGATTTGCTGTTTTCATCAATGCCTCAGAGTAGGCCGGATAAGGATGAACCACTTGAGAAATATCGGAGAGCTTGTGCCCGTAATGTTTGGCCAAGACAGCCTGCTGCATCCATTCCCCCGCACCTTTCCCGACCGCATGAGCGCCCAATATCCTCCCTTTACGGTCCGTAATGACTTTGACGATGCCTTCTGTATGCCCGTCAGTGATAAACCGATCCACCTCGTCTAAGGATAATTTATAGATGCAGATTTCATCGCCGACTTGCTCACGGGCTTCCTTCTCCGTCATTCCCAAATGAAAAATTTCCGGATCCGTATACGTTACCCATGGAACATTGTCGTAGCTTACTTTCCGCTTCAGGCCAAACACCGCATTTCCTACGACGATCTTCCCCTCCATACCTGCAGCATGTGTATACGGAAACGACTTGATTACATCACCGACTGCGTAAATATGCGGGATGTTAGTTTGCAATGTTCTCTTAGCCGCAATATGATCTCCGTCCATCTCTATGCCGATGTGAGAAAGTCCGAGGCGATCGGTATTCGGCTTCCGGCCGGCTGCAATGAATAGGGCGTCTGCCTCCACTTGCAGCATATTTCCGTCTTGCTCTATATAAAGCCTCTTTCTGCCGCCAGGCAAGGCTTCAACTTTGTGAACCGCTGTGTGCGGCATCAGCGACATTTCTTTTTCCAGAGCAGCCTGCACGTAGGGAACGATTTCCTCATCTTCTTTGCTTAACAACCGCGTACCTCTATCGATCACAGTTACCTTGCAGCCAAGGCGGGCCAAAGCCTGACCCAATTCCAACCCGACCGGGCCGCCTCCAATGACTACAAGGCTTTTCGGCAAAGCTCTCATATCAAATACACTCTCATTGGTCAGATAATCTACATCCTGCAGACCTTCTATAGGAGGGATCGCTGCTCTGGAGCCTGTAGCTATGACAATCCGTTTCCCGAAAATAACTTCATCGCCATTAATCTCGATATGATGAAAATCCCGAAATTGGCCATACCCGTAAAATACGTCCACTCCCAATGTGCGAAAGCGTTCTGTGCTGTCGTGAGGTTGAATGGCGGCTTTGGCGGCCTGGACTCTACGGAAAGCTTCCCCGTAATCGGCCTCGCCTTGCAGTTCCAAACCGTATGCTTGGGCTGCTTTCCTGGCCGTGTATAGCTCCTTAGCTGCAGCAATCAGCGCTTTGGAAGGGACGCACCCGGTGTGAAGGCAGTCACCTCCCGGTTCACGCTCCTTCTCAATCAATGCCACCTTTGCACCAAAGCCGACTGCCCCTGCCGCTACGGTTAGCCCGCCCGATCCTCCGCCAATGACAATGATATCGTAGCTTTTCAAAGTAAGCGTTCCTTCCTTTTTTGATTTTCGACTACATGTTTCTTAAGATAAATAGGGATCAGCAAGACAAGAATAAACACAACCACAGCAGCAATTACGTATAGCATTTTTCCCTGAAGAAAACTGGAACCGAGAAAATTATATGCAAACGTCCCCGGAATGATCCCCAGAAGAGTACCTAATACAAATGCTGAAAATCTTACTTTCGAAATACCGGCAGCATAGCTGACAAGATCAAACGGGAAGATTGGAATCAGGCGAAGCAGCAAAATATAGAAAAAGCCCTTTTCCCGCAATTGCGGTTCCAGCTTGCCCCATTTCGCCAGCCTGCCACGCAACAGGGTCGTACCCAAAACTCGTGCTAACCAAAAGGATAATACCGCCCCCAGCGTCGCTCCAATGATCGTATAAACCGTTCCCCAAACCGGTCCGAATGCCAAGCCGCCCGTTAAGGAAAGGATCGATGCCGGGAACAGGATCAACGGCCTTATGGCGTAGATCAGAATATACAATACAGGTGCAGCCCGGCCGAAAGAGAGAATCCAGGTCCTGATATCTTCAGGACTAAGATGCAGCATATTATGGTTGACCCAATACAATCCGCCTGCCGCCACGATGATCAACAATGATATGACGAACCATGATTGCCGTTTCATTCCTGTCTCCTTTTCTTTTAGTAAGACGTAGTACGATTCTTACGAAAAACAGCAGTCAAATGTAAATTTGGACTGCTGTTTTTGGTCTGCCTATTATTTTTGCTGCTGCAGCACTTGCAGCATAGCTGCGACAATGCCGTTATGATTGGACAAATGCGCTGCAGTCGTGAGCATCAGCTCTCCGAAATTTTCGGCTTTTTTGAAGTTCTCCGGTACAGGATATCCAATTTGTCTTTCAACGTATTGTAAAGATGTTCGCGTTGTTCTTTCAGCTGAGCGATCATAGTATCCCATGCAGGCTGCTGCCTGGAGGGACAACCATACGCTGGTCTTCCGGGCATTTCGCGAGCAGGTTCATAAAATGATCATATTCAACATTGTATAGGTGAAATACAAATCATTTAATTAGTCCCTTGACTGTTGTCATGTTTATTGTAATCCAATTGGTACCAGATCATGCCCGTAAATAGCACCTTATTCAAATTGTTTGGCGTAAGCGCCGTATCCTCTTTCTTCAAGCTCGGCTTTCGGAATAAATTGTAAAGACGCGGAATTGATGCAGTAGCGAAGACCCGTTGGTTTAGGACCGTCAGAGAATACGTTGCCCAGGAATGAATCCGCTTTGCGGCTTCTAACCACCTCAGTCATACCAAGGAATCCGCCTTTCTTCGAAACGATATTGGCAGGGTCGATCGGTTTGGTAAAACTAGGCCATCCCGTGCCGGCATCATACTTATCCTTGGAACTGAACAGAGGCTCTCCTGAAACGATATCCACATAAATGCCTTCCGCTTTATTATCCCAATATTCGTTATCAAATGGCGGCTCATCTATCCCGTTCTGAGTTACTTGATATTGGAGTTTCGTAAGCATTTTGAGCTTCTCTTCTTTATTAAAATCCTTGGTTACGGTATGCCTTGCAGGAATTTTAACTTCCCGTTCACTCCCCCATTTCGCATCTGCAAAAGCATCTCGGCCCGACATGAACTCGGTGATCTTATAGCTGATCGGGTTTTTCTTGTAATAGTCTTGATGCTCATCTTCGGCTTTGTAGAATACGGAAGCGGCTTCGATCTTGGTGACAATCGGTTTGTCAAACCGTTTGGACGCTGCAAGCGCATCTCTGGATGCCTCGGCCAGCTTTTTCTGATGGTCGCTGTTGTAAAAAATCGCGGCTTGATATTGTTTCCCTCTGTCAACGAATTGACCACCTGCATCGGTAGGATCTACACCCCGCCAGAATACTTGTAATAGTTCGTCATAGGTAACCAAATCAGGGTTAAAAGTAACTTTCACCGATTCAAGATGCCCTGTAAGTCCGGCAGCAACTTCCCCATAGCTCGGATTTTTTTCCGGCCCGCCGATATAGCCGGGGGTAACGCTTGTTACACCGGGAAGTTTTTCGTAAGCCTCTTCTGTGCTCCAAAAACACCCTGCAGCAAAAATAGCCGTTTCATGACGGGCATCCGTTGAGTCGATCAAATTCGCAGTATCCTCTTGTCCCTCTACTGTTTGCGTTTTGTGGAGGAGACCCGAAAAAGCATATACGACAAAAACTAAGAGTGCAGTGAACAGTACATATAATTTACGTTTTGAAACATTCATCCTTACCTTCACCTCCGTAAGATGGAGCTATTCGCTTTTAGTAGTTCAGAAAACAATTCACTTCAAAAAAAGTTCCGGCAACTAATACAAAGAGAAGAAGATATACAACAAATCTTACAGCCAATCTGGTTTTCGTACCGGTCATCCGATCCACTCACCTTTTTTTGTTTATAGTGTTACCTTTGTCCTTTCCCAACAGCGGCTTATCCCTTGATAACCCGTTCCGCCATCCTCCTCCTTTTTGTTACATTTGCATTGTACCAAGACGGGAAGGCGGGCAAATCTGTGCGGAGTCATGGATTTCGAACCAAAAGAGCGCCGTATCGACGTTGAAAACATGATAAATTTCATGGGGGATGCCAAAAGTCATGCCGCTTGTTGTAAACGCAGATGACAAAAAGAGCTGCTGAGTATCAGCAGCTCTTGCTTATTTACATTTACTTGTAAACTTTTGGAACTTCCACTTTATGAGTTGTCCCGTCTTCTGTGAAGTACAGGTGAATTCCGTGGTCCTGATCATCCATAAAATAGGATACATATTTGGGGGATGATGTTTTCATAGGTACGAGCAGCGTGACAATCCTGTGCCCAAGCGCCTCTCGCGTCGTTGCCTTGAAATGCCAGTGGTTCGCCAAGCTCTCCACTTCCTGTGGATCCACATCCTTAAATGTGTTATCTTGCGACAGGCTGAGCTCCCCCGACGAACAATACACGAAGCGGGCCTCCATGTCCGCCTTCTCTCCATTGACTTGAAAAGACTGGTTTTTCAGGCGCATCTCATAGAGTGTATGGAATAACCAATCCACCCGTCCAGGCTGGTAAAGGTCGATATGGTCCACGATGACGAAATAAGATGAGTCAAAAAAATAAATTTCCCGCTCATATCTGTCTACATACGGAACCTCTTCCCGATAGGCTTGGGTTGCATCCATCTTCGTATAAAGGTAATTCCCTCGATCTTCGGCGGTGATGACGGATCCGAAGGCATCCATATTTTTTCTTTTGTCCGTACCGGCGTATTGCCCGTTTCCATCAATGAGAATGGCATTTTTGGATTGGGTCTGTCTTCGCCACTTCATATGCACGGTACTCCCGAACGATCCATAATACCCGCTTTCAATGGCTAACGGCTCACCGTATGCATGCAGGACGAAAGCATTCTGATCTCCATGGCTATGTGAAATGGATCCGTAAGGCGAGCTTTTGGCTAGCAGCATGACATGCTCATCCGGGTTCTCCATCTTGCTGTGCATGGCTACCCAGCCTACATCACGGAACCACTTCAGCGGGGCCAGATCGGCAGGCTCTTTGGCTTCCACTAGCGGATAATCCAGCCGGTACATGATCTCATCGAAGCGGAAATCCCACCAGCCGTAATTGTAGAATCGGTCCTCCGTTCCGGTATCCCGGGCTTTCACTTGTTCAAAATACCATTGGTAATACGGATTTCCCGTAATTCCGGCAAATTGACGGATGTTATAGCCGGTCTTTAGGCTCGGCGGCTCGCCCAAATTGGACATGTCTCCGAAGCTGGCACGGATCGTATCGGGAGAGAATACGTAAAGCGGAAAGTCCCCTGTCTTTTGGAAAAACGGGCGCTGATAGAAGTCGATTCCCGTGAACATTTTCACCAAATTCATCGCTTCCGTCATAAAGGCCATCCCGGTAGTCCAATACATCGGGCCTTCTGCCCATCCGCCGTCCCGTCCTCCCCAAGGCGTATAGAGAGCTGAATAATACTCCAGCGTATAGTCAAGCCAAGTACGGGCTTTGGGCTCCTCATCGAATAAAGCGATACAGCATGGAACCAGCACGGAAGAAAGGGAACGAACCGCATGGCTGTCATAGGGAACATGGTGTATTTTGGAGCGCTCGATCACATGAAACGCTACCTGTTCGGTGCGCCGGAACAGGGTGCTGCGGACTGTTTCCCGCTCCGATGCGGATAATTCCCCGTACAGCCAGTCGTACCCCCAGGCAAGGGCCCCGGCGATACGGAAAGCAGCTTCATCATTATAATCGCGCGATGTGGTTCCCTCGGTATTCCAGTCCGCCGCGTGAAGCAGCCAGGTTTTGGCTTTTTCGATGAGGTCCGCATCTTCCAGAACCACGCCCGCTATACTGAGATTGCGGATGGCGTAAAGCACTTCCTGACAGTCCATATACATCTTTCTCCACAGCTTCGCTACCCGCTTGTTGTCAGGGTAGGGACGGGGCTCTTCGATGAGCGGTTTATCCGTCCATGGCAGTACGGAACAGCGGTAGAAGTCTTCCCATCCGGGAGTAACAGGATCCTGCCTTATGATGGCACGGTATTCCGCAAGCCGTTCTTCTCCCAGCCAAAGCCGGGGATGGGCAGCGGATACACGGGTATAGCGTTCCTGTCTGCCGGGAAGCGGCGTTTCCGGGATTCCTTCCGGCACCTCGAAAGAACGCACCTTACTCCAACCTGTTGCCAGCCTGGAACGGTCGGAAGCCCCTTCTTGTAACAACGCATAACGCCAATAATAACGTGCTGCGGCAAGTGGGCGATCCGGAGTGAACAGGTTTACTGGAAGCGGGCCGAACGACTCCGTTGCTTTCTCCGGAAAATCCGCGGCAGTTGACAATTGCAATACGTACAACTCATCATCCAGCCGTGCAGGCATCCAGGTAAACCTCGGAGGATTCTCCGTAATCTCCGTATATTCATCGGGAGCGTATTGTACCGTAAGCTTCCCTGATTTCGGCTGGTATAATGAAACCTGGCTTAGGCTCATGGATTAAGACCTCCGTATTGTTGTAATGGCTTCGGGTAACCCCGTATGATGATCTGCTGCGATTTCATCCGTTTGCCCGTTTAGGGTAATATGGAGTACCGGGATCCCGTCAGTCCCTTGCTTCCAACCTAACACAGCCCGTTCCGGGCCTGACGTATATATTGCGATGAAACGAGCTTTCGTCCCGAGTTGACGATAGATTAAACCTTCTGTTTCCCGGCTGGGATCATCTGCAGGACCCGGTGCAGTAACGGTCGTAACCTCAGAATTTCCTTCCAACCACAGTGACATTGTTACGTTGCCGTTGGTTTGTTCCTGGGATACTTGGCGCAGTTGAAAGTCGGCTTGGCTTCCGGAGCTGCATCCGTGAAGGCATAATAGAGGCTTAATATAAGGATTCATCTTGCGATCATGCCAATCGTCCGAAGACACAGGAACCCACTGGACTTTGTTTCCATCCCTATCACCGGGAATCAAACCTGCAGCGCTGTACAAATGCCAATCTATGGTGCCGGCATCTTCCAGCTCCACTTCAAACCAATCCAAAAGCCAGGAACCAGTCAGAAGCAAACGCCGGTCCATCACACATCCTTCATAGGCGCCGCTGGAACGAAGATGAAGGAAAGCACCTCTCTCCAATGTCTCGAACCGGATACACTCTCCCCTATGGGGAGCCTGCGAAATCCCGTTCACCGAGACCGTATTGTGGCTGGCGGTCTCCGCGTACCATTCCTTTCTGAGCGCGGAACCGTAGGGCACCATACCGAAATCAGGTGATAAGTCTCCTAATGTATGGCTAAGGCTAATATGCAATTTATCAAAATGCCCGTGCGAACCTCCGTGCGGACCAAAATCCGCCAGAACGGACAGCGGAGACTCCGGGTGCCGCAGCACCGCGAATCCGGTTTCCGGCAGGAGCAGGCTTTCGCGCGGCCCGTATCTTTGCCCCAGATCCCATTCGTCCACACCAAACAGTAGTGCTTCAAGACCGCCGCGGACACGGTTCCCAAACAAATGTTCGTATGCCGCGCCAAGCAAAGGCACATAGGAAAGGTTCCGGTAACGGCTCAATCCGATTTCCACTACCTCTGCAATTTCCCTGCTGTATGGGGTTCGACGATAAGGACCGTCATGCAGGGCGGGAAGAATCCCATGATCATTGGATAGTCCGGCCAAAGCATCGAACATGGACCGAAAGGTCTGTCCTCCGGCCCCTGCAGCCTCGTATAGATCCAAGCCCGCTCTCTCAGCCATCTCGGCCGCGATGAGGTAAGCCCTCAGTACGAATACGTGATAATACGTCGACCCCTCAAATTCAAAGCCATCCCGGTTAACACCAATATCCAGATGATGAAGAATTCCGCCTTTTCCCTCCACGAGGCCGGCTAATTTGTCTTTATCTCCGCGAATCGCATAGATACAAGACAGAGAGGCGTTCAGCCAGGCGGTATAATTGTTCTCCGGATTATCCTTTACGTCAATGAGGATGTGCCTGTATTGGACCATGCTTTGCTCCAGCAGATCCAGAAACTGTTCAACGGCAGGTAAAACGTCCGCGAACGTGATGTCTTCATCCGTAAGCAGCAGGAAGGCCCGGAGCAGTGTCGTTGACCAGATCGCCTCCGTCAAAGCCTGATGAAACGCCCGTCCTTTGAGCATCCAAGGCTGCGCATCCGGATGGACCGGATACTTCGGGAACATTTCCGCATAACGGACGATGATCTGCTTTCCGAGCTCAGCATAGCGCTGCTCTCCGGTACCTGCATAGACAGCTGCAGCCTGTAATGCGAACCTCGCCAGCGATTGATGTTTAAATACCAACCAGGCTCCGCGGTACGGCTCTCCTTCCAAATGACACCCATGAGGGCAGCGGAAGGCCACGGCGTCCGTTTCATAAGGATCAAACTCAAGTTCCGTATGATGTACCGGACAAACATATTGATGCCACCATCCGCCCGGTTCCGCAGGGATAACCATCTCCTGCTCCAAAAGCAAATCCAGCTCCCTTGACAGCGTGCCTAACGTCTCTTCCGCCCAGCGGTATCGCTTAGCCTTCTCGGAGATTCTCATCGCATGAACATGCCTCCGTTTACTTCAATCGTCTCGCCCGTCAAGTAAGAAGCCAGATCCGATAGAAGAAATAAGACCGCTCCCGCCACATCCTCAGGGGTTCCCTCCCGGCCTAAAGGAATGCTCTTGACTGTCGCCTGGCGGGCGGCATCCGGCGTAAAGGCAGCATGAAACGCAGTGTTGCCGATAAAGCCGGGCGAAACACAATTCACGGTAATCCCACTTCCCGCCGCTTCTTTCGCCAATCCTTTTGTATAAGAAAGAATGGCAGCCTTGCTTGCCGCGTATATACTTGCACCCGGTCCGCCGCCGTTATGAGCCGCCACGGATGACATGTTGACGATTCTTCCGTAGCCTTTGTCCCTCATACCTGGCAAAACCGCTTTCGAGACAAAAGCCGTGCTCTTCATATTGACATCCATGACCCGGCTGTAATGTTCTTCCGTCAATTCAATATTCGGTACACGCTGCACCATATGGCCGGCATTATTCACCAAAAGATCGACCGTGCCGCCAAGCTGTTTTTGGATGCCGCGCAGCATCGCGTCAATTTGCTCCGGTACGGTAACATCCGCTTGAAATACTGCCGCCTCGCCGCCCGCCTGGCGGATTTCCTGCGCTGCTTCCTCAGCTTGTGCCTTGCTCCCCAGATAATTCACCGCCACTTTAGCGCCTGCCTTGGCAAGCATAAGCGCACAGGCCCTGCCGATTCCGCCGCTGGAGCCTGTGACCAAAGCAATCTTTCCCTCTAAATCTATCCCTATCATGTTAAAGTCCTCCTTCTATGGATTTGTTCCGGCATTTTCATTGTAAAACGGGTACCGCGGCCCTCCTCGCTGTCCACAAGCAACCCGTACTGTTCTCCAAAAACCAATTGAATCCGCCGGTTTACATTCATGAGGCCGATCCCTCCGCTGTGGTACAGCGTATCTCCGGAGGATTCAGCAAGCCGGTTTTGGCTCAGCCTTTGCCGTAGATCATGCAGCTGGTCTGCGGTCAATCCTGCCCCGTTATCCTCCACTATAAGATAGAAATACCCGCCTTCCGCTTTCGCGTCGATCCGAATGACACTGTTCTCATCTATTCCGTCTGGAAAAGCATGCTGGAAAGCATTCTCCACCAAAGGCTGCAAAGTCAGCCTTACGCATTTTTCCAACAGCAGATCCGGGGCTACAGCGACATCGATTTCAAAATCACGACCGATCCGGTGCTTTAAAATCATTAAATAATTGCGGATATGATTCAATTCATTGGCTATCGTAATCTCTTCCAAGTTCGTTTGAAGCGAGTAACGCAGCATAAAGGCCATCGCTTCCACGATTTCCGAAATTTCCACTGACTTCTGAACGATGGCATAGCCGTCTACCGTTGCGAGGGTGTTATATAAAAAATGCGGGTTAATCTGCAACTGCAGTGACTGATATTCAGCTTTCTGCTTTTCCAGCTCAGTTTCCTGAAGGGCCAATGCGGCCTTCTGGTTCACCAGCTCCGCTTCATATACCCTCTCAATCATTTGTGACAGCCTGGTCACCATCAAGTTGTAGCTGCGCATCAAACCCCCGATTTCATCCGTCCGTTCCGTGCCCTCGATGCGCCGCCAGTTCCCTTTTTCCGTTTCTCTCATTCCTTCTTTGAGCTTACGGATGGGGGTCACAATCGATTCGCCAAACCGGTAGGCCAGCCATAACGCAAAAGCCAGTGTGACAAGGCCTACAATGATGGTAGTGGTGCGTATCGTGTCTATCGGGGCCCGCAGCTCTTCAACCGGCATAGACAAGGTCAGCTTCCATCCGGACTCATCGGAAGCGCGGGTAACGTACAGTCTGTTTCTGCCTTCGGCTTTATGGATAAAGCTGCCTTCGCCACTGTCCATATGGTTTCTAAAAGATTCGTCGGCAATCTCGCCGATCCGCTTTTCCTCAGGATGATACACAAAGCGTCCCTCGGCATCCATGATGAAGAAGTAGCCTTCCTCCCCCAGATCCATATATCTCCAGATTCGGGTTAACTCCTGCACCTTTAGCTCAATTGCAAGCACACCGCTCGGTTCGTAGGAGGAGTACCCCCGTATTCTGCGGGCAAGCGTGATGACATTGGATTGACCGGGATACATTTTTTCCGTGAAAATAGCGATTTCCCCGGTTTCCGGCGTGTTCTCCCATAACCATTTGAGCTGATGACTTGTATCAAAAGGGGTGCCGTTCATCACAGCCCGGCCGTTATTACCTATAAGATAAATCCGGTTAATCTGGGGATATTGAATGGAAACAGGTTCGAGCACGTAACTTTTGATCTGGGAAGAATAATAAAAATGAGCGTAACTGTCATCCGGCGCCATATCGAGAAAATGTTTGACGTCAAAGTTGGAAAGAATCGAATTGCTGACGTCTTTATACGTTTCCAAATACAAGTCAGTCTGGTAAGAAGCATTGTTGATCATCTGCGCGATATATTTCTCCATTTGGCGGTCTAACGCACGGGAGGACTGAAGGTAACTGAACAGACTGACGCTGGCCAAAGAAATGACGATCACGATCAAAAAGTAAATAAAGATTTGGCGGGCAAGCGAACTTTTCATTAGCAATCCATCCCAAGACTGTGCCGGAATTCCGTTGGTGACAACCCCGTATACTTCTTGAACGTCTTGGTAAAATGGGGGTGATCCGCATATCCAACCTCGTAAGTAATGTCGGTGATCCGGTAGTGAGGCAGCTGCAGCAACTTCTTTGCCTTCTCCATTCGCCGGCGAATCCGGTACTGGACAAACGTTTCTCCTGTGGATTGCTTAAATAGCTGGGAGAAATACGACGGATTAAGACCCAGCATTTCCGCTACTTCTTCCAAGGAAGACTCTTTTGCGAGATGGGATTCAATATAAAGTTTAGATTCCTCCACGGGGTCCTTCACATACCCTTTGCGTTTCGCCTGAAGCTTCACGCACACTTCATCCAATGCTTCTCTAAAGGTATCGTAAGCGTCTGCAATCCCTTCCCCTTCCAAGCAGCCGGCCTTCGCTTCGAACAAGTAGACGTCACGTCCGTTCAGTCTCTTAACAAGCAGGCAGTAGAGCTCACGCAGCAGTTCCATTTTTTGCTTTGGCTTTACTTCGCAGCGGCAGAGTTCTGCATGCCACCCATCGAGCAGTTCAGCTAAAACGTCCTTGCGTAATGACCATATGGCTTCTTCGATCTGATCGGCCAAATCCTCAAGCCGGGTGATGGAAAGGCAGGAATACAGGTTCTGTTTCTGCATGACAGAAGCCAACTTTTCCAAAATATGATGCACTTTGTCGCGGGACACCGGTTTTAAAAGATACTCTTTCACCCCGTAGGACATACATTGCCTGGCATATTCAAAATCCCCGTATCCGGACACCACAACGATTTGCAGGTCCATGCCCAATTGGGACACTTGGCGGCACAGTTCAATGCCGTCCATCTTAGGCATTCGAATATCCGTGAAAACAAAATCAGGAGTGTCCTTCTCCATTGTTTCCATCGCTTCCAAACCATTCTCCGCGGTGCGGATGTCGGCAACCAGATCATGCCGTTCCCCAACAAGCATGGCCAGACTCTGCCTTATAATAGGTTCGTCGTCTACGATTAACACACGGTACATCGGAACACTCCTTATTTGAGGCTGTTTTTTACCGCATAAGCGAGGTAAGTTTACGATTCGATAACGGCTTTTCTTATTTTCGTCTCGATTCGATTACGCCTTGTTTGTTTTTGAATTTCTCGGTTGCTTCTTTAATGACGTCGTTTCCGCCTTTGGCTTTCCACTCATCAACTACTTTCGGCCAATTGCTGATCGGTTCCTTGCCATACACCATTTTCACCATATGATTCAGCAATACCGGCGGCGCTTGGTCGGAAATCGGGGAGATATCCGGATTTTTCTGGAGCGATTCAAGCCGGGGCTCGAAGGAAATGCCGTCGCGGCCTTCTTTGGCCAGAACATCGTCATACAGCTGCATGAGCTTTTTGCCTTCTTCAGTCAGGCTCAACGAACCTTTGTTATAAGTAGTATCCTGGACCATCCACAAGAATGCTTGGCGGTAACGTTCCTCATCCACTTCCTCCGGCGTAACCGGTGCTTTGTAATTGATCGTACCGTTGTCCACTGTATAATTTTCGCCTTCAATACCGAACGTGAAGAATTTCTCCGCTTCGTCGCTAACCATCCAATCAAAGAATTTAATAATGCCTTCCGGGTTCTTTACGTTCTTGTTAATGAAATAAGCACGCGGCACCGATCCGTACAAGTAATGCCCGCCTTTGCCATCCGGACCTGTCGGAGAAGGGATGATCGCCAGCTTAGCTGTAGGAACACTCGCTTTCAGCTGCTTTTCCCATTGAAGAAGCTCGTTTGCGTTCATGGTCCAGATGCCCGCTTTGCCCGCGAGAATCGTTTCCTTGAATTTCGTCGGGTTGATGGTAGCGAACTCTTTGTTGATCAGCCCTTCATCGTACATCGTTTTGTACGTGGTCAGCGCCTTCATCATATTTTCATTATCCATGAATTTCGGCACGACCTGATCACCCTGCTGTTCAAACATGGAGAGGTAAGGGAATACGTCATATGCTCCGAAGAACGTATCCGAATAACGGAAATTCTCACGACCCATATAAGGGTTTTCCACACCGAGCTCTTTGAACTTGCGCAGTACCGTCAAGTACTCTTCCACTGTCTTCGGCACAGGAAGCCCGGCCTTCTCCAGCAAATCCTGGCGGATCCAGGTAGCGCGGCGGGATGGATTCGACAACCACTCCGGAATCGCATAAATCTTGCCTTCGTACGATACGTTAGCCCATACGTCCTTTGGAATTTTCGCCAGCAGATTCTGGCCGTACTTCTGGAGCAGCTCATCCAGAGGCTGGAACACGCCCGCCTGTACGGAACCTGCCATTTCCTTCCCGTTCACGCCGCCGCTTCCTTGTACCACATCAGGAATATCATTCGTGGCGAACATTTGGATCATCTTCTGCTCGAAATCCTTGTGCGGTACAAGCACAATGTCCAGATCCGTGTCCGTTAATTCTTCGGTTTTCTTCACCCATTTGTCCTGGTTGATATCAGATGAGTTTTCAACGTAATTAAAATTCAAGGTACGCATAGAGATCGAAAACTTCGTCTTTTCCGGCGGTTTCACCTCTTCCACCTTGTTGCCTTCTGTTTTGTTACCCTTAACCGGTTCCGCCGTTTCTTTCGCACAGCCGGCCAACATCCCCGTAGCCAGTACGCCAGCCAGAACCATTGCAGCCCACTTCTTCATACCCGTCCCCTCTTTCCCTAAGGTCATTATAAGTGAAAAGCCCTTTTTAAGATAGCGCTTACATCACTATGTCATTTATTGTAAGTGGCCTCTGCTCTTCTTCACAATGGAGCCTCTTTGTATCGATTTGTGTTTTCTTTAGCAGGCCGCAGACACCGGTTTCTAGGATTTGATGGAACCGATCAATAATCCCTTTACAAAATGCCGCTGCAGAAAAGGATAAATCATAATGATCGGAATCGTTGCAACGATAATGACCGCCATCTTGATGCCTTCCGGTGAAGAGTGGGCAAGGTCGCTGAACTGAGAGGAGGAAGGATCGATCGCAATATCGTCCGCCGTGATCATTTGGCGCAGCTTCACTTGCAAAGGCCATAAGCTCGGCTTATTGATGTAATAAAGTGCGGATTGGAATGTATTCCAATGGCCGACGGCGTAAAAGATACCAAGCGAAGCCATGACCGGCTTAGACAGCGGGAGGACGATATTCCACAGAATCCTCAACTCGCCGCACCCGTCGATTCGCGCAGAGTCGATCAACTCGCCCGGAATTTGCATAAAGAAGGACCTCATTACAAAAAAGTTAAACGCAGAAATGGCTCCCGGGATCATAAGGGCCCACAGCGAGTTCATCATGCCGAGTTCCTTGATCAGGATGAAGTTTGGAATCAGCGGTGCGCTGAATACCATGGTGATTAGGACAAGCAGCACGACGTATTTGCGTCCGATAAATTCCTGGCGGGACACCGGATATGCTAACGATGCGGTTGCAGCTAGGTTAATCAGAGTACCAAGTACGGTAATGTAAACAGTTACACCGAAAGCGCGCCAGATGGGAGCATTGCTGAATACATATTGGTAATTGATCCATGTGAATTCGACCGGCAAAAAGGTTACTTTACCGGTAGTTACCGCAGTGGAAGAACTAAGCGATTGGGCGAGCACATTGACGAAAGGCAAAAACATACAAAGTGCAAGTAAAGTCAATAACGTCATATTGAATACGTTGAATACTTTTTGGCCCGGAGTGATTCTGTGCATGCGGGGTTTGCCTCCTAATACAAGCCTTCGCCGGTGGTTTTTTTACTGAAATAATTCCCGATCAGCACCAGCACAAGACCCACCACTGATTTAAACAATCCCATTGCGGTTGTATAGCTGTACTGCTGCTGCAAAAGTCCTGCTTGATAGATATAGGTGTCAAGGATCTCGCCATTCTGCGTATTCAGCGGATTCAGAAACACAATGACCCTCTCAAAACCGAAATCCAGAAACTTACCGATATGAAGCAAAAACAAAATCATGATCGTAGGCAGCAAGGCAGGCAGTGTGATGGAAAGGGTCTGCCTCCAACGCCCCGCTCCGTCTACTTCGGCCGCCTCGTACAGGTCCGGATTGATGCTTGCCAACGCTGCGAGATAGATGATCGTGCCGTATCCGCTGTCCCTCCAAATGCCGGAAGATACCAGAATCGTACGGATGTAGGATTCTTCTCCCAGGAAATAAATCGGCTCCATCCCGAACCAGCCCAAGAAGTGGTTTACCGCACCGGTGGAGGGCGAAAGAATCCCGACTGCGATTCCGCTGACAACAACCCAGGACAGAAAATGAGGCATATATACAATAGTTTGGAGAACCCGTTTGTACAGCACCAGCCTAAGCTCGTTCAGCAGCAAGGCCAGGATAATCGGTGCCGGAAACGCGATGATCGTGTCATACAGGCCAATCAGAAGTGTGTTCTTCAGAATCCGCAGGAAGTCGTAGTGCTCAAACATAGCCCGAAATTGATCGAAACCGACCCATTCGCTTCCGAACATTCCCTTGAAGATGTTGTAGTCCTGAAAAGCAATGACTGACCCGGCCAACGGCACATATTTAAAGATAATAAAGTAGATAATTCCCGGTAAAGCCAGGAGGTACAGCGTCTTGTACTGCCACATGGATTGGAGAAGTGAACTTTTCACTCTAGCTCGGTGACCGAGCCGTTCAGCTATCATTACTTTAGCCACAGCTGCCTCCCCCCGGCCTTTTCGCCTGTTTTAAATGTTCAGGCGCATTGTCATCCAGCGGGATTTCCTCAAAGGTGATGGAAATAAACTCGGGTTCGCGATAGATGATCCTTGAAAGTTCTCGGGTAAACACCTCTACTATTTCTGCTTTCTGCTCCTGAGTGCGTCCCTCATACATTTTGATCGTAATCTCAGGCATAGGTTCCTTCCTTTCTGTAAAAAGATTGACTGCCACACTCTTAGTGTAAGCGCCTTCTTCATTGCCAGCTATGGGTTCGCTTTTTCCGGTCTTGTGTTTTTTTTAGGTCACCCGCAACAAGATGAAGGTAAACCTTCTATTGCATGAAGACGTAAATAGGCCCGGCAAGCCTTCCCGGGGATGAATCATCCCCCGGGAGTCCGGCCTGCCGGGCTGCTATTCTGTTAATGTAATCCGAGTTTACGATACAGGTTTGGAAAGAACGGCAAACGTCCCGTTTGTTTTACTCTTCATTACTGCTGTCACCGCTCCGTTCTCCTCTTTAACGAGGACAGGGACCAAACGGTACCTTCCCGTTTCCGGCTCCAATATGCCCCCGGTGACGAACTTGGGAGCAGGCGGGGTGCCCAAGGTAAACGAAAGTGTAATGAATTGATTAGCAGACTCGATCTCTTTCACGACTCCGCCGGATTCGATGCTTAAGTTGAACAGTACCGGCAGGACCAATAAGAAAGCGTCGTTACTTGACAGCCCCGCTTCCCCGCCGGATCCATCCGTTTGAGGAACTTTCTTCATACTGATAGTCACATACCAGCCGTCCGCTAACTCGGTCAGATGGTCCTTAAGAGCAAGGACAGGCAGCTCGTATCCCGCCGTATTCGTTTGAATGTAAATATGCAGTCCCGGCAGTTCTTTTTGGGCATTCGCTAAAACACGCCCCGGCAATTTCACTTGAACGGCGTCCACTGTATCCGAAACGGATAGGGTTATTTTACGGACCGTGCTTTCTTGTGCCTTCAACCTGAGCATCGCCTGCTCAAGAAGTTCGTCATTCAATAGGACCTGAATTCCGTTCCCGCCGTCTGCGAGCTGATTCTTCGTTACATCTGCCGCTTCCTGGCCAATGACAACGCCTTCACCCGGAATCGCGGCGATAGGCGGCTCTACATAGATGACGTCCGTCCCGGGATAGGACTCGTAGTTTACTCCGGAATTTTCCAACAGGTTATTTTCCACCCTGATTCCTGTACCTGCTTCGATGCGGATTCCATTCACGTTACCGGTAATGGCATTATTAAAAATCTGCACCTTCTGAGGAATTCCTGCTCCGATACTGCCCGCATTGGCGTCACCTAAGTCTTCAGCCAGCACGATGCCGGTGTAGTCTACCGCCGTATTGTTGCGTATTACATTGCTCTTTACGATCGTCCCGGGCGCATTTTGCAGATAGATCCCCTTGGCATCCACGACGGAAACCGTATTTTGGATCGTGTTGTACTCGATTCTTGTGTCGCGTGAGCCCATATGGACTTTAATTCCTTCACGGGAATTTTCAATCCGGTTGTGATGAATGTAATTCCCCGGCCCTGCGGCATCATGGTTGCTAGGCGCCGTTCCGCCGGTGTTGCCCACGCCGATCCCGGCTCCGGTTAAGACACCGCTGATGAGGTTGCCGTGAATTTCATTCAAATACTCATCTTCGCCGTGGAGATCAATGGAGTCCAGCACAGTCCCTGTATAGGTGTTCTCACGAATAAGATTGTTATGCGCATAAAATTGCAACAGGGTTCCATGGCGCAGATAAGGCCCTTCAAACCGGTTATGTTCCACAAGATTGAACAGGGTATCGTTATCGTAACCCAGCCTGTCGGTTTTCGCGGTTCCTTGGATCGATACGCCATACCCGGCGCCTCCCCCGGCCACATCCGTCGCATTCCGGAATGTACTTCCCCGCACGGTAATTTCACGGCTGTTGGAGATCCGAACCCCCATCCGCTCGAACTTTTCCACCGTTACGGAGTCGATTGTAATTCTGTACGATGCCTTGCTGCCGAAATCAGATATCGTAATCCCATATTGCGGACCGCCTTTGTCGGGGTTGGCTACCTGATGATTATTGGAATATTGACCGTTCCATGTTGACGTGATCAGCAAATTTGACACCAGAATATCGTGCTGGTTAACGGCCTTTAGAACGGTACTGTTATTTAACAAGTTAAAATTGGTTTTCAGGACGGTACCCTGCTGCGACTCGCCCCGAACATTCACCCCGCTCTTCAGCAAAAGATTGGACGCCCCGTCCGAAGCAGCGCTATTGAGATTATAAATCCCGTCCGGCAGATACACCTCGTCACCGGGCTGTGCAGCGTCAATAGCAGCCTGCAAAGCACCCCTGTCGTCCGACGCAGAATCCTCACGATCCGCTCCGAAATCAACGACATTGATGGTTCGGCCGGTTACCGGATTCGGAATGTGAGGGGTATATCCCGTTCCATCCGGATGATAAAACCCTGCCTTTGTATAAGGCACAGTGCCTGCTGGAGGTCCAGGGGTAAAGGAAGGCACCACAGCCACAGGCATATCCCCTGCCGGATGCGGCTTATAGATTTGCACCTCCGTTAAGCTGTTGTACAGATTCGATGTATTGCCATGTCCGATATAGCGTACATACCTAGCCTGAACATCCGGGAAATTAAAAGCTTCCAATGCAGTCGTCAGCCCGCTGCTGGAACCGGTGTACACAGATGTCCAGTTGATGGCATCATGGGACACCTCGAGATCAAACCGGGAAGTCCGGCTGGAGCCGTTATGGAACGCAATACCGAGATAGCCGATTTCCTGAACGTTGCCAAGATCATACTGTATCCATTCTCCGTCTCTGGCAAAGGAAGACCATCTTGTTGTCAGATTTCCATCGATCGTGTTCGCAGGCAAATTGCCGTCGGTCGAACTGGCCTCCACCTCGCTAACCGGGTAGGACACGATATCTTCGCTTAATGTGGTTTTTGTAACTGCCGGTCCCCCTGTGCTGGATAGCCCGGCTGCATCCCTGGCTTCAATCCGGAACGTATAGACACTAGACGGTGTCAGGCCTTGGGCCGTATAGTACGTACTCCCGGTCACCGTGCCGAGCAAGGCATCGTTGGCATACACTTGATACTCCGTGACCGCTTGATTATCGGCAGCCGGTGTCCAGGTAAGCTGAGCAAAATCCTTGCCGTAATTGGTCACCGTCAACCTGGTTCCCTCCGGCCAGGAAGGGGGCGCCTCATCTGGCGTCTCGGTAAGACGGGTCACTTCTAGCGTCGGTTTCAAGATACTGGTGCTTGCTGTTTCCTTGGAAGATAAGGTTACATTTTTGTTCAATCCTTGAGAGTCGATGGCAAGAAAAGATACGTTCCCATCCCCTCCATGCGCTGCCATAAAACTGTTTAAATCCGGCGTTGATATGGAATATACCGTATTCGTGCCTGTATTCACAGTAAAGGTTCCAATGTAAAAAGCAGACTTCCCGATACCGCTCACTTCAACCCGGTCCGCAGGGTGATTGGACGAATTCGTCCAGTTCCTTGACGTTTCTTCCCAGTTGTCGTCAGCCAAACCGTAAACATCAAAGGGAACCGGCACCTGCGGCGTGTTCGAACCCCATTTGGCATTCAGCTTAAAAGCAAATTCATAAGAAATCCCGGGTTCCGGGGCCAAGTATTCCGCCGGAACCGGGAACTTATAATAGGCGATCCGCCCCTGGGTCCCGTCAGCAGAGCTTTTGATCGTAAAATTCCCTTCCGAAGCGGTAGGTGATGTCTTCGTATCCCATGAAACGGCCGGTGCCGCAATATCGACCGCCACATCCGCACTTGCAACGATAGTGGCAGCAACACTTCTGCTTGCTTCCGCTCCCGCCGTTAGAACCGGCCCCTGCAGCGGCAGGGACAGCGTCAACGCCATCCCAAAAAGGACAAAGCGTGATTTCCAAACATTTACATTGTTTCTCATAAACAACCTCTTTCCCTCTGATCCAATTTAAGGAGCATTCGTTCCTACTGAAGCGCCGTTGAGAGGGACCCTGGACACAGCTGCCGTACTATACTCGTCGGCACCGGTATCCGCTCCGCCGCTTCGCACATGACCATCCATGTCGTCCGTTATATACGTATACGTTCCTGAGGAAGCATTAATCGCCGGGCTTCCCGCGCTTAGCTTTTGCAGCTCGTCGACCGTGGATAACAGAGGGTCCACTTGTCTCACCTGTGAACTAGTTGCGGTAATGCCTACGGCAGCCGTGCCGGTCGGGAAAGCGATATTCCCTTCATAAAGCATATTGACCGGAGCTTTATACTCATTGATCAGTTTGCCGGCAGACCCTTTGATTACGTTGTTTGCGATTTTACTGTCCACCGGGGCTAGTGAGTAATTTTTACCGATTTCAATTCCTGTAACATTGTTTACAAGCGTGTTATTGGTAATTTCGGCACGGTATACCCGCCAATGCGCATTCAGTGCGCCGCTGGTATCCACGTCTCCGCCGTCGATTGCGATCGCAGCGTCGTACCCGGACCCGGTTAAGCCTTCAAAATAGTTGTTATAAATTTTATGGTCCTGCCCATAGATACGAATGCCGCCCAACCCTGCTTTCGTACCGTCCCCGAGAAAGAAATTTCCATAAAAGCTGTTTCCGTTACCATGCCTGGACGAAACTACGCCTTGAGAGTTCCGAATCGTGTTGTAACGGAATATATTTTTGCCGCTCTTAATGGACACGATTTCCGGATCGCCGTCACAGCCTTCAAACAAATTATATTGCAAAGTAATGTATCCGTCGGACATCGAGATTTCGCTCCAACCCACACGAATCGCTTCCATTTCATTCGTCGCCCTCGGGCCGATATTGCGGAAATGGTTGTATTCTACCACATCGTATTGGGATACCTGCGTACTCGAACCGTCAAACGTGATGAAATTGCCCAGGTCATGCTTTTCTTCAAACAGATTGTGGTCGATCCGGTTATGATGGCTGTTCGCCCCGCCGATATAGAGCCACTTCAGGGAAGAGCCGTTCTCTGTCAGTCGGAAATGGTTTCTGGTCATCCGAATATAGCTGGAGCTCGTTAATTTTATGGCTGAGTTTCCTGTATTCGTAAATTTGAAGCCTTCCAACACAATATAGGATGAATTGGTAACTGTGAAATAGGCACTCCCGGAGATAACAGCCATGTTCCTGTTCGCAGCTTTTATCGTAATCGGGCTGGCTGAGGTGCCGTTCTTGTTGCTAATTGAGAAAGAACCGCTCTTAGTGTAGGTTCCATCCGCCACAACTATCGTTGTGCCTGCCGCAGCATTGGCTATCGCCGTGTCCAGCTGAGCAGACGTAGAGACATTCACTGTATTTCCCCCGCCGCTGGTTCCCGCTGCGGATGTTGCACTTACCGAGTTGGAAACAGCTGAAGCGTTCCCTGCTTCATCTTTGGTTTGGATTGCAAAATAATACGTTGTGGAGGCATTCAGGCCGGAAACGGTAAACGTTTGATTTGTGCCTGATACCAGGGGAGCAGGCTCATTGGCTGCTTGAGACGCTGAGGAAAAATTGGAATCGGTTATGGGAGCTAAACTGTAGCGTACGTCATAGGATGAAGCGGTCCCTGTGTTGCCGTCATCTCCGGGTGCCGTCCAACTCAATTGGACTGAAGAGGAAGTCGGGTTCCCTGCAGCGAGATTGGTTATCGCCGAAGGTGCGGACGTATCCGAACTAGGGGCATTCCCGTCAACCAAAACCTCATCAAAGGCGGATACGCCGTTCGCATAAAATCCGATTTTGCCTGAAGTCAAACTCGCTTCCGTACCTTGAACCATCAGAACTCCGTCAACATAGCCTTTTAGGGACGTACCGTTGACCTCTAATTTTAGTTCATAAAAAGTACTGGTATTGGCAGTGAAGGAAACTTGTTGGATTGTTGAGGTGCTTCCTGCCACTTTCTTGTTCAGAAGCAGGCTGCCGTTGTACATAATGAGGAAATAGTAGTTGTTGCTGTTCTGGTACCTGGCTACGATCCCGTTCCGAACAGCGGTGGAGCCTGTTTTCACTTTTGCGGAGTAAGTGTAGTTGGACCAAGCGGACTGACCATTAGTGGCAAGAAAGGTATTTCCAGTGGAAGTTTGGCTCACCGCCTTCGTTCCGTCCGTTACGATACTCCAGCTTCCGTTCGAACTTGCGTTGGTCCAAGAGTTATATGGAAAAGCGGATGCGGTTTCAAAATCATCGGAAAACAAGGATGCAGCGTATACTTGCTTTGCGGATGGGAACAGCGTAAGCAGAAGGAGAAGTGACAACAACATCTGAATCCAGCCGAAGGCATTTCGGTTTCCGTTGCTATGGGCCATAAACATAACTTCATCTCCTAATATTCAATTTTGAGTAAAACGCTTACATTTCTACTCCCAAGAGCCTCCTTTCTCCTATAGTTCGACCGTCTTGCAGTCCAAATTATAACAACTTGCTGTAAAAAGCGATTGTGTTTTCTTTGTGTGTGTTTGTATTTTTTTTGGCTGCGGATTCCCTTATCTATGAAAAAGAGCCATTCCGGTTAGGAATGACTCTTTTGCAATGCTTTAAGAGCAGACAACCACCCTGCGAAATTCAAAGCGTGCCTTACATAATTCCAGGCCGCCCATTGGGCTAAGGTTGCATCGACTTCCGCCTGCGATAAACTCTCGTTCCCCAACAGCCCTACCATCGTCGGGATAAAATATCCGAACGTTGCAGCTCTTTCTATGATGATCAGCCCTACGGCAGCGAGGTACCAGCTTCTTCTAGGTCCGGTTGTTTTCCAGGCGGCAATGGCATTGGCAATGGTAAGCAGCGTCAGCGGACCTGTCGTCACAAAGGCCCAGAATTCAATGCCCGTGTTGGGCCAAAGTATCGGGGAGGTTCCCGCCCAATTAGAAACGACCACTTTGCCTTCGTATAAGCCTGCACCAAAGGCAATCCCTAAATTTATCACAAACAGCCAAAGCAGTATGCCCCTGATCCTTTGCCCACCGCCGGATGACAGCTTATTCATTATGAAACTCCTCCAATTTCTGTGCTTTTCTCACTCTCTAGATCATATAAGACGCATGCCCCTCAATACACATGCTGAGGACTGTTTTTCAACTCCGCCTTAAGAATGAGATAGCTCTCCGACTCTCGTTTTCAGAGCGCACAGCAAAAGGCAGCCAAAGTATTACTTCACTTTGGACTGCCTTTTGTGAAAAACCTATATCACTTCCAGCTCATTAATCCCGGGAAACACAGGATGAGGAGCATGCGGTTCCACTTGATACCAGAATGCGGTAGAGCTGATGTCATCCTGCAGCGGCAAGTATCTTCCATGGCTTCTCCAGCCAAGTGCTTGTATGGTAACTTTCAAATCCTGCTCAAATCGAATCGGATCGAGAATGTGCCAACGATACATCCCGAACCTCTGCTGACTCCGGTACAACCCATCCGGCTTAATTACCTGCGGCAGCCCTAAAAAGGCTGTGGAATAAGTTCCGTATTGTCCTTGCGGAAATTCGAAGTTCCAGGCGCCGCCGAAGTAATCTTCGGTTCCGGTTCCGCAGATGGTTGGGTATTCTTGGTCTCCGTCCATGTAAAATTTGATTTCACCTTCTCCCCACCAGCCGGTGTTGTTTACCCCCCATGCCATATAGGTGCCGACATAATGACCGTGGCCCTTTATACCGTCAACAATAGTGTGGACTCCTTTATATGGCAGCGGATTGTTCCTGCGCCATTGAGCATGGAAGTATGCTGCATCTTCCGCTACTTCCGTTAAGGAGTAAGTGAACTGGTAATAAAGATGGGTAGGATCATCGCTCAGATTCTCAATGGTCCATTTTGCCGATTTTCTAAAGGGCATTTCCCAATAGGAGTTAAAGCCTCCCGCTGGATTTACCGCAATAGGGAATGAATTGACATTACAGCGTTCCGCCCACCCGTTACAGAAGAAGTCGCCGAAAGGCACCTCAATCGAAGGGTTTTCCTCCCCGTCCCAGTAAGCTCTAAGTACCAGCTTTCTCCAATGGTTGTTATGGCTCGTCATCCAAATATGCTGGATGATGCCGGGTCCCTCAATTTCAGCCAGCGTAAATGTAGTTTTGCCTTTTAGCTCGATCGAAGGCGAGACTTTCCAGCCAACCCCTAATTCCCTTGCACATTGTGCTCCGGTGCCATCCGTGGCCATGCCGCCCTTTCCTTTTTCACCGGTAAAATTTTCTGCGCTGATCGACCGCGTTTTTGCATTGCTCACTTTCGTAAGATGACTCATAAAAGATCCGTATACCATGAATTTTTCCTCCCAAGTTTAATTTTCTTCATCTCTCTTGAATCGCACTATCATAAGTAAGCCTATGAGAACAAGATTAATGAGCATAGTAAGGATAACCATCACATACTGCGGCGAGCCCGTGTCTACCATAAACAGCAGAACGCAGCTCATTAGCAGAAAGAACAACGACATTTTAAAAACCACTCTTTTCAAGAGTTCAAACTCCATACAGGCACATCCTTTACATGATGGCATGCGACACTCACGCCGGCATAATCATCCAGAGCAGGCAGATGCGTTTCGCACCGGACATTCGCATACGGGCAGCGAGGGTGAAATCCGCAGCCATGAGGCGGATCCTCGACATTCGGCATCTCGAAACTTCGTAACGGAAGCACCTTCAATCGCTTGGCCACAACCGGATCGGGAACGGGCACAGCAGTCAGCAGCGCCTGCAGATACGGATGCTTCGGTTCGGATAATAATTCTTTCACTTTACCGAACTCTACGATTCTGCCCAAATAAACGACCGCCATTTTACCGCTCTGGGCGATATATTTGGCCGTTGCTAAATCATGGGTAATGTAGACAAAAGCTATGCCCATGTTGCGATTCAGTTCTGCCATTAGATTTAAGATGGACAGCCGCATGGAGACATCTACCATTGATACCGGCTCATCCGCAACAATGATTTTGGGCTCCAGTGAAATGGCCCGGGCCAATAACACTCTTTGCCGCTGGCCTCCGCTTAATTGATGCGGATATTTGTCCAAATACAGATCAGCCGGTGCCAGACCAACCGTTTCCAGAAGCTCGCGCACTTTTGCTTTGGCGGCCTTGGAGCCTTTTACCTTGTTATGGTGAAGGATCGGCGCCGATAAGGAATGATATATCGTTCGTGCCGGATTAAGCGCTGCATAAGAATCTTGTTGGACCAATTGAACACTGGAGCGGTAGCGCTTCAACTCCGATGCATTCATCCCGGATATGTCTTTGCCTTCAAAGTACATTCTGCCTTTAGACGGCCTGTGCAGTCCGGTAATCACTTTCCCCAGCGTGGTTTTGCCGCAGCCGCTTTCCCCGACCAAAGCCACGATCTCACCCGGCTTGATCTCCAGGTTTACATCGGAAAGGGCTTGAACTTCCTTTCTTTCACCAAGCAGCGATTTCTTGCCGTCGAAGCACATACTAATATGCTCTAACTTTAGCAGCGATGTCATAGGCCCCTCCCTCCGTTCCATGTCCGGCACTGTGTAGATGGCAGGCGACCAGCGTTTGGTTATCCAAAGATAGTAATGGCGGCTGCTCCCTCCCGCACATCTCCATAGCATGCTTGCATCTTGGATGGAATTTGCACCCTGCGGGCGTATTCAGCATGTTGGGAGGCGACCCTGCGATCGGCTCAGCAGCCTCGGTAAGCAAGGACGGTGCCGCTTTAATCAATCCCGAAGTATAAGGATGCTTCGGCGCTGCAAACATATCGCAGGTTTCCCCCACCTCAACCAGATTCCCCGCATACATGACCCCTACCTGGTCCGCTGCCTTGGCGACAATCGCGATATCATGGGATAGCAGAAGCATAGTGATACCCAGATCTTTGTGAATCTGCATCAAAATATTGAAAATATACTCCTGCGTGATGACGTCAAGTGCGGTCGTCGGTTCATCCAGAATGATAAGCTTCGGATCCAGCAGCAGGCTGAACGCGATCATCACTCTTTGTTTCATGCCGCCGCTTAACTCATGCGGATAAGCATTCAGCACTCTATTAGGATCCAATCTGACGTAATCCAGCAGATGCTTCACCTTATCAAGTATCTTTTCTTTCCTTTCCTTCTTATGCGCTACATACGTTTCAATGAATTGTTCTCCGATTCTCACAACCGGATTGAGCGCATTCTGGGCCGCTTGAAACACCATCGCCGTCTGGCTCCAGCGGTATTCCCGCAGCTCTCTTTTCTTTAATTTCAACAGTTCAGTTCCATCAAATTTGATGCTTCCCCCGGCAATGACACCCGGTGATGAAACCATTCGCAATAAAGCTGAAGCCAACGTTGACTTACCGCTTCCGCTTTCCCCCACCAGTGCCGTAATCTTCCCTCGGGGGATATCCAGAGATACGTTTTGTACCGCCTGCACTACTCCGCGTTTCATTGGAAATTGAATAGATAAATCCCTGATCTCCACTAAGTTAGCAGCTTGCATTCATCTCGCTCCTATCTGCTCAGCCTTGGGTTTAACGCTTCATCCAACCCATTTGCAAAAAAGATGCATCCGAGCTGAAACGAAGCCAGCGCTACAATCGGAGACAGAACGTAAATGTAACCGTTCGGATTAAAGATACCTCCCGTTTGCTGCACCGCAAGCACAAGCATCTGCCCCCAATTCATCGGCGAGTATGGCGCCAGGCCCATCATCATAATACCGATACTTCCAACAATAGCGCCTCTCATGATGAGAATGAAGTTAATGGCCAAGTAAGAAGTAACGTTAGGCAGCAGCTCCTTAAAAATAATGTGCAGATTGCTCATCCCCATCACCCTGCAGATGACGATAAAATCACGCTCTTTCAGGGTGATGATCTGTGAACGCACCGCTCTCGTCAGTCCGGGCCAACCCCAAATGCTTAGAACCGCAGCAAAGGAGATCGGATCCCGAATGGAGAATATCGATGCCATCATCAGCAGGATTGGAAAAGCGGGAATCGTTAGAAATAAATTCGTTACCATCATAATGGCCGTATCCGGTTTACCGCCGACCAGGCCGGAAAACATCCCTAACGCCGCCCCAATCATCAAAGTAAAGAGTGCCGTCAATGCCCCGATGGTCAACACTTCTTTGGAGCCGTAAACAACCTGAACCCAGGTATCCCTGCCGGCAAAGTCCGTCCCGAGCCAATGCGAGGCTGACGGCATTTGATACCGGTTTTCGTAATCAACAGTTGTGTCAAGTGTAAAAACCATAGGACCCACTGAAGCCATTAGCTTAAAGAAGACGAGAATGATCAAGCCGGCAGTGGATCTGCGGTTTTGAAAGATAACGGAGAAGAAATGGTTTACACCCTGCATAAGATCAGCCTCCTGTCTTGATTCTCGGGTCCAGCTTGGAATAGATCAGGTCGGCGATCAGGTTGGCGAAAACCATCGTTACCGCAATAAACAACAAGATGCCCTGCATGACAGTATAATCCCGCTGGCCGACGGCATTCCCCATGTAATACCCCATGCCTGGATATTGGAACAAATTCTCTACCAGGATGGCGCCTCCCAGCATCCCGCCTAATGCCATGGCCATTTGAGTGACCAACGGGATGATCGCATTTTTCCTCACATACTTTTTCATAATGACTGAATCCGGCAGGCCCCTTGCACGCGCAGCTTCCACATAATCCTCTCCTATTACGCTGACGGCGCTCCCTTTCATCGATAACGCCCAGTCGCCGATCATCGCAATAACGAAAGTTAAAATCGGAAGTGCCGCATAATAGAATACACTGACGATAAAATCAAGGTTGAAGCCAACATCTAAGAAAGGATCGTACGCACCGTTGATCGGGAACCAGCCCAGCCCGTAGGAAAACACAATCAGCAGAAGGATGGCAAAGATAAAATCCGGAACCGCGTTGGTCAAAATCGAATAGACCGAAACGATAGGTTCCAGCAGCGACTTGCGCCTCCAAGCCATCTGTACTCCCAAAAAAATGCCGATCGTAAAACTAATAAACAAGGCAATACTTGAGACGAATAAGGTCCATGGCAGCGCGCTTGCGATAATTTCGTTGACCGAGACGCTTTGGCTGACCATAGAATAGCCCAGATTCCCTTTCAGCAGACCGGAAACATAAGTGATAAATTGCTCGTATATCGGCTCTTTGGGATTGTAATTGATCATTAGAGCTACCTGCTCATAAGCCTTTTCCAATGTAACATTGTACTGGGCGGCATAGCCTCGCGCCCAAGCATCGATCGCGCTTCCAGGAGTCAACCGCAGGAGCACAAACGTCAGTATCATGGCTAAAAAGACGGTTAGCAGCGATGCCGCAAGCTGCCTTAACACAAAGCTTTTGTTCATGCTTTCCCTCCTCTTTCAAAGCGGGTCAGGGATTTGCTGACTTCACAAACCCCCGGCCTTTCATCCGCGCCGAATCTTATCTCGGAGACAGCCTGCCTTGATTGAATGCCATATGATTACCAAAGCCCGGTATCAAATCTGCGGTTTCTTGACGGTCTTCGGGCGTGGTGCCGAGCATCATGTTCCGGTCGCTCGCTTCGATCTGATCTTCCATCGGCCAGCCTTTTACCGTTTTCTTATTTGCCCAGAAACCGGTCACATTTTGGAAGAAATCGACGCCATAAGCGTTTTCATTTGTAATCCAAGCAATTTTGGATGAGATCTCTTGCAGCTCTTTCTCGGTTTTCAGATAGGGCATGTTTTGAAGCTCTTTCTCCATATCAAGCACTTGACCGTCCGGGCCAGGTATTTTCAGATCGAGCGCTCCGTTCTTGTCTTTCTGGAAACCGGCCATTCTGGCGAGAAGTCCCCAATATTGGTTGCGAAGCGGGCTCCACGGAAACATCGTGCCCCATGTCGTGTCGGTGAAATCCATCGCCATCTGATATTCGCCTTGCTCCGCTTTCTTATAGAAGATGGAACCGTCTACTGCCAGAAGCTTTGTCGGGATACCGAATTTTGTTAACTGTTCCGCAGCCACTTGTCCCGGATTAACGCCAATGACCCATGAGCTGTTCACAGCGATAATGAATTCCGGCAGTTTCCCCTGCGGGTCCCGCCATTTCCCGTCAGTTCCTTTACTCCAGCCGAGTTTGTTAAGAATTTCAGCTGCTTTCTCCGGATTATAGGAATAGTCCGTCAGTTTGCTTTTCACGTCGTCCGTTACCCATTTTTTCGTTTCCGAAGGCGCCATTCCTGTCAAAGCAGTTTTAGGCACTTCTCCGTAAATATTGCCGACATCTCTCAGCTTTTCACGATCCAAGGCGTAAATGAGAGCTTTACGGAACTCCACGTTGTTGAACGGTGCTTTCGTCGTATTAAAGATCATGCCTACGCAGGCCGGATCAAACGTTTTGTAATGTACAAGGTCCTCATTAGCAGCTAGGATCGAATCGAGAATATCCTTTGGAGGCGTGTGTTCCATGTAGTCAATCTTGCCTGATCTTAGCAGTGCAAATCCTGCGGCCGGGTCCGGACCCGGGTCTTTCATGGCAAACTTATCAAAATGAATGTTTTCGAGATTCCAGTAATATGGATTCTTTTCCATGAGCAGGTCCGAATTCGTTACTTTCTTGACCATGAACGGACCGGTTGTAATCGGGAACTTAGGATTGCTCTTCATAAAATCCTGCCAAACCTTGCCCACCTCTTCGGCTATCTGCGTAAGGTCCAGACCGTACGGTGTTTTTTTATTCGGATCGTTGTGAGGCTTCGCTTTGGCCAGCAGGGCTGCGTCTCTATCAACGAACGCTTTGTAAATATGATAAGGAATCGAAGCGACCATATCCTGGCCGATCATCTTGATCTTCACTTCATCGCTTGGCGACTTATCGAACCAGTTGAAAATAACAGTGTAGTCATCGGGATACTCAATACTTTTAACATAATGAGTTACCTCGACACCGTGATTTAAAGTGTAAAATGCCCAGACATCCTTGCTGGTAAACGGTTTTCCGTCATTCCACTTGGCGTTTTGCCTAAGCTTGATGACCGTTTGGTTCCCTTTATGTTCATAAGATTCGGCCAAGATGTTGTACACTTTATCTGTGGAACGTACATTTTGGAACAATCCTTCGTAAATGTAATGAAATGGGATGCCGACTCCGCCTGCAGCGTAAAGATTCCCTTGATATAGAGGCGGCTTAGGCCAAGTCCCTGTCATCCGGAACATTTTGTCCTTGTTTACAGCGGGTCTGTCCGATGTAATGCCGTCCTTCGTTTGCGCCGTGTTGGAATTCACGCTGGACTTGGATGCTGAATCCGAACATGCAGCCAGTAAAGTTGAAGAAATACAAAGAATGGAAAGCATGACACCGATCTTTCTTTTGCCCATGAAACCTACACCTCCGATATGTACTTTCAAAATGACAAAGCAAACCGCCCTTCTGTTACCGTTTCACAACGCTATTGTAAGATGAAAGGGGATACAAAGATTTAGCAATTATTATTATTTATTTATCAAAAATTAAGTTATTTATCATGCCCTATTGCTCATAAGCTATAAAAATATACTGAAAATCGTTGATATCACTGTATATTTTCTCGAAATTCACGAATATATATAATTTAAACGTTTACACTAGTTTATCAATTTTGTATTATATAGTAGACAATTACTATACATAACAATGATTTGAGGTGATGGTAATGGCGGCCTTGCCTTTCTCTCCTTATGTCCGCGTCGCAATGGATCATTGGCTGCTGCCGGGCGCTCCGATTTGGGAACGCGTCATTTGGGATTATGAAATATTGTTTCTAAAACAGGGCGAGTTGGAAGTGACCGTTGAGAACTCGGTTTATCACGGATTACCTGGGGATGTGTTTCTTTTCAAACCGGGACAGCGCCATTCTATTAAAGTGACAAGCCCTGCTCCCGCAGACCAGCCGCATGTCCACTTTGATTTGATAGAACAGCCCGACAGTCCTGAAGTGACAGTATCCTTTAAACTTCCGGAAGACATGGACGAGACGGAAAAAGGGTTGTTCCGGGAGGATCTTCTCTCGGGAGCCGACTTGTTTCTGCCGAACTTTATCCGATTACGAGACCCTCTCTCCTTCGAAACGATTCTGTTCCAGATCATTAGGGAATTTCAGATGAAAGTGCCCTTTTACGAAATCAGGCTCAAAGGCCTTGTCCTGGATCTGATCGTTTTTTTATTGCGTGAGTCTCAGTGGCTGAACCGGTTGGAGGAGCCCGATCACTTATCGCTGTTAGTGGAAATTCAACGCTATATGAATCTGCATGCGAACCGGGATCTGACGTTAGACGAGCTGTCACGGCAGTTTCACTTGAATAAACACTATTTGATCGGGCTGTTCAAAGACGCTTTTCTGATTACCCCTATGCAATATCATCAGCAAATGAGGATGGAGCGGGCCAAAAACATGCTGAAGTTCACTAAATTATCGATGCAGGAAATTTCCGACACGCTTGGTTATCCAAGCATCCATTCATTCAGCCGGGCATTTAAAAATAAGGAAGGCCGAAGCCCTTCCACCTACCGGGCTTCCCTTTCCCAGGCCGAATAATTGGTTATGTAAGAGATGAAAGGAGATGGTGCAAGTATGCAGCAGCTGCCCACAGCAATCCGAAATAAAATGCCGGGACCTCCTCTTTTTAGTGCCGAAACAGACCTGACTACGGATGGAAAGTTCGGCAAGATGTGGTTTACGGTGAATGAAAATGAAGTAAGCTTATGGCATCCGGCCGGCAGTTCCATCGCTCACTGGAACATATCCGGTATAAAAGAAGTGAGGGCTGTCAGCGGTATTGGCGGAGGAGCACTGATCGCTGATACTGCAGAAGATCCCATTGTGCTTCTCCGGTACACAGCTTCGCTTTCGGCCGTATTCAGCTTTGCAGCTAAACTAATCACCGCTATAGCCAAAGGTGAAACCCGGCCGATCGCCACCAAGAAGGAATTCCCCCTCTATTGCAGCAACTGCGGCAGCCCTCTTCAAGAAGGAACACAGACTTGCCCCATGTGCAGAAATAACGGTAAGGTCATTTTTCGAATGCTGTCCTATGCGAAACCATATAAGAAACAGATGTGTTTGGCCGGCCTGCTGCTCATACTTACTGCCATTCTAGAACTCATCCCCCCTTATTTAACAAAAGTAATTATTGACGACATCCTGCAGCCCAAAGATATGGGATCCGCATTGCTCTGGGTTGTGCTCGGGTTTGCGCTGACGATGGTGATGCTGACCGTTATGCAGACTGTGCGCGGGTTAATCGGCGTATGGGTAGGATCCAAATTAATGGGAGATTTGCGCAGGGAAATATACGAATCCTTAATGAAATTGTCGCTCGCTTACTTTGACAGGCGGCAGACTTCCCAGTTCATCGGACGAGTGAACAACGACTCCGAGGCTATGAGACAATTCATGACGGACGGTGTAGTATGGGTAACCGGCGAATCACTCCGAATGATTGCGATCTTCATCATCATGTTCAGCTTAGATTGGCGGCTTACCCTTCTGGCACTTCTCCCGATCCCCATCATTGTCATCGTCTCCATGACAATCTGGCCCAAGATCGGCCGGCTCTGGTATCAGCAATGGAGGTCGATTTTCCGCTTAAATGTGCTTGTCGGCGATTCGCTTAACGGAATCCGCGTCGTAAAAGCGTTCGGGAAAGAACCCGCCGAAATGGAACGGTACAATACGGTGAACAAAGAAGTAGTCCGCAATAACATCCGAATTGAAGGGATTTGGCAGGGCGTATTTCCTTTCTTTGCATTCGTTGCTGGTATCGGAACCTTACTCATATGGTATTTCGGGGGACGGTCCGTCCTCCAAAACCATATCCAATTGGGGGTACTGATGGCTTTACTTACTTATTTGGGGATGCTGCTCGGTCCCTTGCAGTGGATAAGTCAGATGATCAATTGGGCAAGCCATGCCCTATCCGCAGCGGACCGCGTATTTGAAATTATGGACACGCAGGCGGATGTGCCGGACAGCCGTCATCCCGTGCAGATTGAAAAAGTACGCGGTGAAGTTTCCTTTCAACAGGTTACATACGGCTATGAGAAACACCATCCTGTTCTGAAAGATATAAATCTTCATGTAAAACCCGGGGAAATGATTGGATTGGTAGGACATTCAGGTGCGGGAAAATCAACCTTCATCAATTTGTTGTGCAGGTTCTATGACCCGGATGAGGGCGGTATCGCCATCGACGGCAACGATCTGCGAAATATCAGTCAGACCGACCTGCGCAGCCAGCTTGGGGTCGTTCTGCAAGAGACCTTTCTGTTTGACGGTACGATAGCGGAGAACATCGCATATTCCAAGCCGGATGCTTCACCGGAAGAAATTATGAGAGCCGCCAAGATTGCCAACTGCCATGATTTTATTACCCGGCTGCCTGACGGCTATGACACGAGAGTAGGTGAACGGGGACACCGGTTATCCGGCGGAGAAAAGCAGCGTGTGGCCATTGCCAGGGCGATCATCCACGACCCGAGAATTTTGATCCTGGATGAAGCCACTGCCTCGGTGGATACGGAGACGGAGAGGCAGATTCAGGAAGCGATTTCCCGTCTTGTGAAAGGACGGACGACCTTTGCAATCGCACACAGATTATCGACTTTAAGCAATGCCGATCGGCTGGTTGTGCTTGATCAAGGGAAAATTACTGAAATCGGCACGCACAACGAACTCCTCTCACTTAAAGGTATCTATTTTAAACTGGTGGAAGCACAGACGGAATTATCCAAGATCAAGGGGGTCGAAGGGTGATGGGTGACCCGTATGACATTCATATGCTGGACCCGGAGCGGGTTTCATTTACACGCGGTGCAGGCGGTGTCCTTCAAGGTATCTTGGAAGGAACTTATTACAACGAATTGGTCGTATACAGAACTTTCCCTTTTCAATATACAAAGCAATTCATTTCCATCCGCAATCCTAAGGGAGAAGAAATCGGCATCGTTCAGAATGTGGACTATCTTGAAGAAACAAGCCGGAAAGAAGTAGAGCAGGAACTGCAGTTCCGCTATCTTCTTCCCCGGGTGACCCGGGTAAACAGCGTCAAGCAAAAAAACGATCTATGGCAATGGGACCTTCAGACCCATATTGGACCAACCCGCATTACGATGCGTAATCTGCATGAGTTTATGCAGTATCCCGGAGACCGTCGGATTATACTTACCGATCTGAACGGCAAACGCTGCGAAATACAGGATTGGCAGACTCTGGACAGCCACAGCCGCAACCAGCTGCGCGATGTGCTGTAGAAAAAATGAAAAAAGCCTTATCATCCTGCACAGGATGATAAGGCTTTAGTTATAACTGAGCTTGAACCTGCTGTGCTTCTGCCGTGTATTCAGGGGCCTTGTGTCTCATAATCGGTACTAAGACAAACGCCCCCATAAGAAACAGCACACCCGCACCCGCGTATATCGCGACTAGAGGAAACGCATCCTTCAATACTCCGGCGAATGACATCGACACGACCATCATTCCGATAAACATCGGGTTTAGCACCCCGTTCACCCGGCCGACAATGGAGGATTGCGACCATTTCAAGATCATCGTACTGATTCCGATGTGAATGCATGGGAATACCAAACCATTGATAAATTGAGTTACCAATGTCAACGGGACGCTTTGGGAATATCCTACAATGACAGTACATACGGCACCGACCAGCATCCCGATCGCAAGCAATAGCTGAGGTGGAACCCGTTTGGCAAACACGGCTACGATCCCCCCGCCGACCAACATCGCCACACCGTTAACCATAAGAATGTACTGCAGGAACTCTTCACTCTTCCCGAGCCGCTCCGTAACGATGAACAGGTTCAGCGCTTGGGCAACCCCAACGGCAAGACCCGCAAGAATGAACACAAGCCCCAAAACTCGCAGTACTTGGCTTTGCCATACATAACGAAAGCCTTCCACGAATTCCTGCCGGAACTGCCCTTTCACGGCAGCAGGACGATCCTCCTGCACATCTTCAGGCAGCCGGATCAGGACCAAAGCGGATAGCAAAAATGCAACCCCCATCACGGCAATCGAAATTTCTAAACCGAACCGGCTGTAAACAAATGTCCCTAGCATCGGTCCTAATACCATAAACGTAGCTACCAATGATTGGAATAAAGCCATTCCTTGCTGAAGCTGTTCTTCCGGAACATGATATTTAAACAACCGCATGCCGGAAGGCTGGGAAAATTGCGAAAGTATTGCGGAAATGAAAGCCACTAAATAGACCGACTGCCATGATCCGAAATGTATCGTCAGCAGCACGACAAAAACCGAGACAGCCGATAATAAATCGCACCACACCATAGTGCGTTTCGGACGCCACCTGTCGGCAAAGGTGCCTCCAATGAAGGAAAACACAAAAATAGGCGCGAATTCCGCAACGCTGATCAGAGAGATCGCGTAGGGATCGTTGCTCGTCTTTTCCGCAACGAATAATAAAATAGCGAAGTTGCGCACCCAAATCCCAATTTGCAGCAGCATGTTTGAAAGCAGAATGGTTTGAAGGAACTTATTTTGAAGCAAATTTGAAGCTTTAGTACTTGGTTGTACCGTTTCCATAGTGATCCCCACCTTACAATTTAGACGTATTTTCTATTGTACTATTTTCACCGGAATACACCAGGGATAAAACCGTTTTAACTATATTTTCTAAATTATGCAGGCTGGCGGTCTTCCAGGGAGCGGCGGATCAACTCGATGAACGATCTCAATTAAAACTTATGTCGGTACATCGCTTTATTTTCCAAGCCGCGGATGGGGGTTGTCCACTCCTCATGAGCAGCAGCACTTTCAAGTGCATCCTCCACCATTTGCATCTTCGCATCCAGAGAATCGATATGATGCAAGGCAACAGCTTCCGCGGTCTGCGGCTGCACAGGACTGCCCCATTCGCCGAGATTATGATGGGAGAGCACAATATGCTGAAGGAGCAGCACTTTCTCGGATTGCAGGTCGATTCCGAGGGTAATCGCTGCTTCCGTTATCCAGTTCGAGGCCATGGAGATATGGCCGAGCAGCTTCCCCTGCATGCTATAATCCGTTACAATGCCGAGCTGTGCCACCATTTCTTCCGGTTTCGCGATATCATGAAGAATAATCCCCGCCCGGATCAAATCCGCATTTAGAAACGGGCGCTGACGGCATAGGAAATCGCCGATTTCCAACATGCGGACCATATGGTAGGCTAACCCGGCGAAATAGGCGTGATGATGCATTTTGGCTGCAGGATAGTGAGACAGTTTATCCTCTACTTTTCTGACGCAGAAAGCTACGATCGTGCGAACATCGCTGTCTGAAATTTGCTGGATGACGCTGCGGATCGTGTTCAATAAATCCTCAGGACTCACCGGAGCGGATCGGATGAATTCCGTCAGGCTGACTCCATCCGCTTCATTTGTTTTGCGGATACGCATAATCTTGACCTGAGGCCGTTCACGGTAGCTCTGTACCACGCCCTGAACCTTTACGAGTTCCATGGGATGGATACTTTCCTTATCCGCCGGGCTCGCATCCCACAATTTCGCAGGGACTTGTCCGCTCGCATCGCATAACACCAGATCCAAGTATTCTTTCGGCGGCGTAGCATTGGTCTGCTTTATTTCCACTTCTTTCACCAGATAATACCCGATGAATTCTTCATTGGTACTCATACTGCGGATTAAGGTCAAATCAATTCCTCCTGTTAATCTGCCAGGTTGGGTATTTATTTCTTAACTAGATCCTTGTGCCGGAACCGCAGAGCGGACCATAATTCGTTAACGGCTACATTGCTCACCGCCCTGTAATCCGTCATTTCGCCGACAAGGGTGAACAAGCTGTCCCGGTTAATATCAGGCTTTACTTTACCTTGCTTCTTCGGGTAACAAATCCAAAACACGGCATCGTCACCAAGATGCGAAACTAACCGGGGCACCTGCTCCTTCACCTGCTGGGCGTTCTGCATGAAGCCTACTACGAAATCATAAGCTCCCTCCAGTTCCTGAACCGCCGGCAAGCCCAACTGGATTCCTTCAGGAACATTCATAATCGCAGCACGTCCGCCTTTGTATTTCATCTTCTTTAGCAGTTCGTTATCCATAGAGATACCCCTTTATTTAAATTTACGCCAATCCGTTTTACTATTCGACAACAAGTATTCAAAGTCATTTTCCAAGCGCTTCTGTTCTGCTTTCTTCGCAGCTTCTTCTTTCAGGCGCTTCTCTTCTTTGGCCCTGGATTCTTCCTCTTTCCAAGCGTCGGAATGCTGTTTCAGCCGGTCCAGCACATCCTTGCCCAACAAATCCTTCAGAGTGGCTGGCTTGTCTGCATCGGCCGGTTTGGCGCTTTGCTCTCGTTGATGTTTCTTTTTGCCCATAATAGATCACCTCATAAAAGTAATGTACCCTGACCGGGACCTGTTTGGCAATGCGCTAATCGGAGTATAACAAAAAAGGCAACAAGGGAACATATGTTTTCATTATATCAAAAGTATGGGATAATAGAATAAGAATAACTGCAGGAGGATACATCATGAATCAAATCCGCATCAAGGACAGAAAAGAACTGGAGCTGCGCCTCCCCTACCTCCCCTGGTACGTGCAGCAATTTATCCGCCATAAACTGCCCGATCTATCCCCTTCCACCTTATTGGAATATACGAGGGATTACGAAATGTTCCTTCATTGGATGATCCGGGAACAGCTTACCGGCGGAACGGCCATCTGCGATGTTACCTTAGCCGAATTGGAGCAGCTGCATATAGATAAAATTGATTTGTTCAGAGCCTATCTGACCACCGGGAAGGAGAATGCTAAAGTTACGATCGCCCGTAAACTTTCCTCTCTCCGCTCGCTGTTTCATTACCTTAGTCAGATCGCAGAGGATGAGCAGTTTTTCCCGCTGTTGAAACGCAACGTCTTGGCCAAAATTGAAATCAGGCGGACGAATCAGCCGAAGGATACGGCGAACCGTTTGGACGGGAAGCTTCTTCAGGAAGAAGAGATTGCCGAATTTATCCACTACATACAACATGAATACGCCGCGGACGTCCAGGGCAATAAACAGGCGCTGTACTCCCACAAGCTGAATAAGGTCCGCGATACATGCATCGTTTCTCTAATTCTACATTCCGGATTAAGGGTTTCGGAAGTGATGAATTTAGATTGTACCGATATTGACTTATCCCGGAAGATGGTTCATGTCCTGCGCAAAGGAAGCAAGGAGGACCATCACAAAACATCCGTCTATTTCCGGCAGGAGGCTAAGCCTTTTCTTACGGAGTATCTGGAGTCCAGAGAATCATTATATTGCGCTCCGCGCAAGGAAAAAGCATTATTTCTAACTCTGCCGAACGGTAAGCAGGAAGGCAAGCGCATGACGAAGCGGGCCATTCAGGAAATGGTCATCAAATATGCCAAGCGTTTCGGAAAGCCCTACCTTAGGGTGCATATGCTGCGCCATTCTTTCGCAACCGATTATTACCTGCAGAACGATTTATACAAGACCCAGGAACAGTTAGGACATGCTTCGCCTGAGACTACGCAGATTTATGCACATTTAACGGACCGGACCATGTCCAGAGCGATCGATCACCGCCGGCGGGATGAGCCGCTGGAGTAAACGTGCCAAAGGCTGCCGTCAGAATCATCCTGAGGCAGCCTTATGAGTGTATTGCCTTAGTCTACAAACAATGGAACGAGATTAAAGCCCTCATCTGAAATACGCACAAGCCCCTTATCGGATAACCTCAGCTCCGGTATAACAACAAGCGCGAGAAGCGACAATGTCATCGTTGCGTAATTCAGCCCGCAACCCGCATCCGCCAAAGCTTCGGTGATTGCCTGAGACTGGGCGGCTACCTGTTCAAACGGGGCATCGGACATGAGACCGGCAATCGGCAGCGGAAGCAACGTTGTCTTCTCCTCCGTCACTACGGCAAGCCCGCCTTGAACGGAAGCGACTGCATTGGCTGCCCGGCTCATCATCTCGTCGCTGCTGCCGATCACCATTAGGTTGTGGCTGTCGTGCGCAACTGTCAACGCAAGTGCTGCCGGCTTGGTAAATCCTATATTGGACACCAGCCCGACGGCTTTCCCCCCGGTACCGCGATGCCGCTCAATAACAGCTATTTTGCAGATCTTATTATCCGCAGGCAGCTGAAGTTGTCCCCCCGAGGCTTCCACTTGTGCAAACTTCTCGATTGTTTCCACATGATTTTCCCGGACATGGATGACTCTGGCGGTTAATGTCCCGGACTGTACCGGTGTCTCAATCCTGAAATCGTCCTGGTGTACCTCACGGCTGAGATGCACAGAATGAGTCGCTTCCTCCGGATAGCGGAACGGGGCCAGATCCACTGTCATTTTCCCGTTTTCCGCGACCACTTTTCCTGCGGCAATCGTCATTGTCACGTTAACATCCGCCAGGTTTCCGTCAAGCAGTATAAGATCCGCGCAGGAACCCGGAGTGATCGTACCTACATCCCTGGCAACGCCGAAGCGTTCGGCCGTGTTAATCGTTGCCATCTGAAACGCGGTTACCGGTTTCACCCCCTGCTGGATCGCATGGCGCACAACAAAGTTCATATGTCCTTCCTGCATCAGCGATTCCGAGCTGCGGTCATCCGTAACCAGCATCATCCGGCGGCTGTCGAGGCCCATTTCCGTGTGCGCCTGAATGGTACGCGCCACATCGTGCCAAGCGGAGCCGCGGCGCATCATCGCATACATGCCTAAGCGCACCCGTTCGGCGACATCCTCCGCAGTAACGCATTCATGGTCGCCGGTGATGCCGCTGGCCGCGTACGCGGCGAGCCGCCAGTCACCTACAGGCCATGTGAAGTGACCGTCGGCCGCACGGCCTGCCCGCAGCGCGGCTTGAATTTCCCCGATCATCTTGTCGTCACCGAAGACGACGCCGGGGAAATTCATCACCTCGCCAAGGGCAATGACGTCCGGGCCCCACGTAAAGGCTTCCGCCACTTCCGCCGGTCCGAGAAACGCTCCTGTCGTTTCGAGCTCCGGACCGGTAGAAGGCACACAGGAAGCGACCTGCATGTAGGCGGCCAGCGGCGTGGTGCGAGCCTCATCCAACATTAGGCGCAGGCCTTGTAAGCCGAGCACGTTCGTAATCTCATGCGCATCGAAGAATCCGCCGGTTGTGCCAAGAGGCATTACGGCCCGGGCGAATTGGGTTACTGTGAGCTGCGTGCTCTCAATATGGCAGTGGCCGTCCAGCAGGCCCGGCGCAATGTAACGCCCGGCGGCTTCAATGATCCGGGTATGCTCTCCAATCATATGCGAAGCATCTTTACCGACAAAAGCAATACGGGATCCATACACGCCGACAGACATGTCCGGAAGGATTTCGCCGGAAACCACATTGACCAGCTTGCCGCCGCGGACAACCAGATCCGCCGGCTTGCTGCCCCTTGCCACGGCCACCAGGTCCGGTGCGCAATCTGCAAGCGGTGCCCGGTAAAACGGGGAAACAAGTTGATTCATACCGATTCAGCTCCTTAACGGTTATTGGGATAGTTACACTCCAGATTCACATTGTTCCAGGGTGGTGACGAGATTTTTCAAAATAATCAACGATGCCGCCAGATCCAATGAATACAGGCGCTGCGTTCCCTTTTGTTCAATGGAGACCAGACGGTTATCCCTCAAAATCTTTAAGTGATGGGAGATCGCCGGGCGGGAAAGTTTGGAGTGTTCTGCAATTGTGTTAACCGTCAAAGCTTCATTTTGGGCCAATAAAAGGATGATATCCTGGCGGGCGGGATCTGCGAGTGCCTGGAACAGGGGGATGGTGTCCCGGAACGTTTGAACGGCTTCTTCGTGTTGATGATCCATCATTTCAGCAGCCTCTTCATGATCGCCAGTCCGTTCTTCGCAGAAGGATACCGGAAGCTGAGGTCGAACCGGTTCGTCTGCTTCAACACGCTCTTATAATGCGAGAAGGCCCGGAACGAACTCTCCCCGTGATAGCTCCCCATCCCGCTCTCGCCCACTCCCCCGAAAGGCAAGTACGGTGTTGCAATATGCATAAGCGTATCGTTAATCGACCCGCCGCCGAAAGGAACACGCTTAATGATCTCGTTCTGTACATCATTGTTTACCGTAAACAAATATAAAGCCAGCGGCTTCGGCCTGCTGTTTACGCGTTGAATGACATCGTTCAGGTCCCTGTAAGGAAATACGGGCAGAATCGGCCCGAAAATTTCTTCCTGCATGACCGGCGCTTCCCATGAAACATTCTCTAATAATGTGGGAGCTATCGTCAGCTTCTCTTTGTCCGATGTGCCTCCTGCTGTAACAGATCCTTGCTCTATAAACGAAACCAACCGGTTGAAATGCCGCTCGCTGACGATACGTACATAGTTCGGATTGTTCAGAGGGTTTTCCCCGTAAAACTCCCGGATACACGCTGTGAACTGTTCGCGAAAAGCGTTGTGGATATCTTCATGAACAAATAAATAATCAGGGGCGATACATGTCTGGCCTGCATTCGTAAATTTGCCAAAGGCAATACGTCGGGCCGCCAGCTTAAGATCCGCATCATGATGCACAATACATGGGCTTTTGCCCCCTAGTTCCAACGTCAGTGGAATCAGCTGTTTCGCTGCCGCCTCCATCACAATTTTGCCGACCGGCACACTTCCGGTAAAGAAGATATAATCGAACTTCTGTTCCAGCAGTTCCGTGCTTGTTTCAGCCCCGCCTTCGACAACGGCCATAAAATCAGGATTGCCGTACAGTTCGTGAACCATGGATTTCAAAACGGCGGATACCGCTGGTGTTAGTTCGGAAGGTTTGAGGACGACGGTATTGCCTGCCGCAATGGCGCCGATAACCGGTGCAAGCGCCAATTGAAACGGATAGTTCCATGGAGCTATAATCAGCGCCGTACCGTAAGGTTCGGGTACTATACGGCCCTTCGAACCGAAATGTGTCATAGCCGTCTTCACCCGTTTCGGTTTGGCCCATTTCCTCAGGTGTTTCATGGTAAATTTAATCTCTTCCAACAGGAAGCCGATCTCCGTCATATAAGCTTCAAGCCCGATTTTATTAAGATCTTTCTGCAAAGCCTCGAGGATCATCGGCTCGTACCGCAGTATGCCGGATCTGAGCGTCTCCAGATGGGCCAGCCGCTGACGAATGTCCCGCGTGCGCCCGGAAGCATAATAGTCCCTTTGCCGCTGCACTACTTCGGAAATAGACATAGGGTCCGCACATCCTTTCGTCATGATGTTCTATTTGAAAGTTTAAGTGTTTAAAGGTTTAAACTTAATGTAATGCAAACGTCCGGGAAAGTCAATTTTGACAAAACGAACGAAAAAGACGGCGTAAAGCCGTCTTTTTCCCTATTCTATCCAGTTTAAGATGCCAATATCCGAAAGGAGCCGGTACCCATTGTCCCAAGCACTCCGCTCTCGTCCCTCACTTCTCCATAAACGGTTAGGATGGTATTGGACTTGTGGAGAATCCTGGCCGTAACAATCAGCCGCCCTACCTTCAACGGCGCTACAAAATGTACGTTGAGGTTGGTCGTCACGCTGTTCTGATGCGGACGGGCGGCCATGACGAGCACACCCATCGCATTGTCCAGCATGCTGGACAGAACGCCCCCATGTACAATGCCGATTAGATTTAAATGGCGCTGCTCCGCCTGCAGGCTCACCGTTACCTCATTGGCATCGAGCTCCTCCAAACGGAGTCCAAGAGCCCCCCAAAATGTCTCCTGCGCTTTCTGCTCCATCTGTTGAATATAGGCTTTCACTTCCGCTTGAGTCGGAACCGGAGCCGCCTTCTCATCCATTTGTTCTCCTCCAAGCCATGCCGGGGCAGCCGCTTCGTCATGCCGGTTTAAGCTTCCTCTTGCTGTTTCTGTTTCTCTTCTTCCAACAGCTGCCGCCTTAATACTTTCCCGATAATGGTTTTCGGCAAGGACTCGCGGAATTCAAATTTCCGCGGCACTTTGTAAGCTGCCAGCCGTTCGCGGCACCATGCCTCCAGTTCCTCAGCCGTAACTTTAGGTGCGTCGTCCTTTAGCACGATAAAAGCCTTCACTGTTTCCCCGCGGTACTTATCCGGCACACCTGCCGCTGCAGCATCCTTAATATAAGGATGCTCGAAGAGGACCTCCTCAATTTCCCGCGGATAAATATTGTAACCGCTTGCGATAATCATGTCTTTCTTGCGGTCCACGATGGAAAAAAATCCGTCCTCATCCTGAATCGCCATATCTCCTGTATACAGCCAGCCGTCACGAAGAACCATTGCCGTCTCATCGGGCCGGTTCCAATATCCCTTCATCACTTGCGGCCCGCGGACGATCAGTTCGCCGATTTCTCCCGTCGGGACCTCCGTGCCGGTAGCGCTGTCCACTACCCGGGCCTCGGTATCCGGAAAGGGAATGCCAATGGACCCGATTTTGCGCTTGCCCCAAATATTATTGGCATGGGTAACCGGAGCTGCTTCCGTTAAACCGTATCCTTCAATCAGTTTCCCCCCGGTCAGTTCCTCAAACCGTTCCTGCACCTCCAAAGGCAAAGGTGCCGAACCGCTGACGCATACCCGGATCGAGGATAAATCGTATTGGGCTAAATCGGGCTGATTGATCAGCGCAATGTACATCGTCGGCGCTCCGGGGAAAATCGTCGGCTTTAACTTATCGACCGTCTGCAAAATCTGTTTGATCTCGAATTTGGGAATCAGGATCAACATACCGCCTTTAAGGACGGACTGGCTCATCAGCACCGTTAAGCCGAATACATGAAAACATGGAATGGCCCCAAGAAAAATTTCTTTGCCGTCCTCCGCGTCATAACACCAATGACTGTTCTGCAGCGTATTTGCCGTCAAATTGTAATGCGTCAGCATGACTCCCTTGGCTACTCCCGTAGTTCCCCCCGTGTACTGTAGGATGGCATTGTCCTCTTCCGCGTCTACTATTTCAATGATAGGCGCGTTGCTCGAGGAGGAAAGCAGCTCAGGAAACAAAAGAAACGGTACATCCCGGTGCTTAGCGGCGTTCGTCCCGTCTTTCCACTGTTTCGCTCCGTACAGCCACTTTTTCGGTACCGGCAAATAATCCTTGATCGAACCGATGATAACGTGCTCCAAAAAGGTGGACGGCAGTACTTTTTTAATTCTGGGCAGCAGCAAATCCAGGGTGACAATGACTTTGGCCCCCGAATCGATCAGCTGGTGGCGAAGCTCCCCCTCCATATACAGCGGATTCGTTTGAACTGCCACCGCACCGGCCAGAAGCGTTCCGTAAAAAGCGATTACCGTATGAGGCGTGTTAGGGAGCATGATGGCCACCCGGTCACCTTTGCGGATTCCAAGGCCCTTCAACGCATTAGCAAAGCGGTAACTGGCATCCAACAGCTCTTCATAAGAGATGGTTTTCCCCATAAAATACAAAGCGGGATTGCGCGGAAAGCGTCCGGCTGTATTTACAAGAAACTTCGCTAAATTGTGCTTCGGATAGTCGAAAGAAGGCGCTACTTCCGAAGGGTAATGCTCAAGCCACGAGAGTGTAGACCGCATCGGTAACATCCCTTTCGAGAAAAGTTCTTTTTCTCAAAATATATGCGCAAGGGGGGCGGACTCTGCATGGCCCACCCCGCGGTATTTCTCAAACTACATATTTTTCTGCGGATATGACTCTTGCAGCGATGGCCCGCTTTATGGCTACCGTATTGACAGGAGATGATTTGGTCAGTTTCTTGAGCACCGACAGCTGTGTTCTCAATGTATCCCCTGATTCCATATATGCCAACGCTTCTTTGGCAATGTCCTCCATACGGCCGAAGGCTTCATGAACATAAACCTGGGTCATTTGAACCGCGTTTTCCGCTTTGGCTTCCCCTGATTTCGCTATCATCTTTTGTGTACGCAGCAGCGCACTTTCAGCAGCATAAACCTGAATCATCAGATCGGCCAGGCTGCTTAGCACTTCTTGCTCTTTTTCCAGCGCCGTACCGTATTTCTGCACCGCCAAACCGCCGACGAACAGGAACAGCTTTTTAGCCATACCGATCAGATGCGATTCCTGCTCCAGAGTGCCGTCCAGCGGAAGTCCGGACATAATCGACATGAGTTCGCCTTGCAGAGCTTGCGCTTTTTGCAGCAAAGGCAGTTCGCCTTTCATTGCTTTTTTCAGCAGCGTACCCGGTATCAGCAGACGGTTGATCTCGTTCGTTCCTTCAAATATACGGTTGATTCGAGAATCGCGGTAAATGCGCTCGATTTTGTATTCCTGAATAAAGCCGTACCCGCCGTGAATCTGCACGCCTTCATCCGCTACGAAGTCCAGTCCTTCCGAAGCAAACACTTTGTTGATGGAGCATTCCAGCGCATATTCGGAAATGCCTTTGGCGGAGTGGACTCCCGCATCCGGACTGCTGTGGTCGATGTCTTTGAGGATGTCGTCGATCAGTCCAGCCGTGCGGTAAATCATGCTTTCCATCACATAGGTGCTGATGTTCATCTCAGCCAGCTTTTTGCCGATCAGAGGAAACTTCGAGATAGGGGTGTTGAACTGGGTTCTCTTATTGGCATAGGAGGAGGAAAGCTCGATCGCTTCCTTAGCGGCGCCTACGCAGCCCGCCCCCAGCTTGAAGCGGCCGATGTTCAAAATATTAAACGCAATCAGGTGACCCTTGCCGACTTCGCCCAGCAGGTTTTCCACCGGCACCTTAACGTCCTCAAAGAACAACGGACGGGTTGAGGAGCCTTTGATGCCCATCTTTTTCTCTTCCGGACCGAGGGTGAAGCCTTCCAAGCCTTTTTCCACAATAAAAGCAGTGAAGTCCTTACCGTCTACTTTGGCGTATACGATGAATAGGTCTGCAAAGCCGGCGTTCGTAATATACAATTTGGATCCGTTCAAAATGTAATGTTCGCCGTCGTCCGACAGCTTAGCTGTTGTTTTGGCGCCCAAAGCGTCGGAACCGGAGGTTGGCTCCGTGAGGCAATAGGCAGCTATTTTCTCCCCGGTGGCCAGTTCAGGCAAATATTTGCGCTTTTGTTCCGGTGTCCCGAAGAACACGATGGGCAGCGTTCCGATACCCACATGAGCGCCGATGGAAAGAGCGAATGAGGAAGCTTTCGCGAGTGATTCATTTATGATCGTGGAGCTTACTTTATCCAGACCCAGGCCGCCAAATTCTTCAGGTACGTCGGAGCTTAACAGTCCGAGTTCCCCGGCTTTGCGCATCAGCTTCACGGTCAATTCATAATCCAGCTTCTCAATATGCTCATCCTGCGGAAGGACTTCGCCTTCCACGAACTCTCTCGTCGTCTCGGCAAACATGCGCTGCTCTTCGGTGAAATCCTCCGGCGTTACGATTTGGCTTGGATCCGTATCTTCAATGATAAAGCTTCCGCCTACGACTTTTCCGCTTGTTTGAATCATGTGCATCGCTCCTCTTCGTATGAGTTAGTACGACATGTTTCCATTGTTATTTGAGTGCTCGCCTTCTTCATCGGCGTGAACTTCGAATACGCCGGCGGCGCCCATGCCGCCGCCGATGCACATGGATACGACGCCGTAGCCCCCGCCGCGGCGGCGGAGCTCATGCACGAGCGAAGCGGTCAGCTTCGCGCCTGTGCATCCCAGCGGATGGCCCAGGGCAATCGCGCCGCCGTTGACGTTGACTTTGGCCTCATCCAAGCCGAGGTGACGGATGATGGCCACGCACTGCGAAGCGAACGCCTCATTGATCTCGAACAGGTCCACCTGTTCGAGGGAGATGCCGGCGAGCTTCAGCGCTTTGGGGATGGCCTCGATCGGGCCGATCCCCATGATGTCCGGCGCTACGCCGGCGAGCGCGAAGCCGCGGAACGTCGCCAGCGGCTTCAGGCCGAGCGCCTCGGCCTTGGCGCGGCTCATCACGACGGCGGCCGCTGCGCCGTCGCTCGTCTGCGACGCGTTGCCGGCGGTGACGGTGCCGCCGGCGGCAAAGGCGGGCCGCAACTTCGCGAGGCCCTCCACCGACGTGTCCGGGCGGACGCCCTCGTCGGTATCGAACGCGAAGCGCTTGGCCCAAGGCTTGCCGGCGTCATCGACACCGCGCAGGCTCGCGTTCACGGGCACGATCTCGGCCTTGAACTTCCCGGCCGCGATCGCCCGAGCCGCTTTGCGGTGGCTTTCCGCCGCAAAGCGGTCCTGGTCCTCGCGGCTGACGCTGAAGCGCTGCGCCACGTTCTCCGCGGTATGCCCCATGCCCATGTACACCTCGGGCATGGTCTCGACCAGTCCCGGATGGGGCGACGGCTTGAAGCCGGCCATCGGGACGTGGCTCATGCTCTCGACGCCGCCTGCAACGATGATGTCGGCGTGCCCGAGCATGATCCGCTCGGCGGCATAGGCGATCGCCTGCAGGCCTGACGAGCAAAACCGGTTAACGGTGATGGCCGGCACCGTTTCGGGGAACCCCGCATGCAAGCTCATGATGCGGGCGAAGTTCAGCCCCTGCTCGCCTTCCGGCATGGCACAGCCGATAATGATGTCTTCCACATCCGCTTTATTCAATCCAGAGGCTCTGTCGATAACGGCTTCCAGCACCGTTTTGCCTAAATCCTCCGCCCGGGTGTGAGCGAGGCTGCCTTTCTTGGCTTTGCCCACAGCCGTGCGGGCCAGTGATACGATTACGGCTTCATTCATGTAGAACTCTCCCTTCGCCTCCTGGTTTAATTCCGCAGCGGCTTGCCTTTTGTGAGCATGTGCTGCATACGCTGCTGTGTTTTCGGTTCGCCGCACAGGCTGAGGAACGCTTCGCGCTCCAAATCGAGCATATACTGCTCGGTCACTACCGTGCCCGCCGGTACATTACCGCCGGCCAGCACATGCGCCAGTTTGCCGGCGATCAAATAATCATGATCGCTGATATAGCCGCCCTGTCGCAGCCCATAAGCGCCGAGCTGCAGAACCGCTTTGCCGCTGTCGCCGGCCACGCGGAACTTCTGCGGCTTTTGCGGCACATAAGCGCTGTCGGCTAGACGTAGCACCGCCTTCTTAGCCTCATAAATCCGGTGGTCTTCATTCACGACCACCCGGTCCTGCACGCGCTTGTAGCCCAGCCGCTGCGTGTCGTGACCACTGGTCGATACTTTCGCCATGGCGATTGTCTCGAACAGCTTGTTCAGCTGCGGTTGCAGGTCCGCTTCGGGGTCGTCATTGGACAAGGCCAGCCGCATAGCCAGCTCTTTGCATCCGCCCCCGGCCGGAATCAACCCCACACCGGTCTCCACGAGACCGAAGTACGTCTCTGCCGAGAATATAATCTCGTCGGCAGGAAGGCACGCTTCCACCCCGCCGCCCAGCGTCATCTTGTGCGGCGCCGCGACGACCGGCTTTTCTGCAAATCGCAGCTTCATCATCGAATTTTGGAACAGGCGGATGATGCTGTCGATCTCATCCCACTCTTCCTCCTGCGCTTCCAGCAGCAGAAGCATAATGTTTGCGCCGACGCAGAAGTTACGGCCCTCGTTCGCAAGGACCAGTCCCTTATAATTCCGGTTCACTTCGTCCACGCTTTGCTGAATCATGGTCAGAATGTCAGCGCCGATCGCATTATTCGGAGAGGCGAACTCCAGGCAGGCAACACCGTCGCCGATATCAATCAGGTTCGCTCCCGAATTGGAGCGGATGATCTTGTTCTGTTTTTTCAAATTCTGCAGCGAAATTAGTTCCGGCATCTCTTCCACGGCTTTGTATTCATTCCGGAAATAATAGAACGTCTTCCCGTCGTTCCATTGGTAGAAGCTCTCGTTTCCTGCTTCGATCCATTCTTTCACCCAAACCGGGACGGTGAGCCCTTCGGACTCCATTTTGGACACGGACCGCTTTAAACCAATCGCATCCCAAGTTTCAAACGGCCCCAGATTCCAGTTGAAGCCCCATTTCATCGCATGATCGATTTCGACGATGTTGTCTGCAATCTCGCCCAGTTTCTCCGCCGAATAAATCAGCACCTGCTTCAAAATATTCCATGCGAATTCAGAGTACTGATCCGGCGTATTTAACAGCGCTTTCAACTTCTCTTTCGTTCCCTTGGCGTTTTTCGAGGCTTCCAGCGAGGCGGAGGTGATTTTCCGGCTCTTTGCATAATCCAGCGTGTTGAAATTCAGCGATTGTATCTCGCTTCCTTCGGCTGTTTTCAGTTTTTTGAAAAACCCTTGCCCGGACTTCTCTCCGATCCACCCTTTGGCCGCCATCTGCTTCAAAATCTGCGGCGGAGTAAACACCTCTTTTTCGGAGCCATCCGGCAGCAGATCGAACACATTTTGGGCTACATGCACGAACGTATCCAGCCCGACCAAATCCAGCGTGCGGAAGGTTGCGCTTTTCGGCCGCCCCATGGCAGGACCTGTAACCGCATCTACTTCTTCCACGGAAAGACCGCTTCGCTCCATTTCTTTCAGGGTAACCAGCAAGCCGTAGGTTCCGATCCGGTTGGCAATGAAATTAGGCGTATCTTTAGCAAGTACTACCCCTTTGCCCAGCGTCTTCTCACAGAAAGATTTCATAAACTCCGAAATCTCCGGAGAGGTTTTTTCGCCTGGAATCACCTCGAGCAGCTTCATATAGCGCGGAGGATTAAAGAAATGCGTCCCCAAAAAGTGGGCTTTAAACTCATCCGACGTATGTGCTGCCATTTCTTTAATGGATATGCCGGAAGTATTGGACGTGACGATCGTACCCGGCTTCCACACCTGCTCAATTTTGCTGTACAGCTGTTGTTTTGCCTGAAGATTCTCCACGATGACTTCGATAATCCAATCTACTTCGCCTAGTTTGGTTAAATCATCCTCGACGTTGCCCGGCTGGATCCTGTCGGCAAATGCGGGACTGTACAGCGGCGAAGGATTAGCCTTTTTCAGCTTCTCCACCGCGCGCGAAGCAAACCGGTTTCTAACCTTGGCATCCTCAAGGGTTGCGTTTGCCGCTTCTTCCTCAGGCAGCAGCGAAGCAGGGATTATATCCAGTAGCAGCGTTTCAATGCCGACGTTCGCCAGATGGGCGGCGATGCCGGAACCCATTACTCCTGAGCCGATTACTGCGGCTTTGCGTATCGATTTTGGCATAGGGAGACCTCCATTCGTATTGTAGCGATTTTAAGAAGTAGCGGCTGGCGCTTCGGTGAGCGGTTTGGCCGGTGTTCCGAATACGGATAATTCGAGTATTTCCGCAATATCTCTGGCTTTGACGGTGTCTTCCGCTTCCAGCAGTTTCGTTCCGTCTTCCAGCATCGTCAGACAGTATGGGCAAGCAGAGGAGATGACTGTCGGCCTTACAGTTAATGCCTGCTCAGTTCTGGCCAGATTGACCCGTTTTCCGCCGGTTTCCTCCATCCACATCATGCCGCCTCCTGCACCGCAGCACATGCCGTTTTCGCGGCTGCGTTCCATCTCCTCAAGTTCAACGCCGGGAATAGCACGAAGCACATTTCGAGGCTGATCGTACACATCGTTGTACCGCCCCAAATAGCAGGAGTCATGGTAGGTAATGCGCTCGGGCACCGCATGAACCGGCTTCAGCCTGCCTTCCCTTACCAGTTGATCCAGCAGCTGCGTGTGATGAAGCACTTCCGCCTCCAAGCCGAATTCGGGATATTCATTCTTTAGCGTATTGAACGTGTGCGGGCAAGCTGCAACTATTTTGTTCACGCCGTACTTATTGAAAATCTCTATATTCTCAGCGCAAAGATGCTGGAATAAGAACTCATTGCCCATCCGGCGGGGAGTGTCCCCTGAATTTTTCTCTTCATTGCCGAGAATGGCAAAATTCACGCCTGCTTCGTTCATCAACCGGACCAGCGCTTTGCTGATTTTGCGGCTGCGGTTGTCATAGGAGCCCATCGAGCCCACAAAGAACAGAATCTCAAAATCCGGATTTTCCTTCACGGTCGGGATGTGGAGATTTCCTTCAGGGTCTGCTTCCTTCACCCATTTCACCCGGTCGTTTCTGGAGATGCCCCATGGATTGCTTTGGCGCTCAATGTTCTGCAGCGCGCGTTGTCCATCATGCGGCATGCTGCCCTGGGTCAGGACCAGGTGCCTGCGCAGGTCGATGATTTTATCCACGTGCTCGTTGCCGACCGGGCACTGATCCTCGCAATTCCGGCAGGTAGTGCAGGACCAGAGTTCCTCTTCCGTCATCACGCCGCCGATCAGCTCGGTATCCAGCGGGCTTCCGGTTTCTTTTACCCACGAATGCTTTTGTGCGGCAATCGTAGGCTCAATATCCGTAATGCCGCCTCCCGATGACCACCCCGACAACTCTGCACTGTCATACTTCATGACCGACACCGATCCGCTGCCGGCTGCGGCTCCGAAAACAGGCGCCCAAGGGGATTTGGAAGTGACCGCTTGGCCTTTCTCTGTCAAATGGTCTCTCAGCTTCGTAATCAGATGCATTGGGGACAAGATTTTACCGGTGTTCGAAGCCGGACATACGTTGGTGCAGCGCCCGCATTCCACACAGGCATAAAAGTCGAGCATTTGTTTCTGCGTAAATTCCTCGATTTTGCCTACACCAAAGGATTCCGCTTCTTCATCTTCGAGGTCCAAGGTGCTGAGCTGCCCAACAGGTGCGGTCTTTTTTAATGCAATATTTACGGGAGCAGTGATGATATGAAAATGTTTGGACTGCGGAACGTACACGAGAAACGACAGCAAAATCAGAAGATGAGCCCACCAGAAAATATAATAGCCCACGGTTACCGCCGTTCCCGGGAGTATGTCTACAGCCGCTGCTATCAAGGAAGAAACAGGTGCGTAGCCGCTTGCATTAAGACCCTCCATAGCACGGTCGAAGCCTAGCGTCAGCAGTACGGAAAGCATCAGCCCAAATATGAAAAACAGGACGATACTCGGCTTCCAGCCACGTTTCAGCCGCTTCAACTTCTCGCCATACCGCCTGTAAGCCGCATAGCCCATAGCCAGAACAATCAGCAGCACCGTCACTTCCTGAGTTAACTGGAAAGCATGATAACCCGGAATCGGAAGCGCATGGCCCGTCAGCCCTTTCCAGATCAGATCCAGTGCGCCGAATTGCAGTACGATAAAGCCGTAAAAAATGACAATATGCATGATGCCGCTCTTCTTGTCTTTCATCAGCTTCGTCTGTCCGAACGTTTCCTCCGCCCACTGCCTGCCGTTCTGCTTCAAGCGGTCCTTCCAATCCTCTACGGGCCTGCCGAGACGTATGTACAAATACCGGTGGTAAACGACCTTCCAGAACAGATACAAGGCGGAGCCGCTTACGCCTAAGAACAGAATCCATTGCAATAATTGCCCGATCATAGCTGATTCACCCCAGTCAATAGTTTCGGTGGACAAGTTATGAAGCGCTTACATTTGTCTCACAAAAAAACCACCCTCTATAAACGATATGCTTGGAACGCCGTGGGACATCCCTTGTGCTGCCTGAGATTCCATACGATGGAGTTAGGTAGATTATCGATTGACAAGTGTGATTCGGAAAGGTATGATGTTGTTAAAAATGAATGGGTATTCATTCATTGGATATCTGTATTTTACCACTGAGGTGTTTCCATGACAAGTAAAAAAAGTGAAAAGTATGAAATGATCCTCGAAGGCGCTCTGAAAGTTTTCGCGGAGCACGGCTACCACCGGTCTCAAGTTTCCAAAATTGCCAAGGCGGCAGGCGTCGCGGACGGAACGATCTATCTTTATTTTAAAAGAAAGGAGGATTTGCTGATTTGCTTGTTTCGGGAGAAGCTCGGCGAGCTTGTGGAAAAGTTTGAAAACAGTGTCCGCGATCTGGATGATGTAAAAGAAGCGCTCCGCAAAGTTTGTGAGATTCACTATACGGAACTGGAGAACAATGTTGATTTAGCCCATGTCACCCAAATCGAACTTCGCCAAAGTTCCATGGAACTGCGTAAAGAAATAGGATTGGCTTTTAAGCCATATATTTTATTGATTGAAAATCTTCTTCATAAGGGGATAGAACAGCAAGTGTTTAAACCGGATTTGGACGTCAAGCTGGTGCGCCTGCTGCTTTTCGGTGCGATGGATGAGGTTGTGACTTCCTGGCTTATTTCCGGGCGTAAGTATTCACTCTCCGCCCAGGTGGACGGAACCATGGATTTCTTTTTCAACGGGATTGCAAGGCCTGCCTGACTATCATTCAAAGGAGTGTTCCGCATGAATATTTATGTTCTGCTGAAACAGACGTTTGATACCGAGGAAAAAATTGTGATCGAGAACGGCTCAGTATCGGATGACGGTGTTAAATTTGTCATCAATCCGTATGATGAATACGCCGTTGAACAGGCGATACAGCTTCGCGACGAACATGGCGGAAATGTAACGGTCGTTTCCGTCGGTCCTGAACGCACAGCGGAAGCTTTGCGCAGCGCCCTTGCCATGGGCGCCGATCAGGCGGTTTTAATCAGCAATGACGGCATCCCTTCTGATGAGCTGGCCATCTCCAGAGTGCTGGCAGCATACTTGAAGGACCAGAGTGTTGACCTTCTTTTTGGCGGCAATTTTTCGGTAGATAACGGAGCCGGCCAAGTTGCGGTCAGGCTGGCTGCTTTGCTGGGCATACCTCATGCTGGATCTATTACCAAGCTGGACATCCAAAGCGGTAAAGCCATCGTAAACCGGGATGCCGAAGGGGATATCGAGGTTCTGGAGGTTGCCCTCCCCGCCCTTTTCACCGCGCAGCAAGGCTTAAATGAGCCAAGATATCCTTCGCTTCAAGGCATTATGAAAGCAAAAAAGAAACCGTTTACTTTTATCAGTCTGGACGATATTGGACTGGATATAGCTGACTTGTCTTCCTCTGTGGAGCGGGTAGAGCTTTCTCTTCCGCCGGAGCGTGCGGCGGGCCGGATTTTGAAAGGCGAAGTTCGGGAACAGGCTGCGGAGCTCGTGTCCCTCCTGCGTTCGGAAGCGAAAGCGATCTAATCTACCTAAGGAGGCTATCTATTATGGCAAAAACAATTCTGGTGGCAGCAGACCTGCGCAACGGCGCCCTTCGTCAGGTATTTTATGAGGCGGTTTACGCAGCACAGACGGTTGCTGAGGACGATGACATTCTTTGTGCCGTGCTTATCGGATCAGGGATTACCACGCTTGCTGACGAAGCCGCCAAAGCCGGCGTTCACAAGGTTATCGTAATCGATCATCCCGAATTGGAGGCATATCGTCCGGAAGCCTATTTGTCCGCTCTAGTGAAGGCTGCAGGCGATATTCCTCCAAAGGCGGTCATTTTCGGGCACACCGCGGTCGGCCGTGATTTGGCTCCGCTGGCTGCAGCCCGCTGGAATGCCGGAGCTGTTACCGACGTAACGGCAATGGATAGATCATCAGATGGGCGCCTTCTATTTACCAGACCACTATACGCCGGTAAGGCATTTGAACGGAAAGTCTTTACCGGATCCGTGACGATGATCGTCACCGTGCGTCCGAATAACCTCCCGCCTGCCGAAACTGACAGCGCCATCGAAGCGGAAATTGTGGAACTTCAGTACGATGCCCCGGACCTTCGTACGATTGTAAAAGAAGTGATCCGAAAAACATCAGGGAAAATCGACCTTTCCGAAGCCAAAATCGTAGTCTCCGGCGGACGCGGCGTGAAAAGCTCCGATGGCTTCAAGCCGCTTGAGGAACTGGCCGAGGTGCTCGGCGGTGCGGTGGGTGCTTCCCGCGGCGCTTGCGATGCCGGCTATTGCGACTATGCGCTGCAGATCGGGCAGACCGGCAAAGTGGTTACGCCGGAAATCTATATCGCATGCGGCATCAGCGGCGCCATCCAGCATTTGGCCGGCATGAGCCAATCGAGAGTCATTATTGCCATTAACAAAGACCCCGAAGCTCCGATTTTTAAAGTGGCTGATTACGGAATAGTTGGAGACCTGTTTGAGGTAGTCCCATTATTGAAAGAGGAGTTCAGTAAAATTCTGGCATAGACGGTAATAGGCGGCCCTTCAAAGTAAAGGGCCGCCTTTCTTTCCGTTTATTGCAGCTTCTTCAAAATCTCCTGAACAAATGCCGGCTCGTCCTGCGGAGAACGGGAAGTGATGAAATTGCCGTCTACCACCGCTTCCTGATCGACAAAGCGCGCTCCTGCATTTACCAGGTCGTCTTTCAACGGCGGATAGCATGTCATCGTTCTGCCTTGCACCAGCTTCGCGCTGATGAGGATTTGCGGTCCATGGCAAATGGCTGCAATCGGCTTTCCGGATATATTGATATCCTTAACGAAGTTAAGTATCTTCTCGTCGGTTCTGAGGCCTTCCGGAGAAGAACCTCCAGGAATGACAACTGCATCGTAGTCCATTGGACGGGCATCGGCAATGGACAATTCTGTTTGATACGAAACGGTTTTATTTTTGCCGTACAACTCTTCCCCTTGGGTTAAGCCGATGATCACCGCCTCGTGCCCCGCTTCCTTCAATTGATCGTAAGGCACTTGCATCTCAGAGTCTTCGAACTCGCTTGCCAGCAAAAAAGCGATCTTGCTCATATCTTATCACTCCTCTTTATCAAATTGGAACCGCATTCTTTTTACATTACCCGTCCAGCCGGGAACAGAAACCAAGGTGTACCCGCTGTAAATCACTACAATACAACAAAAGAACCTGTCGAAAGGACAGGTTCTTAATGTCATTAATTATACAACCAGCTGCGCATCATTTGCAGCAGCTGAGAGCTGTTCACCGGTTTGGTGATGTAATCGGACGCTCCGGCATCCAGACACAATTCACGGTCGCCTTTCATCGCTTTCGCCGTTAAGGCGATAATAGGCAATTTCGCAAATTCCGGTTTCTCCCGGATGGCCCGCATCGTTTCGTAGCCGTCCATAATCGGCATCATAATATCCATCAGCACGATATCGATATCCGGCTGCTGCTCCAAGATGCGAATGGCATCATGGCCATTCTCCGATGAAACTACATTCATCTGATGGCGCTCCAGAATCGTTGTCAGCGCGAAAATATTCCGTATATCGTCATCAACGATCAGCACTTTCTTGTGTTCTATCATTTCATCCGACTGATGAATCTTTCTTAACGTCTCCCGCTGCTGTTCCGGCAGATTCTCCGCCATTCTATGCAGGAAGAGCGTTGACTCGTCCATCATTTGGATCGGCGACTTCACTTCTTTAATAACATTGGTACGCATCAGCTCTTCCAGCTCTTCTTCTTCTTCATGCGAAAGCTTCTGGTTCCGCTTAAGAACGACCGGAAGATATTTGTTTTTGGATGATTTCTGCATCTCGCGGATGAACTTTACGACATTCATATCCGGAAGATCATCTTCCAGCACAACACAATCCATATCCTTGGATTTAATCTGATTCAATGCTTTACGGCCCGTGTCCGTTGCCGTAATTTTCAGGTCATGATTGTTCACAAGATGAATCGTTTCTTTCCGTTGATTCGCGTCATGAACGGCAACGAGGAGATTTTTGGATTCCTTCTCGGAAAACTCGCTCAACCGGTCCAGCGCATTTTCCAATTCCTCGATGGTAACAGGTTTGCACAAATAAGAATGTGCACCTTTCTGCAGGCATTTCACACCGTCATCCTCAACAGTTATGACACAGACCGGAATATGCCTTACGGCAATGTCGCTCTTCAGATGTTCCATGACCGTCAGGCCGTTCATATCTTTCAATCTCAGATCCAAAGTAATGGCATCCGGCTTGTATTTCCGCGCCAGCTCCAAGGCGTCGGCCCCGGCTGAAGTTACAATCGCCTTTATCCCTTTACGGCGAAGAATATCTAATAAAATTTCATTGAATTTCGCATCGTCTTCCACGACAAGAAACACTTTGTCTCCATCCTGGATGTCCTCTCGGTCGTCATTGATTTCCTCCACATTGTTCATGCTTTGGACCCGCTGGCGCTTTACAGGTGAAACGTCGATAATTTCTGGCATATAGGATGCAGCTACTTCATTCAGCACGGCCGAGCTTCCTGCATTCTGACGGGTTTCCTTCAGTAACGCGGGATCCGCTTCAATCGGCAGATAGAATGTGAAGGTGCTTCCCTTACCGGAGAAGCTCGTCAGTGTAATTTCTCCGCCAAGCATTTGGGCGATCTCACGGGAAATGGCCAAGCCTAGTCCAGTACCACCGTATTCTCGGCTTGTGCTTCCGTCAGCTTGTTGGAACGCTTCGAAAATAATCTGCTGTTTCTCAATCGGAATTCCGATACCCGTGTCGGTGACGGCGAATGCAAGCACTAATTTGGCGCTGTTCAGCGTTTCATGGTCTCTGCTCCAGCCCTCGTTCGCACGGCGGATGAACATGCTAACTTGCCCTTTTTCCGTGAATTTAAATGCATTGGACAGCAGGTTTTTCAATATTTGCTGCAGACGCTTGGAGTCCGTCATAATCGTCTCCGGAAGATGAGCCTCTGTCTTAATGCGGAATTCCAGCTTCTTGTCGTCGGCGATATGCCGGAACGTACGGTCTATGCTTTCCGTCAAATCCAGCAGTTTCATTTCAGCTATTTCAGCTGCAGTTGTGCCAGATTCGATTTTGGACAAGTCCAGAATATCATTAATGAGGTTAAGTAAGTCCAAACCGGATTCATGTATCGTTTTCGCAAAACGAACCTGATCGTCTCGAAGATTTTTGTCCGGATTCTCGGAAAGCTGCTCTGCCAGAAGCAGCAAGCTGTTCAAAGGCGTGCGCAGCTCATGCGACATGTTTGCCAAGAACTCCGATTTATATTTGGACGTGAGCGCCAGCTGCTCCGCTTTCTCTTCCAGGAAGCGTTTCGCAAGCTCCACCTCATTGTTCTTGCTTTCCACTTCCGCTTTCTGAATCACGAGAAGTTTTGCTTTATCCTCCAGCTCCTCGTTCGTGTGCTGAAGTTCAAGCTGCTGCTTCTGCAGTTCCTCTGTCAGGGACTGGGATTGCATCAGAAGTTCCTCTGTACGCATATTCGCCTGCATGGTGTTCAGGACGATACCTATGCTCTCCGTTAACTGATCCAGGAAGGCAACGTCGATCTCCGTAAACTTACGGAACGAGGCAAGCTCCATTACAGCCAGCACCTGATCTTCAAAAATAATCGGCAGCAGCACGATATTCAGCGGCTGCGCTTCCCCAAGCGCCGAACTGATCATGACATAGTCACCAGGCACATTGTTCAGCAGGATCCGCTGCTTCTCGATCAGGCATTGTCCGATCAAGCCTTCTCCGGCACGGAACTCGTTCGCCAGATGCTTGCGGTTCTGGAACGCGTAGCTTGCGAACATGCGCAGAATCGGCTCTCCGCTGCTGACGTCGTTCATATAGAACACGCCATGCTGCATGGAAACCAGCGGAGCCAGTTCGGACAGAACCATACGGCAGACGGCGTACAGATCTCGCTGTCCCTGCAGGATGCGGCTGAACTTCGCAAGATTCGTTTTCAGCCAGTCCTGCTCTGTATTAATCCGCGTCGTTTCCTTCAGGTTGCGAATCATTTCGTTAATATTGTCTTTCAGCGTTTCAACCTCGCCGACCGCTTCCACAGCGATGGTTCGGGACAAGTCTCCTTTAGCAACAGCTACGGCAACGTTGGTGATCGCGCGAACCTGTGTGGTCAACGTACTAGCCATGTAGTTAACGTTGTCCGTCAAGTCACGCCAAGTGCCCGCGGCACCAGGCACATTCGCTTGGCCGCCCAGTTTTCCCTCTGCCCCTACCTCGCGGGCAACAGTCGTTACCTGATCGGCAAAAGTTGCCAGCGTATCGATCATGTTATTAATAGTATCGGTCAGCTCGGCAATTTCGCCCTTCGCATCCACGGTCAGCTTTTGCTTCAAGTTACCGTTGGCAACTGCCGTTACGACCTTCGCGATACCCCGCACCTGATTCGTCAGGTTGGTCGCCATAATATTTACGTTATCGGTCAAGTCTTTCCACGTACCGCCGACCCCGCGAACCTGGGCTTGTCCCCCTAGCTTCCCGTCCGTACCTACTTCGCGCGCAACGCGGGTAACCTCGGAGGCGAAGGAATTCAACTGGTCCACCATCGTATTAATCGTGTTCTTCAGTTCCAGCAGCTCGCCTTTAACGTCTACCGTGATTTTTTTCGAAAGGTCCCCGTTTGCAACGGCTGTAGTTACGGCAGCGATATTACGAACCTGGCTGGTCAGGTTGCCGATCATATAGTTCACGGTATCGGTCAAGTCTTTCCAAGTTCCGGATACGTCTTTAACATCAGCCTCACCGCCCAGCTTTCCGTCCGTACCTACCTCACGCGCAACGCGGGTAACCTCGGAAGCAAAGTTGGAGAGCTGATCCACCATCGTATTGACCGTGCTTTTCAGCTGTAACATTTCACCTTTGACATCAACGGTAATCTTTTTGGACAAATCGCCCTTCGCAACCGCGGTTGTAACGTCTGCAATGTTACGCACCTGATCGGTCAGGTTGCTCGCCATGTAGTTAACGCTCTCCGTCAAGTCTTTCCATGTGCCGCCGACGCCTTTAACCTGCGCCTGACCGCCCAGCTTACCTTCCGTACCTACCTCGCGGGCAACGCGGGTAACCTCGGAAGCGAACGTCGACAGCTGGTCGACCATCGTATTAATCGTGTTCTTCAGCTCCAGGATTTCACCTTGAACATCCGTTGTGATCTTCATAGAGAGGTCGCCGTTCGCAACCGCCGTCGTTACGACCGCGATCGTACGCACCTGATCGGTCAGATTGCTCGCCATCGAGTTAACACTTTCCGTCAAGTCACGCCAAGTACCGGATACGCCCTTAACGTCGGCCTGGCCGCCCAGAATCCCCTCGGTTCCTACTTCCCGCGCTACACGGGTAACCTCAGAAGCGAACGTCGACAACTGATCCACCATCGTATTGATCGTACTCTTCAGCTGCAGAATTTCACCTTTGGCGTCAACCGTAATCTGCTTGGATAGATCACCTTTTGCTACCGCGGTCGTTACTTCTGCGATATTCCGCACCTGATCGGTCAATGTACTAGCCATGAAATTAACACTGTCAGTCAAGTCTTTCCATGTACCCGAGACATCTTTTACATCCGCCTGGCCGCCAAGGATCCCTTCATTGGAAACCTCACGCGCTACGCGGGTAACCTCCGAAGCGAACGTCGACAGCTGATCCACCATCGTGTTGATTGTACTTTTCAGCTGCAGAATTTCGCCCTTGGCATCTACCGTAATCTGCTTGGACAAGTCGCCCTTCGCAACGGCCGTTGTGACTTCCGCGATATTCCGCACCTGGTTGGTCAGATTGCTCGCCATGTAGTTAACGCTTTCCGTCAAATCACGCCACGTTCCGGCTACGCCGCGGACCTCGGCCTGGCCGCCCAGGGCCCCTTCCGTGCCTACCTCGCGGGCTACACGAGTAACCTCGGACGCAAAGGTCGACAGCTGATCCACCATCGTATTGATTGTGTTCTTCATTTCTAGAATTTCACCTTGGGCATCCGCCGTAATTTTCTTGGACAGATCCCCGTTGGCAACGGCGGTCGTCACAACGGCGATGTTACGCACCTGATTCGTCAGGTTGCTCGCCATGTAGTTAACGCTCTCCGTCAAGTCGCGCCATGTGCCCGAAACGCCTTTTACGTCCGCTTGGCCGCCCAGCTTTCCTTCCGTGCCTACTTCGCGGGCCACCCTGGTTACCTCGGAAGCAAACGTGGAGAGCTGATCCACCATCGTATTGATCGTGCTCTTGAGCTGAAGAATCTCGCCCTTGGCATCAACGGTAATCTGTTTGGACAAATCACCCTGCGCTACCGCCGTTGTAACTTCAGCGATGTTCCGCACCTGATCCGTCAGGTTGCTCGCCATATTATTTACGCTGTCGGTCAGGATCCGCCATGTGCCGGACACATCTTTTACTTCAGCAAGGCCGCCTAGCTTCCCGTCCGTACCTACTTCACGGGCAACCCGGATAACTTCTGAAGCAAAGGTGCTTAATTGATCGACCATGCGGTTAATATTATTTGCAGTCCTTAAAAACTCGCCTGTGAGAGCCCGTCCCTCGAACTCCAATTCGATTTTCTGGGACAGGTCTCCCTGGGCTACGGCATTAATTACGCGTACCATTTCGCTTGTCGGCTGTGTCAGGTCAACTACAAGCCCGTTCAGCGATTCGGTTAGCATTTCCCATTCGCCGCCCCCATTTTTGTGAGAGAATCTGCGTGTGAGCTTCCCTTCTTTACCAACAACCTGAGCCATCGTCTTCGTTTCGTTAACAAGACTCTCCTGCATGTCCATGATCTCGTTAAAGGTATCCGCAATCTTCCCGCTGACTCCTTCCAAATCATAAGGCAGCCTGATGGAGAAATCCCCTTTTTTAAATGCAATTAGGGCACCCAACAGTTCATTGGTGCTGATTTCGTCTTTCCTGCCGCTGGTTGTCTGATCTTTATCCGGCATCGTTTACCTTCCCCATTCGTTCATATTTGGCTTCATTTATAGAAACGCCGCAAAAAGAGCATCCCGTTGTTCCCCATACCAGGACAAGATGCTCTGTTAAGCTGCAGCGGTACTGCTTGCTTGTGCTGTAAACTTCCTACACTTGTACGATATTCATTCGTTCGATATGCTGTTTGGTTTCGGGAGTTCCCAATTCATAAATGGTGCGGTATACATCCTTCATATCCTGCTTGAACTCCTGGTTTACGGAATCCGTCTCGTTTGATTTGTAAGGCACCATCGCTTTGAAGTGACTCTTTTCATCATCCGTTTGGAGCATGTCCAACTGTTCCATCAACGCTTCGGCTTCCTGTTCCGTTGCCTGAATTTCAAATTCATAATTTTCGCCGTAAGTTTCTTTGCGAAGAATGCCCTCGGCCACGGAAATATAATAGGTTTCCTTTTGCATCTTACACACCCCCAACAGCAAGATTAGACAATCTAACTGTCTTTACCCAATATTCGAGGGATTGAAACAGGCTGTATAAAAAAGTTCAGAAAAGATTTTGCGCCTCATATGTATTAGATATAGAAAGGAGGTTGTCTGTTTGCCATTTTGGTCCTTCGCTGTATTTTTCATAACCTTGGCTTTGCTGCAGGCGTCCCGCAGGCTAATTTCCGAGAACAGGGCCTGGATAGAACAAATCAGCAGACCTTCCTGGGACTTTACTCTGCCTGACTCGTTCTATTCAAAAGCGGATCTGGCTGCCCATGTACTCGCTTCAGGAGGAATAGCTGCAATTCATTACGAAACGGACGGTTTCGCATCTGTCTCCTTCAGCTGGTTTGTCCTGGTCGCCGTACATTACAGTCTTCAGCAATCCTTGCCGTACCTTGTTCATAGCGCAGGAAACCTGTACTGGGCCTTCTTGGATTCCTTCTTAATAACAGCTACCGCCTCTATGCTTCTTGCCTTAACCGGCAAATATTCCATGATCTCCGTTTGGCTGTTGGCAGTTTATTTACTCTATTGTGCTTTTACAACGTTCCGCTTATGGCTCATCTATCATTTGAACCGGGAATAGAAGAAAGCTGCAGGGCCGCGGTTGTTCCGCATCTGCAGCTTTTGCTTATTCCATCTCGTTTTCCGTTTCGGTACGGTACTCATTAGGCGGGTATTGATGGCCTTTTTCGTTATCATTTTTGATTTGGCTCAGCCTGCCGTTTCTTGTTTCCCCTCCGTTAATTGTATATTGATCCTTAATGTTGATATCCTCATGCCTTTGGCCGCGGCCGTCGTTGCTGCTCATAAGCATCCTCCTTCTATTCTCGCCTGACTATGGATTAGGATGCCCTTTACGGAAAGGATTATTATAGAAGATTTGGCATGCGGGGATGATCACTTATCAAGCTGTTGAAGCGTCAACATTACGTGGGACAGCAGTTCTGGAATATCTTCGATAAGAGACTCCGTAAAAAGCCTGTGAAAATGAAGCTCCGCCTGAATGTGATACAAAGCTTGCCTCTCTCCGAATGAATACTTGACCTGCTGCGTAAGTTTGTATTCCTCCCCCCAAATTCCCCTAATCAACCGTTCAGCTTCAGCGCATGAAATTTCCGGTGTGCCTGTTTGAAATGCGAATCGTACCGACAGGGTGCAGCCGGGCACGGGGCCGGACTGTTCGAGAATTTCAGAAGCCAGGTTTGCTAAATCGGCGCCAAGCAGCAGTTCGGCTTCCGTTCCATTGCTTCCTTTGAGCCTGAAGCGTACACGGTACGTTCTCGAAAACAATGAGAGGTCCATGATGTCGTTGCGTCCAGTCACATCAATCAGACCTTCCAGATCCAGATCGTACACAGAGCCCTCGAACACAACTTTGACATTATCAAAAACGGTGGGATCGAACATCCGGTTCATCTGCCCTTCTTAAAATTGATTTTTTTCAAAAAAATGACAAACAAAACCTTCCAATAAGAACAAATGTTTGCTATAATGAAAAGGAGAACAAATGTTCCTGAAACGAGGTGCAGATATGAATTATTGTGAGAACCACCGTTTTATCGAACGTGACTTTTGGGTGAACAAAGCGATAGAAGCCAGCGAATATCTTACCTTAGAACAGATTGAAATCATGTTGGACAGGTTAAACACAACTTGGCGGGATCTGACGTTCAAGTTCTATCAGGACGGATCCGTCAGCATTCTGGATAACGATCTGATGGCTCCTGTGTCACCGGGAGAACTGACGGGTGCTTGTCTCGATTTTTATGTCCGCAAGCGGATTCAATTCATTAAATCGCTCCTCGTGGAACGCCAGCTACAATATGCCTGACCTGTTATGTACCTAACGAGTACCAGATATATACTTCATCGATGATATGCGGCTTCTTCCTTTGTTCACATTCGTCAACGATGAGATCGAGTTTCCAGTGTACTTCTTCGACCAGATTTTTTTGCGCTTCTTTCATCAGCTGTTCATCCGTCATGGCTTCCAGCCCTGCGGCGTATTCTTTATCTTTTGGTTTCATGCGGGAGTCCCCCTCCTTTTACGTGACAATAGCCTCAGCATATCACTGAGGCTAATTCTTGTCTGTTATTTGTAAGTTTACTGTCTGGGATGATTTTGAGCAAGACGTTCTTGTGCCATTCTGATCATTTCCCTAACCATGGTTCCGCCGATCCGGCCTCCGATTTTACCTGCAGATACCGTTTGGAGATCTCCATTATACCCTTCTTTTAATGGTATCCCCATCGTTTTCGCTACTTCGAACTTCACCTGGTTAGGCTGCTGGTCCGACACTTGAAAGCCTTCCCGTCTCATCACTTCAGCTTTGAATTGATCCAGTGCATAACGAGAACCTGCTACCACTGGTTTTCTTCGGCTTCTTCTAGCCATCTCCGCCCGCTTCCTTTCACCAGAAACCTTAAGTATGTTTAATACGAATAGTGTCTTGCATAGGCAGGTTTTCTATGCAGCAACGGGCTAGGATTTAATGGGAGAATAGAAATTTTGAGTGTAGTAAATATTCATTTTACCCCCGAAGGATACGCCCACGCCGAGCCTTTTATAATCCGATATGAGATTTTTTCGGTGTCCTTCTGAATTCATCCAGGCTTCATGCGCGAAGATGGCGCTTTGCTGCCCAGCGGCAATATTCTCAGCTGCTGAACTATAAACAATCCCGTCCTTCTCCATCCTGTCGAACGGACTTTGGCCTTTAGGGTTGGTATGATCGAAATACTCGTTATTTATCATGTCCTGGCTGTGCTTACGCGCAGTACCTGCAATCTTAGAGTCCCCGATGAACGGCAATTTCCCGAGTCTTATCCGCAGAGCGTTAATTAAATCCAAGCTCTCCTTTTCATAAGCTTCCGCCAGAAGGACATTGGAAGGTTTTTCAAACCTTGCAAATGATTCTTCCGTTGCTTTTTCGATCAGAAGAACGGATGTCACTTTATATTGATTGTATTTATCATAAAACAAAGTAACATACTGCTGACCCATAGGAAAACGCCCGATTTCCTTACCGTCATTTAACATATACTTCACATTGTTCCTCAAGAATGAGGTGACAGGGGTACCCAGCTGCTTCTCCGCAACGGACTTTTTTGTCCCTATCTTAATTCCTGAAGTTGATCTTATGTCTGCATTATTGGTGTATAGAGCTTTCACTTTGCCGTTAGATATACCGACTTGAAGATAATCACGGTAGTTATGATGATAAATGAACCAAGTGAATCCATATTCACTAGGATCTTTCCTTAGAGGACTGCCCAATTTCGAAACGACGGAGACTTCGGAATCCCCGATGGCAACTCCCCGAATGCCGAATTTCTTTATGGCGGGTTTTTTCACGGCCTTCTCAGAGGGAGCCTGTTTGCCTGAATTGATTTGGACCGTCTTTGCTGCCGCACTCCATATACCTTGTGTGCCTGCTGGTTCACTGACCAATCGTAAAGATTTCACAGCCGTGCCGTTCACATGAATCTGAATCGGACTGCCGCCGGCTGCCGATGACGGTGCAGCCGTAAGTGAAAGTAAGAGCAATGCCGCAGCCCATTTGTGTCCTTTGCCCATTCTCTTGAAGTTCCTCCCCATGACCGGAATATCCTCATTCTACCATAGCGATAAAGACATTTACGGCTAAATGAGGAAATCATCAGCAAACTTTAATGTTTCAACGAAACTTGCAGGCATGCCCCCATTCCTCTATACTAGAAGAACTGAAACAGGTTCACATTTTAAGGAGGACATTTTCCATGGCTTACCGTCCGCAGGTCGTTTCTACAGAAATCGTAAGTAAAAATCAATCCAACGATATTTTCCAGGTTATTGCTCAACTCGAGGACCGTAACTCCTGCCGTCTTACATTCAACGGCGATCTGGAAACAGGCACGCCGAAAGCTACGCATATCAGCCGCATGCTGAAAGAGCCGTGCCCGATCTGCCGTAAGGATTATCTGTGTAATTGCTTTACACGTTATATTGAGCCGATTTCCGCTCAGGTCCTTCAACAATTGAAGAAGTAATCCGAATACAGCAAAAGTCCCGTATAGGGACTTTTTTTGCATTAGAAACCGTTCAATGTTTAGCAGTTACTTGTTTATACGTCTGAAATAAACTCTCTTCCATCAGCCGATAACCCGAATCGTTGGGATGAATATAATCTTCGCACAGCAGCCCCTCTATCTCTTCTTTCAGCCCGAACGCCTCATGAACCGGAACTACCGTAATATAAGGGGATTGCAAGTATTTCAAAGGACGATTAAACCGCCTGACCCAAATCCTTGCTTCCTCCGCGTACGGGATCGGATTATAAATCGTCAGGAGGAACACATCGAAAGATTCTCTGCCGCGCTTCAAGTCTAGAATGAAATGCAAAAGCTGCTGCAAGTGAAGCCGGTAACTATGAATGGCTTTCTTTAAAGCGTCCGTGGTGCCATCACGAAAATAGGGCTCTGCCGCCCGCAGTAAGTCATTCCCTCCGGCTGTAATCGTAATCCATTTCGAAACCTTCAACATCTCTTGTATTTGCTGGTTTTCTATCACATGCTTAGCGATATCCAGCGATGTTGCTCCGTTTACTCCAAAATTGTGAGATTGAATCTCAGCTCCTGTATCCGCCTCCAGGCGCCGCCGAAATTTTTCAACAAAACCTTCTCCTGAGGAAGATCCGAACCCTACCGTTAATGAATCGCCGAGAGCCGTATAGTGCATCTGCTCTTTTGTCGCCATGCCGATGCTGCCTCCCCGATGCTAGCCATAAGATGTATGATACTTAATATTTTATGATCGGGGAGCAGCGATTATGAAGCAGCCGGTTCATCGTGTTTTTTCCGGAACAGCAAACCAAGAAGGGAGAACGCCAAAAATGCCGACCCTAGAAAGAGAAAAATACTATCATTAGAAATGTAACGAATCCCGTATCCTCCCAGCAGCGGACCGAGAATACTGCCTAGGCTGAAATGAATCGATGCAATCACGTTAGCAGCCGGCAGGATCTGCCTTGGAAGAATGTCTGCAGCATAGGCTAGTCCAAGGGAATAGAATGAACCTACGACCCCTCCGGCCAATATAAATAGAACCAAAAGCAAGTATGTGCGGTCCCCGGCTGCCGGAATGGCAAAGAAGAGAATGGCTCCTGCCGCCCCGCAAAGCATTAACACCGGTTTACGGCCGACCCTGTCACTCCAAATTCCGAGAGGAAGCTGAAGAATCAGGCTGCCCGCCCCAAAAGCAGGCAGAAGGATGGAAATCCACTCCTGTGTCAAATCGATCCGAAGTCCGTATAAAGGAAAATTGCTGTTCATGGATGCTTCCATAAAACCGTATAACAGGCCAGGGATCAACGCAAACCAGGCGAGGCGGTAGGTTTTAACATACCTGTTCTCGCCGGCCCCGCTCTTCTCCCCTTTGACCGGAAGCTCATCAGGCAGTTTAAATACGAGCAAAATAACGATGGCAAAGAATAGGCTCGATACCAGAAAAGGCACTGCTTCCCCATAATGCAGCAGATTGATGCCAAGTGGTCCTATACTGAAACCAACCCCGTAAGCCATACCGTAGAACGAAATATATCTGCCTCTACGGTCTGCGGGGCTGGAACTTACGATCCATAATTGCGTTGCATAATGCAGTGAACTATCACCTATGCCGACGAGAAGCCTTAATATAAACCAGAACCATAATGCCTGGCTGACCGGAAAAAGCATAGTAGTGACTGTCACCAGAACAATGCCGGCTAAGATCACTTTTTTATACCCGAAACGCAGTACAGGCTTTTCAATAAAAAACATCGTAAAAAAGATACCTATGTATAAAGCAGTTGAATTCAGCCCATTAATATCCGACGAAACGCCATAACGCTCCAAAAGAATGGATAATAGCGGGAGCAGCAGCCCTTGGCTCATTCCCGCTACGACTACAACCAATAATAGGACGATCAGTCGAAAACGCGGGGAAACGGATCCGGATATGGACTGCAATGCAGATTTTCCGGTTGACACTCTTAACACTCCTTACTTTGTTGACCAATGTTTAATAATTTCACTCAACTATTGTATATAACTTGCCCGAAAAAGGCGAGAAAAACTGAAAACGAAAAAATCCCGCCGGGGCGGGAGTCATGCTATTTCAGAATATACAGTTTGTTTCTGGATTCCTTCCATTCCAATCTGTGCGATTCTACCTGAATAAACAGAGGTTCACGAGGTCCCGGGATGACCAACACAGGCTTGCCTATCAACCGGGATGCAGGGATTTTCAGCTCAGCGTACCTTACATATTCTTCATGGAATTCATTGCTGACCGGTACTTTCATCTCCACGCATAAATCAGCATATACCTGAAAAACTCCGCTTTCCTCTGTCATCTCCGCTTTTTTCCAATCAATTTTGTCGGGAACCGTCAAGTGAAATAAGTGCTTTCTGCCATTTCCATCGTGAAAATACATCTGCTCAAGTAGAAAATTTGCCGGATGTAATTTGTACCGCGCCAACTCGACCGCAAACCTTTTTGTTTCGCTGCGTATCAGCATAGAAATGACGGCGTCCAGCCTGCAGGTTGTAAACAACCCTTTGGTTTTGATCATTGGCATCCTCCTGCTCTGCTGTTTGGAATGGTAAGTTATTATATGAGATTTAAGAGTGCATCAGAATATATATTTACATAATATTTATTATGTTAACTTGTCCGAATTCAGCTGAAGCTTTACCAAGTTAGTTGATCATAATTATATTATGTAAACTAACTTGGATAAAATCAGATATATCAACTTTTTTTATCAATAATACAATCTTCAATCGTTGAATCGAAATTTATTCTCCCTAATCTTATAAGAAAAGACCCGAGTCCTATTGACTCAGGTCTTTTCTGCAATCTACAGCATATCCCATCGATTCGGCCTGCTCTCCAGAATAGGATGCATGGCTTCCTGCGAATCGTTGCTTAATACAAAGCGAACTCGTCTGATCCAGTCGTCCAGTGCTCCAAAACCGGCTAACCGGTTAGCGGTTGAAAGCCTCATCCCGACAAACAGCGGACCGTCATACTTTTCCTGCACAAAACGCATCGCCGTATCAAAAGGGGTGTATTTTCCCCGTTTCTCTTCAAACCGTTCCAGAGCAATTTGCAATGGGCTTTCTTCGCTCCTGTAAGGCTCAAGAAACTCACCTAAGCTGTCGATCCGAGAGTAATACGGCTTCCCGGCAGGGATTTTCATCCTCTTTAAGGTGGCTTCTCCAAGGACGTAACCGACGATTTTAGCCAAAGAACGGTCCACAGCAAATTGCATCATCGATGGAACGAACGGCTCCTCTTTGTCACCCGGCTCAAAAGCATCGTAGATTAGCAGCGTTCCACGGTACGCTTCTTTGGCCGGCTCATATCCGAATGGAACCTGAATATTTTTGGAAGTAACGATGACCGCCTCCCTTTTTTCCAATTAATCCAAAACAGCTTTGATATGTTTGTCCGTTACGGACCAATGAGATGTATTCCAGCCTTGCTCCTTATTCTTTACCATAATGATTTGCGGGGATGCATGTTTCACCTGTAGATCTTCCGCAATTTTGTTCGATACCGGACGGGACTCGATCACTTTCACAAGCAGGTAATCATACCCTTCATTTGGCGTACCGTCGAGATAAGTTTCGAACTCGTCCAAAGCATTGGCACTTACAGGGCAAGTAGTACTGTGTTTTAGAATAACTACCGGTCTTTCACCAGAACGCTCTAAAGCTTGGTCCCATTCCTGTATTTCGGTAATTTCTCTCCATTTTGGCATAGGTTTCGTCTCCTTTTGTATAACAGCTATTTGTGATTGTACCCTTACTTCCTTTATTATAGTAAAAAAGCACAAAAATAAAAACCGCCCCTAAGGGCGGCTTTACATCCGGCGTATTACTTCTCGTATTTGGTAACGATGTACTGTTCGCTGTCTTCTACTTTTTTCACAGTATATTTGCCTGCTTTTGTAGTCACAGTGTACTCGTTTTTCTCGCCTTCAACTTTAGCATCTTCAAACTTAGTTGCGAGAATATCCTGATTGAAGAAAGGTTCCGGTTTCACGGCAATACGGTTATCAATCGTCTTGTCTGTGATATAATGAGTCAGAATCTGGTCAGACAAAGCCGGATCAAAGTAACCGTCGAGTATGGACTTTGCATCTTCCTTCTTTGCGCTTGTCAGCAGAGGTGTCTCATCTTCAGCGACGTCTTTGTGAAATAATGAATTCACCTTGTCTACCGAGATTTTCACAGAATTATAAATGATCTGGTTTTTCTGTGCTTTCTCCTCATCGGATTCTTTCGTGGAGCAAGCCGCAACTGCCAATACGACAGCAAGCAGCAATACGCCTGTTACTAGCTTTTTCAACATGGTTTTTCTCCTCCCCCTAATAAAACAACATTCGATTAAATATAGGTCTGATATCCTGTATTGTTCTATACATATCAAACTTTTTTCATTATAGTAAACATTAGGGGAATCTGGCAAGTGAAGAAATAAATATAACCATCCTTTCGGAGGAATGCAGATTGAGCTATTCCGTACAAACCGACTTTTCGCCTGCCTATGAACTGGTAGGAAGTTTCATCATTTTTTGCAAAAAAAAATGGATTAAACATCTCGACATCGGGAGCGATTGGACGAAACGGACCGAGGCTAAGTTCGACCAAGCCTTTTTGGAAGCCGTGGAACGCATACAAAGTACACAAGCATTAGATTACTTTTACCTGCTGACTTGGCATGCAATTGAGAAATCAGATACACGCAAATATTTACGTTGGCTGAGCGCACTTACGGATGAGGAAATTACAGGACTGTTACGGCCTTATCTGGACGAGCTGCCGGATGAACTCTGTCAACAGGTGAGATACTTCACTACATTGCTTGAACAGTGGAACACGTCCTATTACACTTTGCTGGACAAGGATATGGTGTTGGCGCTGCATCACGATTACCAGTTAAAATCCGTCCTTACTTCCAAAATGGATCCCCCTAAATTAGTTGAACTGGCTACTTCAGGAGTTATTTTGGAACCGTCCGACGGGTTACATACGGTAGTACTGGTCCCTACGGTACATTTCCGGCCCTTAAATTACTATATGAATTTTAAGGGAGTCATGATGGTGCACTACGCACTTGATATGCCGGAAGCTGCTGACACGGAGGCCCCGCCAATCCACCTTACGCGAATTACACGTGCTCTATCCGATCCCAGCCGGCTTCAGCTGCTGAGATGTATCGTCAGCGAGCCTAAGAGCTTCTCTGAAGTGGTACAGGAATCGAAGCTGTCCAAAGGAACGGTACACCATCATATGATGATGCTCCGGGCTGCAGGGCTCGTACGAATCCATATCCACGGGCTGCAAGAACGCTTCTCCTTCCGGACGGAAGGGATTTCCGAACTAAAGGGGTTCCTGGAATATTACTTGGCATAAGGGCAGCAGCCGAAATAGATCTATAGAAAGTTAAGGAAACGCAAACAGAGGGAGTTTCCTCCCCCTGCACGCGATAAAGTATAGGATATGAATTAGTGCATACGCTTCATTCTTCCCTCTCCAAAGCCAATTCTCCGGTTTCGGTGTTCTTCAGCGCGATCTTAGCTGTAAACGCTGCCCCATCCCCGCCGCTGAACTTCAGCTTGTTGGTCCGCCCTTTGGCGACAAGCGATGCGACCATGGCGGGAGTAATCGTTTTACCCAGGCTGCTCTTCCAGATCACGAAGGAGCAGCCTTCTTTGTATTTGCTGCAGCCGAAGCCCCGCTTGCCCTCGATCAGCTGTCCGCCGCACCGGGTGCGCGGACAGTCGGGCAAGCGGGCGGCAGGGGCAGCCTCGCCTGCGGCGGCCTTGGCGCCGTCTTTGACGGCAGAGCCCGCTTTCGCGCCCGTACCTGAACGGGCGCGTCCCGCAGCTGCCGCCGCCTTGGCGCCTTTGCGCCCGCCGGCGCTTTCCGCTTCGCCCGGCTCGAACGCTTGCCGGGCAGCGCGGGGCTGGCTCCTCACCTTATCGATGATGACCCGCGTGAACCGGATCACGTTGTTCATGAACACGTGGTCCTCCGCCTTGCCGCCTGCAATTTCATTCAGGCGGCGCTCCCACGCTCCGGTCATCTCCGGTGAGGTTAACAGCTCCACGCCCGCGCCTCGGATCAGCTCGATCGCGGTGCGCCCCTTGGGCGTGATCCGGATTTGCTTGCCCTGCATCTGGACATAACCCACATTCTTAAGCCGCTCAATCGTCGCGGCTCGCGTAGCAGGCGTCCCGAGCCCCGCATCTTTCATCGCCTCGCGAAGCTCGTCATTCTCGATCTGTTTGCCAGCGCTCTCCATTGCTTTGAGCAGCGTGCCTTCCGTATAATGTTTTGGCGGCTGGGTGTCCTTCTCTTTCACAAGGGCATCAGTGCACGTAACGGGCAAGGAAGCATCTACCGAAAACGGAGTGTTCGTCTCTTCCTCGTCTTCGCCGTCCTCTTCCTTGCCTTTTCCGGACTTAGGCTTCTCCTTCTTCTGATCGGCATAAATCACCTTCCAGCCTAACTGGAGCAATTCCTTGACCGTCGTCTTAAAAAGTTCGCCCTCTACCTTCGTCATCACCGTGTGCATCTTGTACTCGGCTGCCGGATAGAACTGCGCCAGAAACCGCCGTACTACCAAGTCATATATTTTCTGCTCATCTGCGGACAAATTCGAAGCCCTCTTCCTTGTCGGAAGGATGGCGTGGTGATCTTCCACCTTGACCGGATTGCACAGATTCTTGTTGTTTTTATGAACCAGTGCCCGATTCGCATTCTGCACCAGTGCATCGTAGGAAGAACCTTTCAGCATATCCAGCGACTTGTGCATCTCCGGAATATTCTGTTCGGTCACATAGTTGGAATTCGTTCTCGGATACGAAATGACTTTATGTTTCTCATACAACGCCTGAGCGACATCCAGTGTTTTTTTGGCGGAAAATCCGAATTTGGCATTGGCGTCCCGCTGCAGTAACGTCAGATCGTACAGTTTATATGGATATTCTTTTGTATCCTTCACTTCGTAGCTGTCGATCGACCCCTGCTTCCCTTTTACCAGAGCGGCCAGCGCCTCGGCCTTTTTCGGATCCGTAAACCGGTCACCCTGCCACATGCCGCGGTATGCCGTCTCCTGCTGGGCAAAATGCCCTTCCACCTCAAAATACTTCAAAGAATCGAACGACTCGATCTCTTTGGTTCGGTCATAAATCAGGGCTAGGACAGGCGTTTGAACACGGCCTACGGACAAAAGCACATTGTGCTTGGTTGTAAACGCCCGCGAACCGTTCATGCCGATCAGCCAGTCCGCTTCACTCCGCGCTCTCGCCGCTTTGGTCAAATTCTCAAAATCGCTGCCGTCACGTAACGACGCAAAGCCTTGGCGGATCGTCTCCGGCGTCAGGTCTGAAATCCATAACCGCTTTACCGGCTGCTTCAACCTCAAATGCCTCTGAATCAATGAAAAAATATGCTGCCCCTCCCGCCCCGCATCGCAGGCGTTGACAAGCTCGCCGCACTGCTTGGCCAGCTCGCCTATAACTTTCAGCTGATCTTTCGTTTTGGCATTGGGAATCAGCTTGAAATCGTCAGGAATGATAGGCAAATGCTCGAAATTCCATCGCTTATATTTATCGTCGTAATGATCAGGTTCAGCCAGCCCCAGCAAATGCCCGATCGCCCAGGTGATGATATAACGCTCCCCTTCCAGGTGCGTTCTCTTGTTGACGGCTTTCGGCTCGATCGCGGCGGCAATGTTGCGGCCCATATCCGGTTTCTCTGCAATGATCAGAATCTTAGATTGAATGATCGTCCATCCCCTTTTATGCTCTATCCTTCATCCTGCGATTCCTAGAAACAAAGCGCGATAAAATCTTCTTTATCAATATTGCCGAAGTAAGGTTTTACATCGACCCCGTCCAACGCCTTTCTTACATCCTCTTCAGTGTGGCGGATTTCAATGAAACGGGCTGCCAGTTCACTCACGTCATGGATCCCGAAAAAGTCGCCGTAAATCTGCGCATTTGTAATCCGTCCCTGTTCGATGGTAAGGCGTACATCAATGCTCCCAACCCCTTCAAACCTGCGGGAGTTCCGGAAATTATAGGCAGGCGATTGGCCATAGTTCCAGTCCCAATTCCGATACCGGTTCGAGGAAATGTCATGTATCCGGCTCCAGTCGTCCTCTGTAAGCTTATATTGCTCTACGGGACGTCCTTCATATATTGCATGCAAAATATACTCCTTAAACTGCTCAATCGTCATCGGCTTCGATAAAAACTCCGAGATGTTCGCTACCCGGCTGCGGACGGATTTGACCCCTTTGGATTGAATCTTCTCCGGATTTACATTCAGTGCGTTAACTACCTGTTCCATCTCTGTGTTAAACAATAAGGTTCCATGGGTAAACATCCGGCCCCTTGTGGAGAATTGCGCGTTCCCGGAGATTTTGCGTTCGCCTACCTGAATATCGTTTCTCCCAGTCAGTTCAGCTTGTACACCGAGTGAGCGCAGAGCCCGCACGACAGGTTCCGTAAACTTCTTGTAATTGTTGAACGATTTTCCGTCATCTTTGGTAATAAAGCTGAAATTTAAATTGCCTTTGTCATGGTACACCGCTCCGCCTCCGGACAAACGGCGCACTACATGGATGTTGTGGTCCTTCACATAAGGCAGGTTAATTTCCTCCATCGTATTCTGGTTCTTACCTATAATGATGGAAGGCTCGTTAATGTAAAATAACAGGTATTCCTGCTCAATGTTCAAATGCTTTAATGCAAATTCTTCTATAGCCAAATTCACACTCGGATCATATTGTAATTCATTGTCAATAAACAGCATGGAATACCTCCGTTCCTGTCAATCCTGACATGAGATAAACTTTCTTATGCGGTAAGAAAAAAAAGCCCTTCCGGCAACAGGGCTAACCGGTCGGACCCCAAACAATTCATCCTAATCGGGCCGCTCTTGTCTACACTTCCCAATTAATTTTCACTTCATTGCCCGTTCTGGAAGATTCATAAATCGCATCAATGATTAAATTGTTCCTGTAGCCTGTTACAGCTGATGTCCATGGTGTCGCGCCGGTCTGGATACATTCAATAAAGTGCCTGTTCATACGGATACGTTCACCTTCATCGTTCTCCGGCTTGCTCAGGTCCACTTCTACCGTCTGGTCAAAAACTTCGGTTAACAATTTCCCGCTGCTTCCGGTGATGGATGCTCCGCCTGTATCCCCCATCAAGTGAATAAAGGAATTGCTGTCGGTATTCATATGGACGGCCCAGGAAACATCTAACGTCAAAGTAGCGCCGTTATCGAGCTTAATCATGGCAGTTGCTAGGTCTTCCACATCATAATATCCGTTCCAATTCGGTTTTCCCCAGCTTCCAATCCCTTTCTTCTTAGGCCCGAATTCAGCATACGTGGTACCGAAAACGGAAACGGGTTTCGGGCTTCCCATCAGGTGCAGAGACAGGTCCAGCAGATGTACGCCGATATCAATCAGCGGACCGCCGCCCGCTTCTTCTTTGCGTGTGAACCAGGTACCCCAGCCCGGAATGCCTTTACGGCGCATCCAGCCTGCTTTAGCGTTATAAATCCGTCCCATCGCGCCCTTGTCGATCTGTTCCTTCAATTGAAGAGGCAGCCAATCCCAGCGCATCTGGTGAGCTACCATCAGCACCTTGCCTGATTCGCGCTGCGCCTCTACGATCTGTTTCGCCGTTTGGGAATCAATGCCCATCGGCTTTTCAAGCAGCACATGCTTTCCGGATTGAAGAGCTTTAATAGCAAGCGGTGCATGCCATTGGTTAGGGACTGCAATAATAACGGCATCCAGAGAGTCATCCGCAAGCAGTTCATCCGGCGTGTGGTGCACTCGGGCGATATCATGTTCCTGTGCGCGCAGCTGGGCGAGCGGGAGAAATGTGTCTGTCACTGCAGCCAGATTGACTTCAGGCATTTGCTTAAAACCTAACATATGTACATTGCCGATATTGCCGGCTCCGATGATTCCTAGTTGTATTGAGCGTTCCGTGGACAACGTAAGTACCTCCCTTAATCGTTCATCACATAACCATTATTGTACATGAATCCATAAAACTGTGCCAGTAGGACAACCCGGGTTTGTCCCCAAATACAGGAATATGGTACGATGGCAATACTCAATAGAAACAGATCACGCACATCAAACTGACTAATGGAGATAGAGCTATGACCAAACAAACGATCATTTTCGATTTGGATGACACACTGATTCACTGTAACAAATACTTCAATATGATTATCTCCCAATTTGCGGACCAGATGGAGATGTGGTTTCGGGGTTACGGCGTTACAGAGAAGCAAATCCGCGATATGCAGCAAGAGCTGGATGTGGCCATGGTCGAAATCCACGGCTTCACATTGGAGCATTTTCCGCAATCGTTTATCGATACGTATCTTCACTACTGCCATATAACCGGCCATCCGGAAAAGCAGGAGGAGAAGGATTTTCTCTATAAACTGGGCAGCAGTGTTTATGATCAGGAATTCGAGGCTTTTCCTCATATGATGGAAACGCTGCAGACGCTAAAGGATCAGGGGCATCTGTTATGCTTGTATACGGGAGGCGTGCAGGCGGTTCAGCAGAAGAAAGTCGACAAGCTGCAGCTGGCTTCCTTTTTCGAGGACCGGATCTTCATTGCCCAGCACAAAACGGTAGATGTCCTTGAACGGATATTAGTTGAACATCAGTACGACCGTAAGCATACCTGGATGATCGGGAACTCGATCCGCACGGACATTGTTCCTGCGCTGCAGAGCGGCATTCATGCGATTTTCATTCCCGCCCTGGAAGAATGGCAGTATAACAATGTGGAAATTCACGTCACCCCGCAAGGGGCTTTCCTTACTCTCAAAGACCTGACGGAAGTGCCGGATGCCATACGCAAGTATCATGGCACGACCGGCCCGGTCCAAGGCGCAGTATCTTCCTAGAAATAACGGCAAAGAGACCGGAGCCCAGCTCCGGTCTTTTCCATAGTTACCACATAAGATAGGATTAGTTTTCGGAAACGAAAACGAGCTTCGCGGTCGCTCTTCTTCGAAAGACCCCGATAGAGGTTTATCTCATAAAGACACCACTATACCGCCTTCGCCTGCATAGGTTCCGATTACCGGACCCATCTCGGAAATGTGTACTTCCCTAAACGTGTACCTCTGCATCACCATATCGCGGATGGCCTTGGCTTTCTCCTCGCAATTGCTGTGTGCTATCGCCAGAACATCCTTCTTGCCGCACTCTTCCCTGACTTCCCCGATTTTATCGATCAGGCGTTTGACTGCATTTTGGGAACCTCTTACTTTCTCGAGAACTTCAATCGCGCCTTCATCCGTCCTATGCATAAGCAGTTTGATGTTAAGGAACGAAGCTAACGCGCCTTTTACACGGTCAAGCCTCCCGCCTTTTACCACATTCTCAAGTGTCTCAAGAAAAATCAAAGTCCTGGAATCGGCTACTTCCTGTTTTGCACGGTCGACTACTTCCTTAAAGCCAAAGCCCTCTTTAATGGATTGCGCCGCTCTGTAGATCATAAGTCCAAGACCGTTAGAAGCGGAGCGGGAATCTATGACTTCGATATTGCCTTTATAGTTCTCTTCCTGCATCATTTCAGCCGCCAGCTTCGCGTGATTGTATGTACTGCTCAGCGCCGAAGACAGAGCCAAAACCAATACATCTTTTCCTTCTGCCTGTTTATAAATCTCCATAAAATCGTGCGGAGACGGGCTCGATGTTTTCGGAAGCAGCGTTTCCGATTTCATTTTGCTGTAAAACTGACCTGATGTCAGTTCGGAACTGCTGAATTGTTCATGCTCGAAATGGACTGACAACGGTATAATCGTGACACCGGATTCCTCCAGCACCTCTTTCGGTAAATCCGCGCTCCCGTCCGAAATTAATAATATGGCCATGCTTGCCTTCCTCTCGTTCTTATGCTTGAAGTACTTGTCAGCTTTCCTCAATTCAAATCTAATGTCTGCACAAATGCACTCAGCTGCCGTTTCTCATCGGGCGTAAATTGATATTCCGTGTCACAGCCTGCGTCCAACGCTACAATTTGCACTATGTTACCGCCGGCATTGCAGATCACCCATGCGGACAATTGTTCCATTTCCTCAGGGGCAGGGACAGCTGAATCCAGCGTCAGGCGCACATAAATATCGATCCACTGCCCGTCACGGTGCTCTATCTCAGCCTCCATGTTTATAAATGTAAGCTCAGAATAATAATCCGAATCATATTTCATCATCCATGATCAATCCCCTTACAACTGCGAATTCAATATTCCGGTTCCATTTCCGGTTCGTAACTCTTCAAAAGACGGCTTGATCCAAATATGCCTGAAATCCATCCAGCCAACGGAATTGAAGCTTAATCCGCGGACGGAAGGGTGAAACGAGGTATCCAGTTTGCTGTGGCTCAGAAAAGTAAGCGCATTATGTTCCATGAGTAATGCTTCTATACGGTCAAGCATAGCTTGACGTTTCAAACCAGATGCTTCCATCGGTACCTGATCCAAAATCCGGTTTACTTCCCCTGAAAGCTCAGGGCTTAAATGATTGGCAATGGTGCAATTGCGGGAACGGTACGTCTCGCTGATGGACACCTGCTCATCTTCTAAAATTACACAGAAGAACACCATATCGGCTTTGGACATATAATCAAACCGGGACATATCCGTCCACGAAATCACATGCACTTCTACCTGAATTCCGAAAGCTGCGCATTCTTTCTGAATAAAGTACACGTCTTTAGAGTGCTTATTATAGCTGTAAAGATGTATGGGTTCCCCTTGATATCCTGACTCTGAAAGAAGACGGCGGGCTTCTTCGGGATGAAAGTACAAGTCCTCTTTGGATTGCAGATTCCGCGGGTATAACCCTTGTGCCGGCATAATCCGTTCCCCGCCTAATTCGGTCACCAGCTTATTGCGGTCGAACAAATGATGAATCGCTTTACGGAGTTTCGGATTCTGCATCGGACCTTCCCTTCGCAGATTAAACGTGAGAATGCTGCTGCCCGAACAAACTTCTTCAATGCGCTCCCAATCTGGATCAGGAAGCCTGCAAAACTCCCCGTAGCAGATCAGCTGCTGCCATTCGGGCTCCTGCTTTTTCTCGATTTCCTCTTTGGGAAAAATAACGATCTCAACCCGGTCCAAATGCGCCCGCCCTAGAAAATAATGCGGATTAGCGTCCAGGATCACGATCTGTGCCGTCCATTTCGTCAGTTTAAAAGGGCCTGTTCCGACCGGGTACAGGAAGAATTCCGGACCCATCTTCTCTACAAGTTCCTCTGGGAGGATACAAGCCGCTATATTGCATAAATAACGGAGAAACAGCCAGTTCGGCCTCTTGAGAGAAAATTGTACGGTATGCCGGTCCAATGCGGTTATACAGTTCAATCCAGCCAGCCAAAGATGCTCGTCGCCCTCATGCTCCCGAAGCGTACGGCGGAACGAATACACGACATCCTCTGCGGTCAATTCCCTGCCATGATGAAAATTCACGCCTCTGCGGAGGTAAAACGTCCATAATAACCCGTCCCCGCTCGTTTCCCAGCAATGGGCAAGATGCGGTTCAATCATCTGCGTCTGTTTATTAAAAACAACGAGCGTATCGAAAATTTGGCGGCCCAAATGACCGTCAAAAGCATAAATCAGCTTGCACGGATCCAGTGTGCTGATCGTCCTGTACAGCGGAAACCGGAATGTCTGAATATGCCCCGTATGTTTCTGAACCGAGTCGTAACCGAAATAGCCGTTCAGCCATTCCATAAACCGGTCTTTCGCGTCCGTATGCTCCCCGTACTTTTCGATGGCGGATAAAGCCTCTTTCAACTGTCCGCGCGCCATCTCCTCCCTTGCCACTTCCAGAAGCACATCTTCCAAAGGCTGCTTGAACAATAACGATGAAACATTGCCCCGGCCCCGCCCGGAATACCATTCAATCCAGTCCGCATCCGACAGCTTCTTAATCACAATCTTTACGTTCCTTGGCGTGCAAAAGAAAATGGAGGATAGCTCATCTACCGTTACAGGTACCTTCTCTCCAAGCGCCGCCTCAGCGAAATGCTTTCTTACATCCAAATATTGAAGTGCCAGGTGCATGCGGGCAGCCTCCTTCCGTCAACAAAAAGGTGAAATTCATTAATTAATCCATACCCTTTTCATCCTCTTTTAACGCGTTACAATCAAAGTATCAAATCCGGTTCCAAAATAAAAGGTGAAATAATATTTATATTCTTAACTCTTTTTATCCCCTTTTCCCAAATATACAATAAAGTACAAATAAGGAATATAAAGGGTGATCAAACATGTTGTTAGAAGAGTATGTAGGTGAGAAAATGATTGAATATGATTTGTCAGATAATGAACGATTTTTGGGCGGGAAGCCTGCGGTTTGGCTGACTTCGGCTAAACTTCAGCTTCTATTTACTATGCTGGTCCGCTGGATATGAATGTTGGCAGGCATTCGCACAATTTTTGCTAATTTCAAGCTTATCAGGTTTTCTTTGGCTCCTGCTGCATATGATAAATCAAGACCGTTTCTACAAGTAGCGGGCGGTTTCAAACGAAAGTAAGGAGGGGACCTCCCATGCCTGGCAGGAAAGGCAAGATGAAGCTGGCGCTGGAAATTATCGATGCAAAAATATTAAAATCCCTGCCCCAGGGACAATTGGTTGAGTTTACGATTGAATCCAATAAGCCGATCCCCCCCGCGACCCAAGGTACCTTGTGTCTAAGGGGCAAGCAGACTTAACCATACGAAACCAACGCCTGGGAATGGGCGTTTTTTTGTTGTTAAGAGGGCGGATCCCATGTATAGTTAAGAGGTGGTTATTTCCATATTGTAGAAGGGACGCTGGCATTATTGATGAATTTTCTGCTTCGTGCGCGAACCTCCTGGATCGGTAAAGTTTTGGCCGCACTTGTGATTCTACTGGCTACCGCCATTTTTGAAGAAATGTTCGCCTGGAATCGAGTTCTGTCAACACCGCTGGCGCTGCTGGCAGATTGGAACGCGGCCGGCACTCTCGCAGGCCGGCTAAAGTTTTTGCTGCTATTGCTGTCGTACGCTTCTCCTGTTGTCGTCCTCTCTGCAGCTGTTACCGCAGCCTTTTCCAGACGGCGGGAGACCGCCGAGGAATCCAATCCATCCTATCAATCCACGTACGATTACGACCGGATGATTGCGGAACTGGTGGAAGCCGCATCGGATCGGGGCATTTCGAATGATTTAAAAACGGAACGCGTGAATAAACTGTTTCAAGCATTAATAGATGATGTAAGTACATTATATAACGTTCCTACGCTTGAAGTCCGGGCTCTGCTCGTAACGAACGACCGCGCAGGCAGGCATAAGCTGACCCGCTGGCACTGGGGACGTGCGGCAACCCAGACTCAGCTCGAGATGGATTTGAAGGCTGTCGGCATCTTTTTGGAAACCGAGAAAACGTATCCGACCTGGGAAGGCGCCCGCCGCCAATTCGTAAATGGCGATTCCGACACGCTGTTGTTCATTCGTAACAAAGGAGAATTAAAATTAGGATGCCTTATTGCTATTAATGCAACGTTAGACACGGAAGCCAGAATCCAGGAATGGGCGCAAATTATCTATCCTTTCACCATGCTCGGCCATATGGACAAATTGGTACAATTTGTAGTAAACTCTAAGTAAAGGAGGGGTTGGACATGCTATTATTCTTAAAGAATATTTTCAGAGTGACTCCCCGCGGGCCCCACAGGAGAACGGTGAAGAAAGTGAAGCATTCGGACCGCCCTGCCCTTACGTATGCGCATCACGGTACGGTTTTGTTGAAAGGCAAGATCGAAGAGATTCACTCAGCTAAATAAACGAAGCTACATATCCAACCTCCGGCGGAAGCCGGAGGTTTTTTGCATATGCAGGCAAATCAGCCCCGCTGCACGGAGAACCGGCTGGCGGGGCTGCTGATAAGAATAATGTATTATGGCAGAATGCTTGCACCCATCAAAAATTTGTCTACTTCGCGAGCTGCTTCACGGCCTTCATTAATGGCCCATACAATTAGTGACTGGCCGCGGCGGATGTCGCCGGCAGCAAATACGCCTTCAACGTTCGTACGGTATTTCCCTTTCGCCGCTTTCACGTTCGTCCAGCGGTCCGTTTCCAGTTCAAATTGCTGTACCAGTGTATTCTCGGGACCTTCGAAACCGATAGCCACCAAAACCAGCTGAGCAGGATAAACCTTCTCCGTGCCAGGGATTTCTTCGTAAATCTTAACCCCGTCGACCACTTTACGCTGAATTTGTACGGTATGAAGCTCTTTCACCCGGCCGTTCTCGTCGCCGACGAATTTCTTGGTCAGTACGGAAAACTCACGTGGATCATGACCGTAAAGAGCTTTGGCCTCTTCATGTCCGTAATCCAATGTGTAAACGTTAGGGAATTGCGGCCAAGGGTTACGGCTTTCGTCGCGGGCTTCAGGGCCTTTTGCATGCGTACCGAACTGCGTTACACTGTTGCATTTATGGCGCAGAGCCGTAGCTACACAATCCGTACCCGTATCCCCGCCGCCGATAACGATAACGTCAAGGCCTTCCGCATTTACATAGTTTCCGTCCTGCAAATTGGAATCAAGATAACTTTTCGTATTCATTGTCAGGTAATCCATAGCATACATAACGCCGTCCAGCTCGCGTCCTTCGATCGGGATATCCCGCGGCTTCGTTGCGCCCCCGCAAAGCACGACAGCATCGTAATCCTGCTGCAGCTGTGCTGCCGAGATGTCCTTGCCGATCTCAGTATTCGTTACGAATTTCACGCCTTCGGCTTCCATCAGATCTACACGGCGCTGAACTACGCCTTTATCGAGCTTCATGGAAGGAATGCCGTAAGTAAGCAAGCCGCCGATACGGTCTGCACGCTCATATACGGTTACTTCATGTCCTACTTTGTTCAGCTGCGCAGCAGCGGCAAGCCCAGCAGGTCCTGAACCGACAACGGCAACGCGCTTGCCTGTTCTCTTGGAAGGCGCTTTTGGTACAACCCAGCCTTCGTCAAACCCTTTATCAATAATCGCCTGTTCAATCGACTTGATGGCGACCGGTTCACCGATCAACCCTACCGTACATGCTCCTTCGCACGGCGCAGGACAGACACGGCCGGTAAACTCAGGGAAATTATTCGTCTTGTGAAGGCGGTCCAGCGCCTCTTTCCATAGGCCGCGGTACACCAGATTGTTCCACTCGGGAATCAGGTTGTTGACCGGGCATCCCGAAGTTTGTCCGTTCAGCTCAATGCCTGTATGACAGTAAGGCGTTCCGCAATCCATGCAGCGCGCCCCTTGCGTACGGATTTTATCCTCGGAAAAGTGATGGTGAAACTCTTCCCAGTCCAAAATACGCTGCGCTGGTTCACGATCAGCCGGCAGTTCGCGCTTATATTCCATAAATCCAGTAGGTGTCGACATGACTCTCTATTCCCCCATCCATGTTTTCCGGTATAGCTCTTCACTCTTCATATAACTGTTAGTTTACCATACCGACCTGCGAAACTGTCTAGCAATTCTATCTATTTGCATTATAAAACTTTCTTTACAGCCTCATTAACAAAAATTTAACGGGTAAAATTTCACATATCTTATCACGGAATCACATAAAGCGCCAATGGATAATCCGGTCAAAACTTTGCACTATTTCACATGAAGCTTTGCTCACGCTTTGCTTTCATAGTAATAATGCTGCGCTCGGATGGTGCCCTCCAGTTCCAAAATTCCATACGAATACTTGGGCTGCCGCCTTTTATCGCTCGGCGATCCGGGATTGAACATAAGCACTTCCCCTCTTCGTTCCATGAAAGGAATGTGGGAATGCCCAAACAGGATGACATCCACCTGCTCTCCTTCGAAAGCCTCCCATGCCCGCTGCTCCGTTGTCTTGCGGCTCCCGTCCCCATGCACCATACCGATGCGGAAGCCGGCGATCGACAGTACCTTTTTGCGGCCGAACCTTTCGCGGATCTCCAATCCGTCGTTATTGCCCGCGACTCCGTCTACAGGAGCGATTTCCTCCATCATGCCGGCCACATGCAAAGACGTCCAGTCACCGATATGCAGTATCAACTCTACCCCTTGAAGCCCTTCCACCAGTGCATTTGGAAGCCTTGCGACTTTGGGAGACATATGCGTGTCCGATACAATTCCGATTCTCAAAAAAGGCACCCCCTGTTAAATTAGATCGATTTACATAAAACAGCGGGATATCAGCCACACTAACGGATGGAAATCATTAGAAAGGTGTGCTGAAAGCCCATGAGCAGATTATCCGAAATTATTGACAACCACGACCATCTGGAAGACCTGTTCGCTCTGGTCAAACACTACGGAGTCAGTGCCGAATTTGTCGCCCACGCTATGATGGATGAGTTTGAACATCAAAAGAAGGAAGAAAACGAAGAAATGGAACAGGAAGCAACCCATCAGTTGATGGAGGACTTGCAGCAGTTCTGTTCCAGATTCTAACGGCAGTTTGAAAGAAAAGGACCAAAGGGATCGCCCTTCGGTCTTTTCTGCTGTTTAGTACTTGTGACTTCTCCAAAAAGCGTTCACTCTTACTTGCGCCGGTATGTAACGAAACGGTAGTCATACGGGTTCTTGTCGTCCCGCACGCCGGGAACCTCTTCCGCAGCGGCCCACATTTCGGGATCAAAGGCCGGAAAGTACGTATCAGCATCAAAAGCTTCATCGATCTCCGTGAGAACCAGGGTGTCTGCGAAAGGCAGAAACTGCTTGTACACCTCAGCACCGCCGATGATATACAGCGTATGCCCCTCGTTCGCCTGAACCGCTTCCTCCACCGAGTGTGCAATATGGCAGCCTTCCGCTTGATAACCCGCATGAGAGGTGAGAATATAGTTGTCGCGCCCAGGAAGCGGCTTGCTCCCTATAGACTCAAATGTTTTGCGGCCCATCAGGATGCGGTGGCCCATTGTCGTCCTGCGGAAAAAGGCCATGTCGGCAGGAAGCTTCCATAGCAGCTTGTTATCCTTGCCGATTTCGCCGTTCCGGCCTCGTGCCGCTATCAGGATGATGCTTGTCTCCTGCATAAGTACCTCCTAGACCGCTACAGGCGCTTTAATCGCCGGATGGCTTTCATAGCCTGATACTTCGAAGTCTTCGTATTTATAGTCAAAAATGGAATCCGGCTTCCGCTTGATTACCAGCTTCGGCAGCGGCAAAGGCTCACGGGTTAACTGGAGTTTCACCTGCTCGATATGATTGGAGTAGATATGAACGTCCCCTCCCGACCAAATGAATTCTCCAGGCTCCAGTCCACACTGCTCCGCCATCATATGCGTGAGCAGCGCATAGCTGGCAATGTTAAAAGGAAGCCCCAGGAACGTATCGACAGAGCGCATCGTAAGCATGCATGACAGCTTGCCGTCAGCTACGTAAAACTGGAACACAAAATGGCAGGGCGGGAGCTTCATTTGGTCAATTTCGGCCACATTCCAGGCATTTACAATATGCCGGCGGGAATCCGGGTTGGCCTTAATCTGCTCGACGACCTGCGCAATTTGATCGATTTTCCGTCCATCGGGCGCCGGCCAGGACCTCCATTGGGACCCGTATACCGGACCCAAATCCCCGTTCTCATCCGCCCACTCGTCCCAGATCGTCACTTTGTTTTCTTTCAGATATCGGATATTGGTATCCCCGCTCAAAAACCACAGAAGCTCATGGATAATCGAACGCAAATGGACTTTCTTTGTCGTTACTAACGGAAAACCTTCGCTTAAATCGAAGCGAAGCTGCCGTCCGAACACGCTGATCGTGCCGGTGCCGGTCCTGTCTTCTTTCTGGACTCCGTTGTCCATAATATCCTGCAGCAATTGTAAATACGACTTCATCCGGTCACCTCTTCTACTTGTTTAGACATAATCTTACCAAGAATCGACGCCGATTAGAAGAGCCATTGGCAAGCCGATCTAAAGAATGCTGTTCAGTAGCAGCTTTTTAAGCACAGGAGAAAATCGCTGAGGAAGCTCCTCGACGCTTGGGATGAGGACTGCGCCCCTCCCATAGATGTTTTCCATCGTTTTGCGTTCTCCGTCTGTAATTTCCCTTCGCGCCAGAAATACGCCGATCACTTCAATCCCCCGCCTTCTCGCTTCATGGACTGCTTCATAAGTATCCAATACGCCTTCATCATGGTATTGCTCTGCTGAAGGTTCTCCGTCCGTGAACACGATCAGGATCTTCTGTTTTTCGGGGCGGGATAAAAGCTGCGGAAGCACGGTCCGGATCGCGAACCCGTCCCGGTTGTCCTGCTGTGCTTCCAGCTGGAGCAGATTGGGCCCCCTCCCCGTGTGCAGCGACTGTGCAAAAGGCACAACATGTTGAAACAGATTTGGAAAATCGTCAGGTTTGACGTCTTCCGCCTCTTCCCAGAAGCCGGTGATGTTATGAGGGATTTGCAGAGATTGCAGCGTCTCATGGATCAGTGCCAGGCCGCGGCGGGTTTCCTCCATCTTGTCTTGCATCGAGGCGGAGCAGTCCACGAGCAGCTGGAAGGCGCAGTCAGGCCGCGGCGCGGGACGGCTCTTCTTATAGAAGAGCCGGGGCATGTCTTCATACGCGGCCCGCACAAGTTTGCGCCCGATGCGTCCGAACGCCAGATCGACGCGAGGGGCGGTGCGTTTGCGCTCCATCGTCAGCAGGATGGTGCGCGACAGCTTGCGGCGCAGCGGCGCGACAGCCGCCGCGATGCTGCGGTAGGTTTCCGCTTCGCCGGGCGCCGGGGCCCTAGGGGCCACGCGCACCGCCCGCGCGAAGCGGTTGATGTCCGCCGCGCGTGCGGAGCGCGGCGGGCGGGTTTCGTCAGCGGCGAGGTCGTCGCCGGAGACGGCCTGGTTTGTCCGGGCGCGGAGTTCGGCCGCGCGGACGGTGGCCAGCGCCTGGTCGCCTTCCTCGAGGCTCCGCGCAGCAGAGCCGTCCGAGTGCGACCGGGTGCCGCGCTCCAGCTCGAAGCGCAGCAGGCTGGAGGCGGGTTTCGTCTCCCGGTGCCACGTCGGGAGACGCTCCGGCGCGCCTTCCGCCGCGTTGCGGTCGGCGGAAGCGCCGCTGTTCGGGAGCGGCTTGGCGCGCTCCCGCGGGGCCTCCGGCGCCTGCTGCTGCGCAGGCAGGGCGCTGCGGTCCGGGCCGGCAGGCGCAGCGCTGCCGGCCTTGAGCGCGTAGTACACGGATGTCATATCCGTGACTACGCGCTCGCCTGCCGCCTCGGCAGCGGCGGCGCAAATCGACGCGGTCTCCCAAGTAGACCACGCCTCTTCCGCCCTTGCAAGCAGCGGGCGCAGGCCCGACAGCAGCTCCTGCAGCGGCTCGCTGAGCACCGCCGCCGTATCGCCGATCGGGCCGGCGCTCATCAGCCGCGCTGCTATGGCAGCGAACAGCGCGTCAGCCTCCTGCTTTTGCCGCATATGCTGAGCGGCCCTGCCTGTATAATAGCTGTGCAGCATGGCAAAGCGCTGCAGCAAAATCCTCTGTGTCCCCGGGCGGTCCTGCATTACCAGATAAGCCAGTCGCACTTCCTCGCACAAGAGAAACAGCTGCAAAGAAAAAGAAGGAAGAGGGAACTCCTCCAGCCTGGACCTGTAATCCCTAATAGCACCGGGTTCTGTATGCACTGCTGTCCCAAGCGTCCGCAAATACACATCGCTTTTCAGGCCGATCAGCTGCCGTTTTTGTTCCATACCGCTCCAAAACCGGGACAAAAACAGCCGGGAGCCGGCAGTTCCCGACGCAGACGGCAGCCATGCCGAATAGAGATCATATTCCAGCGTCAGTTCCTCATCTCTGGCTAACGTGCGGGCCAGATCCAGCAGCTGCATCTGGACGAACGATTCTACTTCACTGGGTTCCAGCTGGACAAACGCCATAAGATTCCACTCCTTTCTGTACAATTTCTGACCGACGAAATGTCCTTCTCCTAAAAGAGCGTCTCGGCCAGATTGCGCACAGCAGCCTGCTCGCGCTCGTCTTCCAGCTTATCCACGATAGCGCGGCGAATAGCCCGTTCCGGCGGCAAATAAGCTGCAAGATCGCAAGCATCCAGCAGGGCCCGAATTGATGCCGCTTCATCCGGTAGCTGTCCCATCCGGATCTGCTCCAGCAGGTCTGAAGACAACCGCACGAAACGGCTGATGAGTGACGCGTCGCGAAGGCTGCTCTGCTCGCGGATCAGCTTCTCCAGCGCTTCGCCCTGCAAATATGGCACGTCAACCACCACAAACCGGTTTTTCAACGCCTCGTTCAACGGGACCGTGCCCACATATCCGACATTGACGGCGGCAATTACTCCAAACCCCTCCGCCGCCTCCACGACCTCCCCTGTAAACGGATTGGTCAGCCTGCGGCGGTAATCCAATACGCCGTTAATAATCGGCAGTGTTTCCGGTTTGGCCATGTTCACTTCGTCAATGTACAACAACTCTCCGCCCGTCATCGCTTTCACGACGGGCCCCGGAACATACTCCACCGTCGGACGCCCTTGGTCATGCGACAGTGTCTTAAACCCGATGAGCGCCTCCGCATCCAGGTCGACCGAGCAGTTAACGGCATGCATCGGCATGCCGAACCACTGTGCAAGCGTCTCCGCCAGCTTCGTCTTCCCGGATCCCGTGGGCCCCTGCAGCAGGACGTTCTTGCCCAGCGCCAGCGCCAGCGCGGCGTCGAACGCAATGGCTTCATCCGGCGGAATATAACCGCCGTTCCCCGCCCTTGCCGCCAGCTCCGTCACCCAAGCTCCGGACTTCGCTAATTCCAGCAGTTCTTCTACGCGCGTTCCGTTTCCCAAATGGATCCACCTCTTTCCAACAAAAAGAAGACCATTACAACGTAATGGCCTCCTCTCCCTGTTCATGCTTATTTCTTTTTCAGCTTATGCAAAGCCATTTCAGCCGCATCGTAAGTCAATTCGCCTAATGTAGGGTGAGCGTGGATAGTCAGATATACATCTTCCATCGTTGCGCCCATTTCGATAGCAAGAGCCATCTCGGCAATCAGGTTCGAAGCTTCGACACCGGCAATTTGCGCACCGATAATTACACCGGTTTCTTTGTCGCCGACCAGTTTCACAAAACCGTCCGGAGCGTTCATCGAAAGCGCACGGCCGTTAGCGGAGAATGGATATTTACCGATAACAACGTTCATGCCTTTTTCCTTCGCTTCCGCTTCGCTTAAGCCGACGCTTGCGATTTCAGGATCCGTGAAGCATACAAGCGGAATACACTTGTAGTCAATAACGCTAGGCAATCCGGATAGAGCTTCCACAGCGGTGCGGGCTTCGTAGTAAGCTTTGTGCGCCAGGGCGGGTCCTGCTACGATGTCGCCGATCGCGTAGATGTTAGGCACGCTTGTGCGTCCTTGGTTATCGACTTCAACGTAACCGCGGTTGTCCAGCTTCATGTTCAGCAGGTCAAGGCCCAGTTCTCCATCGGTGTTAGGACGGCGTCCAACCGTAACCAGAACATAGTCCGCCGTAACTTCTTTGGACTCGCCGTTCACGGAGTACTTCACTTTCACTTCAGACTCGGTTTGTTCCGCGCCTTCCGCTCTTGCGCCGGTTACGATTTCCACATCATACTTGGACAGGTTCTTCACAACAAGCTGGGACAGTTCTTTCTCAAAGCCCGGCAGGATCGTGTCGAAACCTTCAATGATCGTTACTTTCGCACCGAATTTCGCGTATACCTGGCCAAGCTCCATACCGATATAACCGCCGCCGATTACGACGAGGCTCTTTGGCACTTCAGGCAGGCTAAGCGCTTCGGTGGAGGACAAGATACGTCCGCCGAACGGGAATGTCTTCAATTCGATCGGTCTTGAACCTGTTGCGATAATACAGTGCTTGAAACGGTAACGAGGCGCTTCCTGTTCATTGAACAGGCGCACTTCGTTCTCGCTGATAAACATCGCTTCGCCGCGGAATACTTGAACCTTGTTGCTCTTCATCAGTGTTCCTACGCCGCCGACAAGCTTGCTGATTACGCTGTTCTTGTACTCTTGCACTTTGGAAAATTCCACTTTCACATCGGAAGCGGTAATCCCCATAGCTTCGCCGTGAGCTGTATTTTCATAAGTATGAGCAACGGAAATAAGGGCTTTGGAAGGAATACAGCCGACGTTCAGACATACCCCGCCAAGCTCATTCTTCTCTACTACAATTACGCTGTGTCCCATTTGGGCAGCTTTCGCTGCCGCTGTATACCCTCCGGGACCTGCACCGATTACGACTACGTCAATATCTAAAGAAGCGTCACCTACGACCATTTTTTTACACCTCCATCATGAATAGCTCTGGATCTGCGAGCAGGTTTTTGATATGGTTCATGAAATTCTGCGCTGTCGCGCCATCGATTACACGGTGGTCGAAGCTTAAGGAAAGGGCCATAACAGGAGCCGCTACCAGCTCTCCGTTTCTGACGATCGCTTTCTCGGAAATGCGGCCCGTACCCAGGATCGCCACTTCAGGGAAGTTGATGACCGGAGTAAAGAACATTCCGCCGGCGGAACCGATATTGGAAATCGTGATCGTGCCGCCTCTCATTTCCTGCGGTGCCAGTTTGCCGTCGCGTGCTTTGCCGGCAAGCTCTTTAATATCTTTTGCTACAGTCCATACATTTTTGCGGTCCGCTTCATGCACGACAGGAACGACAAGTCCTTGCTCCGTATCAGCAGCGATACCGATGTTGTAGTACTTCTTATAGACGATTTCGTTAGCTGCTTCGTCGATTGTGGAGTTCATTACCGGGAACTCGCGGCAAGCCGCTACCAGTGCTTTGACGATGAACGGCAGGTAAGTAACCTTAATGCCTTTCTTCTCCATCGCAGGCTTCAGTTTCGTACGGAAGTCAACCAGTTTCGTAACGTCTACTTCGTCCATAATCGTTACGTGAGGAGCGGTGTATACGGATTTGACCATTGCATTGGCAATCGCTTTGCGGATGCCTTTGAATGGAATACGTTCCTCTGCTCCACCTGCTGCTGCAACTGCTGCAGGAGCTGCTTTTGGCGCATCCGGCGCTGCTTGAGCTTCCGCCGCCGCAGGTGCTGCTGCTTCGGAAGGGGCCGCTGGTGCTGGAGCCGCGCCAGTAAAGCCTGCTACATCTTCACGCGTAATGCGTCCATTTTTGCCGGTGCCGTTCACTTGAGTCAGGTTTACACCCTTTTCGCGGGCATACTTGCGCACGCTTGGCGTAGCCAGTACTTCGTGAGCGGATGCAGATTCAACCGGAGCTGCCGCTGCCGCCGCTGCAGGAGCGCCTGCTTCGGAAGGAACTGGAGTATCCTGTTTTACTTCAGCAGCGCCAGTCGCTACAGAAGCGCTAGGAGCTGTTTCTTCAGCTGTTTCTGCCCCTGCAGGCAGTTCGCCTTCCACTTCGATCGTTGCAACGATCTCTCCTACGTGGCAAACCTGGCCGTCTTTAACAAGAACTTCCACAATTTTACCGTTAACCGGACAAGGCACTTCTACGATCGCCTTATCGTTCTGAACTTCCATAATGATATCTTCATCCGTTACCGTTTGGCCGGGCTGGATATGCATTTTTACGATTTCGCCCTCATGGATGCCTTCTCCAAGCTCGGGGAATGGATATTTATAAATCGCCACGGGATGACCTCCTGTAATGGTTCTGTTCGAAACTTGTTTTTTAGAATTCCAGTACTTTGTTGATGCCTTCGATTACGCGCGCCGGGTTAGGCAGCCATTGGTCTTCGATTTGGGCAAACGGATATACGGTATCCGGGCCTGCGATACGAAGAACCGGAGCTTCCAGGTGCAGGATGGCTTTCTCATTGATTTGCGCAATGATTTCCGCCGCTGCTCCGGAAGTTTTCTGAGCTTCCTGGACCACAATCGCACGGTTCGTTTTCTTAATGGATTCAACAATGGTGTCAATATCCAAAGGAAGAAGCGTACGAAGATCGATGACCTCCACTTCGATGCCTTTCTTCGCCATTTCTTCCGCAGCTTTCAGGGAAGTATGAACCATAGCGCCGTAAGTCAGGATCGTAACATGTTTCCCTTCACGAACCACATTCGCCTTCCCGATTTCAACTGTATATTCGCCTTCAGGCACCTCGCCGCGGAAGGAACGGTACAGGTTCAAGTGCTCCATAAAGAAGACCGGATCGTTGTCGCGGATCGCAGAAATCAAAAGTCCCTTCGCATCATAAGGATTGGACGGCACCACCAATTTAATACCCGGGGATTGAAGAATTAAACCTTCCAGGGAATCGGTGTGGAGTTCCGCAGCTTTCACGCCGCCGCCGAAAGGCGTACGGAATACGATCGGGCTGTTATATTTACCGCCGGAGCGGTAACGCATACGGGCTGCCTGCACCAGCATCTGGTCCAGCGCCTCAAAGATAAAGCCTACAAACTGGATTTCCGCAATCGGGCGGAATCCTTGTACGCCCAAACCTACTGCAAGGCCTGCAATCGCAGACTCGGCAAGCGGCGTATCGAATACGCGGTCCTCGCCGAATTCGCCTTGCAATCCTTCCGTCGCACGGAACACCCCGCCGACTTTACCTACGTCTTCCCCGAAAATCAGGACGTTAGGGTCGCGCTGAAGTTCAACGCGCATTGCATCTTTTATCGCTTGAATCATTGTCATTTGTGCCATGACTGTTCTTATCCTCCCTCAAAATTCAGCTACCGCCATAACGGCTGTATGAAACGATTTATTTAAATTCTTCCATTTGTTCTTTCAGGAATTTCGGCGTTTCTTCGAACATGCTGTCGATCAGGCCTGCAACCGTCATTTTCTCGGTAGCTTCGGCTTTCTTGATATTTTCAAGAACGGACGCTTTCGCTTCTTCTCTAACGCGCTCGTCGTCAGCATCGGTCCAAAGACCTTTCTTCGTCAGGTAGTTACGGAAACGAACGATCGGATCCTTCTGGCCCCATAGCTCTTCCTCGTCCTTCGTGCGGTATTTCGTTGCATCATCAGCCAAGGAGTGAGGTCTGAAACGGTATGTCAGCAATTCAATAAGAGTTGCTCCGCCGCCGTTCACGGCATGCTCTCTAGCTTCTTGAACCGCTTTGATAACCGCAAGCACGTCCATACCGTCGACTTGCACGCCGCGGATACCGGCAGCCAGCGCTTTGTGAGCCACGGATTGCGCCGCAGTCTGCTTAGCAAACGGAGTTGTAATCGCATAACCGTTGTTCTGAACAACATAAATAACAGGCAGCTTGAACGCTCCTGCAAAGTTCAATCCTTCATAGAAGTCGCCTTCGGAAGATCCGCCGTCACCTGTGTAAGTGATCGCTACGTTCTTCTTGTCCTTCTTCTTAAGTCCCATCGCGATACCTGTAGCGTGAAGAATCTGTGCTCCGATAATGATCTGAGGCATCAGGACATTTACGCCGTCAGGAATTTGGCCTCCATGCTGATGGCCGCGGGAGTACAGGAATGCCTGATAGAGCGGCAGGCCGTGCCATACGATCTGCGGCATGTCGCGGTAGCCCGGAGCGATCCAGTCTTCTTTATCCAGCGCATATTCGCTTCCGATCATGGAAGCTTCTTGCCCGGAAACCGGTGCGTAGAAGCCTAAACGGCCTTGGCGTCCCAGGTTTACGGCACGCTCGTCCCATGTGCGGGTAAACAGCATACGGTACATAATCTCTTTCAGTTGCTCATCGTTGAGCTTTGGCATATAAGCTTCGTTAACAACTTCCCCTTCCGGAGAAAGCACGAATAATGGTTCCACGTTGTCGCTGTGGACTTCGTAAGGCAGCTTGCTCATGAATTTCACCTCAATATAATATTTGAAAACAAATTGGTTTCTGTTATAGAATTATTATACATCTGTTGTAGCCATTTGGTCAAAGAATATATTGAAATATGTAGTTTTTCCTTGAACACTTGTATATAACAGTTGCGAATAATTACTAATACAGCATAGTACACGTATGTAAAACACAACTGGCCCTCGTCCTATTTTTACCCAAATCCGGCAATAATAATTTTATTCTTTTAGAAGAAAGGCTGTTACCTATGAGCGAAACGAACATTTACAAGCGCACCATCGTGAAAGAAACGGTCCACTCTCATGCTTTGCAGGAAGAGAGGAATCTTCGCGTTTACCTGCCCCCGGGCTATAATGAGCTGTTAAGCTACCCTGTACTCTATTGCCAGGACGGCGAAGACTTCTTCAACTACGGACGTGTTGCAACCCACATGAACCGGTTGATTCTCGATGAAGATTACGAGCCTGTGATCATAGTCGGCGTGGATGTGGATAAATCGGTGCGGACGTCGGAATACTCCCCCGATGGAAACCGGTTTGCAGCTTATACTACTTTTTTTGCCGAAGAGCTGGTCCCTTTCATTGAACAAAAGTTTGCTGCGCGCAAAGAACGCTCCGAACGGGTATTGGCAGGAGATTCCTTAGGCGGAACTGTCTCCCTTCATCTTGCGTTACTTTACCCGCATTTATTCCATAAGGTGCTCAGCCTGTCCGGTGCATTTTATGAGCCTACCCAAGTGAAATTGGATGCGGAAAATGACCTTTCCGGGCTGGACATGTACATGACGATCGGGCTTCAGGAGGAAGAAGTGAAAACGGACCACGGAACATTCGACTTTCTGGACTATAACCGCAGGGCTTTAAAAAAGCTTCAGGAGCGCGGAGCCGATGTGTACTATACCGAGAAGGAAGGCAAACATGTATGGGGTTTTTGGCAAAATGTAATGCCTGAGGCGCTAAATTATTTTTATAACCGGTAATCATTACATCGCTTGCAAAAACAGCCGTCCTCCTGACCTCGGAGGTACGACTGTTTCGTATGATCGATGCATCAATTTCCTCGAACTAAAAATCGAAGCGGATAACAATTATTACTTTTTGGATACTATATCACATAAAAGTAAGTACTATCTATTAGGATACGAACAGTTTACTATAGATTTCGTATCTTATTGATCCATCAAACCATCGAGGAGCTGATCATACATGAATGCAAAGCAAATTATTCTCGCTATTCGTTTCAAAGTAAAGCCGGGAAAGAAGGAAGAATTCCGTAATCTTCTTTTCACCCTGGCAGACAAGATGTCCAAAGAAGCTAATTTTGTGAACTCTATCATTCACGATGATTTGGAACAGCCTGACGATATTCTCATTTATGAAATATGGAACGGGACTCAACGCAGCTGGCTGGAAGAGGAGTTCCCGAAACCGTACCGTAAAGATTACGAGAACGTCCTATCCGAGATGCTGGAAGACCGGATTGTCAGCTGGCTTGTTCCGACAGGAGAATGGGGCAGCCGGATAACTTCCGTTTCCAGATAAATACAAAAGCAGGAACCGTGCCTCTCGAATGAGGATGGGTCCCTGCTTTTTTACCGTATGCTGCCTGATTTATTCCTTCCATAACCCGTCAATCTCTTTGAGCAGCCGGGCAACCGACTCCGGATCGGTTTGGCCCGAATGTTTGAACTCCTTCAGTTTCGCTTGCAATTCCGAAGCAGTCCGCTCGAACTCGCCGTCCTCTTTCGTTCCCGACGGATCAAACCATACATACCGCCCCTCCGGTCCGTTCCTCAAAAAAGAACCATGCCAATGCTCAGGATAACTGTAAGCAGCTTCTCCTAGAACCATCCCGATTACTTCATCGTGCGCAAGCGGCATAAAGTAATGATAAGTTTCTAAAGTGCCGCCGGCAGCAACATCCCTGTGGATGTAAGCATGATGAAGGTAATGCTCCCCGGTCAACTTGTCTTTGGCTACCTCATAAAACGTTATCTCGTCTTCATGAAGAATCTGTACCGATTCCATACGTTCGGCCAATACTTGATCCTCTACTATAGGCAGTGCAGTTAAGGATTCCATTCGTTATATCCCTTCCTTCTCCCTGATCCAGTGAATCAGATTCCGGCAGCCTTCCTGGACAAGCTGGTACACCTCATCAAAATTCCCCGTATAATAGGGATCGGGCACATCTTCCGCTGCACTATCCGGAACAAATTGCATAAAAGTAACTACTTCCGAATTGGTCTCTCCTTGTTTCCTTTCGAGAACATCACGGAGGTTTTTGCGGTCCATGCACACAATATACCGGAATGCATTGAAATCGGAGCCGTTAAACTGCCTTGCTTTCATCCCTTTATAGCTTATTTTATTCAGATCCAGAACTTTCCGGGTTCCTTCATGCGGCGGATGGCCGATATGCCAGTCTCCGGTACCTGCCGAGTCCACTTTGACTTGGTCGGACAACCCCTCAGACTGAATATAGGAACGTGCCACCGCTTCCGCCATCGGGGATCTGCAAATGTTGCCTAGGCAAACAAACAGCACTTCAACCATAGCTCGATTATCCCCCTATCTCCCATTGTTTCTCCTGCGCATCCGGCTCCCTTAAGGAACGTCTCGGAAGCTTCCATTTATAATAGACCGACATCATCCGTAGCAAAATGACCAGGACAAAAAGCGCATATAGCTGTGCCGGCGTCTTCATCCAGCCTGTATGAATGACCATTCCTGCAAAAATTGCCCATACGGCATAGATTTCGTCCCGAAGCACAAGCGGTTTCCGTCCGGCAAGCAAATCCCGGATGATGCCTCCGCCGATCCCGGTAAGCATCGCTGCAACAATGACCGCGCTTAACGGCAAATTCCGTTCGGTCGCATACAAAGCACCTTGTATGGCAAAGGCCGATAAGCCGATGGCATCGAGAATCACTTCAAAGCTTTTCCATTTCTGAATCCACCGGGTTGGAAGTATGAACACGATCACTGTCGCAATTACGGCAGTATTCAGATATAACCCTTGCTGCCAAAGCATCGTTACGTCGACCCCGATCAACAAATTCCGGATAACGCCTCCGCCAAAAGCGGTTACCAGCCCTAACACAAATACCCCGAGAATATCATATTCTTCTTCCATGGCTACATACGCTCCGCTAATCGTAAATGCGATCGTGCCGATCAAGCTGAACATTTCCCAACTCATGTTAGCCTTCCCCTCTCCGCTGCGCTATGAACAACCCGATATCCATTATATACGTTTCCGGCAGGAAGTCCTACAGGGAAATCTATAGGAAAAATGAAAGAACGCTGATCCGGTTGGACAGCGCTTTTCATGTAAATTATGCCTGCTGCGTTTGGAAGTGTTTCGCTGCCGCCTGATCAAGCATCACGACAAGATTCGGATGCGTCTGCAGCAGCGATGCCGGCAGTTCCGTGCGGATCGGTCCGGTCAACGCCCGGTGCACCACATCCGCTTTGTCTTCACCTCTGACGATAAGCAGAATGGTCTTGGCTTTCAGGATCATTCCAACGCCCATCGTAATGGCATGGGTAGGAACTTCATCCATAGAGTCGAAAAATCTGGCATTCGCTTTCCTGGTTTCCTCTTTCAGTTCTACCACGTGCGTACCGCTCACCAGAGTGTGATCCGGCTCGTTGAAACCGATATGTCCGTTATGGCCCAACCCCAAAATCTGCAGATCAATCTGCTTGGCTTCCGCCAATTTCGCTTCATATCTCCGGCACTCTTCTTCCGGATTCTCCGCATTTCCATCCGGAATATGTGCCTGATGAACAGGAAGATCCACATGGTCAAACAAGTGCTGCTTCATGTAGCTGTAGTAACTTTCGGGATGCTCTTGCGGTAATCCCACATATTCATCCAGATTAAAGCTTGTTGCTTTGCGGAAGCTGAGCCGCCCTTTGCGGTACGCTTTGACAAGATGTTCATAAACACCTACCGGCGTACCCCCTGTAGCCAAGCCCAGCACAGCGTCCGGTTTCGTCTGCAGCAAGGAAATGACAATCCCCGCTCCAGCCTCGTTCAATTCCTCTGTAGATTCAAATGTTACTATATTCATCGCATTCTATCCTTTCTGCGCCTCTTAAGCTGTTTGTTGTTCTAGACGGTGTTGTGCAATCATAGCGGAGCCGACAACGCCTGCTTCATCCAGCCGCTGCGCGGGAACGATCGTCAGTCGTTCCCAGTAAAGCGGGTGCACGGTCCGCTGCAGCTCCTCGCGCATCGGGGCGAACAGGCGCTCTCCCGCAAGGGACGCGCCCCCGCCGATCACGATCGCATCCGGTCCGTACAGCGTGACCGCATAAGCCAGAGCTTTACCGAGCGTCCGCCCGGTAAAGTCCATCACTTCGCGTGCGACCGGGTCCCCCAGGTCGTACGCTTTGGACACGTCCGCCGCCTGGATGGCGGACGGATCGCCGCCGGCCCACTCCGCGAGCACGGAGGAGCGGCCGGCTTCCAGCTGGGCGCGCACTTGGCGCACCAGCCCAGTCGCGGAAGCGACCGTCTCCAGGCAGCCGGTCATCCCGCAGCCGCAGGCGAACGGCACGCCGTCCATAAGGATATGGCCGAATTCGCCGGCCATATATCCGCTGCCGTAATAGATGCGCCCGTCGTTTACCATTCCGGACGCGAGCCCCGTACCGAGCATGATGCCCAGCACATGCCGGTACCCTGCAGCCGCACCTGCTGCGGCCTCTCCGTACGTAAAGCTCCGTACGTCATTATCGATAAATACGGGTGCGGCTAACCGCTTCGAGAGTATGTCCGAGATCGGCACATCCTTCCATTTCAAATTGCCGGCCATCCGGACAATCCCCCGCTCCGGATCCAAAAAGCCGGGGAGCCCGACCCCGACAGCGGTCAGAACGACATTGTCCGCTCCCTCATCCGCCAGGAGCAATTCAATCGTATCCGCGACCGACTGCAGCACATGATCACTGCCGCGCTCCGCCTCGGTCGGCCTCTTCGCTGTACGCAGGACAGTACCGTCCTGATCTACCAGCCCGCAAACAAAATTAGTACCGCCTAAATCCACACCCGCTAACAATTTTCTCTTGTGCTGCTCTCCGTCCGCTCTCCCCATCGGTTAAACCTCCGTTTTCGATCTGTGGTAAACTTCATGTCCCCTAACGTAAGTTTGCAGCAGCTCCAAATTGCGTCCCATAACAACAAAATCAGCATCCTTACCTGCGAGAATGGATCCTTTTCTGTGATTCACGCCAATCTGCCTTGCCGGATTCAGGGTAAGAGCCGGAAGAATTTCTTCCAGTGTTCTGCCTGTAAACTTGAGGGCATTCCTCAACGCCTGATCCATGGTCAGTGCGCTTCCCGCCAAGTTCCCGCCTTCTTTCAGTGTCACCCTGTTACACTTCATGACTACTGGCAGCTTCCCTAGCATATATTCACCGTCCGGCAGTCCCGCGGCTTCCATCGCGTCAGTAACAAGGATGACCCGCTCTTTCGGTTTCACCCGAAAGACATATCCGATCAATTCTTCCCGCACATGCAGTCCGTCGCATATCAATTCAACCGTTAATTCGTCCAGCATCAGGGCGCTTCCTGCCACCCCAGGCTCTCTGTGGTGCAGCGGACTCATGCCGTTAAATAAATGGGTTACATGGGTCGCACCATGCGCGACGGCCTGCTGTACAATTTCGTAAGTGGCGTCGGAATGCCCGATGGAAACCGTAACTCCTTTTTCGGTCAGGTATCCGATAAGTTCCATCGCTCCCGGAAGTTCAGGAGCAAGGGTAATGAGCCGGATCGTCTCCCCGGAAGCTTCCAGCAGGCGGCCCAGTTCCTCTTTTGTTGCCGTTCTCATGTCATCCGGGTTTTGCGCTCCGCTCCGTATTGGATTCAGAAACGGCCCTTCAAGATGAACCCCCAACACATCGGCCCCGCCCGTACCTGCCGACATGGCCCTGCTTACTTCAGATACCACTTCCACCAGCCTGCCGGCTTCATCCGTCAGCGTGGTAGGCAAAAATGAAGTTGTGCCATGCGAGGCCATAAACCGGCTCAGCCCATCGATAGAACCCGGTTCGGTTGAAGACTTCATCGTATCAAATCCTCCGCCTCCGTGAACGTGCACATCGATGAATCCCGGAAGAAGGAGGGCGCCGTTCAGATCAATAAGCTCGCTTTGCTTCCTAATATCGTCAGATATTTCTTCTAATGATTGATATACTGCCGTAATTTTCCCGTCTTCAACAGCAACCGCCCCGTTTGGGAGAACGGCGCTTTCCGAATACACTTCCCCGTTGATAAATAACATCCTGTTCGTCATCAAAATTCCTCCTTGTCAGCCAGATAAATCTCAATGGAATGAGTGCGTAAAACCTTGCGAAAGGTTTGAGGCAGGCTGGCATTCGTAACGCAAGCATGGATCTCCTTCAAAGGGGCGATCGAGAATAAAGAAGTCCTCCCTACTTTCGTAGGGTCAAAAACAGCAATTGTGCTCGCCGATCTTCGGATTAACAACCGGGCAATTTCCGCTTCCTGCTCGGAATAGGTGGTCAAGCCCTGTTCTTCCGTCACACCATCTATACCGATGAACATCTTGCCGATGTGAAGGTGCTCCACCATCTTCTCCGCGAGCGGGCCGCAAAGTTCAAAGCTGCGATTACGCATGACCCCGCCGGTTACCACTACTTGAATCCCGTCCGATTCGGCAAGTTCCATCGCAACATTTACGGCATTAGTCACCACCGTGATGCCGCGCATGTGCTTAATCGCTCTGGAGATAAGATAGGTCGTGGAACCGCCCGTCAACCCGATAATATCGCCAGGCTGAATCAGGGACGCTGCTTTGGCGGCTATCGCTTCCTTCTCCGGCCAGTGCTGTTCCTTCTTTTCAAAAAAGGAGGTTTCTCTCGCCGCGGCATATCCCTCATATTGTGCGCCGCCGATCGTGCGAATGACGGGCTCGGTTTTAACAATCTGATCGAGATCGCGACGGGCGGTCGCCTCCGAACATTGAAATTTATCTATAATTTCCTGTACGGTAATCCGGCCTTGCATCTTCAGCAGCTGAAGGATCCGGTCCCGCCGGGAACCCCCTTTTGTCAGCTGAGGCTCAGTCATCGGAACAGCCCCCCATAAACATAATCCGCTATCTATTGAAATTATAAATCATATTTATGATCGTTACAATCATACTTATTGACTATTACAATCAAAATATGCTCAATTCCTTCAATTAAAAATTAGATTCTGCTAACGTGAACGATCTCATTCCGGAAACCGTATAATAGCCATTCAACAAATGACAGCGAAAGGTTGGCAGCGGCAATGGCTTATATTGAAGTATCCGATGTACACAAATCATTTGAGGGGCGCCGCATCTTGCACGGCATGAATTTTCAAGTAGCGGAGCATGCCGTCGTGGGACTGTTGGGGCCAAACGGTTCCGGCAAAACGACCATGATCCGATTAGTAAACGGCGTCATCCTTCCCGATCAAGGCAGCATGAGGGTCGCAGGCTGGAACCCTCTTACGGAAGGGAATGAGATCCGGAGAAATGCCGGCATTGTTACTGAGGGCGCAGGATTGTACCATGACATGAGCGCTTTGGAGAATTTACGTTTTTTTGCCCGGCTGTACGGTGTTACGAAGCATCGAAGGGCCGAGGAACTGCTCGAGCAGTTCGATTTGACTCCTCATAAGGACCGTCCCACAGGCCAATTCAGTACAGGGATGAAAAAACGGCTGGCACTGGCAAAAGCACTTCTGCAGCGGCCATCCTTGTTGTTCTTGGACGAGCCGACTAATGGATTGGATCCCGAAGGAATCCATGAGGTTCTGCATCATTTAAAAGAACTTAATGCCAAGGAAGGCACTACCATACTGATATGTTCTCACGTGCTGCAGCAAATGGAATCGGTTTGCGGCTCCTATATCCTGATGGAATCGGGAAAAGTTATTGCCCAGGGGACCAAGGAATCATTGGAACGGACGTACAGGCAAGATCTCCGGCTTCGGGTGGAAACCGGATTGCAAATGGAAAGCGCTGCTGTTTACGGCTACCCGGTTTGCCGCGAAGGAGTCCATTCTTTAGAATTTACTCTCACCCGTAAAGAGGACATCTCCCCTTTGCTCACATCCATCTTGCAGGAAAGCTGGGTACATTCGGCTGAAATCGTAAACCGGGACCTTGAATCACTCTATTTTCTGATCAAAGAGGGTGCTCGTCCATGAATTGGAATTGTGTATGGGCCATCGCGTCCAAAGATATGAAAGCTGTCTCTTCCAACAGCAAACTATGGATTCCCCTCCTGGTCTTACCCATACTTTTCTGCGTAGTGTTTCCGGTTGGACTGATTTTGGCGGCTCCGCATGCCGCAGGCAGCGATACATTGGAGTTGATTCGCAGTATGACGGCCAATCTGCCGCAAAGAGGTGTCATCTCAGAAATATCGGCTATGCAGGTGCCGGGGCATCAGCTCATCTACCTTGCAGTACATTATTTGCTGCTGCCGGTATTCCTGATTATTCCTTTGATAACATCGATGGTTACGTCAACCAACAGTTTTGTCGGGGAAAAAGAACGCCGTACACTGGAAAGCCTGCTCTTCTCGCCAATCAGCATCCTTGAACTGTTTACAGGAAAAGTGCTGGCCTCACTCATCCCTACACTGGTCATCTCCGCCTCCGGGTTTGCAGCTTTAGGAGTTGTAGTCGACACCATGACTTACTCAACGTTCGGCAAGCTTATCTTTCCGAGTGCGAATTGGCTGATTCTTGCATGTTGGCTGGCTCCGGCACTCACCTTCTGCAACATTCTGTTCTGCGTCCTGATTTCAGCCAGGGTAAAGGGATATCAGGAAGCCCAGCAAATTTGCGGGGTGACGATACTGCCTGTTGTGGGGCTTGTCATCGGGCAAATAACCGGGTTGTTTCTCCTCAGCCCGTTTCTTCTTATAATCATAGGTGGCATTCTTCTGGCGATGAGTTTATTCTTATTACAGAGGATTTCAGCCATGAACGGACGGCATGTACTGTTTGAAAAACAGATCCACTAACCGCTGGCTGAAGCTAAGGATTAAAGGAGCGATGAGGAAGATGGGCAAAAGGATACTGATCTTTACCGGAGGCAGCCTGAGCGATTGGGCGGTTGAAGAAATTCAAGATGGGGATTTCCTGATCGGAGCGGACCGCGGCGCGCATTTTCTGATTCAACACGGAAAAGTGCCCCATGTGGCGGTAGGAGATTTCGATTCGGTTACAGAGGAGGAATTCGGCCGGATTCAGCGGACAAGCCTGGAGACCATCTCCTGTGATGCGCTGGAGAAAGACTTGACGGATACGGAGCTGGCATTCGACTTGGCCTTATCTTATGATGCCGAGGAAATCGTCATTATCGGGGCATTAGGCACCCGCTTCGATCATTCGCTGGCCAACGTTCATCTGCTGGTCAAAGGCCTTGCCAAACATGTGCTATGTAAAATCGTGGATCAAAAAAACGAAATATTGCTGGCAGACAGGCCCATGCAGATCGTGAAAGGCAAATATTCACACGTATCGCTGCTGCCGCTGACTCCGCAAGTAACGGGCATCACGCTGGAAGGTTTCCAATACCCTCTAACCAATGCCGTCTTAACGCTGGGGCAGTCTTTGGGAATCAGCAACCGTCTGCTTGATGAATCGGGTATCGTGCACCTGGAAACCGGACAGCTCCTGATCATTAAAAGCAGGGATTAAACCGTTCTCCTCCGCAGGTATGCCTGTTGTATCCCTGACCGGATTATGTTAAAATCTAACTTAATTAAAGCCAAGTGCTGGAACACTTGGCCGTCACAATTGGCTTGAATGGGCTTCCCTTCGAAGTCATGTACGAATGATAACTTCACAAGTTTACGAAAACCCACCTTAGGCGGCAACCTTCGGGTGGGTTTTTACTTTTTACGGTCATTTCGGATGTAAGTTAAAAGTGCGAGAAGAAAACTCCCGAATAAAAACATCAGCGAAACGGCGTCGTTCAGTTCCATGGCCTCACCCCCTTCCGGAAGGAAAACCGGCCCCCACCCAAGATTCAATTGTTCCCTTATTGTACCATGATTAGATAATGCGAACAAGCGTTCTTGTCTTCTGTTCTTATTTTAGTTCTTACGCCTTAATCTCTAGTTCATTTTGCCTTAACCGGGCTTAATCAGATCCGAAAATGGGTATACAAGATGCGTAGGGTTTCGGTATTGAACCTGGTTTACGAACTAGACAGGAGGCGAATGCGCTATGGAACGGACATTCATTATGATTAAACCGGACGGAGTCCAACGCGGACTGATTGGGGAAATCGTCAAGAGGTTTGAACTGAAAGGATTTCAACTGGTGGCATGCAAACTGCACAGGGTAACGAAAACACAAGCGGAGTTTCATTACGAGGAGCATAAAGGAAAGCCGTTTTTTCAGGAGCTGGTATCCTTTATCACTGCCGGTCCTGTGTTTGCCATGGTTTGGGAGGGAGATGAAATTATTACGTTGTCGCGCAACATGATGGGTAAGACCAAAGTGCTCGAGTCCCAGCCGGGAACGATCCGCGGAGATTATGCGCTGCATACGGGAACGAATATTATTCACGGTTCGGACTCTCCCCAATCGGCAGAACGGGAAATCGGAAACTTCTTTAACAAGGAAGAACTCGTAGACTACAGTAAAATCATTCAACGATGGGTGTAATTGAATACAATAGGAAACAGCCCTGCTGCAACGGCAGGGCTGTTCACTTGCCAACTTTAAACGATGATCTTCCGGCCTGTCCTCGCCAAGGAGATATGGCCAGGCAGATCATACGTATTTCTCACATCTACATCATGAGACATATGGGTAAAGACAGCCCGTGCAGCTCTTGTTTCCTTAACGACACCGATCCCTTCTACGATATCGTAGACAGATCTCGTAGACATTTCATACGGCTCACGGTAAAAGCTTGTACCAAGGATCAGCATATCCACATCATTCATTGGCGCTTTCTCATCATCGTTCAAATGAATCGCATCCGAACAATACACCCAGGAACGGTCTCCCGCTGCAAATTGGTACGCGAAAGAATATCCGTTCTTTCCATGGGATACTTTCCAAGGAGCAATCTCCCACCCGTGCAGTGTGATGCCTTGATCTATTGCAAGAAACTCCAGATGATTCGCAATCCAAGGATAACGCTCAATGCACGCTTTGTTGACTTCTTCGGGCGCATACACGGTCCCTCTCACTCCAAGCCATCTGCAAGCATCCGCCCACTCCGGCAGGCCGCCGATATGGTCATGATGCGCATGGGTCAGGAGTACGCGGTGCAGCTGCCGAATCCCGATCGCTTCCATTTGGGAGGCCCAGTCCGGACCGCAATCCAACAGGAGTTCTGTTTCCGACGCCTCTCTTGCCTCTGCAAGGAAAGTTTGAAGGGGATCCGGAGTTTCCGATTCCGAAAAGTCGATCCATATCGACGAACGCAGACGGCGGTTTACGCCTTCCAACCTCGCTTCATTGCATACCTGACAACGGCAGTATACCCTCGGGACACCCATGGAATCGCCTGTTCCTAAAAAAGTAATTACAGCCACGATGAGGCTCCCCCTAATTCCTTACTTCAAGGATTAATCCCCGTCCAGCAGGTTGCCTAACCCGCCTAGAATGCTTCCCTCTTCTTTACGTCCTGCAGGGCCTGCCGCGGACAGGACACGATCCGCCAAGCGGCTGAACGGCAGCGACTGGATCCACACTTTTCCCGGACCGCGCAGTGTGGCAAAAAACAGGCCCTCTCCACCGAACAGAGCCGTTTTGACGCCTTTTACAAACTCAATGTCATACTGTACATCTCTTGTCATCCCGACTAGGCAGCCGGTATCCACACGAATCATTTCACCGGGCCGCAGAGTGCGCTCATAGATCGTGCCGCCCGCATGAAGAAATGCAAGTCCGTCTCCTTCAATCTTCTGCATTATGAATCCTTCGCCTCCGAAAAAGCCGACACCAAGCTTACGCTGGAAGTCAATCCCTACGGAAACGCCCTTAGCTGCGCAAAGGAATGAGTCTTTCTGGCAGATGATTTTCCCTCCCAGTTCACTCAAGTCCATAGGAATGATCCGGCCGGGATAAGGCGATGCGAACGATACCTTTTCTTTGCCGCGTCCCATATTCGTAAACACCGTCATGAAGAGGCTTTCTCCGGTAAGCAGGCGTTTGCCCGCACCGAACAGTTTGCCCATCAATCCCTTATTGTCTTGGGAACCGTCGCCGAAAATCGTATTCATCTGAATGGAAGAATCCATCATCATCAAGCTGCCTGCTTCCGCAATGACACTTTCCTGCGGATCCAGTTCCACTTCTACAAACTGCATTTCACTTCCGTAAATCTGATAATCGATCTCATGAGAATTCATCTCGTTTCATTTCCTCCTTAAGTTGTACTGATACACGGACTACTTCTACAAAGGAAGTAAGGCTACCTCTTTACGGCTGCGCAAATCTTCAATCATGACAACCCAGGTTTCCGGTTTTTCGCTCAGCACTGCATAATAGGTTTCTATAAAATCAGCGATCAATGAGGCAGGGAGTGCGTTCACCCCGTTCTGCATCGGCATAAAGCACAAATCAAGTCCGGTCACCGCTTCGCCTGAATTCTCCCAGGATGGATGTACGTAAGGGAAGTCCAGCTTTTCATAACCTAAGTGTGACAGAACTTCCCTTCTCACAAAGGGATCCATCGGCTTCACGCCTCCAAAATTATGGTCCATATCGCGATAAGGGTCATAAATTTCCGCAAACATTCCGCTTAGGGTTTTGCCAGCTTCGGATGCCAGGCGCAGGAGGTCTTTTTCCCGTTCTTTATATAAAAAACGGCCGATCCCGAGACCATGCCTGCCGATAATCGTAAAATCCGTCATTGCCACGTTAAAAGAAGAATAATAGCGGTATTCCGTAGCGCCAACCACATCATCTGTTTCCTTTAGAACCGCAACGTACACCTGGATGCCCGGATCTTCCAGCGGCTCTTTCCATAAAGAAAATTCCAACACTTCCTCAGGAGGAAACACGTCCCCCATCAAGTTGTGCATTTTACGGAAATACGGATCGTTAATCGATACAATCCGGTGATATTTCAGCTGATCTGTTGTGTTCATCCTACTGATTTCCTCCATTCCAAAATGGGTTCTTCCATTCCATTAATGCAGCATAATTCATGGATTCTTCATCCTCGAGATAGTCAGGGACGACGCCTACCGGCGTGCGTCCGCAGCGGAGCAGGAATGAAATGACAGGGTCGCTGCGCTCCCCCTTCATGACACTTTCCAAGTATTGTTCCGCACTCAAAAAGCCAGCTTCCTTTGTTTCTGCAAAAGCAGCAGCAGCATCAGCGTACCCTGGCATGCGCCCTCCGCCTAGCAGCCTCCGAAGACGCAAATGTACGACCACTTCATACATCGACTGCATCAGCCATTTGCCAAGCCCGGTCTTCCGGTACTCCGGCGATACGCAGATATCTGCTATGTACAGTGTGTCTCCTGACGGATTGTGATTCCGTATGTATCCTGCATCCGTGACTTCCTGCCAAGAATGAGCCGTTCCGCTTTGCTCGGACCCGATAAGCAATCCGGTCACGGAACCGACGATCCTTCCGTCAGCCATGGCACATAACGCGCCTTCCGGAAACCGCTTTACATGGTTATACAGCTGCTCCTCGTTCCAAAGCAATTCCTCCGGAAACGGGGGCGGGAAGCTTTCGCGCTGGATCCGGATCAACTCGGCAAAATCAGCTTCCCGATAATTGCGGATCTCCGCCTTCATCGGCTTCCTATCCCTGAAAACGTAAAGTTCTTTACGCATAGGCTGCTCCTTTAGTTCCAATCCGTATACAGATCGGTCCTGCGGTCACGCCACGTCGTCACGGATCCGCGCTCACGCACTTCGTACAGCAGCTCAAGATCCAAATCCGCCGTAACAATCATATCGTCATTGATGACGCCCTCAATTTGAATGCCTGCCGGAGGGAACGGAATATCGTTCGGCGTGATCACGGCTGCCTGGCCGAAATTCGCACGCATGAAATCCACCTTCCTAAGCGCCCCTACGGTTCCGGTGGTTACGATATAAACTTGGTTCTCGATCGCCCTGGCATGGCAGCAATAGCGTACCCGGAAAAACCCCTGCCGGTCATCCGTACAGGAAGGGCAGAAAATAACGTCTGCGCCCTTAGCTTTGGCCATCCGGACAATCTCCGGAAATTCAATATCGTAACATGTGAGCATGGCCATGCGTCCTTTCGGCGTGTCAAAAACCTCCAGGCCGTCCCCTTCGGACATATTCCATTCCACTTTCTCCGTAGGCGTTACATGCAGCTTCGCCTGCTCATGTATGGTTCCATCCGGTCCGAAATAATGTGCCGTGTTGTATAACTTCCCTTCTTTTCTTACAACATGCGTTCCTGCAATGATATGGACATGATAATCCGCGGAGAGCCTTAGGAACAATTCTTTATAAGAGTCCGTGAAGTCCGGCAAATCCTCGATCGTACGGGGATTACCATGTTCATCAGGGATCGACAGGAGCTGTGTCGTGAAGAACTCCGGAAAGAGCACAAAATCCGCAGAAAATTCCATAGCCGTCTTCATGTAGTGGGTAACCTGTTCCTCAAACTCGGCAAAACTCCGTATATCCTGAAGAGCATATTGGACTGCCGATACTCGGGTTTTCATGTAATAAAACTCCTTTCCATGGGGATTCTAATTTCTGGCCAGGTAACTCCTTCATTATAAAGGATATGCCCCGGCATTTTCATGTCAAACTCAAACTTATTAGAATTTTTTCATTTGATTCTAATAAAGCGGTTAAAACGTTGATGGAGCAAGGGTTTGCGCGTTTTCTGGAATAAATTAGGCTGTTTCTTTTCTGCTATATTGGTTGCAGGCATTATCAACTCAGAAAAACTTCAGGAGGCACGAGATGATTACAAGAAATAAATTTATTCGCACCATTGCACAAATCGGACTTTGCGCCGCCATTGGAATGTCCAGCTTGACACTGGCCGCACCTCATAAAGCGGAAGCAGCAACTTCCAGAGGCGATAAAGTCATTTCTATAGGAAAAAAATATTTGGGCGTAAGATATCAGTTTGGCGCACCTACCGGAACTACACGCACCTTCGATTGCTCTTCTTTCACGAAATATATTTACAAAAAAGTGGGCGTGTCCCTGCCGAGAATTTCCAAAGACCAAGCTAAAAAAGGTTATAAAGTTGCTAAATCCAACCTAAGAAAAGGTGATCTTGTTTTCTTCTGGGGCAGAAACGGCAAAGGCAGAGTCGCTCATGTCGCGATTTACGCCGGAAACAACAAACTCCTGCACACGTACAAAAAAGGAGTCGGCGTTACGTATTCCTCCCTTAACAGCAGTTACTGGAAAAAGCATTACGTGACAGCACGCCGCGTACTCTAATCTATACTTTCAAATGAAAAATTGCACCATTCTATAACATAACCCCCGACCGATCACCGGCGGGGGTTTCCCTATGTTTATTTTGGAATATTAATGACCATGGTGGTCCCAACCTGTTTTTCGCTGTAGACTTCAATGTAGCCGCCATGCAGTTCCACAATTCCTTTGGCAATCGACAAGCCCAGCCCAACACCGCCCGTGGTCCTCGCTCTGGCTTTATCTACACGGTAAAACCTTTCAAACAAGAACGGTATCTCTTCAGCATCGATCCCTATGCCTTTGTCAATAATTTTCACTTTACAGTATCTTTGATGTTCCTGGATTTCGATATGGATAGGCTCGGTACTGTATTTGATGGCATTATCGATGAGAATGATAAATACCTGCTTCAATTTGGCGACATCGCCGCTTACATACAAGTTGGTTTGATCGCTTCGGAGTTCAATGACCCTGCCGAATGCTTGTTCCATCATCACTGCCGTCTCACTGGCAAGCGTTACAATATCTACCCATTCCCGGATTACCCATTCCTCATGCTCCAGATCCGCCAGCTGCAAAAGGGATTTGGTCAGTTCTTTCAGGCGGATCGCTTCAGAATGAATCGCTTCAATCGCTTCCTCCTGGATTTGCGGGTCGTCCTTTCCCCACCTGCGGAGCAGGCTGATATAACTTTCAATGATCGTCAGAGGAGTTTTCAGCTCGTGGGAGGCATCGGCAACAAATTGCTTTTGCCTGGAAAAGTTCTGCTTTAGACGATCCATCATGCTGTTAAACGCTGTGGCCAGCACATTTAATTCATCTTTTCTGCTTCCTTTGGTTTCAATTTTCCGGAACTCCCCGCTTTTCTGGTTTTCCCTCATCGTTTTGACAAAAGAATAGATAGGACGTACCAGCAAGGCGGTGTAAAAGTAACTGCCCAGCAGAGAAAGCATGACAGCGCATAACGATGACACAATCAGCGCATTCAGCAGCACATCCAGATAATATTGCAGCCTCATCAGCTTATGCCCAATCTCCAATGTTCCTACTTGTATGTGGGCAGCATTATAGATGGGAGTCTGCACAAACACATATTTGACTTTATCCTTCGTAAAGGAATTAGAGCCTGACTTTAAACTTTGCTTTGGCGGAACTTCCGCCAATTCGGGATCGGAGTACACACTGTTTTTGACTGCCCCATCTATTCCCACAATACGGATCATCTCGCTTGCCACTAAAAACTCAGATAACAAATTTGGACGGTCCCATTGGGACTTCTGATCGATATTTTTCACATTCAGGATCGTCGAGGCTTTATCCCGCATTAATTGCAATTCGCTGCGCGTGGACAAATTGTCGAAATAGAAATAGATAAAAATATTAAACAACAACAGGATGATAATCAGCCATATCGTAGAGAAGAGAGCGAACCTGCTTCGAAAATTCATCATTGCGGTTCCTTGATTAAATAGCCGATGCCCCGGCTCGTATGAATCAGCTTGACCGGGAATCCTTTGTCAACCTTTTGCCGTAGATACCGGATATACACGTCTATCACATTCGTATCGCCGACAAAATCATAACCCCATACTTCGGATATAATTTCTTCTCGAGATACTACTTGATTTTTGCGTTCGGCGAGATAGGCTAGCAGGTCGAACTCCTTAGGAGTCAGCTCGATGTTCCGGTTCTCCCGGATGACGCTTCTCGTTCTCGTGTCGATAGACAAGTCATCCACCTCGATGACATGCGATACCGGTTCCTGCTGTTGGACCAGCCGAAGAAGATTTCGGATTCTGGCCAACAGTTCTTCAATCGCGAACGGCTTTGTCACATAATCGTTTGCTCCGTGTTCAAATCCGCTGACTTTTTCTGGTATCGTATCTCTGGCTGTAACCATCAGAACCGGTACAGAAGTATTGCTCTGCCGGAAGCGCCGGAGCACCTCAATCCCGTTCAATTCGGGCAGCATCACGTCCAGCAGGATCAAATCCCAATCCCCCTGAACAGCCTTCTCCAAGCCTGTCCGCCCGTCCTGCGCCACCTGTACCGTATATCCCTCATGTTCCAGTTCAAGCTGCAGAATTCTCGCAATTTTTTCTTCGTCTTCTATAATCAAAATGTTAGTCATCTGCTCACCTTTGCTGCGTTCGGTATCGTAAACCTTTGAGAATATATTACCCAAGTTAGGGGCTTTTAAAATAACACAAAAACAGCCCCCTCTGCAAAAGCAAAGAGAGCTGCCGCATGTTCCTGCCCTATCGTCTGGCGGTTCGCTGGGGTACGGAGGCTGTGTCCTGCTCGAACCTTTTACGTTCCGTCCGTTCGATTTGCATAATTCTGCCGTCGTGCACCGTAATGGATACGCTGCCGTATTCCATTCCTTCCAGATTGCTGATAATCCGTTTCAACCACACTTCATCGATTTGCAGCGGTTTCCCCATCTTCCATTCCTCCCTATATGACCCAGTCATTCCAGTCTTTCTTGCGTTTGGCCGTATACGTCAACCAGTCTTTGGTTTTCTCAATGACAGCTTCGCTGCTTCTCTGATTGGAGTAGGTATGATCGCCGCCCATGATGATATCCTTGTCACACTGCCCGGATGCACGCATCCAGAACAAACGCTGATACAGGAAGCAATACTCCGAAGGGATGACTACATCGCTGCTTCCGTGAAGTACATACACATCGCCTTTAAATCTCTTGGTAGCTTCCAAAGGTTTATTCTCCTGAAGCGATTCGAAGAAGGCCGGCTGAAACGAATACCCGAGAAAATCGAAACTCCCCCGGCTGTTGGCAAGCTCATGCGCTTTCTCCCCTACGATCTGCACGATATCCTTGTAAGGATACGCCACGGCGGACCATAGTATCAATGATTTCACCCTGGCATCCTCGGCTGCAGTTAATACCGCTACCGCGCCGCCAAGACTGTGACCTAGAAGCGTAATCTGGCTCGGATCCACACAATCCATAGTGACGCCGTAGTTGATGACATCACGTGTCTGGGCCACCAGTTCGCTTAGGCCTCCTGCACCGTAATCCCCGCCGCTTTCCCCGCAGCCTGCGTAATCGAACCTCAGCACCATCGAGCCGGCATCGGCAAGTTCCCGGGCCGCTTTCACAAACAGCCGGTCCACACCGATCCTGTTGCCTACAAATCCATGGCATATGATGACGAGGGGCCAGCGGCAGCAATCCGGACGTTCCACCTTTGTCTTGGGATAATGCAGCGTAGCTGCCAGTTGTATGTTCTCGCTTTGGATGGATAACGTTCGTTCCATGCCCAGCCCCTCCTTTATCTTATTATTCCTACCTATTTAGTATGATATTAGAGATCATAACACCATCATACGTACCCGTCAACGGGTTTGATCCGCGGTCATCCGATTAATTATTATAAATTTGATCGAAGGTGCCGCCGTCCTCAAAATGCGTTTTTTGCGCCTTTTCCCAGCCGCCGAAATCTTTAATGGTAATTAAGTTTAATTGTTTAAACTGGCTTGCAAAATTCTTAGCTACTTTCTCATTTGTAGGGCGGTAAAAGTTTTTGGCAGCGATGGTCTGGCCGGTTTCCGTATACAAGTAATCCAGGTAAGCTGTAGCAACTTCTCTTGTATTCTTCTTTTCTACATTTTTGCTTACTACAGCTACCGGCGGCTCAGCAAGAATACTGAGGGATGGAGTAACAATTTCAAACTTGCCTCCGTATTCCTTTTTGGCCAGATAGGCCTCGTTCTCCCAAGCAATCAGCACATCCCCTAGTTCCCTCTCCACAAAGGTAGTCGTAGAGCCGCGTGCGCCGGAATCCAGAACAGGAACGTTACGGAACAGTTTTTGGACGAAAGATTTCACTCTCTTCTGGTCGCCTTTGTACAGCTTGTTTGCATAACCCCATGCGGCCAGATAATTCCAGCGGGCACCTCCCGAAGTTTTCGGATTCGGCGTGATTACGGAAATGTTCTCTCTCGTCAGATCGTTCCAGTCTTTAATTTTCTTGGGGTTGCCTTTCCGGACCAGAAAAACGATGGTAGAAGTGTAGGGAGCGCTGTTTTTTGCTAACTTCTTTTCCCAGCCTGCTTTGATCAGGCCGGCTTTCTCGATGGCATTAACATCATAAGCCAAAGCCAAAGTCACCACATCCGCTTTCAGACCGTCAATGACCGACCGGGCTTGTTTCCCCGAACCCCCGTGGGATTGCTTTACAGTTACCTTCTGTCCTGTTTTCTTTAACCAATAAGAAGCAAAAGCTTTGTTGTACTCCTCGTACAGTTCACGGGTCGGATCATACGATACATTGAGAATTTCTACTTCCTTCGGCTTTTGCGCAGGTGCCGCCCAAGCGCTTCCCGCAAGCCCCACCAGCATGGAGGCTGCCAACAATACTGCTGTAATCTTTTTCATTTGCCCATCTCTCCCTTTAACCTCTGTTTTTGAGTAAAACAAAAATGGCCCCCGATAACAGAAATTCCACGCATCTCTAAAAAAGCATACGATTCTTCCCATTTCAGCGGCCTCCGGCTTTCCGGTCGGCGGTATCAAGTTGTATGTGACCATAATATTCCACCAATTCCGATGTGTCAACTAGGTATTAAAAATAAATTTTTCTTATGTCCACGATCAATTTCTTTTAACCACTTTTCCGCCTCTGCATATAAAAATATAGTACTTAACCTATTGTAAAAAATGGTTGACACTTGATTCTCGGCCTTGTTACAATCACAACAGGATAATACCCATTAATCTAATCGGATTTAAGAGAATTTTCTTACCGGACGACCGGAGGGAAAGCTTTTTTTGGTTCATCAAGTTTTTATTATATAGAAAGCAACAACGATACCTTATGATGAAACGGAGAATGGAAACCATGAAAACGAACCGGGTCCGGAAATGGCTCATGACAAGTACGGCAGCATTAACCTTAATTACGGTGCTGGCCGGATGCTCCTCCGACGGAAATGCCGGCAAGGAGAACGCCGCTCAAGGCAGCACATCTCAAGCTAAAGGCAAAGTGGAATTGTTAAACGTATCTTATGATCCTACGCGTGAGTTATATGAAGCAGTGAATGAATCGTTCGCCGCCTATTGGAAAGAAGAAAGCGGCCAAACCGTAACCATTAAACAATCCCATGGAGGATCGGGAAAACAAAGCCGGGCGGTCATTGACGGGTTGAAAGCGGATATAGTAACGCTCGCACTGGGCTACGATATTGATTCGATCGCCTCCAAAGGACTGATTAAGGAAGACTGGCAGCAGCGCCTGCAGGATAACAGCTCTCCTTATACGTCTACGATCGTATTCCTTGTCCGCAAAGGCAATCCGAAAGGAATTAAAGACTGGGCCGATTTAACAAAAGACGGTGTAGAAGTCATCACGCCGAATCCGAAAACATCCGGCGGAGCCCGCTGGAACTATCTAGCCGCATGGGGCTACGCCTCAAAGCAATTCGGCGGAGACGAGACGAAAATTAAAGAATTTATGAATAAGTTATTCGCTAATGTGCCCGTCCTGGATTCCGGGGCTCGCGCTTCCACTACAACATTCGTTGAACGGGGGCTGGGCGATGTACTGATTGCCTGGGAGAACGAAGCTTATCTATCCGTTAATGAACTTGGAAAGGATAAATTCGAAATTGTGTATCCTTCGATGAGCATTGTCGCTGAACCGCCTGTCGCTGTGGTTGACAAGAATGTAGATAAGAACGGTACCCGTGAGGTAGCGGAAGCATATCTTGAATATTTGTACACAGAAGAGGCTCAAGTCATAGAGGCGAAAAACTACTACCGCCCTCGTCTTGCATCGGTAGCCGAACAATATGCAGAGCAGTTCCCGGACATTCCGATGCTGACCATTGACCAGGATTTCGGCGGCTGGGCCGAAGCGCAGCAGAAGCACTTCGCCGACGGCGGAACTTTCGATGAAATTTACACGAAACAGTAGGAGTGAACCGCAATGAAAGCAGGAGTCAAAGGGCGCAGCGTTCTGCCCGGCTTTGGAATATCTATGGGATTTACCGTGGTTTACTTAAGTCTGATCGTGATTATCCCGCTGGCCGGGATTTTCATCAAGACGGCCGGTTTAAGCTGGGGAGATTTTTGGGATACGGTCACCAATGCCCGAGTTGTCGCAGCTTATAAAGTCAGCTTCTTCACTTCATTTGCAGCAGCAGCTGTTAACGCCGTTTTCGGCCTGCTGGTAGCCTGGGTGCTCGTAAGGTATAACTTTCCGGGTAAACGGTTTATAGACGGTCTAGTAGACCTTCCGTTTGCACTGCCTACGGCTGTAGCAGGTATCTCCCTTACCACGATATATTCCCAACATGGCTGGGTCGGAAGCTTGCTTGAGCCTCTGGGGATAAAAGTGGCCTACACCCCCATTGGAATTACGATTGCTTTAATGTTTATCGGGCTTCCCTTCGTTGTCAGGACGGTACAGCCCGTCATGCAGGAGCTCGACAAAGAAATCGAGGAAGCATCCGTCATGCTGGGTGCTCGGAGGCTGACGACTTTTACGAAAGTTATTTTCCCTGAACTGCTGCCTCCTCTTATTACGGGGTTTTCCCTTGCATTCGCACGCGGCATCGGTGAGTACGGCTCGGTCGTATTCATTTCCGGCAATATGCCGATGAAAACGGAGATTGCCCCCCTGCTGATTATGTCGAAACTGGAACAGTACGATTACAAAGGAGCAACGGCAATCGCTTTGGTAATGCTAGTCATTTCCTTCGCCCTGCTGCTCATCACGAATTATCTGCAATGGCGCAGCAGCCGCCGTATGATTAAAGCTTAGGAGGCTTCGAACATGGCTGGTTATGTATCAGGGGGCTTAGGCACAGGCCATACGGTCGAACGTCCGCCTCATATTTCAGAATCCCGGCTGACCCGGGGTATTCTTCTAACCATCGCATTACTATTTATCGCTCTAGTCATTGTGCTACCGCTTGTCGGTGTGTTAGCCAAGGCTTTTGAGAAAGGCTATGACGTCTATGTAGCTTCTATTACCGAACCGGATGCCCTTTCCGCTTTAAAGCTTACCCTGATTGTAGCGTTAATTGCCGTCCCGCTGAATACCGTTTTCGGCGTAGCAGCTGCGTGGGCCATTACGAAATTCAGCTTTAAAGGCAAAAACCTGCTCATCACGTTAATCGATCTGCCGTTTGCCGTTTCTCCCGTTATTTCCGGACTCATTTTTATTCTATTATTCGGATCCAATGGATTTTTCGGCCCTTGGCTGGAAAACAACGACATCCAAATCGTCTTTGCCCTGCCGGGCATCGTGCTTGCAACGATCTTCGTCACCTTCCCTTTCATTGCACGAGAGCTGATCCCTCTCATGCAGGCACAGGGCACACAAGAGGAAGAAGCAGCTGCGAGCTTGGGAGCCAAAGGGTGGCAAATATTTTGGAGGGTCACGCTTCCCAACATCAAATGGGGGCTGCTGTACGGGGTCATCTTATGTAATGCTCGGGCTATGGGCGAATTCGGCGCCGTTTCCGTCGTATCCGGGCACATCAGAGGAATGACGAATACTCTTCCGCTTCATATTGAAATTTTGTACAATGAATATCAATTCACAGCTTCCTTTGCCGTCGCCTCTTTACTGGTAGCGTTGGCGCTGGTCACACTGATCATCAAATCGATCGTCGAGTGGAAACATGAGCAGCAGATGATGGTGAAGGAATAGAATAAGACGCTTTGCTGATTGCAGCGAAGCGTCTTTTTTGTTGCATCCCATTATTTGTCGTTAATGTAGGCCGTATTCGTTTCATTATAGGCAACTCTGCCCCACTGCAGACGCGATAGTACATAATCAGCTGCTAGATAGGCGGACTTTGCTAAAACGATACCCGCCGCGGCATCAAGGATGACATGCTGTTTGACTAACAACGTTGATAAGATAATCGTCCAGGAAAAAAAAGCTACTCCTCTTTTGGCCCAAACCGCTGCCTGAGTCTTCCTCACCGCAACGATCAACAGAAAACTGGACATGCAGTGAATGCTGGGAAAACAGTTAACCGGCTCATCATTCCGGTATACGAATGCCAACAAGTTCGTAAATATATCGTCCCCCGCCAGCTCCGGCCTGATCACCGTAGTTTGAAAAAAGTAATAAATCAGGTAGCAAACGAGTGCGGAAACGGTATAAGCTGCCAGTGCCCTGTAATAGACTGATTTATTTTTCCATGCAAGCAGCAAAAAGGTCACATACAAGTACGGGATCCATAGTGCATATGGAATAATGAACGCCTTCACAAAGGGAATGGCCTCATCCAGATCAGTATACAAAGAGTGCACAACGGGCGCCTCCGCATTATTCAGCCAAGCATAAATCATGCTGAGCAGCGGAATGAAAGCGATCCCTGCAAAAGGAATCCATTTCTTCCAAGGTTCATTTCTGGTGTATTCTTTCACGTTCAGGCTCCTTCTGCTATAGCGTCCCACAACCTTTACTATTGTAGACGATGTAACAGCTGTTGCGGCACAGCCCGGCGGCGGTAATGTTCCTGGACTTAAGTCTGGTTTTTCATTTGAATACATTCAATCATAGAAGAAAACCGGCCCTAAGGCCGGTCAGGTGATGCCATCATTATGCCCGTTTTCGATTTAGATGGACGAAGGTTATGGCCAAAGCTAAAACCAATACGCCGCCTTTAAAAATATCATGTGTATAATACTGCAGATTCATCATGGTTAAACCGTTCAACATTACGCCAATTAATACGGCCCCGAAAAACGTTCCGATGACGTTCGGTTTACCCGCACCCAGTACGGAAAATCCGACAAAGACGGCAGCCACCGCTTCCATCAATAAGGGCGCACCTGCATCGATTTGGCCCGTCCCTACCCTTGCGGCAAATAATATCCCTCCGATACCCGCAAAACCTCCGGATAACAGGTAGGCAAGCATGCGAATCCGGTTCACCCTGATTCCTGAAAGCCTCGCCGCTTCCTGATTGCCTCCGGTAATATACATTTGCCTTCCTACTCTTGTATAGGTAAGAAAAATATGCACAACGGCCACGGCGAGGACCATCAAAATGACGGGAACCGGAATCCCGAGCCATTTGCCTTGGCCGATCCATTTAAAAGAAGCTGAAAACACTCCGGGGGCGATCGTTCCATCCGTACGGTTCATATTGTCGTAAATGGAGTACCCTTCGGTGTAAGTTCTATGAATTCCATTAATGATGTACATGACGGCCAATGTGGCAAGCAAATCCGGAATTTTCACTTTCACGATCAAAAAGGAATTGATCAATCCGATCAAAAGTCCTATCGCAATCGGCACGATAAGCACAACGATGAGCGGCTGTTCATACCAGACCATTAAGGCTGCCGCTACTACTGTAGTTATCGACACGGTAGAGCCTACCGACAAATCAAATCCGTCGACAATCAGCGAGAATGTCACGCCTATGGCGACGAACGTTACTATCGAAATCGAACGGAGGATATCGGTAATATTGTTGTAAGTCAGGAAATACGGCTTGCTTAAAGAAAAGAAAACGAATACGGCCGCGATCACGATTAAAGCGCCGTACTTAAACGAAAATTCCAACACTCTCTCTCTCATATCTACTGTCCCCCGCCGCTGGCATAATAAAGAATCGCATCCTGGGTAGCTTCCGCACGCGTGAGCTCCTTCACGATGACCCCATCGCACATCACAAGAATCCGGTCGGCTATACCAAGCACCTCGTTGATCTCACAGGAAAAATAAACAATGCCCTTTCCTTCGGCCGCCAATTCTCCGATAAGAGAATAAATATCGCGCTTAGCACCGATATCGACGCCTTTCGTCGGTTCGTCGAAAAGGAAAATATCGGCACCTGCCGGCAGCCATTTGCCGACGGCCACTTTCTGCTGGTTGCCGCCGCTTAGATGGGCAACCTTTTGTTTCAGGCCGGGTGTCTTGATACCCAGGCGCTGTACCAATGAAGACGCAGCGGCGCTCTCCGCCGCGCTGCGGATAAAGCCCAAAACGCTCAGACGCTGCAGCGTCGGAAGCGTCAGGTTGGCGGCCACGGACTCGCCGACGAGGACGCCTTCTTTGCGGCGCTCCTCCGGGACGAGCACGATGCCGTGCTTCACGGCATCATGCGGCGAGCGCAGCCGGAGGGGCTTGCCGCGCAGCAGGATGGCGCCGTGTTCCGGCGCATCCGCCCCGAATAGGAGCCGGGACAGCTCTGTCTTCCCGGCTCCGACCAGGCCTGCGACGCCGACGATTTCACCGGCGCGCACGGCCAGGCTTGCGCCGCGAACGCGGGTGCCGCGGCGCAGATCGCGCACTTCCAGCAGAGGATCCCCGACCGGCACGTCCTTCTTCGGAAATTCTTCCTCGAACGAACGGCCGAGCATGTCGGAGATGACCGCTGGAATGCTGGTTTCATCTGACGTCCGGGTGGAAATCCACCGGCCGTCACGCATGACCGTGATGCGGTCGCAAACCGCGAACACCTCCGGCAGCCTATGCGTGATAAACACGCATGCCACGCCTTCGGCCTTCAGCTTCCGCATCAGTGTGAACAGCCGTTCCGCCTCGCTCAAGCTCAGCGGAGCGGTAGGCTCGTCGAAGATGATGATCTTCGCCTGCTGGGCCACTGCCCGCGAAATCAGCACGAGCTGTTTCTCGGATAAAGACAACTCGCTGACTTTCTTTCTGACTGGCAGGCTGAGACCTATACCCTGCATCACCTTCCCCGCTTCCTTATCCAGTGCATGCCAGTTTACCCAGCCCATTCCCTTTCCTGACAAACGGTCTATCATTATGTTTTCCGCTACCGTTAATTCCGGGACAAGAGCCGTGTCAACTTCCTGATAGACGCAGACAATACCGTTTCGGATTGCATCCGCCGGTTCCCGAATCACTAACGGTTGACCTTTTAATACGATGGTGCCGTCATCCGCCTGGTAAGCGCCGGACAGTATTTTCATCATCGTGCTTTTTCCGGCACCGTTAGCGCCCAGTAAAGCGTGAATCTCACCGCCATACAGTGTGAAGTCGACACCGTTCAATGCCTTTACACCGGGGAACTCTTTCGAAATCTGCTTCATTTCTAAAACAGTGGATAGTTTCGTCATATGTATGCTCCCTTATGGATGGGAAAATCCCACCGGCAACAGCCGGTGAGATTTCCGATACTGCAAATCAGTTCTCCAGTTCTTTCAGCCAATCCGTGTACCCTTGCTCACTTCCGCCCCAGCCCTTCACGTGCTGGCTGAGCTGGTCCGTTGTCACCGGTTCTGCAGGCAATTGATCACGGGAAACGAAAACAGGTTCCAACACCACCTTGTCGTCCGTCGTATCGCCGTGCAGCTTCTGATACAAGTAACGGACTTGAATGCGGCCGATATCGGCAGGATCAACGGCAGCAGAAGCGACCCACGGATTTTTCGAATCTTGAATCATCTTCAAATCCTCATCGCTTAGATCGATGCCGTAAATCTTAATCTCATCCCGTCCGGCTGCTTGAATCGCACGCGCTGCACCTTTCGCAAACTCATCATACGATGCCCATACTGCGGAGATGTCGCCTTTCTTAGGGTACTGCTTTAAAATGGCTTCCATTTGGGACTGAATATCCAGAGCAGTATTATTAGAAACGGTACCGAAGGCAGCAATCTCCTTAATATCCGGGTGTGCGTCCATGAAAGCTTTATAGGCAAGCTGGCGGCGTTCCATCGGAGCAAAGCCGGCTACCCAAATCTTGACGATATTCCCTTTGCCGCCGATATCCTCAGCGAGCTTGCCCAGAGTGAGCTCGGCCATTTTCTGGTCTCCTTGCTCAAGCACGGTTACCCCCGGCACCTTCAGATCCGAATCGAAAGAGACGACAGGAATTTTAGCGTCGACAGCCTTCTTTACGCCGGGTTCCAAAGCCTGGGCTGTACCGTGGTCTAACAAAATGCCGTCAAATTTCTGATTGACAGCCGCATCCAAATTCGATGACATCTTGGATAGATCATTATCGGAAGCGAAAACCTGAAGCTGTCCGCCCAGTTTCTCCACTTGAGATTTTACGCCGGATACATACTGTGCAGAAAACGTTCCTGTATTAAACTGCATAACGAGTGCAATTCGTTTGCCGGCCAAGTCATGTTCCTTCGCGGGTGCCTCCGCAGCATTTCCGGCTGCATTTCCGGAAGCAGGCTGATTCGCCCCTTCATTCGTACCGCACCCGGCCAGCAAAGAACCGGCAACAAGAAGCAGTAAAGCAAATTTCATTCCTTGCAAAAACTTAAGTTTCACAATAAAACCTCCCCAAAATATAATTCCTATATGTATAGTTGGAATTAAAAACTAGTGTAGCACCGGTATGAACTGCACGTCAATGCTTTTTCAAAATCTTTGCACAAATGCAAAAAATCCATATTCTCCGGAGAGAATATGGATTTTCTTGCAGCCTTTGTTTTCAAGCCTGCTAACTTTCAAATTACATTCTGTCTTTGTTCGGGTTGTTGTTTTTGTTTCTAAGACCTGCTAGTCCAAGCAAGCCCAACAGACCCAACCAGCCCCAGTCTGTATCGTTGTCGTTAGCTGCGTTGCCGCGGTATGTTCCGGAACCGTTGTTTCCGTACGTGTTGTAGTTGTTAGTACGGTATGTGCCTGTTCCGGAACCGCCTGTTCCGCCTGTACCTGTTCCCATTGTACCGTAACCGCCTGTTCCGCCTGTACCTGTTCCCATTGTACCGTAACCGCCGCCAGTACCTGTAGTACCGTAGTTACCAGTTCCGGTCATCGTACCGTTAGTTCCCGTTGTTCCCATACCGCCTCCGGCAGCCATAGCCGGTGCAGCTGTAAGCAGCGTCAAGCCTAGAGCCGCTGTTGCTAATACGTGTTTTTTCATGAGAAATAAGGCTCCCTTCTGAATGTAGGATAATTGGTTACGTCTTATATTCTCACCCAAGCACGATTCTTTATCCGCGGGGCATTTTTCATTTTTATCCAACACAAAAAGAGCACCTGTAAGAGGTGCTCTAGAGGTCAAAACTATATAGTATGCAGTAAAACACCACCGGCTGCACCGGCCAGAACCGCCCCCCACGGCGGTAATTTCCCGAAGGTCATTCCGGCAAACAAGACAAGAGCCAATGCCAGATCGGATGCCGAAGTTATCGCAGTAATCCAGACCGGATTGTATAAGGCTGCCAGCAATATACCTACTACCCCTGCGTTTATCCCTCTGACAACGGATTGAAAATTAGCATTTCTGCAGAGCTGTGCCCAGTAGGGAATCGCAGCCGTTACCAAGAGAAAGGAAGGAAGAAATACGAAAAGCAGAGAAACCACGCCCATCAGAACCGCTTCCATTCCTGTTGCCATGGCACTGCCTGTGTAAGCAGCGAAAGTAAAGAGCGGTCCCGGCACCGCTTGTGCAGCACCATACCCGGTAACGAACTGAGCCTCTGTGAGCCAGCCTCGCGGCACAACCTCCTGCTGCAGGAGTGGCAATACGACATGGCCGCCTCCAAAGACAAGGGATCCCGTCCTGTAAAAGACGGAAGCCAATTCCAGCCAGACGGAAGGATAAATCGTTGCGGTCAAGGGCAACCCTATAAAGAACAGAAGAAAAAGAACTAAACTTATTGATGATTTTACGTGTGTAAGCTGCGCAGGTTCGTTCAGCTTGATGACTGCTTGTGGTGCGGCCGGGATCATCTGTTCTTTTCTAAGACATATCCATCCCGCGCTACCTGCTGCCGCCAATACAATCAGCTGCACATAGGAAAAAGGAAAACATAGCAGGGCAGCAGCCGAGGCAATCGCAATGGTTCCCTTTACGGCTCCAGCAGCGAGGGTTTTCCCCATTCCCCAAACCGCTTGGGCCACAATCACGACAGCAACGATTTTCAAACCGTGAAGCCAACCGGAACCGCTCACATCATAGGCTCCTACAACTAAAGCAAACAAAATTAAAAGCACGGCCGAAGGAAGTGTAAAGCCTAACCATGCCGCAGCACTGCCCGGCAAACCGGCTTTCTTCATACCAATAGCCATACCGACCTGGGAAGAAGCAGGACCCGGCAGAAACTGGCAAAGGGCCACGATTTCGGCATATTCATTTTCCGACAGCCAGCGTTTACGCTCCACATATTCTTTACGGAAATATCCTATATGGGCAGCCGGCCCGCCGAACGATGTGCAGCCGAGTTTCAGCGCTGTGAGGAAAACGGTAAATAATTCGGATTTAGGAACTGTAATTGTAGTGTTCTGCTTCATCTAATTAGCTCCTGTTACGTTCAATAAGCTTGCCGCCTCATTTTATCACATTCATTTCAGAAGTTGATATCCATTTACATAAAATCAACAAGAAAACCCCGATACTGTATCCGTAACGGGGCTGACTCAAATAAATGATTACAGTTTCAATTTTATGCCTGTTCCGCTTTTCTTGCTTTCTGACCAATCCTCAACATTCCAAGTCTTAGTTACCCAGTCTTCATAGAAGTCGGGTTCGTGAGATACAAGAAGAACCGTGCCTTTGTATTCTTTCAGGGCGCGTTTCAGCTCCTCTTTCGCCATAACGTCCAAATGGTTCGTAGGTTCGTCAAAAGCAATATAGTTGCTTTCGCGCATCAACAGCTTGCATAGGCGGACTTTTGCCTGCTCGCCCCCGCTCAACATGTTGAGCGGACGGGTAATGTGCTCATTCTTCAAGCCGCAGCGGGCTAAAGCGGCACGCACCTCGTGCTGGTTCATGAAAGAAAACTCATTCCATACGTCGTCAATCGGCGTGATGTTTCCGGCTTTGACTTCCTGCTCGAAATAGGCAGGAAACAGGTAGTCTCCTCGATATGTTTTACCGCTGAATGCCGGTATTTTGCCTAAAATTGTTTTGAGCAGCGTAGATTTACCTACCCCGTTGCAACCGACAATCGCAATTTTGTCTCCACGCTCTACTTGCAGCGTCATCTTAGGAAGCAAAGCTGAATTATACCCAATTTCCATATCCTCGCACTCGAACACCCAGCGGCCGCTGGCACGCGCTTCTTTGAATACGAAGGTCGGTTTCGCCGCTTCTTCCGGACGATCGATCCGTTCGATGCGGTCCAGCTGCTTTTCCCGGCTCTTAGCCCGGCCTGAAGTGGAGTAGCGCGCTTTATTGCGCTGGATGAAATCTTCCTGCTTCTTGATAAATTCCTGCTGCTTTTCATAGGCATCGATATGCTGGTTTTTGTTAATATCCGCCATCTTCAGGAATTTCTCGTAGTTCCCGGTATAGCGGGTCAATTTAGCGAACTCCAAGTGGTAAACTACGTCTACGACTCCGTTCATAAACTCCGTATCATGGGAAATGAGAACGAAAGCAAACGGATACTCTTTCAAATAATTGGTGAGCCATTGGATATGTTCCACATCCAGATAGTTCGTAGGCTCATCGAGCAGCAGCACCTGAGGCTTTTGCAGAAGCAGTTTGGCAAGCAGAACTTTGGTACGCTGCCCTCCGCTTAAAGCGGCAACGTCACGTTCTAAGCCAATGGCGTTCAAGCCCAATCCGTTCGCCATTTCTTCGACTTTCACATCCAAGGTATAGAAACCGCTGGCGTCCAAACGCTCTTGAATTTCACCCATCTGCTCCAGCAGCACTTCCAGCTCTTCCGGCGTGGCATCAGCCATTTTCTCCGTAATCGCCATCAGTTCCCGCTCCTGCTCCAGCAAAGGAAGGTACGCATCCTTCAGAGCATCCCGGATCGTTTTGCCCGGCTCCAGTTTCGTATGCTGGTCCAGATAACCGTATTCTACCCTCGGCGTCCATTCCACCTTACCGCTGTCTTTCAGCTGCTTGCCCGTTAATATATTCATCAGGGTGGATTTCCCCACCCCGTTAGCTCCTACCAGACCTACATGTTCGCCCGCAAGCAGACGAAACGATACATTCTTGAATAACACGCGATCCCCGAACGTATGGGAAAGCTCTTCTACCGTTAAAAGGCTCATTGGTTATGTCCTGCTCCTATCCCGTTAAAAATATACATTCACAATAGAACATTCTATCATAATTCTAGCCGCTTGTGTCGGCTAATGATATTTCTTCCACACCGATCTCCGACTTGAAAAGATTGTCATACGCCGTGATTCTGAGCCGCTGGGATTTGTCGATGGCATACGTTACCGTAATGCGGCTTAAATCCATCGTCTGCTGGTGAGGCTGGATGTTCATTCTCCAGAATACCGGACTGCCGTTGCGGCGGAGCGGTTCAAAATCTGCCCCTTTACGCACCATCGGGACAATTTCGATTTTCGTCTGATTCGTTTTCGTTGTGGCCACACGCTTTACCTTGCGGACCGGATACTGTTCGGAAGCTTCTATCATCACAATGGTTTCTTTTCCTGCGTGATTATAAATGCCGAAGGAAGCATTCACCGCATCGCCGACGAGAATTTCCCCTTCGCTTTTCGTGTATCTGGCGTTTCCTCTTGCGATCCGTGTCTGCAAATGCTCTTCATCCCACACAATCCGCGCGTTTGGATATAACTCCTCCAATAAATCGGGAACGAAGGAAATCAGGGAGGATCCGCCGGACAACAACACGGCATCGATGGAATGGCGCTGCAAGCCCGTTTCCGCAGCAAAAGCATCGTTCAACTGCTTCAAGCCTTGAAGCATGGCGTTTCGCACCTTCTCCGTACCGGTCAAAAATTGTTCCAGCGTGTACGTAATTCCTTTTATGCCTTCGTCCACTCCCGGAACAAGAGGCGGAATCGTAAGTGCAAATACTTCCTCTACGGATAAGGCTTTCTTCACTTTCTCGGCCGCCGCTTTCAGCTGGTAGTAGAATGTGAACTTCGGGTGGCTCTTTAGCTTGTGCAGCCGTTCGGGATCATCAAATACTTCCAGACTAAGCGACTGGCAGACCGGATTGCCCTGTTCTTTCCCCTGTTCCACAAAATATTTAATGATGACGTCATCCAGATCGTCGCCGCCGATATCCAGGCCTACTTTGGCGACCACTTTGCCATGGTACCGGTTATCTCCTTCGCCGGTAAGTTCCCTGAGCACCTGAACTGCGCCTTCTTTAGCTTCCTCGGTCTCGTATTTATCCATGATCGCTAAATCCAACGTCCCGCCGCCGAAATCGAACACCAGAACATACTGCCCGGGAATGTTCCTGCAGTCCCAAAGTACGGAAACCGGTTCGTCCAGAAACCATACCTGCTCACGGGGAATACCGAGTTTCTCTGCGGCCTTTTCCATCACGCTTTTACGGTTTTCGTCAAAATTCACCGGAATGCTGAGTGTAAGACGTTCTACCTTGCGAGGATGGTCGATGCCTGCTTTTTTCAGCAGTTCTTTAATAAAAACAGCATAAAGATCAACTAGAGTGTAAGTTTCTTCATCGAGAGAGAGAGAGAAATTCATATCCCGGCGCAGCTCGGTCTTGACCGAGAAAACAGTCCGGCTTCTTAACCGGTCTACAGCTGCGGCCTGATTGCCCAGGATCCATTGTCCTTCTTCATCTTTTGATAAAATAGAACGCACGATATACGGTGTTTCGCCGATATCCACTTTCTTCATGTCCACTTCGCCCGTATAAGGGTCCAGCAGGGCAATGGAAGAATTAGTCGTGCCTAAGTCTATGCCTGCATAATATTTGGGCACTCCGGTTGCCTCCCGTCTTAAGTTGAATCACTACGTTATATATCTGTCAGATCATCCAGGAACCGGTTGACTTGCTCCGGGTTTCGCCCGGGATGGATCGAAATTTTTGCTTTTACTTCGGCTGCTTTGCTCCGCTTATTTCGCAGTCCCGGTGATAAAAGCGTGTAGATGCGCACTTCTTCCCGTGTACCCTCCGTACTGTCCGAGATGACCACGTAGTTTTCGGGGTACCGGGCAAGATCGGTTTGAATAGACGCCTGGATATCTCCAGGCAGGTTGCTTACCGTATAGGGGAACCACTCCCAATCGGTGCCTTGAGAAAGCAGCCGGGCAGCCGGCATAGCAATATCAGGAAAATCCTTCTGCACCTCGTCCAGCCTGATCAGCAGAGCAGCGTGCAGATCTACCAGCGCTTCCACCTGCGGCCGGGTAAATCCCGCTTTCCGTTCCTCCCTGCGCCAGAATCTGTCCCAAGCTGTAACCAGCCTTCCCTTTAAGCCGAGCTTCATTCGCTGCCTCCTGCTTTCTATAAATTAAGCAAATCGTCGAGCAGGCCGGTAATCGCCTGTTGATCGGTAAGCTCCGCCCGGACAACGGCTCTCGCCAGTACGGCGCCGTCCTCCAGGCTGGCCGCGCCCGGCCTCACTATACGCCACGTATACGAAGCAGCATCGCCTTGAGGCGCGGCTTCAAACATAATACTTTCGCTTTGTTCCTTCAGCTGTTCTCTTACCCAGGCATCCGGATCCTGCACTTGTCCCGGAGCACCAAGCCACCGGATGTGCAAAATCTCGGCAAGCAGGTTTGCTGTATGTCCCGGCCATGTACCTCGGGAAGTTTTCTCAAGGAAGGGCAGCACGACTGCTTCTTTCTCCTCCTTAAGCCTTTGTCCCAGCCAAAAGTGCACAGGATCCGCCGTTTCTAGGTTCTGTAGAGAAAGAAGAAGAAGTTCCGCAAAATGCCTGCGCACGGAACGCGCCCGGACAAATTCTCCCGAGAACAATTCATTAACCAGCCTTTCGTCAAGGCGCATCAATGGCCTCACGGCTTCCGCTTCTTTCATGCTGTACAAAAAAGGAAATAACAAATCTCTGTTGTGTACAGCCAAATACTGATACAGCGGAACGGTAAGTTCTTCGTCTAGCCCCTTCTTGACGGCATCATTAAATATGAAGCAGCATCTTTCAATCACGAAAGCAGGTGACAGCCGATCGCTCAGCATGCTCTGATCGCCAGCCGTTCCGGTCCGCAGCAGCCTCTGTTCCAAACTTTGGGGATCCAGGCAGAGCACCCACGATAAAGAAGGATAGTGATAGCTTTCTGCAGCAAACCGTTCAGTAAACCGGGGCCAGTTTCTTAAAATGATCCGGTTTCTCAGCCACTCCCGCCGGGATGCCGAAGGAAGGGCTTCCTCCACAATGTGATGGAAATACAATGGAATGCGGTTATCTGCTCCGGCCATCATCGTTTCTTCAAAGCCTGTAATATGAAATACACTTGCGAACACAGCTTTTTTTACATTGTTGTGCTGCCGCCTGTCATTTACTTCTTCTTCAAGATCCCACAATTCCGTAAGCACTGCCGACCACCATTGTCTCCTCGATTCCGTATCGAGCCATCCTCTGGTCAGTTCCGAGCGCGAGAACGAAGCTTCCAGCCAATGCAAAAAACGGTCTGAATGCTTCTCTTCCATCACGAGGCAGTCAGCTGCAAATTCGGCAGGCTGTTTATCCGTTTCAACGTAATGAATGGGAGGCTGCTGTGAAGCTAATGTTTTCAGCAGCGCTTCGATCTTGGCTTCGGGCTGCTCCCATCCTTTGTAATAAAGATAAGCCGCCATAGGTTCTTGTGCAAACTTTCGCTGCAGCAGCTTTCGAGGGGCTTCTGCCAACTTCTTGCGGTATTGTTCCCCCGCCGATTGCCTCCGGTAAAGCAATTCCTCTTCTGACAGTTCCGGGTCTTCATCCAGTTCCCGAAGCACGTTCCGGTACTCTTCGGCTAGACCGGACTCCTCAGCGCTAAGCTGATTTTGAAAACGGTCGAATTCCTTTACCCCTTTGCTAACCGTAGAGATCAAGTGTTCCACTGGAAATACATGCTGACGATTAGCGCGATAAGCCGTCTGCAGGTCGTAAAGTGCCGACTGCATCAAGTCTGTGCGCTCAGGCTCCGATACCGGACCGTCCAGCAGCAGATCAAAAAGCAGTTCATCCGCAAACACTTCGCCGAAAGATAGATAGCTGTTTCGGAACATGCCGGGTGAACGGGGATAATCTAGCTCTTTCCTCCATGCTTCGTCAACCGGATAGACCAGCCATTCCAACAAGTAGTAAGGGTTTTTCTCCTGGAACATGGCGTTACGTTTATCCTGATAGGAACTGTTCCGAAACGTATGGGCGAAGTTCCGGACCCATTCTGCTGTGAAATATGCTTGCATCCTCAGCTCTTCTCCTTCCGGTTTGCAGACTGCCATTGTTCCGCTTTATTGGAAATGTGACGGTAGAACGGTGTCAGTAACTCGCGAATTCCTGTATCTTTGTTCCAGAAGGAAGGACGGCTCTGCGCATATGAAAGCAAAGTAGTGGTATCACGAGGGGCGCCTTCCTCTTCCTGGTTATCAACTGCATCATGGTTTGACGGTTCAATGGAATCCAGTGCGGCGGATACCATTGTCAGTCTGCGCCTTTCCCTGAGCTGACGCCATAAGTCCGTGCGATCCACACCGCGCAGCGAAAGCAGCATCCATCCGTCTTCCGTAACCCGCCGGCTCCATGCCGACAGCGCTGCGGCCGCATGTTCGCAAGGAATACTTCGGTGAGAGCAGCTGCAGGAGAAGTCCATGTTACCGGATGACGGCAGTAAAGATACGCCTCCGGCCTTAAATATGTTCTCCGAATTCTGCGGCAAGCGGTGCTCCAGCAATGCCAGCTGCAATTCCGTATCGTTCCAGATCAGCTCCGTGACTGCGTTTTTCTCTGTTAACGTCCATTCGAATCCCCTAATCTGTACTTGAAAAGGTCTTGGCTTACCGCCGCGCACTTTGGCTGACAACAGGCCGGGCGTGATCCGAAAGTCGGAGACCTGCTCGGATTCTGCTATGCTATGGCCTGCCTGCCAAACCGTTTCATCGTCAATCAGGTGTACGATCCACTGCTTCAGGCTAAGATCGAGCGCATTACCGGTCACCGGTCATCCTCCTCTACCAGCATTTCCTTTCGCAGTGCAAACATATCGCTTAGCTGCTCCGTTGTCATCTCTGTAATCCACTGTTCTCCCTTGCCGACCACATGATCGGCCAAAGATTGCTTGCTTTCCATGAGTTGATCGATTTTTTCTTCCATCGTGCCGGAGGAGATGAGCTTGTGAACCTGCACGTTTCTCTGCTGGCCGATCCGGTAGGCGCGGTCGGTCGCCTGATTTTCCACAGCGGGATTCCACCAGCGGTCGTAATGAAAAACATGATTGGCCCGTGTAAGATTGATGCCGAATCCCCCTGTCTTGAGAGACAGCACGAACAGGCGCGGTGCGTCTGGATCCTCCTGAAATCTGCGGATCATCTCATCCCGCTGCTTCTTGGGCGTGTCACCGGTCATTAACAGAACTTCCGTCCCGAACTGTTCTTCCAACATAACATGGAGAAGCTTTGCCATCTGTGCATACTGGCTGAAGATCAGCGCCCTTTCCCCGGCTTCCCCGACCTCTTCGAGCATTTCCAGCAGCCGGATGGATTTTCCGGAGCGGGATGGCAGCGGTTCTCCCTGCCGTAAATAGTGGGCCGGATGATTGCAAATTTGCTTTAGATGGGTCAGTGCCGCCAGAATAGCGCCTTTTCGCTCCATCCCCTCCGATTCCGAAGCTTGGCGCAGCACCTTTTGAACGGCCGCTTCATAGAGATCGGCTTGTTCCCGGGTGAGAGGGCAGTATTCTTTTCTTTCCATTTTTTCCGGTAAATCCTGAATAATGCTCTCATCGGATTTCACACGGCGAAGAATAAACGGCTGAATGATCCGCTGCAGAGCCCCGGATATTTCTGCCTCCTGATCGCGTTCGATCGGCACGGCAAATTTGATCCTGAAGTCTTCCTGAGACCCGAGATAGCCCGGGTTTAGGAAATCCATAATCGACCACAGTTCGCTAAGCCGGTTCTCCACCGGCGTGCCCGTTAAAGCGATTCTGTGCGACGCCTGCAGCCTTCTCACTGCCTGTGTTTGTTTGGAAGCAGTGTTTTTAATGTTTTGCGCTTCATCTAATGTAACGGTATCCCAAGTGATACCAGAAAGTGCCTTTTCGTCCCTGAGCGCAGTGGCATAGGAGGTCAGCACAACCGGTGTCGTGTGGACCTGCTGACGCAAAGCATCCCCGTCCAGCCTGCCCGGACCGTAGTGAATCCATATGCCCAGACCGGGAGCAAACCTCTCCAGTTCCCGCCGCCAATTGTCCATGACGGAGGTTGGGCAGATCAGCAGGCAAGGGCCGGTCAACTCGTCGTTCTCCGCCAGGCCCAACAGATGAGCGATCCATTGGATCGTCTTCCCCAAACCCATATCGTCGGCTAAACAAGCCCCCATGCCGTAGGAGCGCATAGCCGATAACCAGCGGAATCCTTGCAGCTGGTACGGCCTTAACATACCGCGAAGGCCGTTCGGCTGATTGCGGACCGGCAGCGGTTCTTTCCCGCGAAGGCGGTCGAGCAGCCGGCCGACCTCGCCTTCGGCCGCGACGCTGCGGACGCCAAGCGGGTCCTTACGACGATCGTCGTGTTCGAGATCGTCGTCCAGCGCGAGCTGGACTGCCTCGGAGAGGCGCATACGGCCGGTATCCCGGCCGCCGTCGACGTAGCGGTCCAGAAACTGCCGCGCCAGTTCGGGCCGGAACGGCACCCAGCTGTCCCCGATGCGGGCCAGCGGCAGTTGGCTTTCCGCCAGCCGCGTCAGTTGTTCGAGGCTTAGCGGGGTGTCGCCTACCGCGAGTTCATAGCGGTAGTCCACGAGCGAGGCGAAGCCGAGCAGGCCCGGCGCCGCGCTGCGGGCGGCGGCACGGTCTGCGGCGGAGCCGTCGCCCGTTGGGCGGGCGTGGGCTTCGCCGGGGGCGAGGCGCAGCTGCAAGCCGACGCGCGGGCGCCTGCGCCACCAGGCCGGCACAAGCACGGCCTGGCCGAGCCGCTGGAGCTGCGGCGCGGCCTCCTGGAGGAAGCGGTACGCTTCCTCCAGGGTGAGCATGCACGCGGTCGGCGCATGCTCGGCGAAGCAGCGGCTAAGCGGCGGGAACACCCGCGCAGCCGCGCCCAGCGCTTCAAGCAACCGTTCCTGCGGCTGCTTGAAGCGGAACCCTCGCCAGACGAGCGTATCCGCCGTCTCGCGCCAAACCGCTGCGGCCGGCACAAGCAGCCGGGGGTCGTCCTTCACCCTCAGGTGGAAGGACAGCCTCCACTGCCCCGTCTCTGCCGGGCCGTCAGCCTCCCCGCCTGTCGCCGCAGGCTCCTCCAGGCGGTAACAGGCCGTGTAGGCATGCGGCTCTTGTTCCAATACAGCCGCCTGCGTCCACTCCATAACCTCGCCCGCGATCCACTCGAGCGCATCCTTCTCCTGCGGTTTCGGATCCGTCAGCAGCGAGTGGAGCCAATGCTCCGCGGGCGTCAAAGGCACCGCGAACCGCGGATTCATCGCCCTCAACAGCCCTCGGGCCGTGTCGGGATCGGCTTGCGCCCGGATTAGCAGATCGACGCAAACCGAACCGAAACTGCGAACCCGAGCCGCCATTTCATCCGCAATCCTGTTTCCTGCCTGTGTTTCGCCGCTTACACCACCCGCGTAATCCTCGGCATTCTCTTCCTTCACACCCCCGGAAGCTGCACCAGGCATCGACTCGTAAAGTAAGGCAAGTTCATGTTCAACCTTAGGAGAGTCGAACGGAACGATCCAAACGCTTTCGTAGCCGCCTGGGGACGTCCCCTTCCGCATCCCGGGTAAAAACTCACCGGAAGCAAGCAGCCGGGAAACCCAGTCAGCACATCTGCTCCAGAACAGCAGGTTCTCAGATACCTCTATCTCCGCTTGTGTTTCAGCAATCAAAGGGAGATCGAGCAGAAACCGTAAGAACACCTCAACATCCGCCGTCGACGGTACGAACGTAACTTTCATTGATTCGTCACGTTCCGGCCATTTCCATGGCGCCTCCAGCTGTGTTTGAACTGTTTGTAAGATCTCGTCTGAATCATCCGGCACATCTTTTATGTGGAGTTGAAAGCAGGGTACAGCATCCGGTACGGATGGGAGCAACCATCCGCCATCCAGAACGGTCATCGAAAAATCCCCTTTCAACGGCTTTACAAATTTAGGTTATTACTTCAGCTTATCAAATGAAGCCATCGGAAACAACTAGCATGCCAACGAAAAAAGATGACCCTGTATATTAAAGGTCATCTTTCACTTCAAACGAATACGAGACTGCCGCCAATCGGATCATATCCCCGTGTTGAATCGAATAACTTTGATTAGGAGCCATTCTGACATCATTGATCATGCTTCCGTTTTTGCTTCCCATATCCTTAGCCGTAAATCCAGTACGATCATAAGTAATCTCCAAATGGGCTCTCGATGTGCCTGGGGCCTCTTCTACATGATCCGCCAGCTCGGAATCCCTGCCTATAATAAAAGGGCTTTTGGACAAAGCCACACTTACAAGCGAATCCCCTTTCCAAGTTTGAAGAACCGCTTTAGGGAATCCCAGGTTACCTGCCTGTCCCGGATGTAATCCTTCCAGCAGTACCGTATGTTCCGGCGGCTCAAGCAGAGTTGTCTGCAGATGAAGCTTGGAATAATAATCCTTCGGATCCTGTACTTCCCCTTCCGCCGTCTGTAACAACATCGCAGCGTTCGTTGCAGGCACAGCTAACTTCTTTCTCCTCAACATACGCAGCAACACAAAGGAATTCAATAGAAGAAACATGCCTGTCGCGATGTTAGCTGCCGCCTCGCTTACTAAAGACTCAATGACCACCCAGCAAAGAGCAGCTGCAATTGTTGCCGCCCCAAAATACCGAATCTTCCCCGTTTTCATCACACTCTGCTCGTCCTTCTCCACTGGATGAACCGGAACATAAGTAATTCCAATAGGATCGGGAACCGAGGCGGCAAGGACATCACGTACATGTTCCCTTTCTAACGCTGGAGACTCCGTTGCCGGCTCCCCAAGCAATTTTACAAGCTCCTGCCTTACCGATGCCAGATGGAAGGATGGCTGCCTCAGCACATCCATGAGCTTTCCCCAACGAAGCAATCCTTCAGAGTCGGCAGGGCTTAAACAGACACTTAGCAAAGTCAGCTCCTGCTGCATTCCGGGTTTACCGGGAAGAGAAGGAAAAGGCAAATAGATCAATTTCACATTCCGGATACGATCGTCAATGAACACATGATCCGGATCGAGAAGACATTGCTCTTCAGCCAAGAGATACAGCTTACAGTCATCCAAAACACTTATGATTTTATGAAGCAGCGATAATCTCTCTCTATAACTCCCTTTCCAGTTGGAAAGTACACTAGATAACGCCCTAAAACCATGCACACCATAGCTCAGCTCATACCGGGTATCCCACTGCTCCTGTGCCGCTGCGGCCATCCCGGATATGGTTCCGGTACATATCATTTTTAAAGAAATCCGGTCTAGTTCCTCCCGGCTTTCCCTTGCCCCGGAAAGCACCAGACGGCTATCAGGCTGCTGCTTAAGCTCCAGGGTCCAACCCTCGGGTAACCTTGGCATTCCTTTGCCTCCTTTATCCTGCCGGCATCAGCCAAACGGCGATGATACAGCCGGGCAGCACGGCATACATAAACGGAAACCGGAGGTATTCCTGCTTCCCTGCCTTCCATATGCCCATATCCCTAAACCATAAAAACGTGAACAAACCGAATGCCAACTGTCCTGCACGCCTGATGAACTGCTGCCGTGACAGCAAAATACCGGCCCCGATCAACGCACCGAAAAAAATGGAATACATCAGGCACTGCAGAACAAAACTAACGCCCGTAATCGCTCCTATTGCTCCGAACATTTTCACATCCCCCGCTCCAATCCCCCTGACAGCGTATAAAGCCAAAAGGAGCAGGAAGCCGGCTGCGAAGCCGGCTGATGCAAATACAAGCCCACCCAATCCGCCGGTTATGCCGTGGTAAGAAAATCCCAGAACAGCTCCAGCGAAAGTTAATCTGTTGGGAATGATGCTGTTACGCCAATCAGTATAACAAGCAATCGCAATACAAACCGATAACATCCAAAACACTTCTTGCTCCATTTGCGCATCCCTTCCTAATTGCCAACCCAAGCACGTTCGTATGACTGCTCCCTTAATGTAACAGTTTTATGAATAAACGGGACAGGCAGTGTATAAGTATATTCCGCAGTGATCCCCACAAAAGCGTGTTCCCGGCTGCCGGGGACCGGCAGTATCACTTCCTTCAGGGAGAGTTTGGTGGCATCCAGCTTCATCGTTGCAGGCAGGATCTTCTTAGTTAACTGAATAAACATCGGCTGGAATGCCTTGGCCAGCATTAGTTTGGCTTTCTCGCCTGCGGTTTGTTCCGCTGTTTGCCGGTAATTCTTCAGCCAAACTGCAAAGTCCAGCATTTCATCCGGTATCAGATAGGTAAAGTCTCCAAACAGTTCCTCAGCATGAGCGACGGCTTCCCTCGCTGTCTTTACATGTCCCGCAGCGGTTTGCAGCGTCTGGCCCAGCGGAGAAGCTTCTGCCTGCAGGTACATCAGTTCAACTGGATACGCATGAGATGCGATCTGCTTGGTCGTCTCGGTCACTGCCGTATGCAGCGCCAACTGCATAATAGACATCTGAATCATGACATTCAAGGCAATGACGAATGCCAAGAAGAATGGCAGCGACACCGCTGCTTCCAAGGCGATGCTTCCCTTGGTGCTTCTTAGAATACAAATTCCCCCTGTTAATACGAATGTGCTGTCCTTGCCACCCATTCGTACCTGCTTCCCCGAACGGTTCCATCCAGCGCATTCCCCCATTCCAGTAATTTGATCAAGCCTGGCACAAACCACAGTTTGACGGATACCGGCAGCTCGCCTCTAACGTAGTAAGCTGTGTTATGTAAAACCGTACCCGTATTCACTTGCAGCAATGCCTGAATTCTGGACAACCGTCCTGCATAATTAGGATGTAAAAAATAAAATAATCGAATATAGTCCTTGTAATTCAATGTAACATTAGGCCATCGCGCCATAAGCTCCACCTGCTCTCCGGCAGTCAGCCTGCTCATATCAACCCTCGCCTTGGATGCCCCCTCTGCAACAGCGGTTAGAAACATGACCCACGGAGTCACAGCCGCAGCTGCGCTTTTCGGGGTAAGCAAAGCTTCGATTGTCCTTATTGCAAGGCGGGTTGTATACATTTCAGCATAGGCCAGCGTAAGATTTAAGTGGCAGGAAGGAGAACCGTACAGAATATATTCCGCTTCCTGCTTCCGGAGAGGATGTTCGGCAGGCCGTGAAAGAGCCTCGGGCTTAGGCAGTTTTTTTGAATCAAATTCAATCGTACGGTAATTCATATTCGAGAGGACATACTCGTTCACATAAATATCGTTGCGTATTTTTTCGATTTCGCTGAACAATGAAGCCAAGGAACTTACCGAGGCTTTGCCGGACGTTTCCGGAGGAACATCCAGCGGATTTCCGGCTGCAGATTCGATACTGCTGCCTGTTGCACCGGTTTCAGCGATTCCCGCTGCGAGCCCTTTTCGAAAAGAAGCCGCCGCACCCTCTGGTCCTTCCAGCTTTCCGTAAAGTTCTATATCGGACAAGTCGCAGCCTGTTGCCATCATTTGCTGCTTAGCCAGATCCATTTCCTGTTGGGTCTGGCGTTTGGCTTCCTCCCGCTTCAGCCGGTCCTCCTCCGCGGAAGCAATTCGCGGCTGTTCTAGCCGGTGCCTGTTTGCAAACAATTCACTTATCGTAAGCATGTGAGCGCTATGATCCGAACCCGAAGATGCCCTTTGGCGGATTTGCTCATGATAACCGGCATTTACAGAAGATACGGAACCGGCTTGGCCTTTAAATGACGCATAATAAGCCTCTTCCAAAGTCCATTTCTGCTGGAATACCGCATCTAGAGGGGAAGTACTTCCGGCCGCTTGGCCGCTTGTGGATTGAGCCTGCTGTTGGGTCTTCAACCGTTCCAGAAACTGGAGAACTTTGCTGTCTGCCTGTTGCGCTAATTCCAACTGCCGGGTAATCTCTTTGAAAAAGGAACTGTCTGCTTCGATCTGCCGGTCTGATGTCACCTGAAGCCGGCTCCAAATAGAATCTATCGAACTTCTCAGCTGAGCAAGACGTTGTTTTCTTGCCTCTTCCTCCTCTTGATTCCGCTTGCTCCCGACAAGCGGCCCTGCTGATGAAGCTTGTCCAATCTCGTTTTCCGTCTGCGACAGCTGATGGAACAACACTTGCCGGTCGTTCCCCGCTATTACATTGGCCTGCTCCCATTCGCTCCAACGGTGATATGCTTGTTTCAAGTGATCGTCCCGCAGCCGAATCAGCTTGTCGAGTTCATCTGCGTTAGAGGCAAATGTGTTGGTTTGAAGCGTCTCCGTGCGGATATTTGAAAACATTTCTATCAGCCGCAGAGTGAACTCAACCGGGGCTTTGTACTTCATTTCCTCCAGTATTTCCTGTTCCATCACTTGAGCGTTCGCTAAACTATGTACACCGTGGACACGAATCCCTTGCTCATTTGCCTTCGTATCCGTAAAGGAAAAAGAAGCTTTGTCTGAGCTCGGCAGATTTCTGGTACTCACCTCCCGGGCTAAAGTCGTCATCTCCTCCTCAGATAAAGAGACGCCGTAAAGCCCATAGCTTTGCAAAGAAGGGTCATAGGCAGCCAGCACAGACTGCACTGAAGCTTTGAGGGCATGCTCGGCCTGCCTCCCTGCCACTAAAATCCGGACATAATCGATAAATACGGTTGTAAGCAAAAAAATCGCCCCGGTCACGATAATGAGATATACAGATACGCTTCCCCGCTCATTTCCCGCCTTAGTTCGTATGCAGCACAACGATAATGCCGCGTGATTCCAAAAGCTTCTGCAAAGAGGGAGAAAGTCCGGCTTTCGCAATACCGTCTTTCTTAAAGAAATGCCACACCACTCCTTTCACTTTTCCGTCAGCCAGCAGCTCCGCATCTTTCTCAAGCTGATCCTTCAGCGCTTTGCTTCCTCCCTGGTAACCGATATATGCCTGATGAGCTACTTGATCTGTATCCAAAGCATCGATCATTCGCCATTCGCCTGTATGTACTGTAGAAAAAGAGGTTCCCTTCCCGCCGACCGTGTTCTGAAGAAATTGCTTGGCATCGGCATGCGTTCGAAAAGCCATTGCCGCCTCCTGCGGTCCGGCGGAAGGTTTGCTTGCGAACCTGTTCATAATCTGCTGCAGCTTAGACCTCTTTACATAGTGCTGGATATAAGGCATATAAGTCCTTACCAGGTCCACGCTGCGGATAAATTCCACCGGTTCCGTTATATAAGCTTTCGCTTCACCGGAGAATGCTCCTTGCCCGAACCAAGGCTCCAGAATACCGGGATTCGCCATTTTGCTATAGAGATGTACCGATACGGATCTGCTAAAAAGCCCGTTATGATAGCTGAACCTGCCATGGACTCCGGCAGGAAGATTCGCGGCACTCTTGCCAAGTTTCTTCTGAGGCAGCGTATCAGCTTGAACACCCTCTTTTGTATCCAACTGGATCTCCCTGGACGAACCAGGAATCAAAAATTGGAACTGTCCGTCTTCATCGTCCTGAACATTGCGCCAGTATAATCCGTCGTAACGCCCTGGCAGAAATTCACCGGAATGATACAGCCGGTTGCTGTTATCCCATTGCGATGCGCTCCGCTGAGCCATACGGTCAGCAAGTAGGGTTACTGCGCTTTTCTGATATACGAGAAGACTGAGGAAAATAAGAATGACCGTGAGCAGCAGAATAACGGGGAAGACAAGTGAAGCTTCAACAGTAAAACTCCCTTGTGCGGAACGAAGCAGCTTCATAATTAATTGCTTTGGTTCAAAAGAGTGGCGTCCACCGTATCCGTATTGCTCTTCAGTTCGTTATTTGCTTGTCCCAATAATTTTTCAAACCAGCCTATAATCCATTTCCGGAATGCCACTGCCAATATGAGGATGACCGCAACAATCATAATCATTTCCAGTGTTCCTAATCCCTCTTCCTCTTTCCAAAACATTTTCCATGACTCTTTCCAATTCATCGGACACACTCCTTAGTAATCATAACTTCAATTCATCATCATAACGCCTGGGGCAGCCACGACCAGTAAAATGACTACAAATACAATCATCAGAGGCATGACCATTTTGGCTGATGCTTCTTCCCCTGCCGTCTTAGCCGCCGATCTTTTTTTCTCCCAAAGCTGCCTGGACAGCTCACGAAGCGACAGCACGAGATCATTCCCTCCCTTCCTGTAGTTCATCAGCACCGTGTTCGTAAACACCGAAGTATCTTGGACACCGCACCGTTTGTGGAAGCCTTCCATGACTCTGCTGAATGACACCTGCCTCTCAAGTTCCGCTGCGGATTTACGAAGTTCAATATACAACGGACGGCTCATCGAACCTTCCTGAGAGCAGCGCTTCCATGCAGCCTGAATAGTTTCGCCGGCATTAATGAGCAGTGCGAGCTTATCCAACAGCTCCGGCATATCAGCTGCGACCTCCGTCTTTCTTCGGTCCACCCGGCTTTTCAGTTGTTTCATGCGCACGGCAGGCAGCATAATTGTAAGCACTATACCTGCGGCATAAAGAGCCAAAGCATCTTCCGTCACGCAACATAGGAAGGTAAATAACAAATGGCTCCCAACCATAGAAATGCAGATGACGCCGTAGTACAACCTGACTTCTTCCAATCCTGCTTTTCCTGACGACAGCTGTTTCAATAACTGCAGGACGGATGCTGTATGAGAAGGGAACTTCCTCATAAGGTCCAGCCAATTGATTATACATACGCCTGCCTGACACAACCTCTCTTTCCAACCTGACCGTCCGTCCTCCAACTTCCCTTGAGAAACCAGAATCCCAATCATCAATACCGATTGAACCAACAGCCATAGAACGAATGCCGCTTTCATACGTTAATGTCCATGATCTTGACGGAAAGAGAAGCGGCGGCAGCGATGAGCAGCAGAGCAACCGTCATGATCAGATGTCCTTGCAACGTGTATAACGGCTTCATATAGTCAGCGGAACCGAAGCTCAAAAACCCGATAATGACAAAAGGCAGGATAGACATGATTCTCGACTCGAACTTTTTTTGGGCGATCATGACGGCAATCTCCTGTTCCGTCTCCAATTTCTCCCCGATTTGATTGGCTGTTTTGCGGACCACTTCCACAAGATCTCCGCCTGTCCGTTTACAAATGCTGAACACTTCATAAAAAACGGTAATATCCGCGACGCCTGCTCTGGAGCTGAACTCCGCCAGCGCCTTTTCCAGAGGAAGCCCGTTCTCCACTTTCCTGTTAATGGCATCCAGTTCAAATAGAATGTCTGTGTCTTCATCAGGATAAACAAATTTCAGATCGGTGGATGCTTCTCTGAATGCATTTTCTACAGATCTTCCTGCGGAAAGCGAGGTAGAAAGTGAGTAAAGCATCTGTCTGAAGCTTAACTGCAGACGCTTTTTTCTGATCTCTGCCTTCCTTGCGCTCCAGTACCGCGGTGCCATTAAGGCAATGCTTGTAAAGAACAAAGAAATTAGTACGCTTTTGTAAAAAATAAACCCTATTACAAACAACATTGCGGCTGCTGCCGTAATAACAGTCCACTTCTCCTTCGTTGACAGCTTATAAACATGATAATCGGGTTTGTGTTCCATCGTTGCCGACCCGGTACTATCTTTACTGGAGCTTGATCCCGAATTGAAGCGAGGTAATACAGGGAACCCTAAATTCCCGTCTCTCCATAAAAACAAAACCCAAGACCCTGCGGCAATCACAAACGCCGCGGCCCATATCCAGATCACATCGCATCCTCCTTCAACCCCGCATTTAGCCATTTCTGAGTGCGGAGGAGCCGATTTCCTGAGGATACAAGACGGCCGTTAACTTGGAGTGTATTGTCCATACGGCCGCCCTGTTCATCGAGGTTTTCCTCAAAACGGTACAACGGGTTCAACATCACTTCCCCGTTATTCATCCCCGCCACCTCGGAAATCTCGGTGACGCGCCGGGACCTGTCCCGCAGACGGGAAAGGTGCACCATAATGTCGACTGCGGAACAAATCTGGCTTCGGATTACCGGTATAGGCAGCGGAGCCGCGCTTAGCACCATCGTCTCCAACCTGCTTATCATATCGGTTACAGAATTCGCATGACCTGTAGATAAGCTGCCGTCATGGCCTGTATTCATCGCCTGCAGCATATCAAGCGCTTCAGACCCTCTGACTTCCCCGACAATGATCCGGTTGGGCCGCATCCGCAAAGACGCACGGATCAGGTCGCTGATGGTCACTTTTCCTTTCCCTTCCGTATTGCTGTTCCTCGTTTCCAAAGATACCAGGTTTGCAATACCATGAAGCTGTAATTCAGCGGAATCTTCAATCGTGATCACTCTCTCATCGACCGGAATATAACCTGATAAAGCGTTTAGAAAAGTGGTTTTACCGGAACCTGTGCCCCCTCCGATGAAAATGTTGTATTTAGCCTTTACCAATTTGACAAGCAGCTGCCGAGCTTCCTCCGTCAGTGAACCTGTGGTGACAAGCTGCTCCAAGGTCAAAGGCTGGTCGGGAAATTTTCGGATAGTCACAGTAGGGCCGTTCAAAGCTAGGGGCGGCAATACGACATGCACGCGCGAACCATCGGCCAGTCTCGCGTCTACAACCGGAGAGCTTTCGTTTACGATCCGGTTTACTTTCGCAACCATAATCTGAATGATATCCTCCAGCTTCTCCTGATTCTCGAACGACAGCGGGTACCTCTCCATTCGGCCTTCCCTCTCGATAAAAATATCCTTGTACCCGTTAATCATAATTTCAGAGATACTGTCATCCTCCAGGAGCGGCTGCAGCAGATCGAGCCCGCGAAATGTGTGGAACAGCCTGTCCACGGCGGCCTTCTTCTCCGACGAAGTCATGTAATTGGATTCCTTCTGACCCAGCACAGCTTCTTCTACCCGCTTTAGCACGTCTGCGTCCGACAGTGATCCTGCGTCCTCGAGCAAATCACGGATTACATCTACCATTCTGTTATGGAATTCTGTATTCATCCCGCAGCTCCGCCCAGCAGATGGATTATCTGCATCAAATTATCGTCAAACATCCGGTTCATAAGCAGTTGTTCCTTGCTTCGGACATTTTTCCACTGCGGAATATAGGGAAGCACACCGCTGATCTGTAGAGAATGATCGGAAGGATGCATACTGCCCGTATATTTGTTTGTAAAAAACCGGAGGGACGGACGGATGAAGGCATGCTCCTGAGGTTGGCGAAACGCAAGTTCATCAAGCCATCGCGCCGTTCTGCTTATGGATTGTAGATCATCCAGCAAGAGCCAAATGGTCCATTGGCTAGCCTGCATCGAAGCAAGAACCCTCTCGTGATATACAGATTCCAGATCAATAACAATATAATCGTATTCCTCCAGCTCAAGGATCCGGTCGATGAATTGTTTCATTTGTCCGCCGGAAAGCTGCTGCATCTCCCTTACCGAATGATGAGGATTGATACAGTAAACTCCTGTATACGGATCTTTCCGGATGCTGGCCCTCAGCTTTGCAGGAAGCTGTTCGGGTTCATGCTGCAAATAATAGATGATGGTAGAGAAATTCTCTCCTCCTTCTGGCTCCAGCCATATATCTGACGATGTAACGGATTCCAAGTTAAGGTAAAGCACGCTGCTCCCGCCGGACGAAAGAAGCTTGGCCAAATTCACGGCTACTGTCGTTTTTCCGCTGCCTCCGCAGCTGGAAAATACGGAAATAACCTTTGCAGCCCTGTTTCCAGTTCGATTCCATTGTACTCCCGCAGCATCCGCATACAGGCTGTACACCACCGAAAGCAGTGCATCCATGGATTGATATTTCGCGACACTTCTTTCAGCTGTCTCCCCGTTTGAGTTCTTCTCCGTCACAGCTATGGTACATCGGGATGCATACGTACGCCCCTTCTCCAGCCAATTCTCATGAATTAGTAAAATATCGCAATGCTGCGCTGAGGCAGCGAACCGCTCCCACTCCTCCTGGTTTGAGATATAGATCACATTCATTTCCGACAACCTTCCCGAGACGCGCAGGAATCTGGAGACCAGCTGCAAATATTCCTGGTCGGGGTCCACCCATACGATCGTTACCACACTTCTGCTCCTTCCTTCAGTTTCATCAGCAGCTGAGAAAGTCCGGCCAGCAGAAACATGGCGGCCAGGACCAGCATAACGGCAGCCAGCCGTTTGGCGCTTTGCTCAGATAACTCCGTCATCCAACTGAAAATACGTTTCACCTCCTAAATGCAAAAAAAGCACACGCAGCTTAAGCTCAAGAGAGCCAAACTGCGGTGCTTCCGCAAGTGCAAATATATTTATTTGTATAATATACAAAATTATGTAATTGTGCAAGCATTAATTTGATGCTAGTCCGATTCTTTTTAAGATCGGATGCAGCAATTTGCGCGGCTGGTTAGTTTTTATTTCAGGAAGGAGGCTTTCTATCAGAGGAAAAAGCGCTTTTTCAAATGTTTCCCTTGCCTCGGAACGTTCCAACCAAGTAAGGCCGGTCCAGTAACTTTCCGCAATCCAGGCGTAGGGGAAGTCCGGAACAAAACAAAGCGGGGCTGTCGGCATTGCTTGTATCCATCGTTTTCTGCCGTGAAACGGGAGATCGCGGTTCGCAAGCCAGATCACCTGTTTTCCCTGCTCCGCCCATTGTTGCGAGATCCGGGCGTAGTCGACAGCCGATTGTTCCGACATGGCTTCAGGAAGGGAGGATGAAATGATAACAACTGCATCCGCTTCCGCCGCAACAGGATGGCCAAAGTAACCGGAAGGAAGATCCGCCAGCAGCACGGGCTCCTTTAAACCGGGCAATGCACTGATATTCGCCCTGTCTTGGATGATTACAGTCTTTACAGGTACGCCCAAGCCCTTCAGTATATGTTCCAGTCCCTTGACGAGAAACGAAGTCCCCGCCCCGGAATGCAAGCCTATGAATGCGATCAAACGTTGTCGAAGAAATAGGGAAGGTGATCGTGGTTCCCGATTGGAATATGGAGATCGTCTTGAATCTAGGCCGGAAAGCTGATGCTTTAGTTCTCCGGCGCTTTGATACCTTTCGTTAGGATTTCTCTTCAACAATTTGTAGATTACTTGATAAAATAGACCATCAATACCCGGAAGATGCCCGGGCCCACATTCGTCCAGCATGGGCGGCAATTTCCCGCCGCTGAGAAGGTAATAAAGAAAAGCTCCCAGCGCATACAAATCGGAACGATGATCGGTTTGGTCCGTACCATACTGCTCCGGCGCAGCAAAACCAACCGTACCGATCGCTACCGTATCTCGAGTTTGGTGCTCCTTGTAATGCCTGCTGATCCCGAAATCGATCAGATACAGATTTCCCCCGGCATCCATCATGACATTGGATGGTTTCAAGTCCCTATAGATCAGCTTTACTTCGTTGCGCTCGTGCAAATACTGAAGCACTTCGCATAATTGGACGGCAAACTCCAAGGCTTGGGAAGCGGGACAGCTCCGTCCATTCCTGTCAAACCACGATTGTACAGTCTCCCCTTCGATATACGTCATAACCAGGTAACTCATCCCGAATTCATCCTGCGGCCTGTAATCCAATATCGTCGGCAAGGCGGGGTGACGGAGCCGGATGAGGATGTCGGCCTCTTCCTGCGAGCTGCCTTCTCTGCTCTGCAGCCCGAACCCTTGCTTCACGGCTACGACCCGCTCTCCGAGATGCAGATCGCGGGCTTTATAAACATGACTCATGCCCCCGGAACCTACATGCTTCTCAATCTGATATCGTTCCATGACGACCGTACCCGGCGGCAGCGGCTGTATACTGCATTGTGTTGGCATTCTATTCCTCCTTAACCAAAGAACCCCCTGCTCAGACTGCGCAAGGGGTTCTTTACACAAATGAAAGCACCCCTTCAAAGCCCGTAATCCGCTTCATAGGCGGAATACGCTTTTCAGGATGCTTTCCTTACAGTCATTATACTGGAACCTGTACAAAACATTCCAGTTGTTTTTTTAAACTCTTAGTAAATATAAAGTCAGTTCTTCGCGGTTATGGAACAGCTGTTTCGCCTGAAGCAGCTGAAGTGATCCTTCCCAAACCTCCAGTACTTCCCGCACCGTCTGGAACGCTTTCTTATGAAGCAGCTTTACAGTAATAATCAGGTTTCCGCCGGGCCGAACCGCGTAGAGCAAATCGTCCACCAGCTTGGCCATCATGCGGGGGCTCCAGCTCATATCGCAGACAAGAAGATCGAATGAACCCGGTTCGAATTTGACATCCCCGGCGTTTTTCTTCAAGTAGGTAAGTTTAGGGTGTTTCATTAATTGCGGCGCCAAGGCCGCAGGGTCCACTGCGGTAACTTTTAAACCGCGTTCCAGAAGCAGAGAAGTCCAGCCGCCAGGTGCTGCGCCGATGTCCAGCGCTTGATGGAACTGGTTAAAGGAAAAGCCGAACTGCTGCTCCGCTTCCAGAAGCTTGAATTTGGCTCTTGAAATTTGTCCCTCTTCCTTTTGGAAACGGACCGCACCGCCCGACCAGTCTGACAAATTCTCCTCAGGCTTGGAATAGCCTGCATAAATCCGGTCTTTTCCGATATACACGGAGACGATTTGTTCCGATCCCCGGACAACCAGTTCGGACCCAAGCTGTTCGGCCAATACTGCATCAGCCACCTCCTTGATGGCCTGTTTCCCTATCGCTTGAGGCGCCAGGGAAGATCGGCGGATCTGGACAGCGATCTTTTTGCCTGCTAAGGCCGCTTTCTCACGAATCAGCCACTCACTGAGCTTTGCGTATATTTCCTCAGCTTGCTCAACCGTAACGCTCTCCGGGTTCTCCGTCCACCGGATTTCCTCCAAGACAGGCTGTATATGCCTCAGGAACATAGGCTCATTTGCCTGTAACAAGCGAAGCGCTTCTTCCCTGTCCACAGGTAGTTCGGCAAGAAACACCTCTGAAGGAACGATATACGTGAATACGGCGCTCCCGAATAACCGTCTGATTTCTTCTTGTGCCTGCTGGGCAAATCCTGTATTGCTTGTGCCGATCAGCCGGCACTGTTTTACTGCTTCTTGTTCAGTCAACCGTTACACCTCATTTTTGTCGTCAAAACCTGATCTATGACAGAACCCGGATCCAAGGCCTGTCCGATGACCATTCCAGGGAAACCGGGATTTGATAAGCTTTATGTAAATTTTCCACCGTCAACACCTCATGCTTAGGCCCCGCAGCAACCAGCCGTCCCTGCTCAAGAAGCGCCACATGGGTGAATACCGGCATAATCTCCTCGATATGGTGGGTGACATAGACAACTGCAGCATTCTTTTGGTGAAGGTCGTTAATCGCAGCAAGCAGATGCTCCCTTTCATACAGATCCAGGCCGGAACACGGCTCGTCCATAATCAGGATCTCCGGATCGGACATTAATGCCCTGGCAAGCATCGCTTTTTTGCGTTCCCCTTGTGAGAGCGTTCCAAGAACGTGGCCGGCCCTATGTTCCAGCTTTACGAACTCGAGCATACGATGCGCTTTATTCTGCAGCCACTCCGGAATTTCCTCGTAGAAGCGGAGGTATCCGTATTCACCTGTGGCCACTACTTCCCATACTGGGTCGCGCAGCGCCATTTTGTCCATAAGGGATTGGCTGATGTATCCGATTTTTTTGCGCATCTCACGCACATCTACTTGACCGTACATATTCCCGAGCACGCTGACCGTCCCCGAAGAAGGAAACAGATAGCCGTTTACCATTTCAAGGATTGAGGTTTTGCCTGAGCCATTTTTGCCAAGGATCACCCAGTGTTCGCCCTTGTTGATTGTCAGGCTGACATCGTCCAATATCTGCGTCGTATCTCTGCGTAAAAACAAACGGTTTAACTCAATCATCAGGAACTCCCTCTCCTATGAACGTTCTATGACTGGCTTCAACTTGGTATATAACTCGTCCACCGATTTCATGGCATATAAAGTTTCAACAGGTCTTCCATCAATAAATATAAGAATACAAGGGATGCTTGTAATCTGAAAACGCTGGACCAGATCAGGGGCAAAATTCACATTGGTCTGATAGAAGGGTGCTTCCGGATGCATCGCCTCAATAATCTCCAGCATTCTGGCCGCGACTTTGCAGGTTCCACACAACGGTGTGTACAGGAACAAAGCGAAGTTTCCCCCGAAACGGCGTTCAGCCGCTTCTTTCTCCGTCAGTTCCTTCACTTCCCTTGAGCCCCCTTCGAGGCAATCTCATCCATTAGCGCATCCGGTACAGGGTGCATATAGAGTTCGACGCTTTCAGGCAAGGCACCGTATAGCGCCTCGTACATCACTTTTCTGCCAGCTATGCTGGAACTGTGAAGATAGATTTTGCGCGGAAAGCGGTTCCCCATTAGCAGCCGCCGGACGGTCTCCAAACCATTCGGTTCTCCCCAGCCCAAATCGTAGTCCAAGGACAAAATGTCCACTTTCTCCTGCTCCAGCAGGTCCATACACTCATCGATCGTTCTCGCCAGCACGAAGCCTTCCGGCTTCCTGCGGTAATCGTCCATATACAGGTGAATCACGGCAAACTCCCCCTTAGGGTTTCGGGCTTCTGGCGCCGAGTCCGGAAAGTCGGTAAACCAGCTCTATTTCACTTTGATGAGAACCGCCTGCGGCCTCGGTTTCCAACACGACAGGAATATCCTTTACGATATCAGACTGAAGAAGCAGCTTCATCCTCTCTTCACCGATATAACCTTTGCCGATATTCTCATGACGGTCCCGGTACGAAAGAGCCGGGTACATCGAATCGTTCAGATGAACGGCCTTTACATGGTTCCAATAGCCGAGCTGCTCCCCTTTGGCTTTCATTTCTTCAAATTGATCTTCTTTCCATAATCCGCTTGCAAATGCATGGCAGGTGTCAAGGCAAAACCCGATCTTCTCCGGATGGTTCACCAGACTTCGGATCTGCATCATCTCTTCCATCGTCGTACCCATCAGATTGCCTTCGCCTGCCTGATTTTCCAGTAGCAGTAATGTCCGGCCTTCCCAGCCATCCAAAACCTCATTTAACAATTGTATAATATTTCGGTACCCTTGTAACGGGTCTTTCCCTTTATAAGTGCCAAAATGCACAATAATGCCTACCGATCCGCAGGCTTCGGCAATTTCCAAGTCATTGAGAATCGAATGGACATTCAACCTCACCTGCTCCGGTTTCTCCGCCGTCGTGTTCGTAGGGTAAGGGGTATGGGCAATCGAGAGAATATCATGTTCACGGCAAAAGGCAGCGCACGCCGCAGCATCCTCGCGGTTGAAGGCTTTCACCGTAAGGCTCCGGGGATTCTTGGGGAAATACTGAAACGCGCCAGCTCCGATGCGCGCGGCTGTCCGGGCTGCTCCCGCATACCCCTGCCTGATACTGATATGAGCTCCTGCATACAGCGGTTTATCCATCGTAAACAACCTCCTTATCGTTGGCAGTTTGCGCAATAGAATAATTTGCGGGAATTGAACATCCTTTTCACGATCGGATGGCCGCACCGCAAGCAGGGCTGTCCTTCCCTATCGTAAACGCGGCAGCGGTCGTTGAAACCTCCGGTCAGCTTATCGCCTGTATATAAAGGATTCTCCATATATCCTCCATAACGGATTGCTTCCTCGAACACTTCATGCATGGACCGGTACAGCAGCGAAAAAGCCGCGTCCGGCATGCCCTGAATGGAACGGTCCGGCCTGATTCCTGCATGGTAGCAGATTTCGTCCGAATAGCAGTTGCCGATGCCGGCCAATACTGACTGATCTACGAGTTTGGGTTTCAGGGCTCCGCTTTTGGATGAGATCAGATCGTGGAATGCCTGCTCCGTCATAATTTCGTCTAACGGTTCCGGTCCCAGCTGCGAAAATCGTTCATAGGCTTCCTCCGCCGTGAGCAGGTGAAGATAACCCAGCCGTAAACCGAAGAAAAATAAACGCTCGTCTCCAAATTGAAGAACTACCTGCGTGCTGCGGTCAGGCTTCTCCTCCGGAATACCGTAAAACATCCAGCCTCCCAGCATGAGATGAAGCGCAAGAAGTCTACCGTCATCAAGGAAAAACAATAAATGTTTCCCCCTGCGGCCGTACGATGTAACGGTTCGCCCTTCCAGCTCCGAAGAAAATAAAGAAGCAGGCATGTTAACCGACTTTTCCCGCTCTACGGTAACGGCGCCGATCTTCTTGCCTGCTGTCTTCTCGGTGAGCAGCTGTTTATATGTTTCCATCTCCGGCAGTTCCGGCATGGCCCATTCCTCCGATTCGGTGCAAAGTGAAATCAGTATCGCTTAATCTCACTTATAGCCGAATTTGCGAGCGAATATACCCCTGCAGCTCCTGCAGATCGCGGCAAACCGCATCCGGCCGGTGGCCGGCCAGGCGGATCTGCTCTTCCATGTTGTCCTGCGTGGTGACTCCCGTCAGGACAAGAACGGTGCGGCAGCCGGCAGCGATCCCGGCGCCGATGTCCGTGAACAGGTTGTCGCCGATGACGACAGCCTGTTCACGGGCGCAGCCGAGCCGCTGCAGCGCGTAGCCCATGATGATCGGCGATGGCTTGCCGATCACGATGGGCGCCGTGCGGCTGCCGGCCTGGATGGCTGCGCCGATCGTCCCGGCCCCGGGGATCAGCCCCGTATCGGACGGCAGCAGCAAGTCCGGGTTTGTCTGGACGGAACGGGCGCCGTCCAGAATCGACTTCACCGCCTGCGATAATTTCGCGTAGGTGAAGTCGCGGTCGATGCCCTGCACGACGGCATCGACCGGCTCTTCGCTGCCGGGCTCCGCCAGGCTGAGCCCGGCTTCTTGCAGCGCCTGCTGCAGGCCTGACTCACCTATGCAGAACACCCGTCTGCCGAGCTTCTGCTCGGTAATGTACTGTGCGGCTGCCTGGGCTGCCGTGTACACATCGTCCGAAGCGGCATCGATCCCCATGCTGCGAAGATGCGCCGCAACAGCCTCCGGAGTCCGCGAGGAGTTGTTAGTAACGAAGAGAAATGGAATGCCATCCTCTTTGAGACTAGCGATCCATTGATCCGCGAACGGAATCATCCGGTTGCCATGGTAAACGGTACCGTCCAAATCTATAAGCAAACCCATGTTATCTGTAGCCATGTGCTGAATTGATCCTCTCTGTACGAGCATTAAACTATACAATCATTGCTCTTGCTCTTAAAACAGCGTCAGCGTTCAAACTATGCCTTGCCGTTCGCTCGCAAAACCTGATCCACCCAATATTCGGCAACCAGGCAATCCTCGATCTTCGGGGCAAGGCCGGGGAACCGTTCGTTTCCGTCTGCCGTCAACCGCTGAAGAAAATGGTTCAATCCGCCGAGATGGCAGTCTTGTGCCATGCCTAACGTCGTCTTGTCATCCGGAACGAGCGACAGGGATGCCGTCTTGGGAGTGGCCGGAGATGAACCGTCCAGCAGCTTGATGTTGGGCACATACTCTTTCTCCAGGTCGATAGTGATGCTTCCTTTTGTGCCGAACAAGTTAATTTGGAACGCTTCGGATCCCCATGCGATTCTGGATACCTCTGCAGTACCGGTAACGCCGGAAGCCATCTTTACGTCCATGACCGCATGATCGTCTACCTGCATATCTACCCATTGCGTCTGCGTATGATCTGTCGGCCTGCGCTTCACATACGTATGTACGCGGCCCTGCACGTCCTCAATCTCCCCCAATAAATGGCGAAGAACATCCAACACATGCACCCCTAAATCCGTGATCGCCCCTCCGCCGCCGGAAACATCCGAACGCAGCCGCCAGCTGACCGGCCGTTCGGCATTCAGATACCCCGATCTGCGGTAGGAAGCCTGGCACTGCAGTACTTCTCCTATCACGCCCTGGGAAAGCGCCTCGCGGATTCTCATCACGCCGGGATGGAATCTGTATACCAGCGCCACCTGATTGAACAAAGCCGGACCCGCTGCCTCCGCAAGCTGTTTGGAACGGGAATAACTTTCGGTAACCGGCTTTTCGCAATAGACGGCCTTCCCCGCCCGGGCCGCTGTAAGCACGTCGTCGTAATGCATGGCATTGGGTGTGCAAATATCGACAACGTCGATGGCTCCGTCCTGCAGCGTTTCTTCAAGCGAGGCCGTCACCCTCTTAAAGCCCATGGCTTCGGCTTGAGCACGTTTTGCCTCCGGATTACGGGTAACCAGCGTATCCAAAACAGGAACATACGGCAAATCCATAATCACCGGCATCGCTTTCAATGCTACAATATGAGTTTTGGCAATGGCTCCTAGGCCTACGAATGCAAAATGAACAGCTTTCATAATCAACTTCCTTCCGCTTACCAGATTCCAAACACATTATTAAGAATGTACACCGACTGGCCGGCAAGTGCAAATATTACGGCAATTGCCATACGTCCGGTTCTATTTGCATCTTTCCTGCCGCTCGCGCCTGTTTGAGGCGGATACGTTCCGCTCTTTTCTCAAGCGCCTGCACTTGATCTCGTTGTTTCTTATCTCTGCGGGACAGGCTCTGCCTGCGGGAAGCGATATCTGCGGCTTCCTCCGCATAATACAAAGCAAGCATATAATCTTTGCAGCGGTGTTCGTAATACATGGATAATTCTACGTAGGGTTCCAGACTATGAAAAGAACTCTTCCCGCTGGAACCAATGTATTTGAGCCATAGCTCAACGGCTGCGTCGTAATTCCCTTGTTTCTTGTGTATTTCAGCTAAAGGAATATAATAAGAGGCTGCTTGCTTGTCCGGCAGCGCAGTGAGCCGGCGGAACGCCTCAGCCGACAACTCCTGCTTCTCCGCCTTCCCGAACCAGAGCCCGATCCTGTAAAGCTCTTCGGGCTGCAATTGCTCCCATGGAACATCCCCGCTGAGCAGCCTCCCGAAATGGGCCGACAGGCAGGCCAGCGTCACGATATCCCGCTCGTTATGCCGGAAGACCCCTTCTAAAACCGACGAATCGCCGGTCGCTAAATACTGGAAATAGAGGGCTGGGGCCATCGATCCCGGCACATCATGTCCGCGTTCAATGCCCAGCCGTTCTTCCTCGACTACACCAAGCCGGCATGATTCCAGCGTATCTCTCCATAAACTGCGGGACGGGTAAAGAAGATCCAGGTGGCGGACATGGTTCGTCTGAAACCGGAGCCTGTTCATTACATATCTGTTCATTACGATCGGCCAGTCGAACGTGCGGCCATTGTACGATACGAGATGAGTATACCTGCCGAGCTTCTCCTGAAGATACACAAGCATTGCCGTTTCCTCCGCGGGATTGCGGATGAACAGCTGTTCCACGATAAAGTGTTCCTCCGTGTAAAAGCCGATTCCGATCATAAACGGGACGTTACCGGCACCGATGCCTAAGCCCGTCGTCTCCGTGTCGAAAAACAGCATCCGATCATGCCGGAGAGGTTCCAGGCTATCCGTCAAGGTTAATTCGGAAGCACGGCGAATCAGTTTATCCAACGTGTAATGTCCATGCTGGTGACCCAACGGATACTTGACCTCTCGGATCAAAAAAGGCCCGTATTCATTGGCCTCCATCCGCCCTTCCGCACCCATCCACTGGTGACCGTGAGCAGAAACGTCAGCATTTGGATCTTCTATTGCCTGAGCAGTTTCGTCCGTGGCGGAATCCTCTACTACAATTGCAGCGTCCCCGGCTTTAACGCCGGTCATACTGCCTTTCAGCCGGCTCAGCCTATCCTTGAGTCCGCTCATTGGCCCGCCCTCGCCTCTGCCAGGAGTTCAAGCGCCTGCTGCTTCCCCAGCAAACCGACTTCCTCGATGGGCCCTACGCAGGCCGGACATCCGCTCATGCATCCGCAGTTCCGGATTAGGGTTTGGGCCTGCTCCAGTAGCTGGTCATGCACCTCGTAAAGCCGTTCGCTAAGGCCGATTCCTCCCGGATAACGGTCATAGAAGTAAACCGTAGGCAACTTCGTATGAATCGCCTTCACCTGCGGCACAACGCGGATATCCATCGGATCGCACATCAAATACAGAGGAGCAATGTGAATCAATACGTTGGCAATGCCAAGCAAAGCGAACTGCATCTCGTTAGTCGTCTTCCTAACGGCTACTTCCTCATTGAAAGAGAACCAGTATGAACTGGTGTGCAGCTCCTCTTCCGGAAGATGTATCGGGCCGGAACCGATATTTTCGTGAGTGCGCAGCTTAATCTTCTTAAATATCGTAGGCTTTGCATTCACGGTCACCTCGCCGTACTGGCGCAGAAGTACGCCGTCATTCTTCTCCCGGTCCACATGCAGCACTTTCAGCTGCACGGCCATGCTGGCATCTGTGAAGTAATCTACATTGACTTCCCGGACATAGGCTTTCTTTTCTTCGTAGTCCAGCTTCTCCACCTGGTACTGGACTCCCTCATGAATATAAATCGCTTCTTCATGTATCAGCGTCGGGGCGCTGAAACGGTCCGTTTCCCCAATAACCCGGTGGCCTGGAGCCGTTATATCGACAATAATAAAATTCTCCTGTGCTGCGGAACGAAGGGAAATATCATGAGCCGGAAACGATTGCTCCATCCAATACCACCGATTGTTAACGTAGTGAAGTATTTTTTCTTCGACCATGAATTCAAGGATGTCGCTTAAAGACTCATCCCCGAACTTCTCTCCCGTCTCGAACGGCAGCTCATAAGCTGCGCATTTCACATGATCGATCAGGATGATAAGGTTGTCCGGATGAATCAGCGCCCGCTCCGGAGGCTTTTCGAAGAAATAGTCCGGATTCTGGATAATATACTGATCCAGCGGGTTAGAGCTGGCCACCATGAAAGTGATCGAGCTTCCCTGACGGCGTCCTGCACGCCCCGACTGCTGCCAAGTGCTCGCAATCGTGCCTGGATATCCGTTCAGCACGCAAGCCTGCAGCTGGCCGATATCAATGCCGAGCTCCAGCGCGTTCGTAGAAACGACCCCGCGGATTTCCCCGCTTCGCAGCCCCTTCTCAATTTCGCGGCGCAGCTTCGGCAAATAGCCCCCCCGGTAGCCCCGGATGGATTTGGAGCCCAGTTCATGCTGCACCAGATCCTGCAAATAGGTCAACAAGATCTCCACCCGCACCCGGCTTCGCGCAAACACAATCGTCTGAATGCCCTGTTTGAGCAGGGACCCGGCCAATTTGCGCGTCTCCAGTACGCTGCTCCTTCGTATACCCAGCTGCTGGTTTACTACCGGCGGATTGTAGAACACAAAATGCTTCTCTCCGGCCGGGGCGCCGTTTGTATTTACGAGCGACACCTTCTCCCCGATCAGCCGCTCGGCATGCTCCTGAGGGTTCTCAATCGTCGCCGAAGCGCAAATAAACCGCGGCGACGAGCCGTAGAATTTACAGATTCGTTTCAGCCGTCGGATCACATTGGCCACGTGGCTTCCAAAAACCCCGCGGTAGGAGTGGACCTCATCGATGACGATATATTTAATGTTCTCAAATAATTTCACCCACTTCGTGTGGTGCGGGAGTATGGCGGAATGCAGCATATCCGGATTCGTCACTACGATATGGCCCGCATTGCGGATTGCCTGGCGTACCGTAGGAGGAGTATCCCCGTCATATGTATGTGTCTTGATATCCGCTTCCATCGTGTCGGCCAGTTCCTGCAGCTCCGCTACCTGATCCTGGGACAGCGCCTTTGTCGGAAACAGATACAAGGCCCTGGCACTCTCATCCTCCATAATCTTCTGCACTACAGGAAGGTTATAGCAAAGCGTCTTGCCCGATGCGGTCGGTGTGACCGTCACCACATGCCTGCCATCCCTGACTTCTCTGTAGGATGCGGCTTGATGCGTATATAATTGACCGATGCCTCTTTCCGTCAGGGCCGCCGCCAAATCAGGGTGAAGATCCCCCGGAAAAGGCGCATAGCTGGCGTCCCGGGGAGGAATCGTGTGCCAATGCGTTACTTGATTCATAATGTCCGGCGTCTGCCGGATCACTTCGATCCATTCTTCCATCGAAGCGACTTTGCCTGTTAATCGATTCATTTCGGAACCTCCTGCTTCTCCGTCCTCTTCCTTATTGTACAGAATGCGTGTTCGGGTGACAATAAACTTATTTGATTCAACAAGGTGAAACGGCTTACGTCGTCCTTTAGGCAAAATGATCGTTTCGTTCTGGAGAAATACCAGAACTATGTAGAAGATTAAACTTATACTTTTTGATATTTAAAAAAACCGCTTTCCGGAAGGAAAACGGTCTAGCCACGGCTTATTCTTTTCGATTTCGGACTTGCTCCCTGACCCACCCGACCAATACTGTAATACCCAGTACGAAACCGACTACGATCCCCGAAAAAGCAAGGAACAAGGCTATATATTCAAATACAGAGTACTCCGCCATTTTATTCCACTGAACAGGAGCTTTTAAGTCCTCGATGACTTGATTCATGCCGTAAATACCGGAAATTACAGTATACACTGTCAATATGGTCAGCAGGTAATTCCTGTTGCGGGAAGCAAAAGTTTCCTGATATTTGAATAGATCGGTCAACGTTTCTTTGACATCCTCGTACAATTCCTGATTGGCGAACAGAGAGCGCATTTTGATGAAGATTTCCCGGCCCTGCGACTGCGACACTAGCTCCAGAAAGAAATACTTGGAAGAAAATTTCGTAATATTACGGATCAATTCCTCAATCGCATGCTGATCTTTAGCCATCCGTACTTGGGAATAGCGATTCGAAAGTTTGAGCAGCACAATTTTATGGAACATATTCAACAACAGGCTGTAATAATACTCCCCGTACATCTGGTTTGCCAGAAAGCGCGCTTCCTCCCCGGTCTGATTGGTCAAACAGGAAAAGGTATGTTCATTCATCATATAATACGTGTCCGGATCCCATCTGTCGTAACCGTGCTTTCGAACATATTCGTCAATGTACCGGGGATTGCTGGCACTGATAAACGGTTTTCCGTCATCCCCCACTCCATTCAACCGGGATGCCCGGTATAAGTCCGACTGGCTGAAACCCGTGCTTTCGCTGAACCCGAAAAAGCAGGATACAAACATCCGTTCATCCATGAAATAGGGAAGCGTTTCAAAATAAGCCCCCTCCATTCCGTCTTTATCCAAAAAAGGAAGAATGCCCGCTGCTAGCCGATGAAAAATAAACTCTTCCACCTCTTGATATGCGTTCCCCTCATGCAAAATGGCAGTTTTGATATCCTGTGAAGTTTTATCCTGCAGCACGCGGAACCTGTTCGCGAACTCCAACGCTGTCGTAAAGTCCAGCTCTTCCCCTGTCATTTCAGTACGTACAGTAATAAATCCGATGTCAAACGGACAGATGAAGGCATCTAAAGAATGGATCCGAAACGGAATATTGTGAAATGCGGTTTGCAGCGTACAATCCAGCTCGGTCCGGATGGAATAGCGCATAAACGACTCGGGATCGGGCTGATGGGGAAACAGGATCGAGCTTGTAAACGGGAGATAGTACCTTTCCATCCGCTCATGCGACACTTTATAGCCTTCTCCGTAAAACGCATCTTCCAGCTTAATATCGTTTAAATAAAACGGCTGGAAACCGTCCTCATGCAAGCGGCTGACCAGCGCTTTACGTGAACCTCGGATGATGGAGAACGGGAAAATGAACTGTCCTAGAGAAGTATGCAATTGTTTTTCGGTAAGATCGATCTGCATAGCAGGGCTCCTTTTCGTAACGTCCTCTATCATTACCCTTGATTCCCCTGAAAATAACTCCCTGCGGAGCAGGACTTCCTGCCTGGTTTGTGTCGAAAGCAAGTAAAAAAGCCGACTTCCTGACGGATTCGGCTCCATTCGTGTCGTATCTTGCGCTTTCCCGGGAAAAGTTTTCGCTCAAATCAGTCCGGCGCTGTCATCGTAATCGTATCTGAACCCGTCCTGATAAGGGGTTTCGGCCGATTCAGCCGCATTGCGGTGAGGCACATTCTGCAGTTTGGTCAGCAGCTGGCGGTAATGGATTTTGGACTGATAAGAACCGCTGTGGTTGATGGCTTCAGTCAACGCTTGTTCCATGACGGAACGGTCATTATCGGATAATAGCATTGGGATCCTCCTTAGATGCAGTAGCTTACCACTATATCATATCCATTAATTAGAAAAATATAGTCACCACTCAGCTTTCGTTGATACATAAGGCGTCCCAGCTGCGTTTTATCCAGCCAAACTCATGGAGATGTATCTAGCATAATTTTCAGTTATAAAGGATTTGTTAACGGCGACGGCAACGGTTCCTTTTGATTCAGGCTTTCCCATAGATAAAAGGTAACGTAGCTCTCCCAAGGTGCCCACGCTCGTCCGAGTTCCCTAACGTATCCTTCTCCCGGCTGTTCTTCCAGCCCATAACCTTTACGTACCGCATTCCGAAGTCCGATATCGGCCGCTGGGAGAAGATTGGGGCGGCCCAAGCCGAACAAGAGGAAGCACTCGACCGTCCACCGCCCGATCCCCCGCAGCTTGATGAACCGTTCCATAATCTGATCGCTTTCCAGGCTGCGAAGCTCTTCCAAATCCAAACTCCCGCTTGCTACGGCACGCGCAAAATCAATCACGTATTCCGCTTTACGCTGGCTGAACTGGTTTTCCCTCAGCTGTTCATAACTTAATGCAGCCACCTGCTCTGCGGATGGGAATACGGGATACAACTCCCCTTCATGCTCCAGCGGTTTAGAGGCTGCTTCAATCAACCTCCTGTTCAACGTAGAGGCAAAGGTCAGATTGACCTGTTGACCGATGACCGTTTTGACCATACATTCAAACAAATCCGCTTCTAATATGAACCTGAGCCCATAATGCGCTTTTGTCAGCTTGAGCAGCACCGGATCTTGGGAAACATGGTTATAAAAAGCCTGAAGGTCAACATCAGCTGTAAGGATGTCACGAACCCTGCTTTCGATCAGTCCGGCTTCTTCCCGGCTTGCCTCATTTCGGACTGTTACCTGGACTTCAGGCTCTTCTACGCTGCCGGTTGACCGGATAGCAATGAGGTACACTTTTCCGCCGACACGCAGAGTCCTTACAAGAGCATCAGCTTCATATCGGAACATCTCATGAGAAACGCCCTGGAGCCTTCTCGTCATCCGTTCAAAATCAAAGGGAGCTTTAGGGCGTATCGTAAATTGCTGCATCGTGCGTCAAATCTCCTCTCTGCTTTTTACCGGAATTTCGTACGACCAGAAATCATGGGCGACATAAGCGTTCGGAAATAAAGAACGGGCTTCCTCTTCAAGGAGCTGGGCCCCATCTTGAGCGTACCGCCCGCTAATATGTGTCAGGATCAATGCCTTCACTTCCGCTTCAACGGCCGTTTGCGCCGCTTCTTTTGTCGTGGAGTGATAGTATTCCTTGGCAAGATCAGAGAGCTCCTGTGCAAATGTGGCTTCATGTACCAGAACATCCGCACGTTTGGCTAAGGCCGCGGAACCTTCGCTCGGCCGGGTATCCCCCAAAATAACGATCGTTCTGCCGGGCACAGGCGGTCCAACCACATCAGCCGCAATAATTCTCGTACCGTCCTCCAGCGTCACATCCATCCCCCGCTTCAGCATCCCGAACAGGGGACCTGGCCTGATACCTAAACCGTTCAGCTTCTCGGTGAGCAGCGTCCCAAGTTTCGGTTTTTCTTCTATCCGGTACCCGTAGCTGTCGATTCTGTGATCCAGCATCCGTGCGCTCACTGAGACTTGTTCGTCCTCAAACACGATACCTTCCTGTATTTCAATAATATTCAGTTCATAGTTCATTCTTGATTGGCTTAATTGCATGGAAGTCCTTATATATTCTTTTATGCCGGGAGGTCCGTACAACGTCAGGGAAGCGGTTCCCCCCTGATTCGATCTGCTGGACAGAAGACCCGGCAGCCCGAAAATATGGTCGCCGTGCAAATGAGTAACAAAGAGCTTCTCCAGCTTGCTGAGCCTTAGCGGAGATTTCAGCACTTGATGCTGCGTCCCTTCCCCGCAGTCGAACATCCAGAATGATCCGCGTTCCTCATACATTGTTAGAGCTATGGAAGTCACATTCCGCTCTTTGGTCGGCATGCCGGCCCCTGTTCCGAGAAACAACAACTCCATATCGCATACCTCCATGTCTGCGAACAAAGCCTTCATCCCCGGGATGAAGGCTTGCTCCTTCTATTACTTTATGCCATTAACTAATTAATTAGTTAGGCTTTGTCCACATTAAAATACTGTGCTTGCGGATGTGCGAATACCATAGCGGACACCGAAGATTCGGGCTCCATCATGAACCCGTCCGTGAGCTCGACACCGATATCCTCCGGATGCATCAGTTCGAACAGCGGCTGTTGATCTTCCAGGTTCGGGCAGGCCGGGTAACCAAATGATACCCGGATCCCCTGATAACGGGCTCCGAGACGCTGTTTCATCGTCATCTCGACGGGATCCGGATAACCGGACACATCCCGCATAATCTGGTGGATCCGCTCCGCAAACCCTTCCGCCAGCTCCAGAGCTACCGCTTGCAGAGCATGCATGCGCAAGTAGTCTCCCTGCTGTTTCATCTCTTCAGCTAAGTCGCGTACGCCAGCCCCTGCTGTTACAACAAGGAAACCGACATAGTCCATTACACCGCTGTCAACGGATTTCAAGAAATCCGCCAAGCACAGATAAGGCTCTACCTGCTGCCGTGGGAACGTGAACGTCTTCAGCACCTTGCTGTGGTCCTCCGGATCATAAATAATTACATCGTTTCCGGATGATTGGGCCGGGAAGAACCGGTACATGCCTTGCGTCTTGATAATGCCGCGTTCAATCGCTTCGTGCAGCAGTCCGTCCACGACATCCTTCAACTGCATCGCTTTCGGATCCTTCTCGGCCAGAAGCTGCTCCACCGAGCCTTTCAGTCCTAAATGATGACCCAGCAGCATCTGCATATTCACGTAGGGAATAATGTGGCTGATCGGGTAATCCCTGAGTACATGGCGCTGCAAATCAGGCGGTGTAAAGACCGGCGCATCCGGGTCGATATTCGAGCGCACCGCTCTCGTGAGCTGGGGCAGTTCTTTCTTGCCCGATTCCATCACATCGGACTCTTTGCTCTCTCTCAGTTCCGCCACCAAGACAGCCCGCTGTTCCGGGTCGCTCAACTTATTTGCAATGTCCAGTCCGTCCATTGCATCTTTTGCATAAAGCACTAAACCCTCGTATTCCGGCGAGATTCTTGTTTTCGTAAATTTCCTTGTTAACGCAGCTCCGCCTACGAGAATCGGGACATCAATACCTGCCGTCTTCAAGTCCTGGGCGGTTATGACCATCTGCTGCGCCGACTTCACCAACAGCCCTGATAAACCGATCGCATCCGGTTTTTCTCTGCGGTAAGCTTCAATCAACTGTTCCGGCGGTACTTTAATACCCAAATTCACGATCTGGTAACCATTGTTCGACAAAATAATTTCGACCAGGTTCTTTCCAATGTCATGGACGTCGCCTTTCACCGTAGCGAGAAGAATTTTGCCTTTCACGGAAGTCTCGTTCTTTTCCATAAACTGTTCCAGATGAGATACCGAGGCTTTCATCACTTCCGCGCTTTGCAGCACTTCGGCAACGATCAACTCATTGTTATTGAATAAACGCCCGACCTCACTCATGCCTTTCATCAGCGGACCGTTGATCACATCAAGGGCGGTATATTTCTTTAACGCTTCGTCCAGATCCGGAACCAGACCTTCTTTTGTTCCTTCAACAACGTACGAAGCCAGCCGTTCCTCCAAGGACAAATTCGAGATTTTCTCCTTCTTCTCGACTTTCTTGTTCCGGAACGCTGCAACAAACGCGGCAAGCGTATCATCGTTCGTTTCGAAAATCAGCTTCTCGGCAAGAATACGTTCTTCTTCGGGAATAGACGCATACCTTTCCAGCTTTTCCGTATTTACGATCGCGTAATCCAAGCCGGCTTTGGTGCAGTGATACAAAAAGACGGAATTTAACACCTCGCGCCCGGCCTCCGGAAGTCCGAAGGATACATTGCTTACGCCGAGTATGGTTTGGCATTCAGGTAAAGCTTCCTTGATTAAGCGGATCCCTTCAATCGTTTCCTTAGCGGATCCGATGTACTGCTCATCTCCTGTTCCTACAGGAAACACCAGCGCGTCAAAAATAAGATCGGACGGATTCATACCGTATTTATGGACTAGCAGATCATGCGAGCGCTTGGCTACTTCCAGCTTGTCTTCGCGGGTAATTGCCTGCCCCCGTTCGTCAATCGTACCGACAACGGCAGCCGCCCCGTATCGGTGAATCAACGGGACCACATGTTCAAATTTCTCCTCGCCGTCCTCAAGATTAATGGAGTTAATAATCGCCTTCCCTTGGGAATACTTCAATGCCAGCTCCATTACATTCGAATCGGTTGTATCAATGACAAGGGGAACTTTCACCTTTTTCACGACAAGTTCAAGAAAATTCTGCATATCGGCCGCTTCGTCGCGGTCCGGATCCTGAAGGCAAACGTCGATGACATGAGCGCCGCTCTTTACTTGCGCTCTTGCGATCTCGGACGCCTCCTCGTACTTACCTTCGGCAATCAAACGCTTAAACTTCCGGGATCCCAGGACGTTCGTTCGCTCTCCCACCATATATGGACGGTTTTCCGATTCAATGTACACCGTCTCGATTCCGGATACAGCAGGAGGATGAGCCCCGCTTTGGGACCTAGGCTCAAACCGGCTCAACGTCACAGCCATAGCCCGGATATGATCCGGCGTAGTACCGCAGCATCCGCCTGCAATATTCAACCAGCCCTGTTCCGCAAAACCCGCCATTTTTTTGGCAAGTGATTCCGGGGACTCATGGTACTGCCCGTTCTCGTCAGGAAGCCCGGCATTCGGATAACAGCTTACCGCACTCGACGCAATGTCTGACAAGGTCCGGATATGATCCCGCATAAATTCAGGGCCTGTCGCACAGTTCAAGCCAACCGATACCGGCTTCAAATGCTCCAGCGAAATATAGAATGATTCGATATTCTGGCCTGCAAGCGTTGTGCCCATCGGTTCGATCGTACCTGATATCATCAGCGGCAGCTCGATCCCGGTAGCTTCAAAAGCTTTACGGATCCCGATTGTTCCTGCTTTCACGTTCAGCGTATCCTGGGAAGTCTCGAGCAGCAGCGCATCTACACCGCCTTCAATAAGTGCCTTCGCCTGCTCATAATAGCTTTCTACGAGTTCGTCGAACGTCACGCCCCCGGTAACAGATAGCGTCTTTGTCGTTGGTCCCATAGCACCCGCCACGTATCGGGGCCATTCCGGGGTGGAGAATTTCCTTGCCGCGTCCACAGCCAGACGAGCGGCCTCCAGGTTGAGCTCGACTGCGCGGTCCTGAAGCTCATATTCTGCAAGGACAACACTTGTGGATCCGAACGTATTCGTTTCAAGGATATCCGCACCGGCTTCAAGATAAGCCTCATGAATGGAGGAAATGACATCGGGCCTCGTCAGCACCAGCATTTCATTACAGCCCTCCAGGTCTTCACCGCCGAAGTCGTCCGCATTTAAATCCGCTTGCTGAATCATAGTGCCCATCGCACCGTCGAGGATCATAATTTTTCTCTGTAACTGTTCCTTCAGGGCTGGTTTCTGCATGGCCGTTCTCTCCTCTACCGAAAAATCGTTAAAGTATAGTCTATCAGATTGGAGACCATTAGAAAAGAATAAACTGGAACCTCGATTTAGGCTTGCACATCGACAATATGAGAAAACTGTATTATAATCTTCGTAAATCATACTATAGTGCTAGGAATTAGGAGGAAGATCACATGGCAGAAATTCGCATTCGCAATACAAATGAGCGCATCACCGGAGAAGAGAACGTCCGTTCCTTCCTGGAGTCCCAGGAAGTGTTATATGAACATTGGAACGCTGGCAAGATGCCTGCTTCGCTTCAAGAGAAATTTGTTCTTTCCGATGAAGAGAAACAAGAGATCCTTTCGGTCTACCAACCTGAAATTACAGATTTGGCCGAACGACGCGGTTATAAGACTTGGGACATTGTTGCACTGTCCGATGCGACCCCGAATTTGGACGAACTGCTTAAGAAATTCGAAGACGTTCACACGCATACTGAGGATGAAGTCCGCGCTATCGTTGCCGGCAAGGGCATTTTCATCATTAAAGGAACTCCTGAAGTCGGGTACTTTGATGTTGAGCTCACTGCAGGTGATGTGATTTCCGTACCGGAGCATAAACCACACTTCTTTACGCTAATGGAGAACCGCCAGATCGTTGCGGTACGCCTGTTTATCGAGACGGAAGGCTGGATTGCGCATTCCTTTGCGGATCCTGAATTTACGAAGGCGTAATTTGTATCTTGAATCAGAAAAAGAACCCTTGGGCTGACGGCCCAGGGGTTCTTTGATTTAAGAAAGAGAGTCGATAATTGCATACAGTTCTTCCAGATGAGATATTTCGTATGCAGGAACGATATCATCTGTACGCTTCATTCCATGACGGTTAATCCAAGCATTCTTCATCCCGATCCGGTTGGAGCCTAGAATATCCGTAGTGAGCTTGTCCCCTACCATAAGCCCCTCATCCGGTTCGATGCCGAGCAATTTGACCGCATGCCGGAAAATGGACTCTGCAGGCTTGCCCTCACCAAATTCCCCGGAGATCATGATATGATCAAAATACGGCGCCATCAGCGGTACCATAGCCAGCTTCTCCTTCTGGAGATCCGGCGAACCGTTAGTAAGCAGGAGCAGCTTGTACTTTCTTTTCAGGTTATCCAACACGCGGTAAGTTTCTTCGTATACATACGGAAGCTTTCGGCGGGTCTGATGGAACAGCTCGGCTAATTCGGAGCCTGACTCTGCATCTTCCACACCAAGCTGCTTCAAACCGCGGATCCATGCTTCTCTGCGGTACGTTGGAGCAAGTACATTCAGCTTTCGGAACTCTTCTTGTTCCCCTTCCGCAAAATTACCCCACAGCGCTTCAAACGGATTAATTCCGATCATTTTGGTGAATGGAAATGTCTCGTAGGATTCGTAAAGTTCCCTCGCTTCCTTGCGGACCGCTTCCTCCAATGCCCCGGCATGAACGCCAAACTTGCGTTCCGCCTCTTTACATACCGTCTCGAAGGCTTCCTTCACACTGCGGTCGTCCCAAAGCAATGTATCATCCAGATCAAACAGAACTGCTTTAATCGCCATGCTTTCTCATCTCTCCCCGATTAGTTAGCCTTCTCTTCAAAAGGAACGGCATGCTGTTTCGCAAATGTCTGCAAGTCCGCCGCCATCTTGTCCGTATCATAACGGTTAAACACTCTGGAAAACACCCAGTTGCTCTTACTATGTTTCAGATGAACAACAACATAGCCCGGCTGTGCCACGATTTTCTCCAAACCAGCTGCATACATTTTCCGGTCCCCGCCGAACTTGCGCGTCGAGATATAGTCTTTGCCGATGGCAAGATACGGTTTGCGGAAATAGAAAACGACTGCCAGAAGCAGGTAACTGATTACTGTGAACCAGTACATCGCCCCTTGCTGGACTGCAAATGCGATCGCAAAAAATATCGCGATAACCGCACACCCGATCGGAAGAAGAAAACTGCGGCCGGTGTGTCTCTTTACTTCAGACGCGGATCCAGGTGAATTCGAAATCGATAGCTTTCCCTGTTTCGCTCTTACTTTGTTCGTTACTTTCGTGTTCTTCTGAACCATACGTTCCCACTTACGGGACATGCCTGAACCCACCCATCACTTAGTGTTTAATTTGCTCGTCGTCACCGTCTACCAGCGTAATATTATCCAGCTGGTTTCGCAGCGACTGCTTGAAAGCATTAATATATTTAGCGCGAAGCTCTTTCTGCTCTGCAGCCTCTTCAGGTGTAAGCCCCACGCTTTTTTGTTTTCGGGAAAGTTCATTAATTCTCAATACAATTTCATCCATGTCATATCCTCCTGTCCATATCATATTTACTTTGACATGGAGCATATGTAAAGTCAAGAAGCAGCCTTCATTGTTACCGGAATTTTCGGAAATAGAAAAAACCGGCAGCCGTAGAAAGGCATACCGGAGTACATGACATGTATTTTTATTTTGAAGCTGCCGGCAGCTTCAATGCCTGGCCTTCCTGCAGCAGACTGCTGTGCAGCCCATTCAGCTTCTTGATCGAAGCAATATACGAACGCACACTCTGCCCATCGGAAGCGTGATCTTGTGCAATGGACCATAAAGACTCGCCTGTATCGACATAAATGATTGCCGGAGCCGGATTCACGACGGAAACTTGCTGCGGGCTGATATCTTCACGTTCTCCGTTCGCCTGAAGAATTATGCCGAAAGACGAACAGAATACGAACAGTAACAGAAACACCATAAATCTCTTCCCGTTAATACGGAATGCAGCTTCCTTGGGACGGATACCGTGGGTTGATAACGACTTGCGGGCGTTCGCGGATGAGGCAGAAGTTGTGTTTGTGTATGTATAGTAGGCTTGCATAATGGATCTCCTCCAAACATTTGTTCGCACTTGTTATATTCAAGATAACACGAACACATGTTTGAGTCAAGGCCTAAAGAAAACATTTGTTCCCATATTATTTCAGGAAACTCGAACTTATGTTTGTACGAACTCCGGTTCTGTGCTATAATTTCCCTAACCGAATTTCCGAATTGGAGTGATCGATGTGTCGAAGATTTCGAATCGCCAGATGGCGATCTTAGATTTCATAAAGAATGAAGTGAGGGACAAGGGATACCCTCCTTCCGTTAGAGAGATCGGCGAAGCGGTTGGACTGGCTTCGAGTTCTACGGTCCATGGCCATCTGGACAGGCTCGAGAAGAAAGGCATGATCCGCCGCGACCCGACGAAACCGAGAGCCATTGAAATCCTCGGCGGCACCGGCGACGAATCTTCGAACGTGTTCCCTCTTTCCGTGGCCAGAGTTCCTTTGGTAGGTAAGGTAACCGCCGGAGTTCCTATTACGGCCACAGAGAATATTGAAGACTATTTTCCGCTGCCAAGCCATTTCGTAGGCGATCAGACCGTATTTATGCTGAATGTCATCGGAGACAGTATGATTGAAGCAGGCATTCACGACGGAGACTATGTCATCGTACGCCAGCAGCAGACTGCGAACAACGGAGACATCGTCGTAGCGATGACCGAAGATGACGAGGCTACTGTGAAACGCTTTTATAAGGAACGGGATCATATTCGCTTACAGCCTGAGAATTCGGCCTTATCCCCTATCCTTCTCAATCACGTCACGATCCTTGGCAGAGTCATTGGCCTATTCAGAGATATCCACTAAAGTTACTTTTAATTGAAAATTTAAGAAGCTCCCGGATCCAATGATCCGGGAGCTTCTTTCATTACTGTATGAATTAGAACAATGTAATATATTGATCGCGTTCCCACTGGTGGATTTGCGTACGGTACATATCCCATTCGATTTCTTTCAGTTCATAAAAGTGTGCTAGAGCATGTTCCCCAAGCGCATCGCAAATGACATCGTCCCGAAGCAGCTCGCCCAAAGCTTCCTTAAGGGAATAAGGCAGTGTCGGAATACCGTCTTCAATACGCTCTTCTTCCGTCATAACATAAATGTTACGGTCCGTAGGGGCAGGCAGAGCAAGCTTATTTTTGATGCCGTCCAGGCCTGATTTCAACATTACGGCAAGAGCAAGGTAAGGATTGGCAGTAGGGTCAGGATTGCGGACTTCAATCCTCGTGCTTAAGCCCCGGGATGCCGGAATCCGGATCATCGGGCTGCGGTTGGACGCAGACCAAGCTACGTAACATGGTGCCTCGTAACCTGGCACGAGACGCTTGTAAGAGTTAACAGTCGGGTTGGTGATCGCTGCAAAAGCACGTGCATGCTTCAATACCCCAGCCATATACTGGCGTGCTTCCACGCTTAGGCCAAGTTTATCGCTCTCGTCATAGAAAGCGTTCTCCTTGCCGCGGAATAGGGACTGGTGACAGTGCATTCCGGAACCGTTCATACCGAATAACGGCTTCGGCATAAAGGTGGCGTGAAGCCCATGCTGTCTGGCAATCGTCTTTACAACCAGTTTAAAAGTTTGGATCTGGTCGGCTGCGCGTATCGCATCCGCATATTTAAAGTCGATTTCATGTTGTCCGGGAGCTACTTCATGATGGGATGCTTCGATCTCGAAGCCCATCTCCTCAAGAACAAGAACGATCTCACGGCGGCAGTTCTCGCCAAGATCCGTAGGGGCTAAGTCAAAATAACCGCCTTGGTCGTTCAATTCCATCGTCGGATTCCCCTTCTCGTCCGTCTTGAACAGGAAGAACTCCGGTTCAGGACCTACGTTCATAGCGGTATATCCCATTTCTTCAGCTTCTTTCAAGGAGCGCTTCAAAATACCGCGCGGATCCCCGGCAAAAGGTGTGCCGTCAGGCATATAAATATCACAAATCAGACGGGCTACACGATTCTGGGTTACCCATGGGAAAATTACCCATGTATCCAGATCAGGGTAAAGATACATATCCGATTCCTCGATACGCACATAACCTTCAATAGAAGAACCGTCAAACATCATCTTATTATCAAGCGCTTTCTCCAGTTGGCTTACAGGAATCTCTACGTTCTTGATCGTACCCAGCAAGTCCGTAAATTGGAGACGGATGAAACGCACGTTCTGTTCCTTAGCAATGCGAAGAATATCCTCTTTAGTGAAACCCATTCGAAAATCTCTCCTCTACAATAGTATGGATTAACGCTGAAAAAATCTGGATAGTTCGCCTTGGATGAGAGAAACTTTGCCTCTTCGGTTGCCTTGCAGCAAGTCTTGTTTCAACATACGGTGAAGCTGCGATTCTGAAAGCTCTTTACGCTTCACTTCGGTCTGTTCGTTCAACACTGTAGCATCTTCCGATTCCCTGGAAACCGGCAGCATTACCTGTTTAATGCCAGCGATGTTGACGCCCTTCTCAATCAGGGCTTTAATCTCCAAGAGCCGTTCCACGTCATTGAACGAGAAAAGACGCTGATTCCCGGCAGTACGTGCTGGCACAATCAGTTCATGCTGCTCGTAGTAGCGGATCTGCCTTGCGGTCAAATCCGTGAGCTTCATGACGATCCCGATTGGGAACAAGGCCATATTCCTACGAATATCGTCAGTCATAAATCATCAACCTTCCAATGGAATAAGATACTTCCATTGTAACCGCCATCACAAGAAGGTGTCAAGTCGTGTAAGGTTTAATGTAATAATACCTATACATTGCCTTAACATGCTTCATCAGCAATCCTTAAACGTCCATAAACCATGTAGAAAACCTTACAGCAACCCTCTGTCCTTCATATTTCTGAGCGCAGTCAAAATCCCCAGCTTAACATGGGAGTAGGTAAGCCCGCCCTGCATATAGGCAATGAAGGGTTCCCTGATCGGCGCATCGGCCGATAACTCCAGGCTTCCGCCTTGTATGAATGTGCCTGCAGCCATAATAACCGGATGCTCATAACCCGGCATATCCCAAGGTTCTGGCACGACATGGGAATCTACAGCCGAAGACATTTGAATCCCTTGCACAAAGGCAATCAAGTGTTCATCAGATGAGAAACGGATCGCTTGGATGAGATCCGTTCTTGGTTCGGTCCACCCGGGTTTCGTTTCAAAGCCCAATTCCTCAAATACGGCAGCTGCAAGGATACTCCCCTTCACAGCTTGTCCGACTAATAACGGGGCCAGGAATAAACCTTGATAGATCGCCCTGGTAGTTCCCAGCATGGCACCAACTTCACCGCCGATTCCTGGAGCAGTAAGGCGGTAGGATGCCTGCTCAACGTATTTTTGCTTCCCGACAATATAGCCCCCGGAAGGAGCGATTCCGCCCCCGGGGTTTTTAATCAGGGAACCCGCCATCAAATCCACGCCAGCTTCCGTAGGTTCCCATGTTTCTGTAAACTCACCATAACAGTTATCTACAAAAACAATCAGGTCATTCTTTAACATCTTCACCTTATCCGCCATTTCCCGGATTTCAGCTACGGTGAAAGACGCCCGCCAGTCATAGCCGCGCGAGCGCTGGATTCCAATAACTTTGGTCTGTACAGTAATCGCTTTCTCCACAGACGCCCAATCAATACCGCCTTCTTCCAGCAAAGGCACTTCTTTGTACTTTATGCCGAAATCCTGAAGCGATCCTTTGCCGTCTCCAGGTTTGCCGATTACTTTATGCAGCGTATCATAAGGCTTTCCCGTGATATAAAGCAGCTCGTCCCCCGGACGAAGCACACCGAACAATGCCGTACTGATCGTGTGTGTTCCCGAAACAAAATGAGGACGGACCAGCCCCGCTTCCGCACCGAACACTTCAGCGTATACGAGATCCAGCACTTCCCGTCCGCGGTCATTGTATCCATATCCGGTTGATCCGGCAAAATGATAGTCGCTGACTTTATGCTTCTGAAAAGCTTGAATGACCTTCCATTGATTCTCATCTACAATACGGTCGACTTCCGTAAGCCGGAAGCCGATCCGCTCTTCCGTCTGACTTATCTTATCGTGCAGTTCCTGCGAAAAACTCATTTGCTTTATTCCCCCGCTGTGTTTGCAAAAGTGTTAGTTTCCAAAAAAGGCTCAAGAATATACCCGGATTTCTCGTAATCTATTTTATTGACACGAACTTCAAACAGCATATCCTCCTCGTCAAACGTCTGCTCCAGCACCTCGCCGATCCGGTAAACATGCGCCGCCAAATCGCCGCGGTCAGCCGGAATCCGGAACGTTCGGGTATCGCCTGTCATTTTCTCCTGGATCGCATCTTTGAGCTTATCCAAGTCTTCAGGCGTATAGGCGCTGATCTTCAGATAATCGCCTTCGGATGTAAGCATTTCACGTTCTTCAGGCGTACACAAATCAATTTTGTTAAACAAAGTTAGCTGTTCTTTGCCTGCCGCGCCTAGATCGCCGAGAACTTTTTGGACGACTCTCATTTGATCGGTTCTATTATCGCTGGAACTGTCAACAACATGCAAGATCAAATCGGCCTCATTAGCCTCCTCCAGCGTGGCCCTAAACGCAGCAACCAGATCATGAGGGAGGTTTTGGATAAATCCTACCGTATCGGTTATGACAATTTCCTTTCCGGCAGGAAGCACAAGCGTCCGGCTAGTCGGATCCAGTGTTGCAAACAGCTGGTCTTCTACCAAGACATCCGCCTGGGTAAGCTGCTTTAACAAAGTAGATTTACCCGCGTTCGTATAACCGACCAGAGCTACTTGAAAAATACCAGATTTTTTACGACGTTCCCGATGAAGCGTACGATGCCGCACCACTTCCTCTAACTGGGCTTTAAGGTCGCTGATCCGCTCCCGGATGTGCCGGCGGTCCGTTTCCAGCTTCGTTTCGCCGGGTCCGCGGGTTCCTATACCGGCACCAAGCCGGGACAAGTTTTTGCCTTGTCCCGACAGCCGGGGCAATAAATAGCTTAGCTGGGCAAGCTCTACCTGGATAATCCCTTCTCTGGTCTTCGCACGCTGGGCAAAAATATCTAAAATAAGCTGTGTTCTGTCAATAATCTTGACATCCAAAGCGGCTTCGAGATTCCTTACTTGGGCACCCGACAGCTCCTGATCGAAGATCGCCGTGTTCCCCCCCAATTCATCGATCCTGATCTTCAGTTCCTCCACTTTTCCTTTGCCGATAAACCACTTAGGATCTTTGGATTCTTTGTTTTGTGTTATCGTATCCAGCACTTCCGCGCCGGCCGTCTCGGCAAGGCCCACCAATTCAGCCAGGGAATACTCCATGTTCACTTCCTCTTTTTTGTGCTCATTCGTATATAAACTGACAAGGACCGCCCGGTCCTGTTCCTTCGCATTCGTGGTGTAAGTTTGTTGTTTCAATCTATATTCCTCCTTAGATGCATCTGCTGGCGCAAATGTAGCCGCGTACCCGCTTCTATTCGATTTTCAGTATTTCCCAAATCAGACTATAATTTGTCAAAACGCAAATCTTCCGGCTTCAATTGCATTAATTCATGCTTGGTCGGCGGCATACCCGTCCCCAACAAGCGTACAGCCTGATAACGGATCGCTTTCTCAATCACATTACGCACATAACGTGCATTGCTGAAGGAGTGCAGATAGGACTGCTTCTCCTGCATCAAATGCTGACGAAGCTTAAACACTGCCGGCGGCGCGATTTGATAATCCCTCTCTTTAAGCATAAGCTCACAAATTTGAAGCAGCTGGTCAACAGAGTAATCCGGAAAGTCAATCTGTATAGGAAACCGGGAAGGGAGGCCCGGGTTCAGCTGAAGGAACTGATTCATCTCTTCCGAATAACCAGCCAGAATAAGGATGAACTGGTTTTTATGGTCCTCCATCGCTTTTACCAGCGTGTCAATTGCTTCTTTGCCAAAGTCCTTTTCCCCGCCCCGGGCCAGACTGTAAGCCTCATCGATAAACAGAATGCCGCCCAGAGCCCTTTTGACCAGATCTCTCGTCCGCTGCGCGGTATGACCTATATATTCGCCTACCAGATCAGCCCGTTCGACCTCAATTAAATGCCCTTTGGTCAGAACGCCCATATTTTGAAACAGCTTGGCGACCATGCGTGCAACCGTTGTTTTTCCGGTCCCTGGATTGCCCCGGAAGATCATATGATATACTTGCGATCCGCTCTGAAGTCCTGCTTCCACGCGCATGTGGGACACCTGAAGAAGCGCATAAATCTCATATACCAGATCCTTTACGTTCTCCATCCCCACCATCTGATCCAGCTGCTTTTGAATGGGCGTAAACTGAGTATCATAAGGAGCCGCCTTCGGCTGGGTCAGGCTGTCGGATTCCGCCGGCAGCGCTGCAGCTCCTGAACCGGCAGAATCCGGAGTGCGCAGCACTACGTTAATTTGGCGCGAAGGCCTGGAGGACGGTTTCGTATCGGTGCTGATGACTCGCCCGTTCATATGTGTATGTCACCTCTTTTTCATCGGTGTGCGTTTCATACCATATGTATTCATCCTCTGGGGCTCATATTAGCAGTTTTGTGCAGGCTTGGCTAATAGACAAAACAGCTATAGTCAAAAAAACCTGCCGGACGATCCTGAAAAATGGCGCTGGATCACCTGATCAAGCCATTCAAGTTTCAACGGTTTGCTGATGTAATCGTCCATTCCGCATTCCAGGTATTTTTCCTTGTCGCCAAGCAGAGCATTGGCCGTAACAGCGATCATTACAGGAACCCGGCCATGCGGTATGCGTTCCCGAATATGCCTTGCCGCTTCGATCCCGTCCATAATCGGCATTTGGATATCCATGAGCACAAGATCGTATACCTTACTCGTTACCGCATCCACTGCCTCTTGTCCGTTCTCCGCCATGTCGATGTGATGACCGTATTTTTTGAGCATCATATATAGCACTTTCCGGTTCATTTCATGATCTTCGGCGATCAAAATCCGCAACCCCTTTACGACACCTTCCTGCCCGGGCAGGCTCCATATATGATCAACCTTTGGAGCGGCAGGCTCATCAGGTAACATCAAGGGTAGTTTGACACGAAACGTAGTGCCGCTTCCTTTTATGGAGCTGACTCTGACGGTTCCACCCATCAGTTCCACCAAACGCGCGGTAATGGCCAAGCCCAGTCCGGTTCCGCCGTATTTACGGCTCATAGATGCATCAAGTTGAGTGAACGGCTTGAAGATTCCATCTAAATGGTCAGGTTCTATGCCGATTCCGGTATCTTCAATGGTAACGAGCAGACCTTCCGGAACTTCAGGAGAATCGTTACGTGAAACCGCTATCGTCACATTGCCCTTTTCCGTAAATTTCAAGGCATTGCCGAGAAGGTTAATAAAGATTTGACGGATTCTGGTTTCATCACCCAAAACAACCCGGGGCAGCCGGCTGTCATAGGACCAGCTTAACTCAATCATTTTCCCATCCGCTTCTTTTCGGAACAGCTCTATGGAAGCACGGACCGCGTCTTCCAGTGAATACGGTTCTTTGGCCAGCGGGAAAACGCCAGAATCCATTGCAGAAAAGTCCAAAATCCCGTTCATCATAGACAAAAGGACATTACCGCTCTGGCGGATCGTAAGTACGGAATCGCGTTGAGATTGGGTCAAAGGAGTTTCTGACAGAAGATCGGCATGTCCGAGAATCCCGTTAAGCGGCGTGCGAACTTCATGACTGATCATCGTCAGAAATTCATTTCGGGCTTTAGCAGCGGACTCTGCGGCTTCTTTGGCTACTATTAATTTGTTTCGTTCCGTAACATCTTGAAGGGTACCGAATAACTGCAGCGGAACCCCGTGAGCATCCCTTTCCAATGTGCCGAGAATATGTAAATACTTGAAAGAACCGTCTTCTCTTTTCCTGCGGACTTGAACCTGCAGTTCGTGACCGGATAGGGCACGTTCCACAGCTTCCTGGAGAAGGCCATGATCCTCCTCATAATAGAGCTGAAAGGTCGGGATGAAACTCCCTTCGAAGGACGCGGGGTCGACCTCCAGCAGCCGGTACATCTGGTCGGACCACTCCACCTTATCATTGACGATATCCCACTTCCAGCTGCCTAAAGATGCGACCTGCTGTGCCTGCTTCAACAGCTGATGCTGCCTTACTGCCTGGTCCACGTTCCGAGTTACGCCAATAATATATTCCATTTCCCCCAACCCGTTGCGCACGACCGTATAGTTTACCTCGACCCAGATATAATGGCCGTCTTTGTGCTTCAGGCGGAACGTAACGACATCCGCATCTTCGTTATTCCGCCCTTGAAGCTGCCGTAAGTCCTCAGGATGTTGGAGATCTTTATTATTTTTGCCAATAAACTCTTCGGGTTCATAACCGAGCATCGATTTCACGGATGGCGAAACATATCTGCATACCCCGTCAGGAGTCAAATAGGAAACAACATCCTGCACATGATCGGTAATCAGCTTATGCAGCAGCTGAATTTGGCCCTGTTCCCGCTCATTCCGCTTTCGGTCCGTGATATCAACGAGATGCGAAATATAATATAAGGGCTTGCCTTGTTCGTCTCTGGCAACATAATCATGAAGTGAAGCCCAAACGATACGGCGGTCCTTCGTTACATATCTTTGTTCAGTTGCATATGCTGACATTTGCCCTTCCCCAAGCAGGCTGACCGAGCGTAAGCGTTCTTCCCTGTCATCCGGGGAGGTAACACTTATAAAATCAAGCCCGAACAGCTCCTCCTTGCTGTAACCAAGCATCTTAAATAAAGCCGGATTGCCATGCATCAGTTTTCCGTCTAAATCCAGAAGTGCAATCCCGATCGGAGCATAGTTGTACATTTCGTCAAAAAATTTCACAAATTCGGTTGACTTGTAGCTCACATAGTAACCTCCCGGGAAATGTCTGACTGCCTGCTTTCCATCCTTACAAGTATAGTACAAGCCCCGGCAAAATCCTATGCTCTTCTCGGGCTGCCTGGACTTTCGATCAGGCACCCGTCTGTTTAGAGCGCTTCTTCGATGTATGGGACCGGCCGGATTTCGGTTTTGGGCCTGCAGATTGGGCCGGCTTCTCTGCCTCAGGCTTAACCTGGGCGAGGCTTGCTTTCAGGGCATCCATCAGATCAATCACATTTCTTTGTTTTTCTTCCGGCGCCTGCTTGACTTCCCTTCCTTCGATTTTGTCCTCGATCGCATCCATCAGCCGCTCTTTATATTCATCTTCGTACTGTTCGGGACGGAATTTGCCGGTGAGCTGTTCAATGAGCATTTTGGCCATGTCCAGCTCCCTTTCATCCGCATCTGTCTTCTTGGGTAAGTTAGGAACCTCGCTCAGGGGACGGATTTCTTCCGCATAAAACATTGTGGCCATAGCCAAAGCACCGTCGATCACCCGGATCGCAGCCAAACTGCTTTTGGAACGGATCGTTACATTCGCAATGCCGATTTTATTCGTTTCTTCCAAGGCCTTCGCCAATAACGTGTACGCATGAGCACCGGATTCGGCAGGTGCCAAGTAATACGTCTTTTGAAAATAAATCGGGTCAATCTCCTCCAGCTTCACGAAGCTTACAATTCGAATCTCTTTCGTGTCTTCGGATGCGATATGCTCCAATTCTTCTTTCTCGAATGTTACATAATGTCCAGGCTCATATTCATAACCGCGCACAATATCTTTCCATTCCACTTCCTTCTCGCATTTTGGGCAGGTGCGGACATAGTTAATCGGCACGGACAGTTTTTTATGCAAAAGTTTCATGGGAACGTCATTATTGTGCGTGGAGGTAAACATTTTGACAGGTACATTGACCAGACCGAAATTAATAGCGCCTTTCCAGACCGTATGCATGCAAATCTCCTCCCTTTGTCTACATTCTATCTGTATATAAACGAAAAGGAGGCAGGGCTAACCGGTTTTCCTGTGGCTCCCTGTGTTTGTCAAGGTGAACCGGCAGCTATCGCCTTTAGTAGGGACGGTTCGTTTCATTCCGGGAGTTGAACAAAAAACCCCTCTTACAAATAGGGGCTTATTGTCAGGCAAGCGGCAGCAGTGACCATTTCTGTGCGATCCATTTCGTGAGAGCAAGCGTTTCTCTGCCTTTATGCCATGGCATAAACAGAACTTTAGATCCGGTCGTTGAAATCCAGGCTTTTTCATAGTTCAAATAATGGGCGATATCCTCAGATCTCGCTCCATGGTAAGCGTGCGTGATGATAATGGAACTATGCCAGCCGTGATCTTGCATCAACTTCTTGCTGAATAATAAATTTTGATAAGTGCTTCTTGCTTCATTCTCTTCTACAACCACGTTGGCTGGGATACCTTGTTTCACCAGATAGTCCTTCATCCCTTGGGCTTCGGTAAACTTCGATTCGGGGGTATCGAGACCCCCGCTCACAATAATACGGTTAAACAACCCTTGGCGGTAAAGAGCAATGCTGTGATCCAGCCGCTCGCGAAGGGCCGGACTCGGTACATCTCCCCACAATGAAGCACCCAAAACGATTCCGACGTCCACTTTAACAGGCAGTGTCTGATTAGAGGCGGAATGGATCCGCCATTGAATCCAACAGGTCCATAAAACAGCCAGTCCAAGGCATATCAGGAGGAGGTAAAGCAAAGTCTTTCTTATGTTGATCCTGCTACTCATCCGGATTCCTCCCTTGTGTATCGGGCAAGGGCTTCTCTAGGAAATCCGCTACACGCTCGAATACCTGCTCTTTTTCCGAGTCCAGGCAAATCAAATGTTTCGACCTTGGAAAATGGTAGGATTCACAATATCCACGAAGCTTCGAGGAGATGTATCTAGCACTTGCAGGGTGAACAATCTCATCCCGGTCTCCCTGGAGCACCAGAGTCGGTATGCGGATATGCCTGAGCTCCGGTTTAAGTTCTTTGACTAACCTAGTGAACTGCCACACCGCCTCTAATGGCGTTCGTTTCACGTGACGCAGCTCCCTTGCTTGACCTGATCGTATGAGATCCGCTATCGATTGAATAAATCTCCCCGGGCTTAAATAAATGACCGCCGCGCTGAGTAGGACGAGCCTCCGAACGGGATATCTGCGGGCCAGATAAGCTGCAAGAAGACCGCCCATCGAAAATCCTACCAAATCAAAAGAACCATGGAGGCTCGTCAATTTATCCGCTTCCTTCTCCACATGGCGAAGCCATTCCTGCCATGCAACTCCGCGAAGCGCCTCACCGCTTCCGCCATGTCCGGGAAGCAGAGTCAGATAGCATTCATACCCCAGCTGCTCCAGATGAAGCGCAAGCGGGCGGACCTCGAAAGGACCGCCCGTAAATCCATGAATGAGTAAACAAGCTTTAGCCATCGGTGTTAGGACCTCCTGCGGATGGAGCCTGAGAACAGGCGCTGCAAATGTTCTACAGCCAGCTCTTTATAGATAAATTTGCCGGTGTGTATGGATTCCAAAAGCCGCTGCGCTTCTTCTTTAGCCGTATCAAAGTCCTGTTTTGTAATTTCCCCGTGATCGTATGCTTCTTCCAACTCATCCTCATCTACCAGCAGAACTTCGCCGCCAGGCAGGATAATCACGTCTAGAAACAAATCATCGAACCAGGGAACGCCTTGATCCGTCAATCCCTGCTCTTTGCAAATATCGATGTACCACTGCACAACCTGCAGCTGTGCATTGAACATGGTGGTCACTACATATTTCTCATTCTCCGGAAAGTGCTGCAGCCATACGAACCCTTCATCTGCAAGACAAAGCCGGGACTGCATATACTCTTTCCAAAGGGGTTCCCGTAGCTGATGGATTTGGTAAAAGGTCACATACCCTTTGAAGCGGTCCTCGTTCAATCGGACAGAAGCATAGGTTTTGTTGACAATTCTCCGCCAGTTGGCTCGATCAGAAAATTTTCTCTTCATGAAAAATTTCCTTTCCGCTTAAAATCCCGCGGCATCCTGCATAGATAGTTTCCGGCAGAAAGCGCAGGCCTTAGCTGTAACATACCCTATACTCAAATTTTATTGTTCAGTTATCGTTATAGAATCAATCGTCACTTTTTCTGTAGGCTTGCTAGGCGTAGACTCCTCGCCAATTTCAACAGGGGTGGCTGCAATAGCCTGGACAATGTCCATGCCGCTGACGACTTTACCGAAAATCGTATAGTCCGGCATCGAATTCAACTGAAGGCTTTGTTCGCCTGTGCAGATAAAAAACTGGCTGCCGCCCGAATCCGGGGCCGCCGTCTTCGCCATGGCAACAATGCCAGGTTCGTACGTGTGGCCGTTGTTCAGTTCATCTTTAATGGTATAACCGGGTCCGCCTCTTCCCGTACCGGTGGGATCCCCTGTCTGGATCATATAAGTTTGAATGATTCGATGAAAAGTAATGCCGTCATAATACTTCTGCTTGGCCAGAAAAACAAAATTATTCACCGTGCCCGGCGCATCCTTGGCAAATAGTTCAATCGTGAAAATCCCTTTAGAGGTATGGAATTCCGCTTTATACTGCTTGTCCGTTGAAATGGCCATAGCAGGCGGTTCATTCCATTGTTTGGAACCGGGGTCAGCAGGTTTGGCCGTTTTGTCAGCTCCGCATCCGGTAATCAACGCTGCTGCTAAAAGCAAGGCGGATGCTGATTTCATAATTTGGTTCATAGGTTACACTCCCGTTACAAGTCGGTAATTTACAAGATTATAGCATACCCGGTTGCCGTATACAAAATTTTCCCTTATGAATGCAGGAAAAAGCGTACCCGGATTGCATGGGTACGCTTTTTTAGTGTTATGGGTACAATGAAACTTTTAGTTGGTGACAGGAGGAGTGACTACCACTGCAGTGTCCTTCCCTTTTCCTTTTCCGTTTCCGCCGGCATTACCGTCAGCTCCTGGAGTTTTCGTTCCGTTCACGGGAGTGCCCGGATCTACGTTAGTCTGATCAGGCGTCCCGCCTGTATTCCCCGGTGTACCGCCCGTGCCGTTATCCGGTGACCCGGTACCGTTCCCGGAATTGCCTCCGGTGCCGTTATCCGGAACCTGGCCGTTGCCGCCATCGGGAGGTACCGTTCCATCATCAGTTCCCCCGTCACCTCCATTATTGCCGGTGCCCGTATTGTCATTTCCGTTGCCTGCCCCGCCGTTTCCGCCTTCGATAGGAATGTCAGGACCTTCACCCGGATCTACCACAGGGGGTTCTACGGGCTGTTCCACGACACCTGCAGCCACAATAGTTACATGATTTGATTGTTTGCTTGATGTGTTATTTTGAGGATTGTACACAATGACAAAGTACTCGTAGCTTCCTCCTTGCGCTATGGACCGGTCCACCATTCCCGCATCCTGTACGGTAGCAATTTGAGTGAACTCCGCTTCTGCAGATTCCTTGCGGAACACCTGATATTCGTTATTCCCTTCTTTAGGGGACCATGTCAATGTTACGCTGTTATCTTCCGGTGTATAGGCTGCTGCAAGATCTTTCACGGAACTGGATGGCTGAGTATAGTCCACCACGCCTTCCGGTCTTACAAAATCTTTCACCGGACGCCCGGATAGAGCTTTTTCCATCACTTTTCCGAACATGCGTGCAGTCGTGCTGCTGCTTACACGCAGATAATTTTTCTTGCTGGTTCGATCAAAACCCATATAGACAGCTGCTGTATATTCATTAGTGTAACCGGCGAACCAGATATCCTGGTTGCCGCTGGATGTTCCTTTATAGCCCGCTGTGCCCGTTTTACCCGCAACCGGGCGGTCGATTCGGGCTTTTTTTCCGGAACCGTTTTGAACGACATTTTCAAGCAGCTGCGTAATGGAATACGCAGTTTGTTTACTCATAACCTGCTTCTGCTCCGGTTTGCCGGCGCTGTAAATTTCCCTGCCTGAAGAATCTTCAATTCTTTCGATCGCATGCGCTTTGTTCAAGCGGCCTTGGTTGGCAAAGGCCGAGTAAGCTTGCGCCATATCGAGAGTAGAAACCCCTTTGGTTAACCCTCCTAAAGCGATCGCTAGGTTCTTGTCATCGTTCCCTAAAGGAAGACCCAGGTTTTTCGCAAAGTTATAACCGGTTTTCACTCCGATTTGATCCAGCAGCCATACCGATGGAATATTCGTTGAATGTTCCACGGCATCCATCATGGAAATACTGTTGCTGTACCCGCCACCTAAGTTTCTTGGGCAGTAATCTCCAAAACATTGTTTCTCGTTATTTAAAGACGAGTATGGATTCCAATCCCCTGATTCCAAAGCAGGACCATATACAGCTACCGGTTTAAAGGACGACCCTGGCTGACGAGGGACCGTAGCCCGGTTTAAATCGCCTGTATTGACATCTCTGCCGCCCACCATAGCTACAATACCGCCGTTGGCGTTATTGACGATAGTCATCGCACCTTGCACCGGATATGGTTTTCCGTCTAACTCCCCGTCTTTCGGAAACAGATCGTCGTCAGCAAAGGCTGCCTCTGCAGCTTTTTGGGCCTGAACGTTTAAGTTTGTATGAATTTTGAGACCTTTCGTCATAATCTCCTCTTCGGAGAGCTTAGTAACTTTAGCCGCTTCTTTCGTCACATAATCTAAATAAGTCGTATATACGTCGTTATTGGAAGGATCCGGAATAGGCTTGTAAACATAAGCTTCCGCTTCCGCCTTCTCTTCAGCGGTAATGTACCCTTGGCTGTACATTAACGATAATACGACTTTTCTGCGCTCCAATGATTTTTCAGGATTGTTAATCGGATTATAAGTGTTCGGAGCTTTAGGAATTGCCGCCAAGATTGCCATTTCCGCAATTTTAAGATCATTCAAATCACCTTTGCCGAAATAACGTTTGGCTGCAGATTTAACCCCGTAGGCGCTCTTCCCGAAATAGATTCTGTTCAAATATTTCTCAAGAATCTCATCTTTGGACAGATTATTCTCCAGCGCCAAGGCGATGGATACTTCCGTGGCTTTTCTGAAAATGGTTTTGTCGGAATTCAGGAATAAGTTTTTGGCCAGCTGTTGCGTAATGGTTGAACCGCCCTCCACCGCACTCCGGTTAACAACATCCTTTACAACAGCGCGGCCCAGGGACCATAAGTCAACCCCTTGGTGCTGCTCAAAGCGCCGGTCTTCAGTTGCAATGAATGCATCTTGCAGCTTTTCGGGTATATCTTTGAGACTCACCAGTTCCCTGTCAATTCGATCCGCAACCAGCTTCTTAACCGCCGCCCCTTGCGAGTCATAGACGATCGAAGACTCCGACAACGTAAGCTTATCAATGTTTTCTTTAAATATTTTCTCTCCTGAAAGAATGATGAATAAATATCCCGCGAGCGCACAGAACACTCCCAATGCAGCTGTGATGAAGAACCAGATCAGGATCGTCTTGCCCTTCTTCCGTTTCTTCTTTCCTCTGGATGCTGCCGGATTGCTGTTCGGACGCTTGTTTGTATCTTTTTGCTCTGTCATCCTCACCGACTCCCTCTTTATCTCTATTTGCTCTGAATGTTCAGGCTAATAAAAGAACAACCCTAACATACCGGGTTGTTCAGTATCTTATCCTATTTAGTTAACGTAATTCCATACGCAAAGGTTTCAATCAGGACGGGTCGTTCGAGTGGTCTTGCATCAACGAGACATTGCGTTGTGGCGTGAATGTAGAGATCGCATGCTTATAAACCATCTGCTGCCGGCCGTCGCTGTCTATAATAATCGTGAAGTTATCGAATGCGCGGATCAGGCCGCGGATTTGGAATCCATTCGTCAAATATACGGTTACAGGTATCGCATCTTTGCGCAGCTGGTTCAGGAATGTGTCTTGAATGTTAATGGATTTGTTCATCAAATGGGACCCCCGATAACGATAGATTAGGTAAGCTGTGTGTCATCGATCTTCAACGTTTCTGTTATTATACCACTTATTCGTTCCATGTGCTTATGAAAATTGTCCAAGTCGGTCACGTCCACCCATTGGATATCGTTCATATGCCGGAACCAGGAGAGTTGCCGTTTTGCAAATCTTCTTGTATTGCGTTTCAGAAGATAAACGGCTCTTTCCAGCGTATATTCCCCGTCCAGGAAACCTAGGATCTCTTTGTAGCCTATCGCTTTCAACGAAATGGCGCTTCTCGGGCAACCCTCCGCGAGAAGATGGCGCACCTCATCTACAAGCCCTTGCTCCATCATGAGATCTATACGTTCTTCTATACGTTTATATAGCAAATCTCTTTCCATTGTCAACCCGACGATACATAATTCGTAGGGGGATACTTTTTTTTGACCTTCGAGCTGCTCCGAAACCGGAATTCCCGTCGTATGCAGTATTTCCAGCGCCCTGACTACCCTGCGGAGGTCATTCGGGTGCAGCCTCTCGGCGGTCGGCGGGTCGGCTTTTTTCAAAATATCATGAAGGGCTTCGGCACCGTTCCGCGCGGCAAAGGAATACTGTTCCTCTCGAAACGCCTCGTCCGATCCCGATTCGCTGAATTCATAGGAGTAACACAGGGACTCGATATATAACCCTGTTCCTCCGACCACAAAAGGGAGTTTCCCCCGTGAAGAGATATCCCGGATCGCAGAAGAAGCCGACTCCTGAAATTCGGCAGCCGAGAAAGGGTAGTCCGGTTCATGAATGTTGATCATGTAATGGGGAATGCCCTGCATCTCCTCAGGTGTGATCTTGGCTGTGCCGATATTCATTCGTTTATATACCTGCATGGAGTCGCCGGATATAATCTCACACCCGAAGCGCTTGGCTATTTCAATGCTTAGCTTGGTTTTCCCGGAAGCTGTCGGCCCGAGCAGAACCAGCAGTTTAGGTTTGGTTTGCGGCTGAGTCAAGTGTGATCACTCCATATGCTATTTTTGAAGATGTACGGTGCACTGTCGTGAAACCAAGCCGCGCAAACTCGGTACTGTCCCTATGTTCCTTCAATACTACCGTATGCCGGGCGACCCGCATGGCTTGCGATATCGCCTCGATTGTCAAAGGATCATCATTCGCCGTGCCGCGCAAAGGCGACATGCTGCTGGATTCCCCAATCGGATCACGGAACATCGGATCAAAGTACACCGTATCCGCACTGCGGTCCGGCTGGGCAAGCAAGTACTCCAAATGGGGAGTTCTGCACACTTCAACTCTTCTCATCGCTTCGTTCAGTTCAGGAAGATCTGAAACGTAACCGTGCAGGCCCTCGCTAATGAGCGTTCCGATCACCAGCTGGCTTTCCAGGGCGACTACACGGCCTTCTGCACCTGCCGCATGGGAGAACACAATCGAATCCGAGGCAAGTCCGGCCGTACAATCAATCACCGAATCTCCAGGGCGGATACCGGCAAGACGGACGACCGTATCGGACTCGCCTTTCAGCATTCTTTTCACGCGAATGATCGCCGTACTAGGATGAAAGAACAGCACGGCGTCGTTCATAGTAACGTATTTCAATTCCTTCTCTGAAACAATCCATACCGGCTGCTGGCCGTATCTCGAACGCAGCCTGGCAATGGAAAACTGACGGCGCGGCACAAAGCCTGCAGCTAGACGCTCAGCCAGTCCGCGGGCTTTGGTTTCCGTATCGGGAGAAGGGTCATAAACAGTTGTAACGATCATGAAGTCTCCTGTTCTTACCGGGATGATCTATTAATTATAATACACTGCACTTCGTTTCGCGAATCAGCCCGCCGAAGAGCGATCCTGATTACATAACACGCTTAAACATTTTCTCAAGCTCATAGGTGGAAAAACTTACGATAATCGGGCGTCCGTGCGGGCAAGTATATGGGTTTGTACACTTTCCCAACCGTTCCAGAAGCTTCTCGATTTCGGGATTCGTCAGGCTTTGATTGGCCTTAATCGAGGCTTTGCAGGAACATAAAATAGCGGACTTCTCCCGGATTTTGGCTATATCCAATCCCTTTCGTTCCGTTAGGATCCAATCGGCCATTTCCTCGATGACAGACTGCTCATCTCCTTGCGGAAACCAATACGGATAAGAACGAACAACGAACGTATTCCCCCCGAAATGTTCCACGATGACCCCGGCCTGCTCAAACAGATGAAGCTTCTCCTTGAGCATTTGGGCATCACTCGGGGTAAAGTCTAGCGTAATTGGCAGCAGAAGTTCCTGGCTGGCCGGCTGCGGATTGCCGAAACGCTCGTAATAATATTCATAATTAATGCGCTCATGCGCGGCATGCTGGTCGATCAGGTACAGCCCCTTGTCGTTCTGGGCGACAATATAAGTGCCGTGCATCTGACCGATCGGATGAAGCTCCGGGAACACCGGAAGCTTCTGAGGCGATCCTGCTGGCGGCTGCATGGCAGGCAGCAGCTCTTTAACCACAGCCGGGTTCACTTCCGGCTGTTCGTCAGGGTTGGCGGACCGCGCGTCAGGCCTTGGTCCGCTTACGGTACGCTGTCCGCCGTTAAAACCTGCGGACGGGTTGGGTGCTGTACCGAATGCTTTCGGAGCAGCGGGTGCATAGCGGACTTCCTCCCAGCTCGGCAGGCTCTTGGCGAGATCGGAGAAGCTGCCGGAAGTTTGCCGCTGAAGCGGCAGCGATGATGATCCGCTTTCTGTCCGGGCAGGTACCTCTCTGCCGCGGCTTGAAACAGATTCCGCAGCGGCGGCTGATGCAGTTTCTGTACGATACAGTTCCAGCTGCTCCTGCACTACGGCCTGTGCTGCCGACTTTACCTTGGGTGCCGGACCGGCGCCTGGAATCAATACTTTGCCTTTTAACGTTCGGGCCAGCGTTTGCTCCAAAAATTCGGACAGTTCCGCATCCTTACTGAACCGTACTTCCAGCTTGGCAGGATGAACGTTGACATCCACTAGTGTCGGATGCATTTGTAAATCGAGTACAGCCAAAGGGTACCGGTTTATCGGCAGCAGCGTATGATACGCACGTAGCATAGCGTTCACGATGCCGTAATTTTTAATGTAGCGACCATTTACAAGCGTAGTGATACCGTTGCGGTTGGACCGTGTCAGCTCCGGGGAGGAAATATACCCCTTCAGTTGATAATCCAACGATTCGGCTTCTACGGGCAGCATGGCTTTAGCAGCTGCCTTGCCGTAAATGGCGGCAATGACCTGCAGTACATCTCCGTTCCCCAGCGTCTGGATCAAAAGGCTGCCGTTATGCTTCAATGAGAACGAAATACCGGGATGAGCAAGCGCCAGCCGATACATGAAGTCGGAAATATGCCCTAGTTCCGTCTGGATCGTCTTCATGTATTTTAACCGTGCCGGCGTGTTGAAGAACAGCTCCCTGACTGTAAATTCGGTTCCCTTAGAGGCGGCTGCATCCTCGGATATCAGCCTTTTTCCGCCTTCGATAACGATCCTCCGGCCCAAGCCGCTGCTGGCTGCGGATGAGATCAGCTCGACTTTGGATACGGCGGCGATACTGGGAAGAGCCTCGCCCCGAAAGCCGAGGGTACGAATTTGAAACAAATCTTTGCCCGAAGCTATTTTGCTGGTAGCGTGGCGCTCAAAGGCGGTTTCGCAGTCTTCTTTACCGATACCGGAGCCGTTGTCGGAAACGCGGATAAAGGCAAGGCCGCCCTCTTCGATCGTTACGTCAATCACAGTGGAACCGGCATCAACCGAGTTTTCAACCAATTCCTTTACAACCGAAGATGGCCTCTCCACTACTTCGCCGGCGGCAATCTGGTTTGCAATATGTTCATCCAGTACTTGAATCAGACCCATGATTAGTTCCCCTTTGTAATCAGAAGCCGGACCCCTTTAGAATTTTGAGACCAGCTAAGCTGCCTGAATACAGCTTTAAAAGCGTTCAGTTCTATATAACTGATGCCGTTGTCCATGGCGATCGACTTGCTGCCCTGTTTCCCCTGAAAATAGTTGGAGCCGTTACTGACCGACAGCGAGTTCTTCTTGGCATTCCACTCGGTTTTCCCGTTAACAAGAGCGGCTAATACTTTTGCCGGCACAAATACTTTACCACCTTTATGTATCACGTCAAATGTCCCTAAAAATTCAGCTCCGTTTAGAGTAACCGTGTCGTTTCCGATCGTGAGGTCCAAATTCAAACCACCGGCTATTTGTAGGGCTTTAATTAACTGCGGCACGCTGCCTTCTACTGTCACATCCGGACGGATGCCTACATGGTGGACTTTTCGCTGATCCGGAGTGAAATACTCTTCGAAAGTTACCTTGAGGTACCCCCCGTTATCCAGCTTCCATATATTCTGAACTACCCCTTTGCCGAAGGTACGGGTTCCGACCGCTTTCGCGATTCCGTAATCCTGCAGGGCACCCGCCAGTATTTCCGAAGCGCTTGCCGTTAGTTCGTTCACAAGAAGAGTCACTTTAAAGTCGGCTTTCGTGCCTCCCGTAATCAGAATCGGATCGTCCTTGCCTTTCACATCCCTGGAATGCATGAGCACCCCTTCTTTTATGAAATGTTTTGCAATTTGCGCGGCGGTGTCCACATATCCTCCCGTATTGTCCCTCAAATCCAAAATTAGGGAGTCCAACCCTTTCTCCTGTAAAGCTTTCAATTTCATTGAGAAAGCCGTCTCTGCATCTTCAGAAAAGGTAGTCAAAGCCAAATAACCGATTCCATTACCGAAATAGCGGCTTTCCACCACAGGCAGTTTGACCGTATCCCTTTTAATTTCAAGCAGGCGGGTGGATTTTGCTTCCTCCCCCTGAACTCTCAACTTTACGGAACTGCCTTTCAGGCCTTGGAGCGCATCTCTAACGTCATCTACCGACATAGTCCCCGTAGGCTTTCCATTGACCGAGAGGATCCTTTCGCCCCGGTGCATTCCTTTCCGTTCGGCTGGTGAATCCGGAATGACTTGTACGACGTACACGCCCCTGCTGTCTTCACCCAGCCGGATTCCGATACCGGCATATTCATTGCCTACCGCGTTCAGAAATTCATTATAATCTTCCTCGGAAAAATACTCAGTGTAAGGATCCTCAAGCGAGTCGATCATGCCTTCGATCGCCGCATCACTAAGCTCATTCTCCGTAGCCTTATTAATATGGTTCTTCTGTAAAATATCCAGCACTTCGTTCAACCTGTCCGTCCCCTGCCCCGCATACGCAGGCACAGCTGCTGTGGATGAAAACAAAGCCACACTCAGGGCTGTAAGTGTTACAGGCCTTGACACTCTAGCAAAGGCTGCTCTCCATCCGGATTGATGGTCGTTCTTGTTCTTTATCTTCATATGTTTCGTTCTCTCCCTGCCTGTGTCATTATGGCATATTTTGAAGTTTTACCTTCATATCGTTAATCAATTGGATGGCTTCCAACGGCGTCATGTTAAGAATATCCGCTTTCCGGATGCGCTCAAGAAGCTCTTTTTCCGTGGAATTAGCAGCTGTTCTTTCAGGTTTGGCCGACTTTTCCTGTGCGGTTGTATCTTCAAACAGCGACAATTGGATCACGGGTTCATCGGATTCAGTATCAGCATTGACGGAAAGTTCAGAACCAGAGGAAACATAATCTCCCGCCTTCTCTCTCACTATGCTGCTTAGCACCGGAGGCCGCGCTCTATCCGGATCCGCAGTAACACTTTCCGCCGCAGTCGCAGCTTCCATAGCTCCGTGCATGACGCTTTCTTTGGCCTCAAAATGCTGCAGCAAGGCGTACGACCGGTCAATGATCGAATCCGGCAAACCTGCCAGCCGGGCACAATATATGCCGTAGCTTGTACTTGCCGCGCCGGAAATCAGCTTGCGCAGGAACGTAACCTTCTCCCCGCTTTCCTGAACCGCCATGCAGGCATTGCTTAGGTAACGAAGGCTTTCCTCCAGATGCGCCAATTCGTGAAAATGTGTCGACACAAGCGTCTTACAGCCGATATGATGGTGCAGATGCTCTATCACGGCTTGGGCGATGGACATGCCTTCGCCCGTTGAAGTACCGCGGCCTAATTCGTCGATAATAACTAGACTGCGCTCGGTAGCTTTCTCCGTCATAACCTGGATGTCGCTCATTTCTACCATAAAAGTGCTCTGCCCGCTCAACAGGTCGTCCGCTGCGCCGATCCGTGTGAAAATCCGGTCAGTCAGCGGGATGCGCGCAGATGAAGCAGGCACGAAACAGCCGATCTGAGCCATGATGCAGATAAGAGCCACCTGACGCATATAGGTGCTCTTCCCGGCCATGTTCGGACCGGTAATCAGCAGCATGCGCGTCTGTTCGGATGTCAGCTCCGTCTCATTGGCCACGAACTTGCCGCCATCCATCATCGATTCGATGATCGGATGCCGCCCTCCTTGAATCTCGAGTTCATAGGACTCGATGATTTCTGGCCTTTTGTACTGGTTTGCCGCACTGACCGTTCCCAAGGACTGATAAACATCGACAGCCGCAATGGTCTCGGCAAGCCTTTGAAGCCGCGCTGTCTCCCCGGCGATACGCAAACGAAGCTTAAGGAAAAGATCGTATTCGATATCGACCATTTTCTCCTCTGCTTCCAGAATCAGCGCTTCTTTCTCTTTCAGTTCAGGCGTTATATAACGTTCCGCATTAGCCAGTGTCTGTTTCCGTTCATAGCGGCCTTCAGGCAGCGAGCCGGACTGGTTCCGGGACACTTCAATGTAGTATCCGAAAACTTTGTTGAATCCGATTTTCAAAGTCCGGATCCCGGTTAAAGCACGCTCCTTTTGCTCCAGTTCCGCGATCCAGCGCTTTCCGTTCACGCTGGCTTCTCTAAGCTGGTCCAAATAGGCATGATGCCCTTCTCTGATGAGGCCGCCTTCTTTTACTGAAACCGGTGGCTCGTCCGTAATGGCTTCATCAATCCACGCAAACACATCCTGGCAAGTATCGATGTCCTGTACGGTCCTTTGGAGCGTTATGGAGTCTGAATGTGCGCATAATTCCAACAGCGCCGGGACGCGGCCCAGCGAGGCTTTCAATGCCAGGAGATCCCGCCCGTTCGCATTGCCGAAGGATACACGGCCTACAAGCCTCTCTAAATCGTAGATTTCCTTAAGCTGCTCTCTCAGATCTTCACGTAATATATATTGGTTATAAAGTGCATTCACTGCTTCCAATCGTTGGTCGATACTCCGCTTCGACAAAAGGGGCTTGTCCACCCAGCGGCGCAGAAGGCGTCCGCCCATGGCAGTAACCGTCTTGTCCAACAGCCACAATAAGGAACCTTTCTTGGAACGTTCCCTGACCGTTTCCGTCAGCTCCAGATTTCTTCTTGTGAACGCATCGAGCATCATATACTGATCTGAATCATAAGGAAACAGCCGTGTGATATGAGTAACCGACCGTTTCTGCGTCTGCCGGATATAATCCAGCATCAGATCCACTGCCTTCCGACGGGCGGAATCCAGGCCGTCGTACCCGCTTTCCTGAAACTGCCCGGACGACAGGGCAGGTTCCCTTCCGGTCCAACCTGTATACAATACCGGTTTCGTTGCGAACAAGCCTTCCCGCTTTACAGACTCCAGCAGCTGTTCATCGCCAATGATTTCGGCAGGCTGGTACACATTCAACTCATCCGTCAGCAGCTTCATGGACAAATCCGTAGAAGTCGCATGCATCTCCCCTGTGGACAGGTCGCAGGCGGATACACCGTACCTTCCGTCTTCCTCCGTCAGGCACACAATGTAATTGTTCGTTGTTTCTCCCAGCTTCTTGCCTTCCATCACGGTGCCGGGCGTTATGTAACGGACGATTTCCCTGCGGACAACCCCTTTGGCTTCCGCGGGATTCTCGACCTGTTCGCAAATCGCGACTTTATAACCCTTCTCAATCAGGCGGGAAATATAGTTCTCTGCAGAATGATAAGGAACGCCGCACATAGGGATTCTTCCCTCGGCTCCTCCTTCGCGGCCGGTTAAGGTGATTTCCAGTTCTCTGGAAGCATTTACGGCGTCTTCAAAAAATAATTCATAGAAATCCCCCAGCCTAAAAAACAAAAAAGCGTCGCTGGCCTCCGCTTTGATCGATAAATATTGCTGCATCATAGGTGTATATTGTGCCATATCTTACGTCCCCCGAACCTCTTATTCCACACTATTATATCACGAATCTAGCACGAATACCGCCGTCCTTTCAATCAAAAGGGGGGATTTTCCAGCTGCGGCGAAAATCCTGCTTCTCGTTCCATCCGTTCATCTGAAGGAGCTGTTTCCAGTAGGTTTCGAGCTCTGATCCGTATGCCTCGTACCCCGGATGTTTTGCGAGGACAGCATACAGTTGTGTAACTGCAGGCAGCAGCGTTTCTTTATCCCCGGCATAGTAGGCATTAATCACATTGAGGTTTTCCAATACGGAACAGTCCAGCTCCCGGTAATGCCTTGCCAGAAAAGCAGCCATAGAGAGCACACCTAAAGCAAGTCCCGGTGAGACAAGCCAGCTCGGCGGCGTCCGGTACTCGAACCCGCCGTGGGGCTGCCGCCGGACATCCCCCAGTTTGCCGTACCGTATCCGGCGCCTCCCCGTGCTGGCGTCCTCTGCAAGGACGAGCGGCAGAGCCAGATACGCGTCCAGCGCGCGTACCAGCGCACCGCAGAGCGGCACGCCGCTCAAATGCACGTGCCCCCCGAGCGCATACCCCTGGACAGGCATTCCGCCTGCCAGCCATTCCAGCTCGGGGTCCCGGATCGCGCGTGCCGCTGCGCGCATCGCGCTCCGCAAACGGCGCACCAGCGCCCTTGGCTCCGCCGCGGGCTCGGGGCGCAGTTCGGCGAGGAGGTACCTCACCTCGCCGTTCACTACAACTGCGTCGCTGCCGGCTTTCCCCCGGCGGCTCAAAAACCGCGAGGCATCTGCGATCTCTCCGCTCCCGCGATGCCGCAGCACAAACTCGGGATCCGCGCCGATCAGAATCGCCGTCTCCCTCGCATGAGTCCCCGCTTCCGGCAAAACCCCGTCCGCGGCCAATTCCACCCCCATCACGACGATTCTGCCTGCATCGTCGATCTTCAGCCTGGCTCTCCCGCCGTCCGCGCCAAGCACATACAGGGCTCGCACCGCTTCCCGGCACAGCCGCTTATGCAGCGTGGAAGACAGGTTGATAGCCCGCTCCTGTTCGCGGACACCGAAAGGTCCGCTAACCAATTCAAGTAAGGCCGCCGCCTCCATCTGATCCACCTGGACGAGATAACTTTTGGCGATTCCGTTCCTTGCCTGGCCCGGCACTTCCCAGGCCGTTACAAACCCGTGGGCCGCCAACAGCTCGACACCGTTCAAACCCATCACCAACGCCGCCATACGAATTCCCCCTCATCAAGCATAGTGCATACAACCCGCGACATGTATCGTCCCGCCCAAATACAAAAAAGAGGGCGGATGCCCTCTGCGGTGATTGGATTAGTGCATATACTGAGGATAGAAGAGCAAGTTCCAAGAGTTCCGGTCCATAGCTGGAACTTCTTAAGCCAAGTGACCTTGTAGGTCCGGCCTGCATAGGCAGCGAAACTTGCTCCCTGTATTACAGTTCGTCGTCGAGAAGATCCGGATCCAGATCTTCAAAGTCGCTGTCATCGCCGCTGTCAAAGTCAATGTCCTTGTCGTCCTCATCATCGCAGCCATGCGGGCATACTACTACACAAACCTTGGTTTCCGCAATCATCTCTACAGCGAATTCGCGTTCCACCCGAACCAGGACGCTTGTTCCGCTGGACGACACGGTTGCTTCCACACAATTGGGTTCCTGCGTTGCCTCCGCAGAAACCTCGGCGGTAGAAGATTTGGCATTCGGATCCTGATACGACAGCGGCACGAGCTCCACATAAGAGACCGTCTCTTTCGCTACATCGGTCTGGGAGTTCTTGTCGTAAGAGTACCAGATGTTGATATCGTAAGTACCAATCACTTCAATACCGCTGCTGGATTTAACAGCTTCGTATTGATGATTGATCAGCCATGCCCCCAGGATGCTGGTAGGATGGTGAGGCGGGGTTACGGTATGGGTGACCTGGGCAAACTTGCGACCTTTGCCGCACACCGCTTTGGTGATGATTTGTCTGCATTCTAAATCTTTATCCTTTAATGACATCCTTTCAAACCTCCTCCATACAATCATTCATTTAAAGTGTATGCAGGACATTCGTCTAGGGTGACAAAAAGTTTCCGGATTTACAAATAAATCGAACAAACTGTGGCTCGTGCCATTTTCATGCCTATCGGTATACGGTTTTCTTCGGTTGTTTCTGTTTGGCGATCGACAAATAATATCTCAGCTCTAAACATAACTGCAGCAGTGCCGACCGAACCTCGAACTCCTCCCGGTTTACAGGCAAAGCCATCGCTTTAAACTGCCTCTCCAGGCCGGACAAGCTGGCTTCCACATTCCCGGTGTAGGACTCTGCCCTTACATCTATGCTCAGTTCTTCAAACAGTTCCGCCGTCAGCTCACTATGCGGAAGGACCCGGTACACTTGAGCAACCAGCCCTAGCATTCTGTCAATGCACTCCAGCTGCTGTCTCCGCATCAGAAAGTACATCACCGGGGAATGGTCCGACTTCAGCAGCCGGTTCTCTTCGATCCTTTTTGCAACCGACAATCCCTGCTCTACGGCCCCAGCAGCGTCCAGCACTTCCTGCCCGCCCCAAATATAGTCCGTATCCCTTAACGATCTGGCAACATGAAGGAAAATAGCGGAGAACAAGTCCTCCGTCTCGTCCCGGATCGCATTCAGCTTCATATCTTCCTTCGGCATATACGACAGGTTGAAGATCGTAGCCGTGCCCAGCCCGACCAGCAGCAGAAGCACTTCATTCCAGACAACCGGACCGGATACCTCCCCGGCTGTAAACACATGGAACACCATGACCGAACAGGTTACGATACCGTCTTTCAGGTTGGTCCTTCCCAGAATAGGAAAAACAACAAGGATATATAAGGATAAAGCGTAAATGTGAAAGCCCAGCAGTTGAAAAATAAGTGAAGCCAAGAGAAGCCCGAAAACGGAGGCCGCAAAACGAATCAGCGACATCTGCAGCCCCTTCTTCCGCGTTACCTCGACACCGAGAATGGCCAGCAGCCCTGCCGAGAGAGGAGTCTGAAGACCGATCCATTGGGCTAAGTAGATCGCAATCAATGCGGCGGCGGCAGTTTTGATGACTCTGATGCCCATTCCCCTTCCTCCAATTGTTTTGCTTAGTCCGGACTATAGCTTGTAAATATCCGCATATTTGGCTGTCAGATATTCTACAAGATAGGACGGGTTTAATTCCTCGCCTGTGACATCTCTAATAATCTCAGACGGTGTCTTCGATTTTCCGTATTGATATACTCTCTCCGTAAACCATTCCTTCACCGGCAGCAGGTTCCCTTCCCTCACCAGCTCATCAAAGTCAGGTTTTTCTTTCTTCAGCGTGTTCATCATTTGGGCTGCATACATATTGCCGAGTGCGTAAGAAGGGAAATATCCGAACGCGCCGCCGGCCCAGTGAACGTCCTGAAGCACGCCTTCCGCGTCGGTGGACGGTTCGATTCCTAGATACTCCCTGTATTTCGCATTCCACAACGCCGGAAGATCGGATACGGCAACTCCTTCATTAAAGATCGCTTTTTCCATTTCATAGCGGATCATAATATGCAGGTTGTAAGTCAGTTCATCGGCAAAAATGCGGATCAGTGTAGGTTCCGACACATTGATCGCACGGTAGAAATCTTCCGCCTCCACGCCATGGAACTGTTCCGGATATAACCGTTTTAGTTCTCCGAAATAGCGCTGCCAAAACGGTTTGCTCCGCCCCACCATATTTTCCCAAAAACGGGATTGGGATTCATGTATGCCCATCGAAGTACCTTCGCTTAACGGCGTCCCGATCAAGTCTTTGGAAATGTTCTGTTCATACAGAGCATGACCGCACTCGTGGATGGTGCCAAACAGGGCGATCGTCGGATCGTTCTCATAATAATGGGTCGTAATTCTCACATCGCCCGGATTGAGCCCGGTTGCGAACGGGTGCACACTTTCATCCAACCGTCCAGCTTCGAAATCATAGCCAAGCTGGCCCAGAATGTAATGGCTGAACTCCTTCTGCCGATCTTTCTCAAAACTATGTTTCAGCATGGACGTATCCGGCTGATGGTCTGAATTTTTGACTGCAGCGGCCAAAGGCACTATGCTGCTCCTCAATTCACCGAATACCTGATCCAGCTTCGCCACCGTCATACCGGGTTCGTAAATATCAAGCAGCGTATCGTAAGGCGTTTCCTTCTGTCCCCAAAGCTGAATGAATTGTTTATTGAAATCGATAATTTTCTCCAAGTACGGCTGAAACATCGCATAGTCCGAATTATGCTTGGCATCTTCCCACAGCGTCTCTGCATGAGTAGTCAGTACAACATATTCCTGATACAGTTCTGCCGGTATTTTTTTGCTGCGGTCGTATTCTTTCTTTGTTTCCGCCAGGATTTTGCGGTCGAGCTCCTTGAGCTGCTCATATGCGCCGGGTTCGGACAAGGCATCGATCAGCTTGCCCAGCTCCTCGGATGTCTGCAGTTTGAACATGTCCGACGACAATTCCCCTATGACTTCAGACCGTGTTTCGGCTCCTTTACGGGGAGCGCCGGTTCTCAGATCCCAGTACATGACTCCTAAAGCTTCATTATAACGTTTGATTTTGCGGGTGATGCCTAGAAACTGTTCCAAGGTTGTATGTACATTGCTGCTCATGGATTCATCCCTGCCTCTCAATAAATTATCGGTAAGGTCACGTATTGATCATACTTTTTACACGAAGTATAATCAACTTATGCTCAGGTTCAATCGAAAGCCCTATAAAAGGAGAGAAAATCAACATGCACATTACCTATACAGATGCGGCAGCCGGACAGATCAAGAGCCTGATGAACATTGACACCGATGAATTGAAGCTGGTCTTCGATAACGAAGGCTGCGGCTGTACCTTAAGCGGGGTGCCTACCCTGTGGATCGTAGACTCCAGCGAAACAGACGATCTAAAGGCGGAGGGCGAACCCTTCACGACCAAGTACCGCAAGAGAGACGAAGTATTTTTTGAAGACAAAATGAAAATCGATTATAACCCGCAGCGGATGGCATTTTCGCTTTCCAGCAGCGGACAAATTTATAATGCAATGATGTCACTGGTAGACAAAAGACAGTAATGAATAATGATAAGGTAGAAAGGATCGGTGTACTAATGCCAAATTTGGATCTGATTTTGCAGCATAATGAGGCTTTTGTGGAGAAAAAGGAATATGAGACGTTTCTCACGGACAAGTTTCCTGACAAGAAAATCGTCATCCTCACTTGCATGGATACGCGGTTGGTGGAACTTCTTCCGAAAGCGATGAATTTAAGAAACGGGGACGCCAAATTCATCAAAACAGCCGGAGCGATTATCACCCATCCATTCGGCAGCATTATGAGAAGCATCCTGGTTGCAATTCATGCGCTTCAAGCTTCGGAAGTGTTTGTTGTCGGGCATCACGAGTGCGGAATGGTAGGGTTGAACTCTCAACAAATCGTTGAAAATATTAAGCAGTCCGGTGTGAAGCAAGAAACGCTTGATACGCTGTCCCACAGCGGCATCGATGTGCCGAAATGGTTGAAAGGCTTTAACTCTGTCAGGGAAGGGGTCGAGCAAAGCGTCGATATTGTGCGCAAACATCCGCTAATGCCTCCGGGTTCCCTTGTTCACGGATTAATTATTGACCCCCGCACAGGCAAACTTGAGCTTGTCGATGACGGCCATACTTATAACAGCATGCAAGGTTAAAGAGAGCGTTCCGCTCTCTTTTTCATTTCCGCCGCTCTTGCGGCAATGACCTGGGTTCGGTCCCTCATGATATGTTTGTGTACCAGTTCCGGCACATTCATGCGGCTGGGCGCATTCCAGTCTTCCCCTGCCCGCTCCCTGCATGTTTTCAGCAGCTGCAAGTCCATGAAAGGCAGCTCTAGATCTCTATAGACGGCGTCCTCGGCTCGATTCTCGTAAGATTGCAGCCGTTGTTTCATCAATTTTGAGAGCCGGTCCGGATTCAGCCCAAGCACGGAAACATCTCCCTGCTCTATCAGCTTGTTGAAGGAACTTGATAGCATTTTGACAGCGCCCTTGCAGTTCCCTCTTCTTTCATGATACATAGCCACTGCGAGCTGAATAAGTCCTACCCACAGCTCACTCCTCGCATCTTCCGGATGCTCCTTCCAAAATTCCTCAAGCACCTCATGGCATTCAAAATAATCCCGGTCCGTATGAAAATGAATTAAATACCGCACATAAGCCTCCGGATACTGTACCAAAGTTCTCACTTCCTCTATTCAGATCCCGCCAGAGACGGGTAAAATTAATCAATCCATGAAGGCAACTGCGATTTCTATCTTTTCAGGGTTAAAAATGAAACCGATGCCGACACTATACGTATGTATGGTTATGCAGGAACAACAAGACTATAATATCTGCCAGAAGGAGAAGATTCAATAGTGAAGAAAGTAATGCTGTTGCTAATGGCTTTTACCTTGATGTTTACTTGGGTAAGCGCCGATTACGCCGATGCCAAACCAAGATTTAAATCCCCTCGTTCCAGCTACACCCCTGCGCCTAAGAAGGACTCTACTTACCGGAGCGATACGGGTACCAAGAAACCGAACAGCGGGGTGAATACTACCGCACCGAAACGTGGATTTTTCAGCGGCGGGAGCCTGATGAAAGGTTTGATGATCGGCGGTCTTGCAGGACTGTTGTTCGGCGGCTTGTTTGCGGGTATGGGCTTCCTTGGCAACATTGTCGGTCTGCTGATTAACATTTTTGCTATTTATCTGCTGTTTATCGCCATTCGCGGCATCATCCGGATGGTTACCGGCCGAAAGCGTTATAATCCTAACGATCCGTATAACCGGGACCGCGACGACCGTAACCGGAGATATTAATCATGCGGGTTACAATGGATGAAATTATAAATGCGGTCTGTCTTCATATGGCTGACCGCAAGCAGGTCAAACCGACGGACGTCGAAGTGGAACTAAGCTACGACGACGAGCTGGGGTATTCGGCTGAAGTATTCGTACAAGGCCGCAGCCAGTATCTGGTTGAAGCCAACTTGTTGGAAGCCATCGAACAATATATGTTTAAAGAATACAACCGCCGGGTATTCCGGAGCGACATCCGGCTGGGCTTGGATGATGAAATTTACGCTTATATCGGATAGCGCGGAACCTCCCTTTCAAGGGAGGTTTTTTTGTGGGAATTTATCCCACTTCCGCAACCTATTCTCTCTTTTGTCGTCTAATATAATAGACTTCTTAGAGAGAGGCGTGATAGATTGAAAACTTGGAAGAAGATCGGTTCCTCTTTGCTTGCGCTTACCGTGCTGTTACAGACCGGCGGGATCGTGGAAGCGAAAGATGGAACAACAAAGTACAGAGTATACCAGAAGCAGACCATGTTGAAAGAATTTGCTTCGAGCAGCCAGGCTCGCGCCTATGCTTCCGGTTTCCGCTACAGCCATGTGGAAGAAATCGCTACAAGGAATTGGGTTTGGCACAATTTCCCTAAGTTCAAAGTATATCATCAAGGGATTTCGAAACCGGAGTGGGAATACATAACTTTGGATTCCGCCATGGCGGAAGCTAAGAAGAGTTCTGACAGCAGCATCAGGGATTTGGAAACGGCCGGCTGGGTATGGAACAATTACGCTAAATACCGGTTATTCCAGGGTGACCGCACTATACCGGCCTGGGGTTATCCGGATTTGGCTTCTGCCAAGCGGGAAGCGGCTAAATATGCGAATATGCACGTCATTGATGAATCTACCGGGGCATGGATTTGGGATAATATCACGCCTGCCTTAGAAAAGAAACTGCGGATGTACGGGACCGTCTACCAAGTCAGAATAGCTGACGGGAGCACGGAAATGAAGAGTTACGCACTGCTGGAAGATGCCGTAAAAGCTGCCTGGCAGCTGGGTTCTGCAGAAGTAGTTCATGCGTTGAAAGGAACTGTCGTCTATTCCAGCATGCCAGCCTACACCGTCTATCAAAATGAAAAGGAACTGAAATCATACCGTAACGTATTCCAGGCTATATCATATGCCAAATCCTTTGCCCGTGCCTCCATTCGGTTCAATGGCAATACGGTTTGGACCAATACTCCTTACTATCGCGTGAAGCAGAACGACAAAGTCATTCGAGAAGTTCAGTCTCTAAAAGGCGGTCTTGCCCTGGCCAAAGGGTATACGAACACTTCTGTAGAAACGGCGGACGGCATCACCGCATGGGATAACTTCCGCAAGCTTGTATACCTCGGCTGGAACGGTTCCGGCGATGCAAGCCGCATTGAAGAACAGGTAACCGGTACACAGGGATTGGATATAGATTCGCCCACCTGGTTTGTGTTGAAGGACGGGAACGGGAATGTAGAGGACACCTCCTCCAAAGAAACTGTAGAACGGTTAAAGGAACAAGGAATTGAGGTGCATCCCCTCGTACAAAATCAGTTTAACGCTGCTTTAACTTCGCAGCTTTTGTCTAACCCTGCAGCCCAGATGAATTTTATCCGTACCGTTGTGGATCGTACTGCTTCTATAGGAGCTCCGGGTATAAACCTGGATTTCGAAGGCATGAGTGCAAAAGACAGGGACAAATTCACGGCATTTGTACGTATGTTTACAGATTATGCCCACAAATCCCAAATCACTGTGTCGATTGATCTGCCCCGCGGCAGCCTCCTTTGGAACGATAAGACCGCAATTGATCATGCCAAGCTGGCCGAAATCGTAGATACGATTATCATTATGGCTTACGACCAGCATTATAAGGGCAGCGAGAAAGCTGGATCCGTTGCGGGTTTATCCTGGGTAGAAGAAGGAATTAAGGAGTTTCTCTCCTACGGCATGGAACGCAAACAATTGATGCTTGGCATCCCTTTCTACGTTCGTCAATGGCAAATCGATGCTTCCGGACAGCTGGTTTCCAACAAAGCGCTGTTGATGTCCGAGATTCCTGCGCTTTTGGAGCAGAAACAAGCTGTGAAAACATGGGATCCCGAATTCGGCCAGTATAAAGTGGAGTATGCAGAGAACGGATTTCGTTATGTATTTTGGCTTGAGAATGAAGCTACTGTAAAAGCAAGAGTGCAGTTGGCCAAGAAGTATGATCTGGGCGGGGTAGCCGCTTGGAGGCTTGGTTACGAACCCGAGACGGTTTGGACTGAGATGCTTCGTCTAAAATGAGCATAGTGTAAAGCAAAAGCCGCCCGGCTGGGAATGCCGGGCGGCTCTTTTCATTATACGGCTGCCGTGTCAACGGCCTCCTGCTTGCCTTTTTTGGTCTTCTTACGCTCCGTAAGTTTGATGGATCCAAGGAACGGCGTCAGCAGTACGCCTAAAATAACGAAAATCAAACCGAAGATAAATACTTGATGCAGCGACGTAACCAGCGAAGATTTCATGATAGGAACGATCGCATTGACGAATTGCTCCGGCATCGCCTTTAACGCGTCCGGATTTAACAGGTTCGAATACAGGCCCTGCGGATTCGTATTGACCATTTCTTTCATCGGGTTTACTTGTGCGGCCGCATCCGCCGGCATGTTATCCAGCACAGGAACCAGTTTATCTTGAAGCAGATGTGTAGATTTTGCGTTCATGATGGCGCCCAGCACGGTCATACCGAACGTCCCCCCGATTTGACGGAAGAACTGGGAAGAAGAAGTGACGACGCCAAGCTCCGATTTTGGAAAGCTTTCCTGCAAGGCAAGCGTCAAAATCGGCATCACCATTCCCATACCTATTCCGATAACTGCCATAAAACTGGAAGCCACAATCTTTGTCGTCTCCATATCCAATGTAGTCAGCAAGCCGAAGCCTCCGGCCATAATGATCATACCGGCTGCGATCTGGCGGCGGACACCCAGTTTATAAACAATTTGCCCGCCGATGATGCTCGCGATAATCATGGAGATCATGAGCGGCGTCATTACCGTGCCGGACGCGGTAGCGCTAATTCCGACAATGCCTTGCATAAACAGAGGAACAAACATAATGGCTCCGAACATGCCGACCGCCATAAGGAAACCGATGCCGTTCAGCATACTAAACGTTTTATTCATAAAGAATCGAACCGGAAGGATCGGTTCAGCCACTTTGGATTCAATAAAGACAAAGGCCGTCAAAGTTACTACAGCTACTGTGAACAAGCCGATAATCTGCCAGGAGCCCCAAGCATAATCTACCCCGCCGAAGGAGAGCGCGAGAAGCAGGCTGACGACCCCGATGATCATCGTAGTCATGCCGGCAAAGTCGAATTTGACGGGACCGGTCGCCTTGTGAGCTTTCAGACCCGCTGCAATCAGGAAAACAGCCAGCAAGCCGACCGGAAGATTAATATAGAATACCCATCTCCAATTCCAAGAGTCTACAATGAATCCGCCGATCTGCGGGCCGATTACGGAGGACAGGCCGTAGATCGCACCGAATATCCCCTGCCATTTCGCACGCTCTTTACCTGAAAACAAATCCCCGATGATAATCATGGCCATAGGCATCATAATGCCTCCGCCCAATCCCTGCATAGCACGGAACCAGATCAGTTCCGGCATGTTTTGCGCCATACCGCAAAGTGCGGAACCGGCAATAAAAATGATTAATCCTGTAATATAGACTAGTTTGCGGCCAAGCAAATCAGCCAGTTTACCTGCAATAGGCACAATGGTTGTTGATGTAAGCATATATGCGGTCGTCAACCACGTCATTAAGCTTAAACCCCCGAAGTCGCCGACAATATTGGGCATAGCCGTTCCCACAATGGTACCGTCCAGTGCCGCAAATAACATGGCAATAATCAGTCCGGCGATTAACATTCCTCTCTTCTCTACAGAACTATGTTCCATAGTAAGTTGTTCTTTAGCTTCCATCATTCAATCTCCTTTAAGAAAAAATATAAATAGTATAAAAGTGGCTTTGCTTCTTTAAGGCGCACTGCAGCTTCCTTTGTCCGTTCCACCCGATGCGTCTTTCGCGAGTTTCTCGAACGTATCCAAAAACATAAGCAGTTCTTTCTCCTCGATTTTCGATAAATATTTGTTAATTTGCTCCTTGCGGATTTCATCCACCAGTTTCAGCGCTTTGCGGCCGTAATCGGTCAAATGCACCAGAATCGCCCGCCGGTCGGTTGAATCAGGCTGTCTCACCACAAGCTTATTGCTTTCCAGCCTGTCAATGATCACCGTGATCGCGCTCGGCTTCACTTCCATCAACTCTGCTAGCTGTGCGAGCCTGCAGGAGCCCGTGCGTGAAATATATTTCAGAATGAAAAACTGGTTGGCGGTAATGCCCAGCTTCGATTGCTGCACTAAGTCTGGCCCTAATCTACGAGCCGTGGTAAACATGGCTCTTTGAAATCTGTCTGCAATGGACAGTTCTTCTTCAGCGCTTTTCCCCTGATCGGACAAAAGAAACTCTCCTTTCTCACATAGTTTCATTACTGCATTATTCAATCATTTAATAGTTATATTGTTTAACTAAAATCAACCCTTTAAATAATATGATAACATTTACATAAAGTCAACATTTTTTATGTCTGAGATTACATAATAAAACGACCGTTCCCTACATCAGGGAAACGGTCGTCTTACGAGATGTTATTGGAATTGACGATTAGTTGTGTTATAGCCTGACATCTGTTGTTGAGGGATATAGCTTTGCGACATCATGTTTTGTGCCGTTTGCTCCAGCTGTCTGCACAATTGGGCAGCATGCTGCATTTGCTGCATAGCCGTTTCATGACCGCGGATCGCAGTTTGGATGATTTGTGCCGCCTGCTGCTCTCTATGAGCGAGCTCCTCAAGACGGACAGCATTTTGCTGCTCTTGTTGCAGCATTTGCTGATACATCTGCGTTGATTGGTTCGTTTGATTCATCAGTTGCTGGATGATTTGTTCACATTGGCGAATTTGGCCGGTAATGTTCTGGTTCTGATTTTGATACATAAGAAAATACCTCCTCTATCTGTTAGGTCCTACAGGACCTCGCTTATTGTGTACTTATGTCCGCACAATATACCCTGTATTGGAAATCTAGCTGTGATCATGCAAGCTGCTGCGGATGAACAGAATCGGGAATGGAGCGGTAATCATGAAAAGCCACAACCATTTTGGTATAAATTTACTATCGAATAGGCATAGTAACCCAAAAACGAGGTGTATCTTCCCATGATTAGCATACAGAATCAAGTTCTTCGAAAAATCGTTCTAACCGCAGCTATTTCATCTTTCGCACTTCAAGCTTCAGTCGTTTCAGCGGCACCGGTTTCCCCCGCGGCTGTCGTAGTTGAGGACAAACGAGCGAACTCTCTTTCTCAGTTGCAACAACAATCATCCCTCATCGCTCTGGGACAATTTAGCACGGCTTTAAAGGAATATCCGACAAACCGAACGGTATACGGCGGGAAACTGGTCAATTATGTCCAGACTTTTTTAATTAGAAAAACATACAAAGGAACGACCCTAAGAACAGTAAAGGTCATCAACACCGGGGTTTTTCCCCGGCCGTTGACGACCAGTCCGCTAAATCTAGTGTACCCCGGCCCCTTTGCAGAGAATGAGGATTATGTCGTATTTCTGCGTCCTGTCCCAGGTACGGAATTTTACTCCCTTGTCGGCATATTGCAGGGCATTTATCCGGTTGTGAGGGGACGCTCTATTGCTTTTCGAGGGTTTGGATTTGGTGAACTACATGACCTTCCCCTGCAGGAAATGGAAAAGCGGATCCGTCAGTCATTAACTCTTTCGTCTGACGCTGCTATAAGGTAGTTTCTCGAACAGAACTTGCACTTTACTTTGAGCCCCTTCGGATGAGCGGCCATATGAAACCGGTCATCGTCCTCGATCTCAACCCACTCTGTTCTGTCAGGAGTCTCCTCACCGGTGGAGAAAAAACCGGTTTGATTCCCGCACTCGCAAGTGAAAGATACATTCATGCCATTTCCCTCCAAACCGCCTGCTGCGGGTGTAGTTTGTGATCTATACCCGCCGCGGCGCAAACCATAACAAGCCCAGCCAGGTAACCTGCGATAATATCGCTTGGATAATGCACGCCCAGATAGATCCGGCTGCTGCCGATTAGCAGGATTAAAAGTGTAAAGAAAGCGGTCGCCGCCTTTTTTGTCACTTCGTTTCGGACATATTTCCGGACAAAATAAATCGCTAAACCGTAAAGCACCATTGACAGCATTGCATTTCCGCTAGGCATACTGTAACCGTCAGCAGTCACAAGCTGTTCCACGGAAGGACGCTCACGGCCGATCCAGGCTTTCAGCAATGTATTCAGCGCATAAGATACTGCAAATGCGCCGAACACAAGCAGAGCTTCTTTCCAGCGGCGCAGGCCCATAACCAGTACTGCACAAAGAATGAGCAGAGCGATCAGAAAAAACGCGGAATCTCCCAAGCTGCTAACGGCCTTCATCCCATGCTGAACGCTGGAGCTGCCCGCATTTCGGATCTGATTTGCGGTATCGGTGTCCCATGTTTGCATCCAAGGCCTGTGAACAGCCCAAGTCAGCAGAACGAAGCATACGACCGAGACTGCTGAAACACCTGCATATATTGATTTCATTATGTATCATCCCCCCAACAGTGGATTATACCACAACTGCCTAAACTGGATAAGTCACCCCTATGTGTTGTAAAATAGAACGAAAACTGATTTTTGGGAAGGAATAGATACATACATGTTTGCAGCAAAAGACTGGATTGACTACGAATTGATTGATACCGGAGACGGGGACAAGCTGGAGCGCTGGGGAAGCGTTGTTCTGCGCAGGCCCGACCCGCAAATTATCTGGCCCCTGCGCAAAGAAGAAGCCCACTGGAAATCGGCTGACGCCCATTACCACCGCAGCTCTTCGGGAGGCGGACAATGGGATTACAAGAAAACGATCCCTGAACGGTGGACCATTGCATACCATGACCTCAAGTTCCACATTAAACCTACTAATTTTAAACATACGGGACTTTTTCCGGAGCAAGCGGTCAACTGGCAGTGGATGATTGATAAGATCCAAAGCGCGGGAAGGCCGATTAAAGTGCTTAACCTGTTCGCTTATACGGGGGGAGCCACGGTAGCGTCGGCATATGCCGGTGCGGAAGTCTGCCACGTCGACGCGGCGAAAGGCATGGTTCAGTGGGCGAAAGAAAATATTCAGCTCTCGGGCTTGAGCGACCGTCCTGTCCGTTTCATTACCGATGATGTATTTAAATTCGTTCAACGCGAACAGCGCCGCGGCGTGAAATATGACGCCATTATTATGGACCCGCCTTCTTACGGCAGAGGACCAAGCGGCGAAACATGGAAACTGGAAAGCAGTTTATATCCCTTCGTCGATTCCTGCCTGAATATCTTATCGGACAACCCGTTGTTTTTCTTGATTAACAGTTATACGACAGGAATCTCTCCGACCGTTCTGAATAATATTATGAGCATGACCCTGAAAAAGAAGTTTGGAGGATCGATTACAAGCGGGGAGATCGGCCTGCCGATTACAAAATCCGGTTTAATGCTGCCTTGCGGGATTTTATCCCGATGGGAGGCCTGAGATGGCCGGCAGTACCTTCATCCCCATACTCTATGAGGATAATCATGTGCTTGGCGTATCGAAGCCGGTTAACATCCCGACCCAAGAGGACGCAAGCGGAGACCCTGACATGTTGAGCCTGCTAAAGGAAGATATTAAAATCAGGTTCGAGAAACCAGGAAATGTGTATTTAGGGCTAGTCCATAGGCTTGACCGGCCGGTAGGGGGCTCCATGATTTTCGCAAAGACATCGAAGGCAGCCTCCCGCCTCTCTGACCAGGTCCGCACCCGTACGCTGGATAAGGTGTACTATGCTGTCGTTCATGGGACTCCGCCCAAGCCGGCTGAGTTTGGATTGAAACATTATTTGCTGAAAGATGAACGCAGCAACACGGTTACCTCTGTGGGTAAATCCACTCCTGGTGCAAAAGAAGCTGTATTGGACTATAGAACATTGGGTACAACAGGCAAATACAGCCTTGTAAAAATCAAACTGCACACCGGACGTTCCCACCAAATCCGCGTTCAGATGGCATCCTTGAACTGTCCTTTATACGGCGACCAGAAATATGGAGCAAATGAAAACAAACCGGGGCAGCAGATCGCCTTATGGTCCGTATGCCTGTCATTCGATCATCCGGTGTCTAAAGAACGGATTACAGTCACCTCCCTGCCCCCGGAACAGACGGAACCCTGGAGGCTGTGGGAACGGGATCTGCTTGAACTTCATGCTCATTCACATTTATAAATTCGAAACTTTGCCCAGTAAATACACCAGAAGCTGCTGATTGTGCGCCGAAATCCGGTTTAGATAGGAATCGATAAACTGTTCCCGGATTTCGAGCCCTCGGCGTGCTTCGCTCTCCCCTTTAGGCGTAACGTGGATCCATACGATTCTGCGGTCATGCGCATCCCTCTCTCTGCGAATCAGCTCATTCTTCTCCATCCGGTCCAAAATGGTTGTAATAGCGGCCGGTGTAGTAGCCAAATGCTGAATCAAATCCGAAGGCTTGATGTTGGTCTGGGTAATCAAATATTCCAAAACGTTTAGCTGCCCTTCCGTCAAGGACGGCGAAAGCTGCTGTTCCATATGATTCTTTAAATCTTTGGACAACTTCATCCAATGCTTGGCGAACTCTCTCGAAAACATAAGCCACCTCCGTAGAATACGTAGAAAAGCTTGCTACTTTTTAGTAAATTATACCACCCGGTCAATGCTTAACACAATTAATAATTTAAGACATTAATCGGTAATATCATGAACGTTTTGACAGCAATCTACATAATATAGGTATCAGCCTTACTGGCTTTTTCGACAACGGTTATTAACAGGAGGTCAGGTGACATGGACGGGAACAAGGCCGATTGGAAGCTGGAGATGGTCCACAAAGCGGTACAAGAAGGCATAATAAAAGACCCGGAGTATTGGCTCGCCGCGATCGACGAACCAATGCCTGCCTGGGCCGTATTGAAATTACTGCTGGAAATGATAGAGAGGTTTAACCCGCCCTATCAGTCCTATGATTGATTAGTTATGCTGCGGATGGAAATGATTTCGGTAACCTTCTCGCCCTTTTCCAGCGATACTACGGATTTCCCGAAAGACTTCCTGTCCTCAATCGGCGTGCTTTCCGTTGAGAAGGCTGCAGTTTTGCCTGAACTTAGAAGCAGATGTACGTCCGAAGCCTCTTTGCAAGCGTGCATACCGATTAAGGATGTACCGTTCGGTTTCACTCTCTTGCCTTCTTTAAATTCAAACGTAATGATCCCCTTACCACCCCTGCCCTGTAAAGGATAATCGAACAGGAAGGATCTTTTTGCGTAGCCAAGGTCGGATATGACAAGGATTTCGCCTTCATCCCCGCTAACGCGTTCGGCAGCGATCACCTCGTCATCGTCTTTCAATTGGATACCGCGAACCCCGGCCGATACCCGTCCCATCGGATTCACTTCCATCTCGTTGAAGCGAATGCTCATGCCTAATTTCGAAACAAGAAGAATGTCCTTGGAACCGTCGCTTATAAACACTTTTACGACTTCATCCGCATCTGCCACTTTGACAGCAGCAACGCCGCTGGACCTGTTCGTAGCATATTCTTTCAATTCGGTCCGCTTCACTTGGCCCCGGCGTGTAACAAAGACTAAGGAACGGGCCGTCTGCTCAAAATCCTTTACAGGAAGCACGGAGACAATTCGGTCTTCCTTAGCAATCGGAATTACGTTCACAATCGCTGTTCCTGTATCTTTCCATTTGTACTCCGGAATCTGGTGTACCGGCAGCAGGAAATACTGCCCTTTCTGTGTGAAGATCAACAGCTTTTCAATCGTGTTGACCTCTTTATGATATCGGAGCGAATCGCCTTCCTTAAGGCCGGTCGTTTCCAGATCGCCTCCGGAACGGGTAAAGGAAAGCATGCTTGTCCGCTTGATATAGCCTTCTTTAGAGAGGGTCACGAGAACATCCTCAGGAGTGACCATAACCTCGAGATTGACTTTAATCTCCTCTACCTCTCCTTGAATGACCGATCTGCGGTCAATCCCGTATTTATTACGGATTTCCGTCAGCTCATCCTTGATGACACCGATCAGCTTCTTCTCGCTGGATAAGATTCCTTGCAGATAAGCTATGAGCTTATTGGTTTCTTTCAGCTCTTTCTCTAGAGAAGTAATCTCCAGATTCGTCAAACGGTACAATTGCAGCGTCAAAATGGAATCCGCTTGGCGTTCCGAGAAGCCGAACTGCTCCACGAGGTTCTTCTGTGCGTCCTGACGGTTCTTTGAAGCTTTAATCGCTGCGATGACCTCATCCAGTATGTTGAGTGCCTTAACGAGGCCCTCCAGCACGTGAGCGCGGTCTTCCGCTTTCTCCAGATCGTAGCGGGACCTGTAAGTCACCACTTCCTTCTGGTGCTCTATATAAGCCTTCAGCAGGTCTAAAAGTCCCAGCTGTTTAGGGGTTTTGTTCACGATCGCGACCATGTTGAAGTTGTAGGTCACTTGGAGGTCTGTCTTCTTCAGGAAATAAGCGAGGATGCCTTGCGCATCTGCGTCCTTCTTCAGTTCGACAACGATCCGAAGACCGTTTCTGCCGCTCTCGTCGCGAACTTCAGCAACTCCTTCGACTTTCTTCTCCAGCCTGATGTTCTCCATTGCAGTGACAAGGCGTGATTTTACGACCTGATAAGGGATTTCGGTAATGACAATCTGTTGTTTGCCGCCGCGGAGTTCCTCAATTTCTGTCTTGGACCGCAAATATATGCGTCCTTTACCTGTGCGGTAAGCGTCCCGTATGCCGTCCTCGCCCATAATGATCCCGCCCGTAGGGAAATCCGGCCCTTTGACGATATTCATCATGGATTCTACATCCATCTCAGGATGATTCATCAGTTCAATACAAGCGTCTATCACTTCCCGCAGGTTATGCGGAGGAATTTCAGTTGCAAAACCGGAGGAAATACCGCTGACACCGTTTACCAGCAAGTTCGGATAACGCGAAGGAAGCACGACAGGTTCCTTGGTAGTGTTATCGAAATTATCTTTGAACAAGACCGTCCGCTTTTCAATATCACGCAGCAGTTCCAATGCAATCGGAGACAGTCTCGCCTCCGTGTACCTCATTGCCGCTGCCGGATCATCATCAAGCGACCCCCAGTTACCGTGGCCGTCAATCAGCATATGGCCCATCTTCCAATATTGAGCCATCCGGACCATACCCTCGTAGATCGATGAGTCCCCGTGAGGATGATAATTACCCATCACATCGCCTACCGTCTTGGCAGACTTTCTATAAGGCTTGTCAGGCGTATTGCCGGCATCGTACATAGCGTAAAGAATACGCCGCTGTACCGGCTTCAAGCCATCGCGTACATCAGGTATCGCCCGGTCTTGAATAATATATTTGGAGTAGCGGCCGAAACGGTCCCCTACCACTTCTTCTAAATAGGCGGGAAGAAAACTTTCCAGCAAATCCATGCCTTCACCCTCTATACGTTTCTATTCTTCTAGTTCCGTAAAGTCTACATTATCGATAATCCAGCGCTTCCGGGGATCTACTTTGTCCCCCATCAGCGTTGATACCCTCCGCTCAGCTTTTGCTGCATCCTCAATTTGTACATGCAGCAGTTTGCGGCTTTCCGGATCCATCGTAGTTTCCCAAAGCTGTTCGGGATTCATCTCGCCAAGACCTTTATACCGCTGCAGTTCCACATTCTTGCCCAGTTCCTTTGTCGCTGCGGACAGCTCCTCGTCAGAGAACACATACTTCATAACGGAGTTTTTACCGGCCTTTTTCGTTACTTTATAAAGCGGCGGCTGGGCGATAAACACTTTGCCCGAGTCGATCAGCGGTTTCATGTATCTGTAGAAGAACGTCAGCAGCAGCACTTGAATATGAGCGCCGTCCGTATCGGCATCCGTCATAATGATTATTTTGGAATAATTGCTCTCTTCCGCTTCAAAGTCCGTTCCTACGCCGGCACCGATTGCAGTAATGATCGCCCTGTATTCTTCATTTTTCAAAATATCCGGCAGTTTCGCCTTTTCCGGGTTCATCGGCTTTCCTTTCAGCGGAAGGATCGCCTGAATCTTCGAATCCCGTCCTTGCTTGGCAGAACCGCCTGCCGAGTCGCCCTCGACGATGAATAACTCCGTCTTTGTCCGATCCTTGGACTGAGCCGGTGTCAGCTTCCCGCCTAGGTTGGAACTCTCGCTCTTGCCTTTCTTGCCGCTGCGCACTTCTTCCCGTGCTTTTCTGGCGGCTTCTCGGGCTCTTGAAGCTTGAATCGCTTTCTTGACCAACGTCTGCGCCACTTGAGGGTTTTCCTCAAGAAATACGGACATTTTGTCTGAAACGATAGCATCCACCGCGCTTCTAGCCGCTGCGCTGCCAAGCTGATCCTTCGTCTGCCCGACAAATTCCACTTCGGACATTTTCACGTTGATGACAGCCATCATGCCTTCGCGTAGATCTCCGCCGTCCAAATTTTTGTCCTTTTCCTTGAGAAGTCCGGTCTTCCTGGCATACTCATTCATCACGCGGGTATACGCAGTTTTAAAGCCGGTTTCATGCGTACCCCCGCCGCGGGTTGGAATCGAATTCACAAAAGAAGCGATGGTTTCGGTATAACCGTCATTGTACTGAAGTGCAATTTCCGCTTCGATGTCATCCTTTTCCGATTGAAAGTGGATCACGTCGTGAAGCACCGCTTTATCCTCGTTCAAATACTTGACGAAATGACTCGCGCCGCCGTCGTATTGGAACGTCTCGGATTTGTCCGAACGCTCGTCTTTCACCGTAATCATAAGGCCGGAATTCAGGAAAGCAATTTCCTGCAGCCTCTCGGACAGCGTATCGAAATTCATCGAGACTCCGCCCTGGAACACGCGGATATCAGGCTTGAACGTAACCTTCGTCCCCGTACGATTCGTATTTCCAATCACTTCAAGGCCGGATGCAGGTTCGCCTACATGTTCGCGGCCATCCTCATCGACCCAGTATTCGAAGCGTTGTTTATGAATTTTGCCGTCACGGTATATTTCCACTACCAGCCATTCGGACAGAGCATTCGTCACCGAAGCGCCTACACCGTGGAGTCCGCCTGATTTTTTATAACCCGATCCGCCGAATTTACCGCCTGCATGCAGAATCGTAAACACAACTTGAGGTGTAGGAATCCCCATCTTGTGCATGCCCGTCGGAATCCCCCGGCCGTTGTCCTGGACCGTGACGGATTGATCTTTATGTATGGTGACGTCGATCCGCGAAGCATGCTTCGCCAGATGCTCATCGACCGCATTATCGACAATTTCCCACAGCAAATGATGCAAACCTGACGCACTCGTGCTGCCGATATACATGCCCGGCCGTTTGCGTACAGCTACCAACCCTTCAAGGACCTGGATATCGTCTACATCGTAATCGGACTTCTGCTGCGACGTTTGGTTTGTAAACAAGTCCATTTGCTCGACCATCCAAGCGCCTCCCCTTCATTTCTGGTATAAACTTCATCATTATAACATGGTTTTAAAAAGATGCACTTATTCTTTTACGAACTTGTGTACGGAAAATCAGTTCAGGATATCCTGTTTCGTAAATACGCGGTAAGCGACAATCAAGGCGCCAAGCGCCCATACAGCCAGCACTCCAATTGAGAAAGACAGGCTCATCCCGTCGATGGGGGGCGGAGATCCTTGAAGATAATCCGTTAAATTCAGGTTCACCATAAACAAGTATTTTGCGGTAGTCCAAGCCGAAGCCATGTTGCTTAATATCGTCCCGGAAATAATAACCGCCATCATAGTCACGATGCTTGCTGCCGTACTCCTAACAAGGACGGAAACCATTAATGCCAGACAACCGACCGTAAGAGCGGAAAACCAGATAAGCCCCGATTGCATGATCATGTATAACCATTGAGGCACTGCGTGAACAAAATCCGTATTTACAGAGGCGCCAACTGTAGAAAAACCGGTAAACACAGGTTCCGTCCAGCCGTGGAATCCAAAGACAACGCCGGATATGCCATAGCTCATGATTCCCGTAACTGCAACGATTAAAGATACGAACAGCACTGTGGCGATTAATTTGGAAGTTAATATTTTCCACCTTCGGACCGGACGGGTCAACAGCATCTTGATTGTACCTCCCGAACGTTCGGAGGATACAATATCCGAAGCTACGGCCATGACAAGCAGAGGGAAAAATAATGTCACCGAATTGCTCATAAATTCCCGTGCAAAGGTCACCCCGTTCGGTGAGTTCGGATTTACATCATGGTCAAGATAATACTGAAGCTGCTGTACCATGACTCTTCTCCACTTTTTGAATTCTTCCGGAGTCCGGTTGCTGCTTAACGTATTCTGATAATCCGTAATCTGCTGTTGAATCTCCAGCCGCCAATCGGAACCGATTTTCTCCAGCGCGTTCTGTGCCACAATCATCCTTGCATAGGTAAAAATCGGTATCAGCACGGCAAGGATAAGTACAATGACCAGAATCCGTTTCTTTTTGAGCATTTTAACGACTTCGTTTCTCACAAGCGGCAGCAGGTTAAGCAATTCCTTCACCCTCCGTCAGTTGCAAAAATAATTCCTCCAGGGACGGCTGCATCGTCTGGATAGAGCGCACTCTTAACCCTCCGCTCACAAGGGCATCCGTCACTTCCGGGACGATATCCGGATTCATCTGCGTAAGAATTCCCTGTTTTCCCGCAAGTGCCGCCTCATCGAACAATGGATGATGTTCCGGCACAAACTGGATCGCAGGAAACCGCTCCAGCACATCTCTTCCTTCCAAGACAGGCTCTATATCCCACAGCACATAGTTTTCTGAGTTACGGATCAGTTCCTCTACCTCCCCGACCGCAATCACTTCCCCTTTGGATATAATGGCGACCCGGTCACACATCAATTGAATCTCGCTGAGCAAGTGGCTCGAGATGAATAAACTCATCCCCTGTTCCGCCAATCGCCGGATGAACTGACGAAGTTCTTTAATGCCTTTGGGATCCAGTCCGTTGGTGGGCTCATCCAGAATGAGCAGTTTCGGATTGCCCAAAAGTGCCTGAGCAATACCCAAACGCTGGCGCATTCCCAGAGAATACGTCTTCACCTTATCGTGGATTCTCGCATCCATACCAACGATCTCCACCACTTCACCGATTCGGGCCGTTGTAATCCCAGGCTGCATATCCGCAAAATGCACAAGATTCTCCCAGCCTGTTAAGTAAGGATACATTTCAGGATTTTCTACGATGCATCCAACATATTTCAAGGCTTGCTCTGGATGCTTCTGGACATTGAAGCCGCAAATCTCCACCGCCCCTTCGGTCGGTTTGATCAAGTCGACCAGCATACGGATCGTCGTCGTCTTGCCGGAACCGTTAGGTCCGAGAAATCCGAAAATTTCACCTGCTTTGACATCGAAAGAAATGCCTTTGATGATGGTTTTGCCTGCTATCCGTTTCTTCACATTGCGGACCGAAAGCACAGGAACCTCCTCTTTCGTCATTGAAGAGTTTCCATGGTTCAATCCGGCATCTGCAGATTTCTGCTGCATGGGAATAACCTCCTTGCCCGATATTATTGCAATGCTTGTACAATCCGGTCCGCAATCCGTTCATAGCCCGCTCCGTTAGGATGGAACTGGTCAGCGGCCAGATAGTGGGTCACTTTCTTTTCAAACAGGTCTTGAGTCGGAACCAGTGTCATCAATGGGTTGGCGTTCACCGTCTCATATACGTCGCCGTTCCATTTTTGGATAACAACCGAGCTCCGCCGGCTCTCATCCGCCTCATAATACGGATTATATAATCCGACATAAACGACTTTTGCCTCAGGATTGATCTCGGAGAGAAGAGATAAAATCTTTTTCACATTTTCTTTCGGTGCTTTTAACTGTTTTTCAAGCTTCTCCGGATCGATGCCGGAAACCTCGGACAGATTGTTTCTTCCGCCGTTCTGCGCCAAAGCGGCTTGAGAGAGGTCATTGCCTCCGATCGTCAAAAGAATCAGGTTCGCCTGCCGAATGGCATATGCCGTACCTTTCTTTGTTTCCAGGTCCGACAGCAGCTGTTCGCTGACATAGCCGTTAACCGCCATATTAGATACGACTGTTACCTTCCTGCCCGTCGTTTTTCCAAGCTTTTCGGCAACGTACCCCACATAGCCTTTTCCGCCTTCATCGCCAGTCCCCTTAGTCAAAGAGTCACCCAAAGCTGTAATTCTATACTCTTTCTCTGGATCGGGAACTGTAACTGGCACAGATTCGGACGGTTCAGCCGCTTCTTTTCCCATCGTTGCGGCAGAGGGGTTCAAAATATCATTCACAGCATAAACAAAACCGAAAACAAACACGAGAGTGGCAATTAACGAAGCGAGGCCTATAAAGCCCCATAACCAGCGTGAACGTTTCATAGCCAAATCCTCCAAAGAAGTTAGTTACTCCTAAGAGTAAAACTTCTGATATCAATTTGCAAATAAGGCAAAAGTTTGTCATTCTCCGGAAAATTTCTACACAAGGTGAAATGGCTGGTTGTCCTATAGGCGAGTTGTTCATTTCATTCCGGAGAAATTTTAAAATCAGATGTAAGATGAAAACTTATACGTTCTGAAATGCAAAAAAACTGCCCCCAAAAGTTTTGGAGACAGTTTCTTTAAGACCGTGGTATAAAGCTGCTGCTAGGCAGACAGGAAGCGGAACTGGGCGTCGATCAGGCCCCGGTAAATCCCGCCGTGCCTCATCAGTTCATCGTGGTTGCCCTGCTCCATAATCCGTCCGTGATCCATTACGACAATGTTGTCGGCGTGGCGGATCGTAGAAAGCCTGTGAGCGATAATGAACGAAGTGCGTCCGAATAACAGAGTTTTGAGCGCTTCCTGGATTTTCAATTCCGTTTCGGTATCGATACTTGCGGTGGCTTCATCCAGGATGAGTACCCGAGGATCGGCCAGCAATGCGCGGGCAAAGGAAATCAGCTGCCGCTGCCCCATAGACAGCACGCTTCCTCTTTCCTGTACCTCTGTTTCATATCCGTCGGGCAGACCCGCGATAAATTCATGCGCATTCACTGCTTTGGCAGCGATCTCCACTTCCTCATCCGTAGCATCCAGGCGGCCGAAACGGATGTTATCCCGGATCGTACCGGAAAAAATAAACGTATCCTGCAGCACGATTCCGATTTGCGAGCGAAGGCTTTGCAGATGGATATCCCTTATATCTTTGCCGTCGATGAGCACGCGCCCTTCCACCGGGTCGTAAAAACGGCATAACAGGTTGATCATGGTGCTTTTTCCCGAACCGGTATGGCCTACGAAGGCGATCGACTGTCCCGCGTGTACATCCAGGGAAATGCCTTTCAATGCCGGACGGCCTTTTTCGTATTCAAACACAATATTGTCAAATCGGATATTGCCTTCAATGTTATCCAGATTTTCGGCTTGCTCCTTATCGTCCACGATCGGCTTCATATCGATGAACTCGAAAATCCGTTCCGAAGAAGCCATAGCCACCAACAGCTGGGAATACATTTGCCCCAGCCGGTTAATCGGCTCCCAGAAGTTCCCTACGTAACTTGCGAAAGCTACGAATAAACCTACAGTAATTTCAGTGCTCTGAATCAAATGAGCTCCGTAAAAGAAAAGTATGAAAGCGCCGATCGCCCCTGTCACCTCGATAATCGGACCGAACGACTGGTTCGTCATCGAAGCGTAATTCCAGGACTGCCGGTTCTCTGTGTTCATTTTGTCGAAGAAGCCGATGTTTTCCTTCTCCTGCGTAAAGGCCTGGGTTACCCGGATCCCCTGAATGCTTTCGCTTAAATGAGCGTTCAGCCGGGACTGCTTTGTGCGTACATCCTGCCATGCGCGGCGGATTTTTTTGCGCAGTGACGTAGATACCAGAAACATTAGCGGTACTGTAATCATGACTGCAAGGCCCAGCTTAAAGTTCAGGGAGAGTAGAATAATCATGATTCCCACCAGCTGGACGCAGTCGATCAGTACGTTTACAACCCCGTTCGTAAACAAATCCTGCAGGGAATTGACGTCATTCGTTACCCGGACAAGCACGGATCCGGCAGGGCGCTTATCAAAGAAATTAAAGGACAATTTCTGAATGTGCTTGAAAATATCATGGCGGATGTCATAGATGACCCTCTGTCCGATAATATTAGTGTACCGGATCCGGAACGTATTAGCCCCCCATTGGATCAGATACAGCACTAACATAACCCCGGCGTAAATCAGGAGCAGCCGAACGCTCGGGTCCCCCGCCGCGGGAGCAATCGCTTTATCGATCGCCTGGCTGATGATGAAAGGGATGGCAAGCCGCGTAATGGTCCCCAGCACCATCATCAAAATGACAATGGGAAGCAGCTGCTTGCTGTAAGGTTTCAAATAGACGCCGAGCCGCTTCAGCTGAGACCAATCGAACGGTTTCTCCATCACTTCGTCATCCTGGTAAACAAAACGCTCTGTCGTGTCTTTCTTCCCCGATGCGGAAGACGATGTGTCTTGCTGTGGGTTACTATATTGTACCGGTTCCTGCTTGTTCATTTCGTTCCGAGTCTGGCTCAATTCGCCTGCCTCCTTCCTGCTGCAGCCGAGCCGTCCGGCGCATCTGCATACTGAATGCGGTACGTTTGCAGGTACGGGCCTTCAGCAGCCAGCAATTGCTCATGCGTGCCGCGCTGCACAATCCGCCCCTCATCCAATACAAGAATCTCATCGGAGTGGCGAAGGGAGGATATCCTGTGGGCGATGACAAACGTCGTCCTGCCTTTCATCAGTTCTTTAAAACCGGCTTGAATCTCATGCTCAGTTTCCATATCAACTGCGCTTGTTGCGTCATCCAGGATCAGGATCTTCGGATTTTTGAGCAGCGCTCTTGCGATTGCTATCCGCTGCTTCTGCCCGCCTGACAATCCCATACCGCGTTCGCCGACGACCGTGTCGTATCCTAAAGGCAGCTCCATAATGAAATCATGGGCTTTCGCCAATTTGGCCGCGCGTTCCACTTCTTCCATGGTAACGTTACGAATCCCATAGGCAATGTTGTTGCGAATCGATGCAGAGAACAGGAACGTTTCCTGAAACACAATGGCAATCTGCTTCCGCAGGCTTTCGATCGTCAGGTCCTTCACGTCGTGGCCGTCTACCGAGACGGTGCCGGTGCCTGCATTGTAAGCCCTCATTAGGAGTTGAATCACTGTTGATTTCCCCGAACCGGTTCCTCCCAGCAGCCCGATCACCGATCCTGGAGGCGCATCTAAATGGAAATCTGTTAAAGCCGGAGATTTATCCGGATAAGAGAACGTAACATGGTCGAAGCGGACATGACCTATCACCTCATCATCCTTTAATGCAATCGCATTGTCTTTGTTCCGCACATGGATGTACTGGTTCAAAATCTCCAAAATCCGCTCCCCCGAAGCTTTGGACTGGGTATAGTTGTTGATGTGAAATCCAATCCCGAACATCGGCCCGATAATGTACCAGATCAAGCTGAAGAACGCAACAAGTTCTCCTAGCGTAACCTGCTCCCGGATCACCATGGTACCGCCTGCCGCAAGCAGAATCACGACACACAAGCAGGCGAACAGCTCCATGACCGGAAAATATTTGCCCCAGATAGAGGCGGCCTGTATCTGATTGGACTTGTAGCTTTCATTGCGCACGGAGAATTTCTCGACTTCGTACGGCTCCCTGGCAAACGATTTTACGGTACGCACACCGGTAATGTTCTCCTGAACCGCGGTAGTCAGATTACTCATGGCCTGACGCATTTCCCGGAAGGCCGGATGGATTTTCTTTTCAAACCGGATGGCCGTATAAGCAAGCAGAGGGACTGTGACCAGAGTCAGCAGGGTCAGCTGCCAGTTCATATACAGCATTAGCGCTGCGCCGAAACCGACCATGAGAAACATATTCAAAATTTGGGCGAATCCGAAGCCGACAAACTGACGGATGGCTTCCAGGTCCGCCGTCAGACGGGACATTAAATCACCGGTTTTCGCCGTGTCATAATATTGAAAAGATAAGTACTGAAGTTTCTCATACAGCGCATTTCTCATGGTGTACGCTACACGGTTGCCGATCCTTCCACCGGTGAAACCGTGAAAAAACTGAAATATCCCCTTAACCGAAGTAACAATAAGCACTGATACAGCAAGATAGGGCACCATGCCCCATTCTTTGTTCTGGATGACGTTGTCAATTAGAATCTTAAGCAAATAAGGATAAACTAAACCGAGCGCAGTTGCCGCCATCAAACATAGTACTGAAACGGCCAGCAGTTTCTTTTCCGGCCAGTAAAACCGTTTCAGCTGCCTGAAAACTTCCACTTGTTTCCCTCCCAGGAAGGCCCTCTTCTTCAATAGGGCGCAGATGTAAAACCTTTACTTGTTGTCCGTAAAAAAGGCGAAATTTCGCGTGACTCCTTCCTTTTTCTTTGAATCTTTTATGAATATTAGCACCATGGTTATGTTCCTTCAAATAGAGTATTAAAGCATATTTCCTCATATATCCACCTCAGGTCCCATCTGGGGAAGCTGATATGATAAAATCATGCAAATCATACGAAATCTTGCCTTTACGTACCCAACCGAAAAAAATCCCTTGCGGTTCACGGAATTGCTCCGTTCTCCAGCAAGGGAAATGGTGATCAGCCTACGAAAATCATAGTTTTCGGTCGCTTAATTGCAGTAGTTTGGCATGCCTTTCTCCGATATCGGATAAATCAAAGCTGCTGTCCAGCGAGCCTGCCGCGCCGGAGATAAATTCGGCTGCTTCTTCCTTGAGCTCCTCAGCCAGTACATGGATCCTGTTTGCTAACTGAGTTGAGTAGGCGTCCATAAGCAGACTGGAATGCTGCTCCGCGAAGGCTGTAAGTGTCGGACGGAGAACTTCTTCCAGCGCATGACGCAGTTTCTGCTTGCCTTCGCCCTCGAAAAACGATTTTGCGCTTTTGAAGTGAGCATACATCACTTTCTCTGCCTGCACGGCTTCAGGCAATGATTCTTCTATCTCAGGCGTGGAGAAGGACTCCAGGGTATACGGCGCCGCCTGGAAACCGTCGAACAGCGTTTCCATCTGCCGGACCATCTCCGCATAAAGCTCTTGTGCTTCTTTGTGCATAAAGTTCTCGATGCGGAGCGTGGTGGCCAGCACCTCCTGCGACAGGTCATAGGAGAGCAGCCGGATCAGCTCTTTCCAGCAGGACCGGAGCGCCTGCTTCAGGTCCCTGCCGTCGTCCTGCAGCGTGGAGGGATGGAAGGCGGCGTTGTAAAAATCGCCGAACCGGAATTCGACACGCTGCTTGACGTAATGCAGGAGCTCGCCTATTTCCTGGCGCAGCTCCCGCTCCCGCGAACGGCGGCTCAGCTCCTCGAGCCGCCGCTCGCCTTCGCCGCGCGCCGAGGCCAGCGCGGCGAGCTTCGCTTCGCGCGCCGCGTCCCCGAGGCGCGCGTCGCTGAGCCAGCGCCCGAGCCGCTCTGCGAGGCGCGCGAGCTCGCTCTCCGCCGCGTTCACGGCCAGATCCGCCAATTCGCCGAAGGCGAAGGCGAAGAACTGGCGCTCGAACGCGGCTAAGCCGGAACGGCTCAGCTGGCCGGCATCCCCGGCCAGCTTCGCTTCCACCCCCTGTTTGCTCGACAGGGGGTAAATCCGGCTTTGCCGGATGCCGTAAGCCAGCAGGTTACTGCGTACGTGCTCCACAACCGCTTCCAGCTCCTCCTGCGAGGAGGCTAGGTCAGCGGCGTTGACCAGAAAGAACATCTTATCCAGCTCAAAGCTCTCTTTCACCCGGCCCAATTGAAGCAAAAACTCCCGGTCTGCCTGAGAAAAAGCATGGTTGTAATAGGTCACGAACAGAATGGCATCCGCATTCTTAATGTAATTGAAGGCTACTCCCGTATGCCGCGCATTGATCGAATCCGCCCCCGGCGTGTCGACTAGGACGATTCCCTGACGGGTCAACGGGCAGTCGTAATGCAGTTCGATCCATTCTACAAAGCAGGATTTCTGCTCCTCCGCCACGTAAGCTTCGAATTCAGGAAGCGTTTGGACTCTGAGCTCACTGCCCAGCAAACGCTCCGCTTCGCCCCAGCCCCGCTCTACCGCTTTTAGGAAGGCATAATGAGGCTTGCCGCGGGGAGCCAGACGGTCCGGAGTTAAACGTCCGATCGCCTTCAGGAAATCCTCCGACTCGGATTTAGTTAAGCCAAGCGCTTCCAGGGAGAACCGGATATCATCGATGACAGCTTCCCTCGACTTCAACTTAACTTTGGCAGTACCATGCGGCCATTCAGAGTCAGGAGGCACGATTTTGTTAATCGCAGCCGTCGTAGGATTCGGCGAAACAGGCAGGATGCGCTCCCCTACCAACGCGTTGGCAAACGAGGACTTTCCGGCGCTAAATGCTCCGAACAACGCTATGGTAAACCGGTTATTCTCCAGCTGTTCCGCTTTCTCCAGTAAAGACCTGGAAGCAAGCTGCATGGAGGGGATGCCTTCTACAAGGGCGGCACCGCTGCGCAATTTACTGACAATCCCCTTCAGACGCCCGCTCAGGTCCGTCTGATCCTCGCCGCTTTCCTCTGCACCCTCATACTTGCCGGCGGCGTCAGGAGCATCCTCAGACTCGCCCAAGGCAACTGTCGGTACGACAGAGCCGGTAAACACGGCGTTATCCGCACCGTCCGAAACTTCTGAGCCCGGCACATAGGCAGACCAGTCCGGCAGGTCCGGTCCCCCTTGTCCCCCTGCAGCCAACGGCTTTAGAAATGACTCCATACTTGTTCGGTAATCCCGTTCTTCGGCTGCGAGCTCTTTGTAACGGTTTAATGAGCCCAGCTGTATGGAAAGCGCGGCTGCTTCGTCTTTCAGTTTATCCATCTCTTCTTGGCTGTTCTGCTTCGCATGCCGGGACAACTCTTCGATCATTTCAAGCCCTGCCTGCCGGTAAGAGCTTTTGATACTTTCGCTCAGCAACTTGCAGTAATTCATCGTATATTCCGCGGTGAACCCGGCACCAGGCTGTACCAGCGAGCCCATCCGCTCTTTCGTAATGCTGCTGATAACGGGATCGATTACAGGCACATACTCCTCGTAGTCCGTACCTGCCTCTTTAGAACTTTCCCGCAGCCAATCGCGGACATGCCAGTCTACGTTCGCCTTGACCCTTTCCATCACATCCGCATAAAATGCCTCTTCCCGGCGTTCCTTCTCAACGGCCGTCTTCCCGGCGCTGAACAATAATCCCGTTTTAAAGCCCGGTTTTCGGCTCTCTAAATAACTATGGGCCAAGTCCCTCATCGGTGCCGGCGTCAAGTTGGCATTATCCAGCAAGCCTGTCAGCCTGGCTTTCCACTGCCCTGCTGCTTGTGCCGTCCGCTCTTTCAACAATCGGATCCGGGAATGGATCTCCGCTAACTGATCCGCTTTGCCTTCCGCTTCTGCCAGATCGCCCGTTTCCTGCAAAAGCTTCTGTTTCTCAAAAGCATGCCTTTGCTCCATCAGATCCGCATGTTCGTTCACTACAAAGAAAGACGAATGAAGCAAGCTGGAGCGCCTTAACGGCTCCGAACGCAATTTCAACTCGCCTAGCAGCCACAAGAGACGATCCCAGTCGTTACGTCCATCTTCCGTCCTTCCGCGCAGGGTAGTAAACAAAATTCCTTCAGGGCGGATGTTCCACTGCGCAAAGGCATCTTCGACACTCTGTTTATAATCCTTGAAAGACAGTTCCGCATCCGAATGCTTATCAATCTGATTTACAATTAGGTAGAGCGGTTTGCCCCATTCCTGCAGCCTTTTAGTAAATTCAAAATTGATTTCCGACTGGACATGATTATAATCCATCATATAGAAAACCACGTCCGCCAGATGCAGAGCGGATTCTGTGGCGAGTTTGTGGGCATCGTCCGTCGAATCAATCCCCGGGGTGTCCAGCAGCATCATCTGCTCCCCAAGCAGGTCTACCGGATAACGGATATCCACCGTTTCGATGGAGTCCCCGTTCTTGCAATAAGCCTCCAATTGTTCCACCGGTACGCTTAATGTCTCTGCAGTTCCGCTTTCCGTTCTTATCCGTACCCTGGCTTCCGGCGTTCCGTTTTGAATCGTCACCAGATTGGCGCTCGTAGGTATCGGGCTGGAAGGCAGTAAGGCTGCCCCGCATAAGCGGTTTACCATGGTGGATTTTCCCGCGGAAAAGTGTCCGCAGAACGCCACTGCTAATTTCCCCTGTTCCCATTTTTCAAGCAGTTCAGCCATTTTGTCCGCGTGAGAAGTATCCCCTGTTTGGAGCATAGCCTCCCGTACATGCCGGAATGACTCTTCCCATAAAGCCGTTGTTACCTGTGCCGACATCTGTTGTTTCCCTCCCGAAATAAAAAAAAGAACCGATATACTCGGTCCTTAGTTTAACACATTTTCTTTTTCCGGAATAAGGATTTCGAACAATTCTCCATGCTGCAGAATCGTGATATCGGAATCCTTCACTTTCATAACAACCACTTCAGGCTTCGTACGCATACGCTCCAGGTAGTTCTCAGGCACTTCGCCGGATTCGCTGACGGTTACGCCTTCCACTACTTTCTCTTCATTCTCTTTCAATTCCGTGTTAATGATTTCTTCGTAAATGTCTGAAAAGACCTCAAAATTACTGGTGTACACAGATACGCATTTCATCTACTATCCCATCCTTTGTTTTCACTCTAATTTTCCACTTTTTTCTATGATTCCATCATTAGCGGGTTTTCATTCGTTTTTTGCCTTCCCGGCACAGGTCAAGCAACGGGCAGACTTCACATTGAGGGTTCTGTGCTTTGCAATGGTACCTTCCAAAAAAAATCAGACGGTGATGCGTAAGCGTCCATTCTTCCCGCGGAACCTTCTTCATCAGCTTGTTTTCCACTTCCAGAACCGAATCTTTCCAATTCGCAAGGCCTAACCGCTTGGATACACGCTCCACATGAGTATCTACGGCAATCGCAGGCACATCAAAAGCGTTCGACACCACTACATTGGCTGTCTTCCGACCTACGCCCGGCAGCTGAACCAGCTTCTCATGCTCCCTAGGAATCTCGCCGCCGTACTCGTGAATAAGAATCCAGCAAAGTTTCTGAATGTTCTTCGCTTTGTTGCGGAACAGCCCGATTCTCCGGATATCCTGCTCCAGCTCTTCCAACGGTACCGCTATGTAATCCTCAGGAGTCTTGTACTTACGGAACAAATCGGCCGTTACCTTATTGACGGTTTCATCCGTGCATTGGGCGGACAGCAGTACGGCAATCGTCAGTTCAAAAGGATTCGAATGGTTCAGCTCGCAATGTGCATCCGGAAACATGTTGCCGATCGTATCCAGGAGATGCCGTATTTGTGCTCGATTCATTGCAGCCTTCCCTTCCTTCTTTACAAACATTCGAAACCCAGTGTAACGAATCTTTAGGTAATTATCAACTTATTCCGGCATGATTTTGCGAATTTTTTGGGAACATTCGGGGTTCACAAGAAAAAACCGCCAAAACCATAGAAAACTTCTTCTAGGCTAAGACGGTTTTTACGCCAAAAGGTTTCATCTTTCGGGAATCTATTTTTCGATCTCGACAACTTTTCCATCTTGCAAATATACGACTACATTGTCATTTTCTTTCAAATCGTTCAGGGTAAGGACTTGATCGCCTTTGTGAATATATACGCCTGCACGCAGCTGAAATTGATATGGAGCAGTCAGGCTGGAACGTTTGAAGCTAATGATGCCGTTCCCTTCATTCGGGTTCCAGACGGTTTTCCTTTCTCCGCTCAGCACGTAGGCATGAAAAGTTCCGTCATTTTCAGTGTACGCATAAATCCGGTCTCCCGCCGACAAGCTCTGCAAATTGGCAGAGACGGTTCCGTTTTTGGTTACTTTCACTTTCGAACCGGCATCCACTGACTTCGTCTGATTGGCATAATCTTTCACGGTCAGCCTGTTCGAGGCGGTGTCCATCGTTACGACGGAACCTCTCAAAAAGGCTGCTGCGCGGATGCTGCTGACCGTATTTCCCCAGTAGGTAATAAATACAGGCTGGCCTGCAGCAAAATCAGCAAGGGCTGCCGCCTCTTTTTTTTCCTTAAAAAGCGTTACGCTTGGTGTAATCTGTAGGTAAGTTGTGCTTCCGCTCTCATCCTTTACCTGAAGCTTATTCAAATTCGTATCCTTGGCAAGCACTTCCGCCATGACAACGCGTTCCATACGGATGACGGATACTTTATCCTGCGACGAATCCAATACAAGCTGCACCCGGTCTCCAGCCTTCACATCAGCAAATACAGCGGATGACCTGCTCAAGTCCTCGACCCTCGGAGATGAGTATCCGAACGTCAGAACTTCGTTATCCGGTGTAACTAAAGTAATCTTGCTAAGGGCCGTGTCCACTTTCTGCACAGTCCCGTCAAATTGGCCGGCAAGCTCAATCCTTACAAGCCGGGATCCGGAGGCAATCACATTGACAAACCGGTCCTTTGTAAACATCCCTGCAAAAAGCTGCAGCGGAAGCTGCTGGCCGTCCCCGATAATCTTAGTCCGCTCATTGACATCATAAGAATACTTTTTGCCCGCAGCATCCGTTATAATCAGGAATTTGGCATCATTGAAATAGATTTTCGCACGTGTGAAAGACTGGACTTCTCTACCCGTCAAAATGAATTTCGTCACCTGTTTGCGGCCCTGCTCGTCATCTTTGAGCTCTAGATTTACCGTATCCCCCGATTCCAGGTCATCCAGAACAGCGGAAGGTAAACCTTTGATGGAAACGGAGTAGGAGCTGCTAATTTCAAATGCGGCCAAATTCCCGTCTGCTTTGCGGATGGTGACTGTCTTCTTATCGGCGGAGACGGAAGTTAATGTCCCGGATGCACCTGTAACCTGACGCTTAGACACCGTAATTGAGGTAACTGTACCGTTCTTCACTTCATACGACAGCGTGTCTCCAGTCTGAAGCTCGGAAAGCTTGGAGAAATAGGCGTCTCCGTAACGGATGGAAACCGTCGGAGAAACAGGGTACACTGCGGCAGTTCCGGCAGCATCCTTTACTTGAATCGTAGAGGAAGCGGAATCAGCCGAAACAAACGTCCCTTGAGCCTGCAAGTTTACCGGAGCTTTCTTAAGGGTGATCAGTTGAACTTTAGGTTGTTTAGTAAAGGTGTCTCTGCCGATTTCGACTTGCGAATCGGCAGAAAGCGCGTCGATCCCGACCTCCGAGCCGTCTGCTTTCACCACTTTCAATGTTTCCGAGTATGGATAAATCTTGTAGTCCCCGTCAACATTCAACACCAGCTCTTTGTCCTTGGCATTAAATTTCACAAAGGTGCCCGCGGTTTTCTCCAGCTGAATAGCGTCATCGGTTGTCTCCACATAACTTGCAGCCGATCCGTTACCGATGACATATACCTTGGTGTATAGCTTTAAAGCTGCGGAAGTAATCGGATTAGTTTGGTCTTTATAGGTGAAAAATAAAGTTTTATCCGAAAAGGTATAAGATTTAACATTACCATTCGCATCCGCAAGCGAAATCCCTTGTTCTGTTCTGTCTACCAATACCGCTTCGAACACTTTCGGATTTTTCGTGCCAAGGTTGGATTCAGCGCGGCTTAGGAATGTCGCCATTTCCGCACGGCTTACCTTACCTGCAGGCCGGTAAGTTTGATCGGATGTGCCCGAGACGATTTTCAATGCTGCAGCTGCATTTACATAACCTCTGTACTCTTTGGAGATGGAAGTGCCGTCTTTGAAAACGGAAGCGGCGTCTTTCATGGAATCGGCCACGTTTTCTTTGTTAATGGAACGTATTACGATTTTAGCGACCCAATCTCTCGTGGCGGTTTGTTTCCCCCAATCCTTGTCCAGGCCCGGGCGCATCTCCTCTTCTTTAGCCAATAGTCCATGATCAAATGCCGCGGCGACATACGGTTTGGCATATCCGCTTACCTGGAACGTATCCGGAAAATTGACCGAATCCGCTTGTTTCAGTTCTTTGTCCAGTCCCATCAAACGAACGGCCATAATTACGGCGTCCTGCCTGGAAACTGTGGCGGCAGGATTGAACCTGCCGTTATTCCCGCTGATTATGCCAAGCAAGGATAGCTTTGCGATATGTTTTTGAGCCCAGTGGCCCTTAATTACATCCTGAAAAGGCGTTGCGGAAAGAACTGGTGCAGGGCTGCTTTGTGAAGCGGCGCCTGCAGCGTAAGCGCTGCCTGAAAAGAGCATAGCGGAAAGTGTGACACCGACACCAAGCTGCTGCCATGCTTTACGTTGAATAACCATCGTGTGAATCTCCTCTCTGATTGAAAAACCTCCCTATCGAAATTCGACCGGGAGGGTAATAATTCCTGCTTTATGGGCGCTTGATCGGATGCTGCAAATCCACATGGCCCAGCAACGACTCCACCGCAGCGCCTTCTTTCAGTATATCGATGGACTGCACTTCATTAAATTGAAATAACACCTTCTGGATGGCTTGCAGAGCTAACTGCTCTCCCGGTGCCCCTAAGTCCGGTCCTTCTTCTAGTTTCACATCTACAGTCAACTTCCCTTGAGACAAAACGGCAGATGAAAAATCAACGCCTTTCCACAAAGGGAAGTCGGAAGGGTTGTCGGATTCCGTCAATGTGCTGAGGGCGGCTATATACTTGCCCTCCTCGTTTGTGAAACGGATTTCTTGACTCCGCTCCACCAAATCAAGCACTTGATCATCCGCAGCATACGTTTTGATGGTAAGCACGGTTTCTTGCTTTGCTGCATCGCCCGATGTGGTATTTGAATCCGTAGACGTAGACGTTTCTGGAGCCGCGCCTTGATGATTGGCTGAACCGGCCTGAGCCGTATCTGCAGGTTTTTCGCCGCAGGCGGAGAGCAGCAGGGCGCACATGGACATGGATATGACGGCGGATTTAATCTTCACAAGGCAACCCTCCTAGGAAATGTTGAAGTACTCTTTGATGGATTGGACAATCGCTTCCGCACATTTCTGCTGATAACTTTCGCTCTTCATTTTGGCTTCATCGGACGCATTAGATAGAAAACCAAGCTCAAGCAGTACGGCCGGCATCTTTGTTTCACGGACGACGTGGAAATTCTCTACACGAACTTTCCGGTCTGACATATTTGTAGCCGCCAAAAGATTCTTATGAATGATTTTAGCAAACGCCCCGCTGTTCTGGTGCAGGTAGTAAGACTCTATTCCCGTAGCTTTACTGCCTACAAGGCTGTTTCCGTGGATCGAAATAAACAGGTCGGCTTTCGCATTGTTCGCCAATGCGGAGCGGTCGCTCAGCGTTGGATAGGTATCGCCCGTACGCGTCATGATGACCTGAAGTCTCGGTTCTTGCTCAAGCAGTTTATTCACTTTCAAGCCTACAGCCAGAGTAAATGCCTTTTCTCTATATCCCGTAATGCCGGATGCTCCCGGATCCGTACCTCCATGTCCAGGATCGATCACTACCTTGTAACGGGACGAGGACGGCGGAGTAACCGCAGCTGTCAATGAAATGATAACCTGCTGCAACGAACTGTCATAAGTGACTTGATGATTTGATTTGCTTTTCAGATCAACTACGATCCGAATGATATTCTCCTCTTCGGAATACAAAGAGAAGCGCAATTTCGAGATGATAGGATGGTCGACCGCCATTTCTCCGGAGTAAGGAGCTACGAGCGATCCCGATCCGTTATACTGAAGAAAATCCGGTAAAAAGTCCGTTGCCGGCAAATCTACAACAATCCTGTCAGGGTTGTCCAGCTTAAAGGAGGACGGTGCTACCGCGCCATCAGTCTGAACGATCACACTGTCCCCCTGCAGGTAAATATCCTGAATTTGGGCGAGGACAGCTCCCGGGTCAGACGGAAGCTCCGTTCCCGGCTCTTCCGGCGGTGCAGGTTCCGTAACCGGCGGTTCCGGCTGGACAGGCTCGCTGCGTTGTAACAGGACTGCGTGATTCTTAGCATCCCATAGAACTTTCAGCCCCATGTTCTCGCCGATGAAACGCAAAGGCAGCATCGTCCGGTTCTGAACTATCAACGGGCTTGCTGAAAGCTTGTAAGGCTGCCCGTTAACTTCCGCGTCCTTACTTCCAATATGTAGGATGATTTCAAGACCTTCATTTAAGACCGTAACTTCTTGGGTAGGTTTGTCCCATGTAACGTCAGACCCTAACTGTTCAGCAATTACCTTAATTGGTACCAAGACCGTGCCATTGACTAGCTTAGGCGCCGTATCCGACTTAAGTTCCGTACCGTCCAAAAACAGCTTGATTTGTGAATTTGCACTCGCCATCGCAGGCAACAGCAACAACAACATGGACAGTAAGGTTAAAACAGCAACAACCTTTTTCATGATGCACCTCTTCTTCCTGTTTTGTAGGTTACTGTCCTGTTCAGATCGACCTCTAGTGATTCGAAAATGCTAGAATAGGGTAAAAATAGACAGTAAAACCATTCATTCGACTTCGCAGCCTTTATATTAGACGACAAACTATGGAAAAAGTTGCGGTATTTTATAGAAAAAAAGAGCCTTTCCTCACCTCCCAATACAGGGCGGCAGGAAAAGGCTCTATTATTTGTCAATTCTTATTTGTACGCCAATCTGGATTGATGCTGCTGTTCATAGGCTTCAATTGCATCCTCATGCTGGAGTGTCAGGCCGATATCGTCCAGACCCTGCAGGAGAAACTGCCTGCGGTGCTCGTCAAGTTCAAACGGGATGGTTAATCCGAGGCTGTCTTGAATCGTCTTGTTTTCCAGATCAACAGTCAGCTGATAACCTTCGTTCGCTGCCGTGCGCTGGAAGAGCTCCTCTACTTGCTCTTCAGACAGTTTGATCGGCAGGATGCCGTTCTTAAAGCAGTTATTATAGAAAATATCCGCATAGGACGGAGCGATAATGACCTTGAATCCGTAGTCCAAAATTGCCCATGGCGCATGCTCGCGGGAAGAGCCGCACCCGAAATTAGCCCGGGAAAGCAGCACAGAAGCCCCTTTGTAACGGTCCTTGTTCGGTTCAAAGTTCGGGTTTACTTCTCCGTTCTCGAAAAATCTCCACTCGTAAAACAGGAATTGCCCGAATCCGGTGCGCTCGATGCGCTTAAGAAATTGCTTAGGAATAATTGCATCCGTATCGACGTTGACGCGGTCAACAGGTGCTGCAATGCCTGTAAATTGTTTGAACGGTTCCATGTAGTGTATCTCCTTTCGCTTTCCTCTATCGATTACGCGGTAACTTCCGATTTAAATTCCCATTCGCGTACATCCACGAAGTGCCCGTGAATCGCCGCAGCCGCAGCCATAGCAGGCGATACCAGATGTGTCCGGCCTCCGCGTCCCTGGCGGCCCTCAAAGTTACGGTTGGATGTGGATGCGCAGCGCTGTCCCGGTGTCAATACGTCCGGATTCATCGCAAGGCACATGGAGCAGCCCGCATCGCGCCATTCAAAACCTGCTTCGATAAACACCTTATCCAAGCCTTCCTTCTCGGCTTGCAGTTTCACACGGCCGGAGCCCGGTACTACCATCGCCTGTACGGAAGGATTTACTTTATGACCTTTGGCAACCGCAGCTGCAGCCCGCAGATCTTCAATCCGTCCGTTCGTGCAGGAGCCGATGAAAACGACATCCACTGCCAGATCCGTCATAGGCGTTCCTGGCGTTAATCCCATATATTCGATAGCCTTCTCAGCTGCTTTCCGTTCATTTTCCGTCGGGAAGGATGCCGGATCCGGTACATTTGCCGTCACTTCCGTACCCATACCCGGGCTGGTTCCCCAGGTTACTTGCGGCACCAGTTGTTCCGCATCGAATTCTACTACGCGGTCATAGACTGCACCTTCATCCGTAGTCAGCTGTTTCCACTCTTCTACCGCAGCGTCGAAAGCCGCACCCTGAGGTACATATTCACGCCCGCGGAGATATTCGAAAGTAGTCTCGTCCGGTGCGATCAGTCCCGCTCTTGCACCCGCTTCGATCGACATGTTGCAGACAGTCATGCGCTCTTCCATGGATAGGCCGCGGATCGCTTCTCCTGTGTATTCAATAACATAACCTGTAGCAAAGTCCGTTCCGTATTGTGCGATTACTCCTAGAATCAAGTCTTTAGCGGTTACACCCGGCTTCAGGCGGCCGTTAATGCGCACTTCCAAAGTCTTAGCTTTGGACTGCTGCAGACATTGGGTAGCGAGTACGTGTTCCACCTCGCTTGTGCCGATCCCGAACGCAAGCGCTCCGAAAGCACCGTGCGTAGACGTATGGCTGTCTCCGCATACGATCGTTTTGCCCGGATGGGTCAAACCGATTTCAGGACCCATTACGTGAACGACACCTTGGTCAATGTGATTGAGGTCAAATAAAGTAACGCCGAAATCCGCACAGTTCTGCGACAAAGTATCAATCTGCTGCTTGGAGATAGGATCGGTAATGTTAAACCGGTCTTTGGTAGGAACGTTATGGTCCATCGTAGCAAACGTCAGATCCGGACGGCGGACTTTCCGGCCGCTCAAACGGAGCCCTTCGAACGCTTGCGGGGAAGTTACTTCATGCACCAGCTGCAGGTCGATATAAATAATGCTGGGCTTTCCCTCTTCCTGATAGATGACATGCTTATCCCAGATTTTCTCGAATAAAGTTTTGGCTGACATCGTGATCACCTCTTAAGATCAATCTCTCATTTTATTGATATAACTGTACCATTTCTTTCTTGATTGTTCCAAGATATAATATCTATAAGCTTGATAGATATTAACTATAATGAATACGAATAGGCAGGTGCCCCGTGGAATTCCGCCAGCTGCAATATGTCATCCAAATCGCCGCAGAGAAGAACTTTTCCCGTGCCGCAGAGAAGCTTCATATCGCACAGCCGTCATTGAGCCAGCAGTTGTCCAAGCTCGAGAAAGAAATCGGAGTTCTCTTATTTCAGCGCAGTACGAACTCTGTGGAATTGACTCATGCGGGAAGTGTATTTGTAGAGAAAGCCCAGAAGATCATCGATGCCGCAGAACAGCTAAAACTGGAAATGGCGGATATTTCAAACATGCGAAAGGGTAAGCTGGTCATCGGATCCCTGCCGATTACCGGATCCCATATTCTGCCCCTTGTGCTTCCCGTGTTCGGCAAAAAATACCCGAATATCGAGGTTGCGCTGATCGAAGAATCTACAGCCAATCTGGAGCAGCTCGCTTCGGCGGGGCGTACTGATATTTCTCTTTTAACGCTGCCCCTGCTGGAACAATCGCTCACGTATGAGACGCTGATTGAAGAAGAAATCTGCCTTGCTATCCCGGAAATGCATCCGCTCTCCGCTCACAAATCAAGCAGCGGCATTCTGATAGCGGATTTGAAAAGCGAACCGTTTATCGTGCTGAAAAGAGGCCAGGGGTTCCGTAAAATTGCCATAGATCTTTGTGAAGAGGCCGGTTTCTCCCCAAATATTGTGTTTGAAAGCAGTAATATAGAAACGGTACAATCCCTTGTAGCTGCCGGGATGGGCGTGGCGTTCGTACCTGAAATGATGACCAGGCCTCAAGGGAGCGATTTCATGCCTGGGTACATAAGGCTGAAACGTCCTGACGGGACTACGCCATCGCGGACGCTCGTTATCGCATCGCGAAAAGGCCGCTATCTTTCGAAAGCGGCCGAGGCATTTATAAGTACACTGTCAGATGTCATGCTGGAATATGATCGGGCCCGGAATCAGTAGAGCTGCGGGCGACGGTCTTCAAATACCGGGATGCGCCCCCGCACCTCATCGGTGAGGGACAAATCCGCCGTTCCGCGGACAATTTCTTCGCCCTCTCCGCCTTCCGCGATAATTTCGCCCCAAGGGTCGATGATCATGGAATGGCCGAAGAATTCGGTGGTTCCGCTCGTACCCACACGGTTGCAGGAAACGACATACATCTGGTTTTCAATGGCTCTCGCCATGAGCAGCGTACGCCAATGGTGCAGACGCGGATGCGGCCACTCCGCCGGAACGAACAAGATGTTAGCCCCTTCCAGCGCTAAGCGCCGCGACAATTCAGGAAAACGGATATCATAGCAGATCATCGCTCCGGCCTGGACGCCATCCAAAGTGAAATGGCCCGGGCGGTCTCCGGAAGCGAGGAATTTCTCTTCATCCATCAGCCGGAACAAATGGATTTTGGAATAATCTGCTGTAAGTTTGCCTTCGCGGTCGAACATATAGATCGTGTTTTTGACAGCGCCGTTATCCAAATCGGCTATGGATCCCGCGATCACATTCACGTTATGCTTACGGCAAAATTCCGAGATGACACTTTTGGTCCGCTCGCCTTGCCTGTCCGCAATATCGTGAATCCGGTCCAGGGCGTAGCCTGTGTTCCACATTTCCGGGAACATAAGAACATCGGGCTTGACGGAGCCCTGCATTGCTTGTTCCATTTTGCTCAGAAGATGCTCAAAGTTCCGGTCCGGTTCACCGATGTGGATATTCATTTGAAGTAAGGCTATATTTAGTAAAGGCTTGGTCATTATATCGCACTCCCTAACTCTTTTGTTACTACTATCTTAAACGGTACGAAGGCGAAGTCAATCCTTTACAATATAAGCTGCTTCCATTGCCGATATTTCCTATAAGATAACTATACTTTGTTCAGAAAACATGATAAATTTACTGTACCTAACACCTATTTAATGGAGTGAATATGTATGAAACCGACTACCCTATCCATCACACCGGCTGAGCGGATGCAGCATCTGCCTTCGCAGTTTTTCGCAGGTTTGGTTAAAAAAGCGAATGCCCAGATCTCATTGGGCCATGATGTGATCAACTTAGGACAAGGCAACCCGGATCTGCCGACCCCGCCGCACATCGTCAAGAAGCTTCAGGAAGAGGCCGCCAACCCTCTGTATCATAAGTATCCGCCGTTCAGCGGTTTCCCTTTCCTGAAAGAAGCGATTGCGCAGCGGTATAAGGAAGACTATAACGTGGATCTCGATCCCGAAACCGAAGTAGCGATTCTGTTCGGAGGCAAAACAGGTTTGGTGGAAATCAACCAAATCCTTCTGAATCCCGGCGATGTTTGCCTTGTTCCTGACCCGGGTTATCCGGATTATTGGTCAGGTGTGGCGCTTTCAGGAGCAGAAATGAAGATGATGCCGCTTAGAGAAAGCAACGCGTTTCTGCCGGATTACACTGCCCTTTCCCCTTCCGATCTGGACCGGGCTAAGCTCATGTTTATCAACTATCCGAACAACCCGACGGCAGCGGTGGCTCCGGCATCGTTCTATGAAGATACGGTGCGGCTGGCGGAAAAGCATAATATCGTGGTTTCCAGCGATTTCGCATACGGAGCCATCGGGTTTGACGGCAAACGTCCGGTAAGCTTTTTGGAGACACCGGGCGCTAAAGAAGTCGGCGTAGAGTTTTATACGCTGTCCAAAACCTACAACATGGCCGGCTGGCGCGTTGGCTTCGCCCTCGGCAACAAAGAAGTGATCCGCCTCATCAATTTGATGCAGGATCACTATTATGTTTCCCTGTTCGGCGGCATTCAGGCTGCGGCCGCCGAGGCGCTGACAGCTCCGCAAACCTGTGTCGCGGAGCTGGTGTCCACCTACGAGCAGCGGCGCAACGCGCTGTTCGGCGCACTGACCGGAATCGGCTGGGAAGCCCCGCCGTCCCGGGGCTCTTTCTTCACGTGGTTGCCCGTTCCGAAAGGGCATACCTCCGTGTCCTTCGCCGACCTGCTGCTGCAGGAGGCGAAGGTGGTCGTGGCGCCGGGCGTCGGCTTCGGCGCGCACGGCGAAGGCTATGTGCGCCTGGGGCTGCTTGCGCCCGAAGCGCGATTGCGGGAAGCGGCCGAGCGTATCGGCAAGCTCGGACTGTTCTAAACGCACCAAGGGGCTGTTCCAGGATAGGGAAACCTATCGGAACAGCCCCTTGATATTTTTGATTCATGCCAGCGTTCTCCATAAGTAAAAGGTAAGGTAAGCCTCCCAGCCTTTCCAGCCGGAAAACAACTCCCTAAGCTGCGATTCTGTCGGCTTCTTTTCCATATTCAGAAGCTGTTTAACGGCATTGAGTAAACCGGCGTCGCCGACGGGAAACGCGCCAGGGTCGCCCAAACACCGCATAAGCACGTAATTGGCGGTCCAAGGGCCGATTCCCTTAATGTTCAGAAGGGTCTTCTCCATCACATGAAAATCCCCCATGGCTAACAACGAGTCACGGCTAAGGTCGCCTGCCGCCATTCTTCCGGCAACCTCCATAATCGCAGCTGCCTTCATCCGTGTCAGCTGAAGCCCCCCTAGTTCCTCTCTGCTTGCCGCAAGCAGCTGCTGCGGTGTCGGAAACATACGGTACAAGGTCCCCTCCCACATGAAAGAACTCCCATAGGCTGTCGTCAGCCTTTCCTTCAACGTATAAGCGAAACTCAGATTGACCTGCTGGCCGAGTACCGCCCAACAAACCGCTTCGAATAAATCCGGAATCCCTACGATCCGGAGACCGTAAAAACTCCGCACAACCTCTCCGAACAATCCGTTGTTCTGGGCCAGAGCATAAAAGGGGACCAGATCTCGATCAATATCAAACCAGCACCGGAGGTAGTCCCGCAATTCCTTCTGCTCTCGTTCTGACAACGGACCGCCATGAAGTACCGTGACTCCAAGCTCGTAATCGCTGCGGCTCCTTATGGCAACAAGAACCTCGCGCGTTCCCAGCCGGAGCAGCCTTCGTACTTCTCCATCAGCAATCTTATAAAGGCACTCCTTATCGGATCTGGCCATGTACTGAAGGCAGGAGTCGAAACGAAAATCTGAGGAAACCGGCAGTTCAAAAGAGAAAACGGGCATGTCCGGCCGGCTCAATCGGCTCCACCCCTTCCAGCTCCAGCAGCCTGGTCTTGATCGTAAGCCCACCCCTGTAGCCGACCAACGTTTTGTTGGAACCTACCACCCTGTGGCAGGGCAGCACAACCGGAACCGGATTGGCCCCGTTCGCTGCACCTACGGCCCTGACTGCCTTAGGTCTCCCAATCGCTTCCGCCACCTCGCGGTATGTGCGGACTTCCCCATGCGGTATGCGCCCCAATGCCTTCCATACTTCCAGCTGAAATGGCGTTCCCCATAAATCCAAGGGAATGCGGTCAAATGAAACAGGCATCCCTGCAAAATAATCCTCCAGCGCCTCTATGACCCCAAAGCGTTCAAACAAATCCCGGTTTTCTTCCAACCTCGCACCTGGCTTGTGTTTCATAATCCAAGGCAGCACACTCTCCAGTTCATCATGCGGAAAGAGAATCCGGCATACCCCTAGTTCCGTGGCCAGCAGCGTCCACGATTCCCCTGCCGCTTCCAATACCGTCAAATGGATCACATGTTCACTCATCAACACTTACTCCTTTCCTGTGCATTTCCCTGTATTCAGTAGGGGAGAACCCTGTTTCTTTCCCGAACCACGCGGCAAAGTGGGATGCGGTCCGAAAACCGGTGCTTGCGGCAACCGCGGATACCGGGTCCGACCCATGATCCAGCATATTCCGTGCAATTTCCAGTCTCGCGATTTTTAACTGATCCGCCGGGCTGTGCCCTCTTACCCGTTTATACAACCTTTGCAGATGAAAAGGACTTACCGCCAGCTCTTCAGCCAGCGTCGCTAGGGTTACATTCCCTGAAGCCCCGGATTTGATCAGCTCGTCTACACGATCCGCTATCCGTTCATCGGGGCTTTGCCTGCCCGGTTCTTCGGGTTTACATCGCTTACAGGGCCGGTATCCGGCCTTTACCGCTTCCTGGACCGACTTCACAAAAGAAACATTCTCGCGGTAAGGCGTCCTTGCCCGGCAGGATGGCCTGCAGACAATTTTGGTCGTTTTTACACATGTATAATACACGCCGTCAAAGGTTTGTTCTTTCTTCTGTACGGACTCATAAATCTCGTCAAACAGCTGTTGATCCATATGATCACCTCATGTCGCAAGTATAACCCGAAGGCCCCCTACAGAAAAGCATTCAGGACTACGACAGCAAGATTTCGACAGGATTTTGTGTGCTTGGCCGGCAGTGAAAATATATATACCAAAACGTCGCGCGGCCGCTAGAAACCGCCTTTACAAACGTTACCAGCCGTGCTATTCTATTGTACAAATCAAAACGTATTGACGGGGCCAGTAGAAAAGAACGACGTGTGCAGAGAGTAAATTCCCGGGCAGCCGGGCTGTGAGAATTTACCTTGTCCCTTTTTGAAACCTACCCCCGAACGGTCAACGCACGTTGAACAGCGCCTCTGTTACCAGGCCCCAAGTTGGACGCTCCCTCTCGCCTTGGCGAGGTTGTGCGTCAATGAAGGTGGTACCGCGGAAGCCCAAGACTTTCGTCCTTTATATGAAGGACGGGAGTCTTTTTTTGTATAGTTTAAGGAGATGATGTTCCCATGCGGAGGATTGTTGTCAAAATCGGGAGTTCCTCCCTCACGTCCGATGAAGGAGGTTTGAACCGGGAGAAAATTGCGTTTTTTGCCGGTGAGCTCGCTGCAAGAAAACAAGCCGGAGATCAGGTGCTGCTGGTAACCTCCGGAGCCGTAGCCGCGGGTTTCAGGGCCATCGGTTACTCCTCAAGGCCGAAGGCTGTCCATGAGAAACAAGCCGCAGCAGCCGTCGGCCAGGCACTGCTGATGCAGGCCTATAACGAAGCGTTCTCGGCGTACGGCATCGGAACCGCCCAGGTGCTGCTCACCCGCTTCGACTTCTCCAACCGGAAGCGTGTCAACAATGCGCTGATGACCGTGAATGAACTGCTCAGCCGCGGTGCGGTCCCGATTGTAAACGAGAACGATACGGTAGCGGTCGATGAGCTGAAGTTTGGGGACAACGACACGCTTTCCGCGCTTGTTGCCAATCTGTGCAAAGCGCAGCAGCTGGTCATAATCACGGATACCGACGGCCTCTATACCGCAGACCCGCGCAATAACCCGGATGCCAGGAAGCTGGAGCGGATCGATGCGGTGACGGATGACATCTACCGGATTGCCGGCGGGTCGGGTTCCAGCGTCGGAACAGGGGGCATGCGCTCCAAGGTGGAAGCAGCACGCATCGCAATGCGAGGAGGCATTCCCGTATTTGTCGGACGCGTCGCCGAACCGGGGGACCTGCAAACGGCAGTTTCGGGAGACGGCAAAGGCACTTACTTCGATACGAAACAGCATAATTTATCAACAAAGAAGCAATGGCTCGGGTTTCATTCCCAACCAAGCGGTCAGGTGATGGTGGACGAAGGTGCGGAAGCGGCACTGCGTTCCGGGGGCAAGAGCCTTCTGCCTGTAGGTGTCAGGGAGGTTAGCGGCGAATTTCATCCCGGCGACGTGATCGAGGTCATCAACCGTTCGAACCTTCCCGTAGGCAGGGGCGTTTCTAATTATGCCTCGTGGCAGGTGCGTGCCGTTGCCGGCCTTTCGACCGATGAAGTCCAAAAACGGGTTGATGTTCACCGGATCGAAGTCATTCACCGTGACGAGTGGTTTACGCTAAGCCCTTAGAAGGCGAATTTATTTCATGGGAGGTTCTATACGATGAGTGAAGTGAGAACGAAAGCCGGCCTAGCCAAGCAGGCCGCTGCAGTACTGAACAATGTAACGACTGCCCAAAAGAACGAGGCGCTGCTTGCGATGGCGGACCGCCTGGTTATGGAAACAGATTCGATAATTCTGGCTAACGGCAAAGATTTGCAGCGCGGCCGGGATACCGGCATGAGCGTTTCTCTTCAGGACCGCCTTGCTTTGGATCCGCAGCGCATCGAGGCCATGGCCGAGGGTCTCCGTCAGGTGGCGGAGCTTCCCGATCCGGTTGGCGACGTGTTGGAGGCGTTCGACCGGCCGAACGGGCTGTCGATCCGTAAAATCCGAGTCCCGATCGGCGTAGTCGGGATGATTTATGAGGCCCGCCCGAATGTTACTGTGGACGCGGCCGGACTATGTCTCAAGACAGGCAACGCCGTCGTGCTTCGCGGCGGATCGGCTGCGCTGCACACGAACGGGCGCATCGTTGAGGTGCTGCATGCAGCTCTGGCGGATACCGCCCTGCCGCCGGAAGCGTTGCAGATCATCGAGAACGCCGACCGTTCGTCAGTGGACGAGATGCTGAAACTGAACGGCCTGCTCGACGTGGTGATCCCTCGCGGCGGCCAATCCTTGATCACGAACGTGGTGATGAATGCTACAGTTCCGGTCATCGAGACCGGCGCGGGCGTGTGCCACACGTTCGTGGATCAATCAGCGCTGCCGGCGATGGCGGAAGCGATCGCCGTCAACGCGAAAGCACAGCGCCCATCGGTGTGCAACTCGATGGAGACGCTGCTCGTGCATGCCGCCTATGGCGAAGCCGACTTCGCCCGCCTGGCGGAAGCGCTGCGCGCCGCAGGCGTGGAAATCCGCGGCTGCGAGCAAACTGTCCGCCGGCTGCCATGGGCGAAGCCGGCGTCCGAGGAGGATTGGGGCACGGAGTACAACGACTACGTTCTCTCCGTGCGCGTTGTGGATGGCCTGGATGAGGCAATGGCACACATCCGGCGGTACGGCACGATGCATTCGGAGTGCATCGTGACCGAAGACGCAGCCAACGCGGGCCGTTTCCTTCAGGAAATCGACGCCGCCGCTGTGTATCATAATGCTTCCACCCGGTTCACGGATGGGTTCGAGTTCGGATTCGGAGCCGAGATCGGCATCAGCACCCAGAAGCTGCATGCCCGCGGACCGATGGGACTGCCTGCCCTCACATCGACCAAATTCAAAATCACCGGAAGCGGTCAAGTCCGGGGTTAAGTATAGATTTGCATTCACGAACGGAGGAACAAGCAATGAGTGTATCCTTAATAGAACAACGAATTTGCTTTTATGGGGCGGGATCCATTGCCCAAGCACTGGTACGCGGCCTGCTGGCAAAGCAGAAAACCCTGCCAGGCAACTTGTCGCTGCTGAATCGCAGCGGTTCGGACCGGCTGCAGAACTTAAGAAATGTATACGGCGTCCGTGTGACCGGAACGGCTGAAAGCAAGCAGCGTTATGTCAGTGAAGCCGATATCATTGTCCTGGCTGTCAAACCGGCCGACTGTGAAACCGCATTGGCCGAAATCAGACCCTATATCAGGGAAGATCAAATGCTCATTTCCGTAGTCGCCGGTTTGGCTATAGAGACAATCGAGAGTATACTGGAACTAAAGCTGCCGATCGTTAGAACTATGCCTAACACTTCCAGCACCATCGGTTTCGGCGCTACCGGAGTGTCGTTCTCTTCTTCCGTTACTGGTCCGCAGCGGGAAACCGCGCTGGAAATGTTCGAATCGATCGGAACCGTTACCGTAGTGGAAGAACGGCTGCAAAATCTGGTCACCGGCGTTTCGGGATCGGGTCCTGCCTATGTGTATTATCTGATGGAACAGCTGACTGCTGCTGCTATGGAAGGCGGAATGGATGCCGAAACCGCAAGAGAGCTTACGGTCCAAACGTTCTTGGGCGCAGCCCAAATGGTACAGATCACAGGCGAGGATCCTGCGGAACTGCGCAGAAAAGTAACCTCTCCGAATGGGACGACACAGGCTGCCTTGGAAGTTTTGGCTGAATACAGGTTTGCCGAGGGCTTTAACCGGGCTGTACTCCGGGCAAGCGAACGTGCAGCTGAGATGGGAGCCATGATTGGGAGGAACTAGCATTGAATGAATATTGCCTAGCGGTTTACCGCATTTATGACGACAAAGCCGATTTTCATAAAAAAGCCGAAGGAATTGCCGTCGGCCTGACCGTTGGAAGCTGGACGGATCTGCCGGAAGCCCGCAAAGAGGAAATGCAAAAGCATCTTGGACGGGTTGTATCCGTTGATATTTATGATGAGGCCGGCACAGAACGGTATGCGGATATAGCGATCGCCTATCCTGACGTGAACTTCAGCCGGGATATCCCTGCTCTATTGGTAACGGTGTTCGGCAAGCTGTCTATGGACGGCAAAGTGAAACTGATGGACTTGAAGTTCAGCCAAAGGTTTATGAGTGCATTCAACGGACCTAAGTTTGGTCTGCCGGGTGTGAGGAAACTGCTGGGCGTACAGGACCGTCCGCTGCTGATGAGTATTTTCAAGAGCGTCATCGGCCATGATCTGGAAGCTTTGCAGGAGCAATTTTACCAGCAGGCGCTCGGCGGCGTAGACCTGATTAAAGATGACGAAATCCTGTTCGAGAACCCGCTGACGCCGATCGAGCGGCGTGTAGAAGCATGCATGAAAGCGGCCCGCCTGGCAGAACAGGAAACCGGGCAAAAGCTGCTGTATGCCGTCAACCTGACCGGACCGACTTCCAATCTTGCCGCTCAAGCGAAGAAGGCGATTGATGCCGGGGCCAATGCTCTGCTGTTCAATGTCCTGGCTTACGGTTTCGATACGCTGCATGAGCTTGCTTCGAATCCGGAGATTTCGGTTCCCATTGCAGCGCATCCTGCCATGGCCGGAGCGATGTATCCGTCGCCGCATTATGGAATTTCTGCCAAAGTGCTGCTGGGTAAGCTGATGCGGCTTGCCGGCGCAGACCTTGTCCTCTTCCCTTCGCCTTATGGCTCTGTAGTCATGCCGAAGGATGAGAATCTGGCGATCCGGGAAGTGCTCTTAACGGAAGACGTTCCAAACAACTATCTGTTCAGCCTTTCGGCTGTTCCATCCGCAGAACTTCACCTGAAACCAAGTGTTCCCGTCCCATCAGCAGGCATTCATCCCGGCCTGGTTCCTTGGATCATCAGAGACTTCGGTACCGATGTAGTAGTTAACGCAGGCGGTGGCGTCCACGGCCATCCGATGGGAGCGGCAGCCGGCGGAAGAGCTTTCCGCCAGGCGATCGACGCTGTACTCAGCAGCATGACTCTAACAACTTATGCGGAGCAGCCGCAGAACGCGGAACTAGCCGCAGCTATACAAGCTTGGGGGGTTAAACAATGAACAACATGAGCACACACACAGAAGAAACCTCCGTAAACACCGGCTCGAAGCAGCCGGTGTTGTTTTGCGATTTTGACGGAACCATTACGGAAAATGACAACATCCTCGCCATTATGGAGCACTTTCAGCCTGAAGGATGGAAGGAGATGGTAGACAAGCTGACTTCGAAACAGATTTCGCTTATGGACTGCGTAGGGTCCATGTTCCGACTGTTCCCTTCTTCCATGCGGGATGAAGTTGCCTCATTTGCCATCAACAATGCCAAGATCCGGGCAGGTTTTGAAGAACTGCTGGCCTATTGCAAGGAACAGCACATTCCTTTTCTCGTTACGAGCGGCGGGATCGATTTCTTCCTGAAGCCGATCCTTGCTCCATATGAATCCAGCATAGACCGCATTTACTGCAACGGGAGCGATTTCAGCGGGTCCCATATGGAAATCTTGTGGCCTCATGCATGCGATGCGGAATGTGTGAACCAAGGCTGCGGGATGTGCAAAACGTCGATCATCCGGTCTTTCGCTTCCGATCAGTATTTCCGTATTTTAATCGGGGACAGCATTTCCGATTTCGAAGGGGCTAAGATCGCAGATCTCGTCTTCTCCCGCTCCCATTTAACGGAATTATGTGAAGAACTGCAGCTGCCGCACATTGCATTCGGCACGTTCCATGATGTGCTGGGACATTTGAAAAAGGCGGTTACCCGCTAGATTGAAGTAACAGGAGGAACATACATTTGGATAATAAAGTGATACAGCTGGAGCAGAAGCAGCGAGCATACGCTCAATTAACCGAAGTGAAAACACAGTTTGCTGCCAGAGGGTGGTTTCCGGGCACGAGCGGGAACCTATCCGTACGAGTCGGGGACTTTCATCCGGAACAGTTCACCTTTGCGATTACAGCCAGCGGAAAAGATAAAGCCGTCCATACGCCGGAGGATTATCTCCTTGTTGACCAGAACGGCAAACCTGTGGAAGCGACGGGCTTAAAACCTTCCGCAGAAACCTCCATCCACTGTGAAATTTACCGGTTGACGGGCTGCGGCGCTATTTTTCATGTGCATACGGTGTTCAACAATCTCGTTTCGGAACTGTATTGGGATCGCGGCAGTATACCGGTAGACGGTGTGGAACTGATTAAAGCGTTCAACATTTGGGATGAGGAAGCGCAAATTGAAATCCCTATTGTACCTAACTATGCTGACGTGCCGACGATCGCGCCATTGCTCGAAGGTGCCATGAAGCCGCGGATACCCGGCATTATGCTTCGCAAACACGGAATTTATGCCTGGGGAGCCGATGCATTCGAAGCGAAACGGCACCTGGAAGCTTTTGAATTTCTATCCGAATATGCTTATAGGCTGTACTTGGCCAGAAAATAGTGCCTTATACAAAAACCTGCCGGAGGCTAGCTGCCCCGGCAGGTTTTTGTGTTATCACTTATTGTAATTTATCTAAAAAGTGCTCCAGAGCGGCTTCATTCTCAAAACTTCGTTTTGGGATCACGTTCGCTCTACCCGAAGCAGCCATCAAATACAGATAATCCTCGGTTTGATCCACGCGCAGAATCTGTTTGCGTTCGGTAATAATTTCGCCGGCACCGCTTCGCTCCACAATCTGATTTGATGTCACCTTCAAACTATGCTCTCCCAATATATCGTTAAACTGTCCTTGACGTATCATTTTTTGAAGGCTTCTTCTCGTCCTTCTTTCCAGGATCAGCGGGTACAATAAAGCCCATACGACAGCAATGACGGCAAAAAAGGCGAATCCAGCCGTATTCAAGCGAAGAACGAAAGGAACGATCAGGAAGATAATCGGAGAAGCAAATTGCTGTACCCGTGTCATACGGCGTACTGTAGGCGAATGCTTCAACACATATAAATTGGAACGGACGATATCTTCTTCCGTCAGTTGAAACCGAATTTCCATAATGCAGATTCAAACTCCTTATTAGTTAACTAGCTTGCCCATCGGTTCATCATAGCATAAGAAGCATCAGCATGTCTAAAATCTATACCCAGGCATCGTTATCGTAGCCGCGCTCTTCCCAGTAACCGATATGCGGCTTGTCGATCAATTCGACGCCATTGAGCCATTTCACAGATTTATAGGCATACATTTTGGGGACTACGAGCCTCACGGGGCCCCCGTAGTCCGCTGATATCGGCTTTCCGTCATGAAGAACGGCAACCAGAACATCCTCCATCCAGGCCTGCTCCAAGCTCAACGCATCCGTATACACTCCATCGCCGGAATAAAATTTCACGTACTTCGCGGAAGCTTTAACTCCGGCCTGGTCCAGAAGCTGACGCAGCGGAATGCCCTCCCAGGTGTTTTTATAAACGGACCAGCCTGTTACGCAATGAAAATCGCTGACCTGCACCTCCCGTTTAATGGCCAGAAACTGTTCCCAGTTCAAAGTCATAGCCTTATCGACAAGCCCCTTAATCGTGAACTGCCAGCTATCCGAAGAAAACGAGGGGATTGGCGTAACCGTGTATACCCGAAAGTTCCCTTGCGCCCCTCCGCCGATAAGGGCCTTTGACTCCGGCAGAGGCTGGGGGGCCGGCAGCATCCGGTTCGCATCCTCCCCTGGAAGTGCGGCCGGCTTTCCTCCACCGCTTCCCGTAAATGTATTGCCGATCCAACGAAAGAAAGAAGGCCCTACGACTACAGCCAGCACACCTGCCATTCCCCATTTCAAAAAAGCCCGCCTGTCATATCTGGGGCTGCCGGTGATTACCGGCCTTTGCCTGCGGGAGGCAGTTCCCTCCTCCGAAACCATGTCCGATTCCGCAACAATCGTCCGCTTGGCAGGCACCTTCATCCAGCGCATCCGTGTAACGGAGTGATAGATCACATAAGGAATACCGATCCAGGTAAACGCATCGTGGATCAGTAGAGCTATGTTGCTCCAGGCAGGAGGCAAATACTTGAACAGCCAAAGTACGATACCTGACAGGATCCAGCCGAGGGTCAGAAATAAAACAACACCCAAATTCATTTTCTGACCCGGTTTGGATCGAATCTGCTTCAAGTGTTTGATGAAGTATGGCACATAGATCAGCAAAAGAACAATCGTACCCAAACCAATCCAAGTATGAACATGTTTCAGCCAGACCCGGGTCTCCCCTAAATCCCCCCTGATAGCCCCGATCGACAGCACAATGCCCGTTACCGCAAGAATCAGCACGGCCCATGCGTTCCAGCTGTGAAGCCGCACCAGGGTCTTCCCCATCTTGGGCAGCCAGGCCCGTCTCTTCTCCATATACCTTCAACTCCGTTCTGTACAATAAGTTCTTAGTACATCAATATACCATAAGAAGTTAAATTAAAACTGAACGATCTATTACAAAAATATTACAAACCTTATACAAACATGAGAAAACCCTGAACTTAGCGTCCAGGGCTTTGCTTCATGCTTATTTGGCGGTTAAGAATGCATCAAATTGTTTTTGCTTTTCAGCAATGACTTTATCCAAGCCCGATGCCTTTTGTTTACTGATATATTTCGGCAAAACTTCTTCCGGATCTACCGCTCCCGTTTCCAAACCGGCTGTAAATTCAGCACCGACATTGGTCAGGACAGCCATCTCGGATTTTACAGGTTCCGGATCGAACGTAAATCCAAGTCCGATCGACGGTTTGGCGCTTGCATTAAATTTACGGAATTCCTCCCATTTGTTCGGATCTTCGTTATCCCATAGATAGCTCAGGAATTGATCCCCGAACATCCAGGCGGAACCATGGTTATAAGGCCTGTTTGCAGGGTCCGCACCGTCCGGCAGTTTAATCACATTGTCTCCCGCTTTTACAAAATGCTTCCCTTCAATTCCCCAATCCAGCAGGTTCAGGAGCTCCTTATCGGAATGCAGCAGGTTGATCAGCATCATCGCTCGTTCCGGGTTACCGGAAGTTTTGGAAATGCCAAGCATCGAATTCGTTGTGTCTCCAGTTGTAATCACCGGTGGAGCAATCTCAATTTGGGTTAAAGGAAACCCGATGGATCCTTCCATTTCTTTATCTTTTCCCGGTTTCAGGCTCTCTGGCCACATGAATACTTTTCCTGTTTTCGCCGTTTCATTCGCTTGCAGTTTTGAAGTGGCAGCATCTTTGTTAATGTAACCTTTAGTATACCAGGAGCGCATAATTTTCAAAGTTTCCATGTAAGACGGATCTTCCATCCGGTTTACGATTTTCGTGGAGGTTTCAGCGGCTTTGATTACACCGGGAATAGCTGCATCTCCCAACGAATCCCATTCTGTAATGTAAGTAGGAATCGTTTGGGTTGATGATTCGAACAGCGGTGTCATGCCGGGCTCGTTCTCCTTCACAATCTTCAGAAACGGCTCCAGATCGGCAATCGTTTTTACGTTAGAAAAGTCCATTTTGTATTTATCGGCAATATCTTTACGTACTAATACACCGCGGGATGCCGCAATTTCTTTGTTTGTAGGGATCGCATACAGTTTGCCGTTAATTTTGGCGCCTTTCAGAAAATCAGGATTGATTGTTTTGATAATGTCTTGTCCATATTTCTCAAGCAGCCCGTCCAGTTCTACGAAAGCGCCTTTTTTGACATTTTGGGAATGGCCGTTCCAACTGGCTGTAAACACAACGTCGGCCGGCTCGCCGGAAGCGAACATCAGGTTCATTTTATCGTTCCAAGCCCCCCAATCAACAGCCTGCAAGTCGATAGTCGCATTGATTTTCTGGGTCAGCAGCTCGCTCATTTTCTCTTCTACTTCTTTCTCGTCAGGCTGCTCGGTTCCAGGATAAATCAAGGTTAATTTATAAGGCTTTAAATCTGTGTTTCCGTTTGCGGCGTTTGTGCCAGCATTAGCATTTCCTTTGTTGTCGTTCGTTCCACCGCTGTTCACTGGGCTGTTATTGTTCCCGCCGCATGCCGTCAGCAGAAGCGATGTGCCGAGTATGGCGCTGAGCAGGATGTTCCATCGTTTGTTCATGGTAGAGCCTCCCTTTTCTTAGTACATCATATATGCTATCCAGCAAACCTGGGAATAGCTGTTTTTGGCATTTCCGATCAGCCTTTGATAGCGCCGACCATCAAACCTTTAACGAAATAACGCTGAAAGAACGGATAAGCCAATACGATCGGGCCAATCCCGATAATGCACATCGCCATCCGGACCGTCTCCGAAGGGAGTTCCAAGATGGATCCGCCCTGCGATGCACCTTGGGCAGCCTGCGAGTTCGAAGTGAGGTACTGGATGTTCAGCATCGTCTTATACATCAGATATTGAAGCGACACTTTAGAACTATCCGTGATGTACAGCAGGCTCATAAACCAATCGTTCCAATAGTTCAGCGTGGTAAACAATCCGACAGTGGCCAGAGCAGGCGTTGAGAGTGGAAGCACAATCCGGAGAAAAATCCGGAACTCCCCCGCCCCGTCGATTTTGGCTGACTCAATCAGCTCGCCGGGCAAGCCTTTGAAAAAGGTTCGCAAAATCAGGACGAAGAAAGGTCCAACCATTAAAGGAATAATGAGTGCCCACAGGCTGTTTTTCAAGTCCAGCATTTTCACATAAACCATATACCAGGATACAAGCCCGCCGTTAAACAGCATTGTGAAGAACACAAGGAACGAGAACAGCTTGCGGTGCGGAAAGTCGTTACGGGCGATGGGATACGCATACAGTGCCATGAACAGTACGCCAAGCACGGTCCCTGCGATCGTGACAAACAACGTCACCCCGTAAGAAGTGAGGATTTGACCGGAATCGCGGAATAGGTACTCATATGCATAAGTGCTGAATTTTTCAGGAATGAATTTATATCCGTTGGCAAGGATCGTTTTTTCATCCGAAAAGGAAACCGAGATGACGAGAATGACCGGAATAAGGCATAACAGTGTTACAACTGCAAAGAAAAGATGAATGAGGCTGCCGGTGAACGGGCTTACCGAATTCATGCTGCGGCTCGTATGGAACATGGAAAGCCCTCCTTAGAACAATGCGTTGTCCTTGTTTATTTTGCGAACGATGAAATTGGATAGGAACACGAGAACGAAACCGACGAAGGATTGATAGAAACCGGCTGCGGAAGACATCCCGACATCCCCCATTGTGATGAAGGTCCTGTACACGTAAGTGTCAATAACGTTGGTAGTTTCATATAGTGCTCCCGCATTCAACGGCACTTGATAGAACAGCCCGAAGTCGGCATAAAAGATTCTACCGATTTGCAGCAGGGTCAAAATTACAATTAAGGGTGTCAGTTGCGGAAGCGTAATCCTCATCGCCTGCTGCCATTTGTTCGCACCGTCTATGACAGCGGCTTCATAATACTCACTGTTGAACGTGACCATGGCAGCCACAAAGTAAACCATATAGTAACCGACGCTTTTCCAAATGTTGACGAGAGGAAGAATGAGCGGCCAGTATTTCGGTTCCGCGTACCAGTCGGCAGGATCCCATCCGAACCAGCGAAACACGGTGGAGTTCATATATCCGTTCTCACTGTTTAAGAAGGCATATACCAGATAGCTGACCACTACCATCGACAAGAAGAATGGGAAGAACATAGCGCTTTGATACAGCTTTGGAAGATATTTTCCTCTCAATTCATTCAGTAGCAGTGCGAACGATACCCCGACTACGATGTTCAGCGTTATGAATACCACGTTGTACAACAGCGTATTCCTCGTAATGATCCAGGCATCGTTCGTACGGAACAAAAACTCGAAGTTTTTAAATCCCGCCCACGGACTTCCGAATATGCCGTCTGTATAATTCACGTTTTTGAACGCGATCAGCAGCCCGAACATAGGAATGTAATTGTTGATGATCAAAATGACCGTCGTCGGCAGCAGCATGAGGTACAGCGGCCAGTACTTCCCGTATTTCCTTAAAGAATGCATTGTCTCTCACCTGTTCTCTCTATGATTTGAACCAAGTATATCTAACATAGAGCGAAGGAATCTAACGCTGAGATTACATGCTGTAACACTTTGGTGACATGTTGTCCTCGGGCTGCCAATACATCTGGACAAGTCTTGTAAGCGTGACACATAATAAAGTCATTGCAGAGCAGCACTGGAGGCCGTTATATATGATGCATTCGAACGCAAGCATTTTCACATCAATCCGGACCAAATTTATTTTGGTATTTCTGGCGGTTTTGACCCCTCTTGTCTTCTTCCTCTATTACAACAACTACTATGCCAGAAATCTGATCAAGACACAGGTGACCCACGGTTATGAAACCACGCTGAACAATTATGTGAAGCAAGCGGATGAAGCCATGGAAGCAACCGAAAAATACTTAATTAACGTTCAGCAGCAAGAACTTGACGTGAATGCTATGGACCTTAATTTTACGGACAATACTGAATATACTATGACCAAAGTCAGAGTGAACAACAAGTTTACGATGAACCTCAGCTATATGAAGGGCATCGACTCGTTCATGCTGTATTCCGTAAAAAATAACGAAGCCGTCCTGTCCACCAATGCTTACGATTACGAGCAAAAACTGGAGGCGGCCACAAAACTGATGAACGACCGAAGCTTGGTCCAGCCGGTCCCGCAAAGAGGTTTGCTGGAGACAGCATTTATCCAATTGGGCGGCAAAACCTATATGATCCGTTTATACAACGCCAGCTCCACGCTGATCTTGGGCGCTTGGATCAATTTGGACGGATTGCTTGATACGCTGAACATCAAAAATTCGGCTATTTTGACTAAAACAGGAGGGGTACTGGCTAACCGGGGCCTTTCTACGGAGCAGACGCAGTGGATACAGGACTTTTTGCGGAAACAGGGGGACCATTCGACGAACTTGGAAAGATTGGTTAAGCTGCAGGAACAGGAGCACCTGTTATTTGTCAAAACCTCCGCTTCCCAGGAACTGCGTTATGTCATCATGATCCCTTCCAGCGAAATATTAATGAACCTGTCCTTTTTTCAAAAAGTGATATTGGTCGTCCCGGCTGCTATTTTACTGATTATCCTTTTTTATGTCGCATTTATGCAGCATCATCTGATCCGTCCGATTCAAACGATTATTAACGGGATGCGAAGGCTCTCCCAAGGCAATATGGATATTCAGCTCAATCAGAGAGCATCCGCTGAGTTCAACTATATGACGACCACGTTCAACCACATGGTTTCTGAAATTAAAAGCCTGAAACTCTTTATATATGAAGAGAAACTGCGGGTTCAGCAAGCGGAACTGAAGCAGCTGCAAATGCAGATTAATCCGCACTTCTACGCAAACAGCCTCAACATCATCAACGGAATGGCTCAGCTGGGCGATTATAGTTCCGTACAGAATATGACCAGGCTGCTTGCTGCTTATTTTAGGTATGTGACACAAAGCAGCAAGGAACTGATCCCGCTTCGGGAAGAGATTGAGCACATTCAAAACTATCTTCATATCCAAAAATACCGTTATCCGTCCAATTTGATCTTTGACGTCCAAATTCCGGAGGAATGGAAAGGTATACTCCTTCCTCCGCTGACGATCCAGCCGTTTGTGGAAAACGCTATTATCCACGGCTTTACTAAGAAAATGAATCCATTTATCATTTCGCTGTACGGGATAACCACGTTGGGGCCTGACGGAGCGTGCGAGCTCGTAATTGAGGATAACGGTGTCGGTGTAAGCGCTGAAAAGCTGGAACAACTGCAGCAATCCGCACAGCTTCCCCAAACCGACAACAGCCATTTAGGCATCTGGAATGTACAGCGCAGGCTCAAATTGTACTACGGTGAAGAGGAAGTAAACATAAGCTTCGCTAATCGCGAAGAGGGAGGGCTTCGCATAGTGCTGCAACTGCCGGTAAGCCTAAAGCAATTAGCGTGAAAAAGAAAGTACGCCACTTCGTTAGAGTAGAATCACTTCTCCGTCTTCCGGCACGGCAGCAATATGCTCCAGCCTCCTCTCCTTCAGATATGACCGAAGGTGCCGGCGCTTGAATGTGCAATGGCTGATTGCGTCCATATGAACGGCAATAAGTCTTGTGGATGGAAACAAATCGGCAATACGAACGATATCGTCGGCAGTCATTGTTATGATCGTTCCTAACAGCATCTGTGCTCTTGGTGTATTCAAGACAGCGGCATCCGGTTCATATTCCCGGAAGGTCTCTTCTATAGCGGGCGTATATATGCAGTCGCCAACGATATAAACAGAGCCATCCCCTGGTGTGCTTACGATGTATCCGGATACCGGCCCGAGGAGCTTTGCCGCGAATCCCGGAGCATGGCGTCCTTTTATACGTTCCATCCGGATACCGCACCATTCGTATGACTGATCAATGGCGGTTACATTGAGAAATCCGGCATTATGTAAGAAGGCTTGATCTTCCGGTTGACAGAAAACAGGCATTTTTTTATTAAGTATGGAAAGCGCCCTCTTATCCAAATGGTCAAAGTGACGATGCGTCAGAAGTAATGCGTCCATCTGTTCGAAAAACTGCAGTGGAACAGGAAGAGGCGTTAGCGGATTTCGGCGAAATGAACGTGTGAACGGAACTGGCGGCAGCTCGCCTGCATCACTTAACATAGGATCAATCAATATGCTTTTACCGTTTACGTTTAATACTGATGTAGCGTTTCGTATGTGTTGAAACGTCATACTCATCACACTCACCCTTTCAATTTTAATACCGACCGGTCTGTTTTAAGATTACCATGGTTTACCTCACGGATCAATCCTATATTTCACTTACACCCTTGAGCAGATAGGCAGAGTATGATAATTTAAGACCAAACGGTACTTTCTGAAAGAGGGATTGTGATGGGCAAAGGACAAATGACCAAAGAACATATCATACGCCAATCGGCGGAGTTATTTAATACGAAAGGGTATGGGGGGACATCCCTGTCGGATATTATGGAGCGTTCAAATATACGCAAGGGCGGCATCTACAACCATTTCGAAAGCAAAGACGAAATTGCGCTGGGCGCGTTTGACTATATGTTCGCTCAATTAAAAGGCTTCTTGACGGAGGCAATGTCTGAGCTGTCCGATCCGGCAGAAAAAATACTGGCAATCTGTGATGTTTATACCAAGTTGATTGAACAGAACTTATGGGAAGGCGGCTGCCCCATATTGAATACCGCTGTTGAGAACGACGACGGCCATCCTCTGTTGAAACAAAAAGCACAGTCTGCCATGGATGAACTGTTGGCCGGGCTCTGCGGGATGATTGAGGACGGCATGAAGCGAAAGCAGTTTCGAAGGGATCTCGATGTGGAGGCTGCGAGCAGTGTCATTGTCGCACTAATAGAAGGCGGAGTCATGTTGAGCAAATTGTATAATGACAATAAATACATTCGGCATTGCACAAACCAGGTAAAGAACTATATTTACGGCGATTTGGCCGTCCAAGGTGAAACGGCTTAAGCCGTCCTTTAGGCGGGGAGATCGGTTCTACTTTTTGTTATTTTTATAAAAGAGGCAGTTTCCTCCATTACTAGGGAACTGCCTCTTTTAGCAAGCGGGTATTCTCAGCGGCTTCACGCCAGTCAGCGATCAGGATTAATTATTGATATACAGCTTGGTACCACTTATGCAGAAGTACCGCTGCCTGGGCGCGATCCGCCTTCAAACGGGGCGCTAGGAGACCTTCTGGGCTTCCGGAAAGGATGCCTGTTTTCCGGCTTAAGTCGATATAGTGCACCGCCCATAAGCTGCCGGACGTTTCATCCTTAAACATCTGAATAGAAGATCCTGTTTTCGAACCGGCCTCAGGATGGATCTGAAGCAGAGCTTTGACTGCCATCACAGCCATTTCCTCTCTGGTAATGATCTGTTCCGGCAGAAAAGAACCGTCTCCGCCTCCCGTGATCCAACCAGCTTCAGCGGCAGCATTCACATCTTTGGCATACCATTTGCCTGCAGGTACATCTGTAAAACTTTGAGAAAGGCTTGCGGAATGAACGCCGGCTGCCCTTGCAAGCATAGATACGAATTCTGCCCTGGTCAGAGTATCATGAGGCGAATACCTGCCCCCTTCTTTCCCTTGCACAATCTGTTTGGATGCTAACGCTTCAATGGCATCCTCTGCATAAGAACGGGCTATGTCTGAAAAACCTTTATGGAACTCGATAACGGCATACTTAGCCAAAGCTTCGGTTCCGATTTCAAATGTACGGTTAGAACTTACGTGCCCTTTGACGTATTTCCATTTCATATCATCCGTACTTAAAGCATAGACGCCGATACGGTCGTGTTTCGTTTCCGTACGGGGTTCAAACGGTAACCGTACGATGATTGGTTTCACAGCCGCTTTCAGCGGCCTGTCTTCCGATGTAAGAGAAAATTCGTATACACCCGATAAATTTACGGTACGGCGAGGCGCGCCTTCCACCCACTCCTTGATTTCAGCTGACGGCTCATGGCGAATGGACAACAGGATGGGTTTGGCTTTATTTATGCCTGTGACCGTGCCCGGCGGTATGATGACCTTGCTTCCCTCATAGGTAAACTCAATTACGGCGCCATTCTCTTCCGACCAAGCGAAGGCTTCGCCCGGAAGTTGAATCAGCACCTCATCTACCATATCCGAAGGGGTCAAATCCATAGTAACTGTATTGGAGGCGCGATCCGCCAACTTCTGTTTAAACAAGGTATCAGAAACCACAGCAGCTGCCTGTTTCAGTCCATCATCGCTTTTGCTGATTTTCCATGTCAAAGCCGGGGACAGCACTACAGTCGCAGACGGGGTAACTTCCTCCGGGTCGGTTCCAAGATCCTCTTCTGCAGGAAGGAACTGCAGCACCCCATAATCGGAAGTGCTCCGGTATCCCGTGTCATTCGCACCGGACCATGTTCGGATACTTTTTCTGGCTGCGGATGCATCTGCATCGTTTACCTGCACATCGTATCCCATAAGCGTGTTTTTCTGACCTTTCACAGATTGAAGCTTGATTCTCATTTCTACGACATACCCGTCATCTGTTTTCTTAGCTTCCGAGATGATTTCCTGATTCGGATCCATACCGTTATACGTATAGGAATTCATATAATTCACACGATATTGGGCATCGCCGGAAGCTTCAAAGGATTCGGTTTTTCCGTTATTCTCATCCACAAATACTTCTACGCTGTCCTGCTCATAAGCGTTTGGAGACCCATTATTCAATACAATGTCCTTCACCTTTGCCAGAACATAGAGATAGTTCTCGTCCCACATCGTTTTGAAAACCCCGCTTGCAGGCGTTGTATACGAAGCGTCTATCCGGGATTGTGTCGCAGTTTCTATTTGCTGCGCGGTACCCCACAGCTCCTCTTCATTTCCGTCGATGACAGGAGGTGTAACTGCTCGAACAGCTTGGGCAGTTTTTACCTTTTGGAGCTGCAGCGTTCCATAATTCGCAGTACCTCTTTCTTGAGAATTCAAAGGATCGTTCCAGCTAGTTACCGTATCCCCTTGCGTGACCCTCAGATCGAAACCAATTTCTTTTCCTTCTTCCAGCAATAGAGCATTTATAGCAATACTGGCTTCCACGATATATCCTGTTTCCGTTTCCAGTACGCGAGCCGATACCCCATCCTGGTTCGCTGTTCCATCCCGCTTGATTGTGATTTGCAGATCGTCCGGTTCCAGGCCGTCCGATTTTGTGTTATTAGGATCGATAAACAGCTCCAGTTGGTCGGACGGATCTTTGGTAGTGTCTTTCACCGAAGCAAGCACATAAAGATGCCCGCTGTCCCAAAGTATATGAAAGCCCGCCATCCCTCCCGCCAGCTGCTCCTGCCTTAAATAATTCCAGATCAGGTCTGTCTGGCAGTCCAGAACGGGTGTACCATGCCCAGACCCTGCCTCCCGCGTCAGGACGGACAGCTTTGATGGATCCACAATCCCCCAATATGCCTGTTTGGCCTTATAATCACGGTCAAACAACAACGGGTGTCCGGCATTCTGATAGCCATGTCCGTATTCCTCCATGTTCAGCCATGACTTTCCGTCGTAAATTCCCCAGAACGTGACACCGGTTAACTTCCCTTCCTCGGCTTTCTGCCTAAACATGGCAAAAAGCTCTTTTAAGCGATATCCTTGTGCTGCATCCGCCTCACGCGGAAGCTGATACTGGGCGCTTTGATACCGGTCGTAAATGTCCAGGTCAAGCTCTGTTATTTGGACCTCCACACCTGTTTCGGCATACTGGTCAATGGCGTCCGAAAGTGATTTTGACGTCGGTTGATCAAGTCCGATGTGTGTCTGCATCCCCATTCCGTCAATCGGGATCCCCCGTTGTTTGAAGTCCTTTAACATCTTAATAATTACCGCTTTTCGAGCGGGATCGGTCTCCATGAAATCATTGTAAAACAGCTTAATGTCTTTCGTCCCGTCCGCCATATCCGCTTCATGGGCGTATTGAAATGCCTTTTCGATATAGGATGCGCCGAGAAACGTGTAGAACAGATTTCGTCGAATCCCGTCCGGCTGTTTTTCATCCAACGCTTCGTTAACTACGTCCCAAGCATAAATCCCGTGTCCCATCCCCTCGTACCTTGTTACAATATCCACGATATGCTGCTTCATCCTGCGGTCGACTAGCTCTACATCTGCGGGATCGGCTGGATCCAGCGGCCGTTCCCCGTCTTTAAAAAACCAATCGGGTGTGGACAAACCGTATACTAACGCATGGCCTCTGACTTTCATGCCGTTAGCCTGAGCATAGTTGACGATAGCATCGGCAGGCGCCCAGTTATAAGCATTTTCCTCAGCATGAATGACATAAGCTTTCATCGCATTTTCCGCAGTAAGGCTGGAAAAATGCTTTTCAAGCAGCTGATGATCCCCGTCGGCGGTAACCGATGCCGGCTCTATGGCTGCACCTACAGGGAAATAAGGCTCCAGCACTTCCTTCAAAGAAGGGATGTCCATTTCAATACGTGATATTTTCGGAGCAACCTTTACGTCGTCCAAATAATAAGAAAATGTTCCGGGTGCCGAATCGGAATCTACTTTTAGGCTGATCTCCTGATATTCCAAAGCTTCCGGAAACAGAAACTCCCCTTGAAGCAATGTCCAAGTTTGAGGCTGTATGGTTTGGGAAGCCACTGTATCGTAAGAATCGGCATTCCCTTGCGTGCGTTTCAATGTAAGTTTGACGTTCTGCGGTTCGGTTACGTCATCATCCAGCCTGACCCAAGCTTGAAAATCATAAGTATGTCCATTCTCCACCAGGCCAAGCAGCTGGAACTGCGCTCCTTGCCAGTTCGCTTTTCTTCCTTCTGCTAATAGACTGCTTATACCGGTGTGGGCTTGGTAAGTGACGGACGTAACTGTAGCCCCTTCCCAATCTCCCAAAGCAGACCATCCCGTCGTGTCTCCGTCCTCAAAGCTCGAGAACAGAGCGGATTGCTCCTCTTTCTTTACCGAAACCTGGTCAATCCACACGCTCTCATTACTGCCGCCTAAGTAAAAGACCAGATTTGAAGTTGGATCGTTTACAGGGAGCCGGTACGTGTATTCGAAGTTTTGAGTCTGTTGTGTCAGGTCAAATACCTTTTCCATATAGCGAGTATAGGGCTCTGCGGATTGTTGAATGCCTGCCTTTATGCTGCGCGGTGCTGAAGCTTTTGCTTGAAACCGGATGGTGTAAGACGCTCCCGCTTCCGACGGAACGGCATAGGAAGTCTGCACTTTCCATTCAGCATCCCCGCCGTTTGTAATTGCGATTTCGTATGCATTAGAACCGCTCATGGCAGCATCATCTGCTATACCGGCTGTTACCTCTGTTGCAGCATCATTCCATGTGAACCAGCCGTTGTCCCCTTGGTCAAACTCCCCGTTTCCGATCAACTCGGATGATACGGCTTCAGCCTCTTCCGTCCCCCAGGGAACCCAGCTCCATGCCAGTGCGATGCTCAGAGCGATTTTCATGAAGGCTCTCCATTGTACTGCTTTCGGTTTCCGCAACTTCATACCCTCCCAAACTATTATGGATCCGCTTACATTTCTGCATCGCAACTTGTAAGCGCTCGATGTCAGTATAGCGGTACCTTATGCTAAGCTTCTAACACTTCAATAACCAACGGTAGCACTATTGTGACCTGTTGTTCGTTTAGCAGCAAGGTGAAACGGCTTACGCCGTCCTTTGGGCGAAGAGATCGTTTCATTCCGGAGAAATTTCAGAACCGAGTATAACCTGAAATTTATACTTTCTGATATTTCAAAAAAGACGCCAGAAGGCGTCTTTTTGCAGTGGAACGTGGTAGTCAGATGACAGGCTGCTGCTCGAGCTGCTGCCTTTCTCTATTGGTTTTCTCCATGGCTTGAATCAGCATGCGGAACAATTTCACATCATTGAGCGAATCTTCCGGGGTAGTCCTTATTTCAGTACCGAGCACGAGCGCATCCCAAAAATGTTTCAGTTCCACGGTATACGGATCAGTGTAAGTTGGCCGAATGACGGTTTCTTTATAGCTGTCCCCCTCCGTTTCCTGGATCGTAACCTGGACGGGCAAATGGCGGATATAAGGTGTATCGTAATCGATTTTAACCGTTTTGGTGTTACCGAACACTTCAATGCCGGCATCGAAACGCCCCTGCTGATCCAGCCCCGTCTCAAAATGGACATGATAATCTTCATATTCAAAAACAGCGGAAAGGAACATTCCGTTGTTCCATCTGGAAGCAGCAAGCACGCGCATGGGCATCCCCAGCAGATTCCGCATGGCAGATAAGTCATGGCTGCTTAAACCGCACAGGAGCCGGTAAGTAGAGCTATAGGACTCCGCTAAATCTCCCAACGCATCCTTGGCTAACACGGCTGCTCTTTCTTCTTTGTCCGCCCGGAGCTCATCCGGAATATCAGAAAAGCGAAGTACCGGAGTGGATTGGCCAATGAAGTAACTGTTGGGACCGATAATATCCCTTACGCGTACAAAGTTGATTTTAACCATGGACCGGACTTCTTCAAGAGCCTTTTGAAAAGCAGGAGCATACCGGCGCATATATCCGACCATGACCTTGATGCCATGATCATCTTTAGCTTTGATAACCTTATGCACGTCTTGTTCTGTCAGGCTCATCGGTTTTTCCACAAATACATGCTTCCCCTGTCTGGCCGCTTCCAATATGCACTCCGTATGATATTCATCGCTGTTCAGCACAAAGACAGCATCGACCTGCGGATCCGCAATCAGGTCCTTACTCTTCAAGTACCGGTTAGGGATGTGATACCGGTTTCCGATAGCATGAAGGAGCTTTTCCGATACGTCGCATATAGCAGTCACCTCATAAAGTTCAGACATCCCCTGTAAAATAGGCAAATGAATAATTTGGGCTACTTCTCCCAGGCCGATGATTCCAACTTTCACTCTCTTGGTCATGATTTGCCTCTCCCTTGTTCCATGTTTGTGTGTGAATCCCTTTTATTATAATTCCTCTACCTTCACCCAGCGGCGAAGCTCGATAGAGCGATCGACGGCGTCGAGGATCTGCTGGCATTTTACCCCGTCTGCAAAATTGGGGATACACTCTCTCCCCGTACGGACAGCCTCCAGCAATTCAAGTACAGCATGGATAAACGTATGTTCAAAACCGAGACCATGCCCAGCAGGCCACCAGGCCTCCATATAGGGATGGCATGATTCCGTTGCCTGAATAGTACGGTATCCCTGCACATAAGGATCATCGCTTCCCTCGTACAGTTCCAGTTCATTCATCCGCTCAAAATCAAACCTAAGGCTGCCTTTGCTGCCATGGATTTCAAAACCGTTGGAGCAGCGCCTGCCGCCCGCTGCCCTGGAAGCTTCGAACGTACCCATGGCGCCATTGGAGAAGGCTGCAAGAAACGACGTGGCATCATCCACATCGACTGTCCGTTGCCGGCTTTCCCCGCTTCCATGCCCGGGTTCGACCCGGTACTTAACAAAAGTCCGGCTGATTCCCGATACTTCTTCAATTTCGCCGATCAGGTAACGTGCCAGGTCCACCGTGTGGGCATTCAAATCACCATGCGCTCCCGAACCCGCGATACTGCGGTCCAGGCGCCATACAAACGGCGCGTGCTCGTCAGTCAGCCAATCTTGCAGAAACCAGCCGCGATACTGCCTCACTTCTCCAATCCGTCCCTCATCCAGCAGTTGTTTAGCCAGCCGCACAGCCGGGATGAACCGGTAATTGAAACAGATCATATGCCTGACGTTCGCGTTCTCAGCGGCGGCAAGCATTTCTCTGGCGTCTGAAAGGGAGACGGCAAGCGGTTTTTCGCAAAGGACATGTTTCCCGTTTCTCAGAGCTTCGATGGCTATCTCTTTATGAACGTTGCTGGGAGCATTGATGTCGACCAGATCAATTTCAGGGTCCGACACCACCTCTTTCCAATCCGTTGTCCATCTTTCCCAACCCAGCTTGGATGCCGCCTCAGCAACACCTCGTTCATCCCGCCCGCAGAGCAGCATCCGTCTGGGGACCAGCGTTTCCGGGAAGAACAAGTTCACATCATGATAAGCATGGGTGTGTGCTTTGCCCATGAATTTATAGCCGATCATTCCGATCTTCACTGTAATCCCTCCTAATATCGATCTAACTTTAGTCGAATTTAGAAATCTAAGTCAATCATCCCGGTTAAGGAAGTCATGACAGTGTTACATATGGTCATAATGATGCTATACCTGCCCTTCAGCCATGGTACTATAAGAGTAACCACTTTCTACGCTTGCGGAGGCCGGGATGCATAATTTATTGATTGTTGACGATGAAATGATTGCCGTTCAAGCCATTGCAAAAGGAATGGACTGGTCGGACCTTCCGATCGGATCCATTTATGAAGCATATGATTTTGAAGAAGCCGCTGAAATTCTCCGTTCGGAACGGATCGATGTATTAATAACGGACATTGAGATGCCGGGCAAGAACGGCCTGGAGCTGCTTGATTTCGCACATTCTCTTCAACCGGATATCATCAGCATTATCACAACCGGGCACGCCAACTTTGATTACGCCCATAAGGCGATTCAATTTGGAAGCCTGCATTATTTGTTGAAGCCGTTGGATTTTCGGGAGTTAAAAAAGCTGATTGCCGCAGCGGTCACTAAAATTATGGAAAAAAAGAACGTTGAACAATTTTATGCCGCCTACGACCAGTTTCAGAAACACCGCGACCAGCAGCTTCCTCTGCTAAGGGAACGATTCTGGCAGGACTTGGTTAATCAGCGTGTAATGCTTACAGAAGAACGCGTTGAAGCTGCTGCAACTTTATATGACATACCTATTACCGCTCATACCAAAGTTGTTCCCATTCTTATCAGCATAGAACAGTGGCATAAGGAGCTGAATACACGCGATGAGGAGATCATGGAATACGCACTCAGAAATGCAGCTGCAGAGATCATCCTCGGCTCCCGCTCCGGCCAGGTGCTTCAAGAGCGTAATGGTTCCAACCTTGTTCTTGTATTCACAGAAGGCCAGTACGGCCCGGAACAATCCTTCAGTGGGCAATTGTATGCGCAGTGTTCTACGTATATCGAGAAATGCGCGGAATATTTTCATTGCAGTCTATCTTGCTATATAGGCGAGCTGAGTTCTTTGGACGAGCTCTCTGCAATGTTTCTTAGGCTGGTAGAGCATGAGAAGGAAAATGTGGTATTGACTAACGCGGTACTCTTTCATTCATCGTCGAAAACGGCGGATACGGAGGGAAGTGCTTCATTCTTACCGGATTTCGAACGTTGGATTACGATGCTGGAAACAGGCCAAAAGCAGCCGTTTGTGGAACAGGTATGCAGCTGGTTTGATCATTCGGATGCGGACACGATTACGGCAAGAAGGCTGAAGGACTTTTATAACGGGTATATCCGCATGTTTTACCAAGTCATTTCCATGAAAGGCCTGCGTCCGGGCAACCTTGCCGCGCTTGACCGTATGGAGAAACGCGAGGCATGTTTGAAATCGGTGCATCTTCTGAAACAATGGGCTTTACAATTGGCCGATGAATACTTCTGTTATCAGGAACAAGAACATGCACCCGTACATTCATCCTGCGTGGCCGAAGCCATTGCTTATATTGAACAACATATGGATGAGGAACTCTCCAGAGAGCAGATTGCCGGGAAGGTACATTTAAATTCGGCATACTTATCAAGACTGTTCAAAAAAGAGACCGGGTTATCCTTAAGCGACTATATTATGAAACTCCGTATGGAGAAAGCTAAGGAGCTGCTGCGGGAACCCCGCATCAAAATTAGCCAGGCCGCCTCTTCTGTCGGGTACAGCCATTTCTCCCATTTTGCCAAAATGTTCAAAAGAATCATCGGACAAACGCCGCAGGAATACAGGAAAGGCTTTATGAATCATCGCGACGAAACAACAAATAAGCCATCCCCTTAGCTGCAGGGATGGCTTATTTCATCGCGATCCTGTACGGAAACGCTGGGTATATTCTTTGGCCTGTTCGGCCGTAAACACCCGGTTTCTGCTCCATTCCAGCAGAATCCGGTCAATATAGCGGAAATGCAGTTTGCCTGCGAACACCGCTTCTTTCAAGGCAGCTGTAATCAGTTCCAATGGATAGCGGTCCTGATCCAGCCAGCTGGAGATGGTTTCGCACTCCATAGGCGACAGCGGGCGGGCAAACTCTCTTTCAAACATGACGAACACGTTTGTTTCCGTGAGCTTGGCCTGTTCAGCTGCAGCCTTCAATGGGGTAACAACCGATTTCGCTTCCTCTTTCGCTTTCGCTGCAGTTTCCTCAGCCAGTGTTTCCGCAATCCGCTCATATAACGGTTCGAGATTGTACCGTTCGTATTGAATACCCGAGGACTCATCCACTTCTTCGTCAATAGCAATAAATCCGTCTCTCAACAACCGCTGCAGAGCTTTGATCACGGCGTCGCCGGAGGCCGATAACCTGTCCTGCATCTCTTCAAAAGTAGGAAATTCATTCATTTCCTTCTCCCGGAATGCAAGCAGCTGGATCAATACCATGGCCTCCAAATCCGAAAGCTTCATCTTCCGGTAGGAAGTAAGCAAATAGTACGGGACGGAAACGGAGCCGCTTAGCAGCCCCGCAAACAGTCCTTGAGCAAACATTCTTTTCGTTCCGCTGCTCATATTGGACACCCCATCCGCTTCTTATGGATACAACCGGTACAGCAGGCGCGGGAACGGAATCGTTTCTCTAACGTGATCCAATCCGCAAATCCAGGCAACGGTACGCTCCAGACCTAGTCCGAAGCCCGAGTGAGGAACAGAACCGTACTTACGCAGATCCATATACCATTGGTAAGCATCCATCGATAGTTTGTGCTCTGCAAAACGTTCTTCCATCAAAGCGGGATCATCGATCCGTTGGGAACCGCCGATAATTTCTCCGTACCCTTCCGGCGCGATCATATCCGCACACAGAACAAGTTCCGGACGGTTCGGATCCGGCTTCATGTAGAAGGCTTTAATTTCGGCCGGCCAATGGGTGATAAACACGGGTTTATTATAATGTTCGGCAATCGCCGTCTCATGAGGAGCCCCGAAATCATCGCCCCATTGAATCTCATAGCCGCGTTCCTGCAGGAACTTAATCGCATCGTCGTACGTAATGCGCGGGAACGCGCCATGAATGTTCTCCAGCTTGGTTGTATCGCGTTCAAGCACCTTCAGCTCTTTCGCACAGTTCTTCAATACGGTCTGCACAATATGCGCAACAAACTGCTCTTGAACCTCCAGGCTTTCCTCATGTTCTACAAACGCCATTTCCGGCTCGATCATCCAGAACTCTATCAAGTGGCGGCGCGTCTTGGATTTCTCGGCACGGAACGTCGGACCAAAAGAATATACTTTGCCTAGCGCCATAGCAGCTGCTTCCATATACAGCTGTCCGCTTTGCGTAAGGTATGCATCTTCGTCGAAATACTTGATGTTAAACAATTCTGTTGTCCCTTCTGCAGAAGAAGGTGTCAAGATCGGAGGATCCACCAGATGGAAGTTTCTCTCGTCAAAAAACTGCTGGATTGCTTTAATAATTTCCGCACGGATGATTAGGATCGCACGCTGGCGCGGAGAACGGATCCACAGGTGGCGGTGATCCATCAGGAAATCTACACCGTGCTCTTTTGGCGTAATCGGATAATCCTGTGTGATATGAATAATTTCAACACCTTGTACGGTTAGCTCGAATCCGCTCTGACTGCGTTCGTCTTCGCGAACTGTGCCTGTCACCCAAAGCGAGCTTTCCTGAGTCAGCTGCTTGGCGGCATCCCATACTTCCTCGGGTACATCGCTTTTTACAACAACGCCTTGGATAAAACCGGTTCCGTCCCGCAGCTGAAGAAACTGAATTTTTCCGCTCGAACGTTTATTATGCAGCCAGCAGCCTATACGCACGGTCTGGCCTACGTGATGCTTTACCTCTTGAATGGTACTTTTTGCGGTCACACTTAACCTCTCCCTTGTTCACTAATGCAGCTATGAAGCTTATGCGAGTGTGCCTCTCTATTATAGCTCTTACTTGCCGTTCTCTTCAATGAGGCGGTAGGTGTCTCTGGCAATAACCAGCTCTTCATTCGTAGGAATTACAAGAACCTGTACTTTAGAGCTTGCAGTGGAAATACGACGGTTGTCTCCGCTGCGGACTTTATTTGACTCATGGTCAAATTCAATGCCGAGGAAGCTCAGTTGTTCGCAAACCCGCTCCCTTACAAGCGCGGCATTTTCTCCGACGCCTGCGGTAAAGACCAAGGCATCGATTCCGTTCATCGCTGCGGCATACGCACCGATATATTTGCGGATCCGGTACTCGTACATGTCGAATGCCAATGTAGCATTACGGTCACCCTCATCCATCGCCTGGGTAATTTCCCGCATGTCGCTCGAAAGCCCGCTAATCGCCTGCAGCCCGCTGTGTTTGTTCAGCATCGAGTTGACTTCATTTATCGTCAAACCTTCCTTGCCCATAACATAAGGCACGATGGCCGGATCCAGATCACCGGAGCGAGTCCCCATCATCAGCCCTTCTAACGGTGTCATGCCCATGCTCGTATCGAACGATTTGCCGTTCAATACGGCGGTTACACTGCCACCGTTGCCAATATGGCAGGTGACAATTTTCAATTCTTCCATCGGCTTCCCGAGGAAATCCGCCGCCTGATGGCTGACATAATAATGGCTGGTACCGTGGAAGCCGTAACGGCGTACTTTATGCTTCGTATATAGGACGCGAGGGATTGCGTACATGTAAGTTTTCGCCGGCATCGTCTGGTGGAACGCAGTATCGAACACAACGGTCTGCGGTACACCCGGCATGTTCAGTTCCACTGCATCAATTCCCATGATATGGGCTGGATTATGCAGCGGGGCCAAATCGAACAACCGCTTAATCTCTTTCTTCACTTCAGGTGTGACTATTACGGAACTGGAGAACGATTCTCCCCCGTGAACAACCCGGTGACCCACCGCTTGGATTTCCGAGATAGAGGATAACACGCCATGCTCCGGATGAGTCAGGATATCCACCACTTTACGGATAGCGGTCGTATGCTCCAAAATTTCGCTTACTTCCGTTACATCCTGCTTATCGGTGGGCTCATGTACCAGAATTGCGGAATCCATCCCGATCCGCTCTACCCGGCCTTTGGCCAAAACGGATTCGTCCGTCATATCGTACAGCTGATATTTCAGCGAGGAACTTCCCGCGTTAATTACTAATACTTTCACAGACGGTCACCATCCTTATCGTACCGGAAAAAGCCTTCTCCCGTTTTCACGCCCAAATGCCCTGCACGTACCATTTTCTTCAGTAGAACTGCAGGACGATATTTAATATCTCCGTACTCCCGGAACATACGGTCCAATGCGGCAGCAACCGAGTCCAATCCGAAACGGTCGCACATTTCCAAAGGACCGTACTTGAAATCGTAACCGATCCTCATCGAAGCATCGATATCTTCAGCGGAAGCTACCCCTTCCTGCAAGGTGTGCAGCGCTTCATTGATGAGCGTACAAATAAGACGGGTGGTTACAAAGCCAGGAGACTCGTAAACCATGACGCTTTTCTTCGCCAATGTCTCTTCTACAAAATCCTTTGTGGAAGTAAACGTGTTTTCCGATGTTTTCAAGCCGCGGATCACTTCAACGAGATCGATTTTGGATACAGGGTGTATGAAATGAAGGCCGATTACGCGCTCCGGCCGTGATGTTTCCCCTGCCAACTCCGTCAAGCTGAGAGTGGAAGTGTTGCTGGCCAGAATAATATTGGGACCGCAGACCGTGTCTAATTCACGGAAAATCTCTTTTTTCGCATCCAGATCTTCCGTAATGGTTTCAATCACCATATCGCAATCGCTTAAATCAGCGAGTTCGTCCACTTTATGAATTTTGGCCAAAATGAGCTTTTTCTCCGTATTGGTAATCGCCCATTTCTCCAACTGCTTATCTAAACTCATTTCGATCATATCGAAAGCGTTGTGCAGCTTTTCTTTTGTTTTCTCGACTAACAACACGTCCAGGCCTTTGCGGGACAGCATTTCTGCGATGCCCTGGCCCATGGTGCCTCCGCCGATGACGCCGATTTTCTTAAAACTCATGGGTTCTGCTCCATCCTTTGCTTACTGTTCTAATATTCTAGTTTCTAAAAGTCCAATGAAAATAATACAGCTTTTTTTCAGAAAATGCACCTGTTTATGTACTTTTAACACAATTACCATAAATTAACGCGCTTACATGCAACAAAACAAAGAAAAACCCCGGCCGAAGCCGGAGCAGATGAACAGAAAAGTGCAGAAAACTTACTATTATGCGGTCACTCTTTGCCTGCATTGTTCCATCAGTTGACGGAACTGGTCCCCGGACAACACTTCTTCTTTCATCAAAATGTCCAGTGACTGCTCAAACACGATCCGGTATTGTTCCAAAAGCATTTTTGTGGAACTTGCGAGTTCTTCCAAAATTTCATTGTTCTCTTTAGAGTACTCTTCCTTGGAAAGCATCTCGGGATTCACAATGCCAAGCTTCGTCAGACCGGAATCGATCATCGTGCGAACGAGATTTACCGCCTGCTCGAAGTCATTTCGCGATCCTGTACTGCGGGAGCCGTAGAAAATCTCTTCCGCAGAAGCTCCGCCTAAAGCAATCATGATTTGGCCTTCCAGATAATCTTTGGTATACAGATACTGATCCTTCTGAGGATTATGCCGTACATATCCAAGAGCCTGACCGCGCGGTGTCAAGGCAACCTGCGATACAGAACCAGGACGGACGGCCTCGGCGATAATCGCATGGCCAAGTTCATGCATGGCTACTCGTTCTTTCTCCTCGCGGGTAGATTCCCTGTCGGTTTTCTCACCCATGAGCACTTTGTCTACCGCCAGCGACATATGACGCTGCTCGATCGTGGTCTGGTTGTCGCGCATCGCATAAATGGCAGCCTCGTTCATCAGGCTCTCTAACTGGGCGCCTGAGAAATTGTATGCCTCCTGCGCTATTTTATCCAAGCTGATATTTTCGGCTAAAGGTTTGTTCTTTGCATGAATGTTCAAAATATGCAAACGTCCCTTTTTGTCCGGCAGATCCACCTGAATGTGGCGGTCGAACCGGCCGGGACGGAGCAGCGCACTATCCAGCATTTCTTTACGGTTCGTTGCAGCCATAATCAGAATCCGGGGAGACGTAGAGGTGTGCATTCCGTCCATCTCTGTCAGAAGCTGGTTCAGCGTCTGATCGTACTCCCGCTGCTGTCCTCCGTCACGCTTACCGCCAATGACATCGATCTCATCTATAAAAATAATGGCACTGTCTTTCTTTTCCTTCTCCGCGCGTGTACGGGCTTCTTTAAACAAATCCCGAATCCGGCTTGCGCCGACACCGACGTACATTTCTACGAATTCGCTGCCCGCTGCCGACATGAATACGGAATTCGTATAGCTAGCGGACGCTTTCGCTAACAGCGTCTTCCCTGTTCCCGGAGGACCGGTTAACAGAATTCCTTTCAGCGGGCGGATGCCGAACTTCTTAATCTCTTCATGCTTAATTAGAAAGTCCAGCGCTTCGACAAGCTCTTTCTTGGCGCTGTCCTGACCGCCGATGTCTTCAAACGTCATCTTAACGGACGGCTTGGTCCGGCCTTTGGAGCCAGATGTCACGCCTACGCTTCCGGTACGGGTTTTGGCCATAAAATACAATGCAATAATGAAAGCGGAGGCCATAATCAAAGGAATGACATTATAGCCCCGATAGATTAAGAAAGCAAAAATCACGGGTACTAATCCAATTAAAATTTCTTTACCGTATTTACTCATGGCGTCCATACTCCCATCTGTGCAGGAATGCGCGGAAGAATTACAAACTTGCTTGTGCTGCCTTCACTTAAACGAATATAAACATTATCTTCGTCCATTTCAGTAGACACTTTCAACCCGGAATGCGCCTTGGCCAGTTTCTCCAAAGCCGCCGGAATGTCAGCATAATGCTTTGTTTCCATCGCTTCAGCTACTTGGAACAATCCTTGAGACCAAATCTTTTCTAAAACAGGTGAGGTCTTGTTGGTGACATTCAATTTCAGTTCCCGTCCTCCAATGATCGAAGCTCCTTCACGGGCAATGTGTTGATAGACTTCTCTGGCATTTGCATCTGCTTTCAGCTGCAGCTGAATATCAATGCTGTCGTCACCAAAGCTGGTTTGCGCCTTTTCTACTCCCGGAGTGCTGTCCACAACGGCAGTTAGAGGATTCTCAACGGCAACGCTTTGATATATAAACCAACCTCCAAATAAAAGGCCGGCAGAAAGAATAACTGTAATTGCGATAGGTAAGAGACGCAATTTCATGTTGACGCCTCCTTTCTATAAAATGGAGTATATACACTAATCAATAAATGTAGTATATCACATTTGCTATACTATTTTCTATCTTACTTGTGACAGCCCTGTGAGCAAAAAAATAGACAGAAAGAGGCCACCGTCGTTCCCTTCGGCAGCCCCCCTTTCTGGAATTAAAATATATGAGATTAGTGTTTGCTCATCTTGTAAGTAACAATATATTTGGCGTCTTTCCATTGGTAGAAATCATAAAAATAACGTTCCCCGCTGCCGTCATTATACTTATAAAACACTTCCCAAACATATGCGCCCTTCATCTTCCCGGGCTGTATCCGGAGGATCGCAGCCCCTGGGGAACGCCCTTCAACCAAGTTGCGAATCTGCTGGCGGTTAGAACCGTGAGAAGCCAGTTCCCACTCCAGACGGCTTCCGTCTTCCCGCATCCACACCAGCAGTTGTTCCCCGTCTTTGTTCTTACCTGTTACTACATAATAAGCCTCATCCCACACATAAGAATCGATGCGGTCCACTTGCGTGATTCCCGCTCCTTTCTTTGCGGCTTGAACAGCTTTCTGCTGGGCGGTCCAATGATCCAGCTGAATGTAATAGTAAAACCGGTTCAACGCCACGGCAGCCAGGATAATGCCTAATATGATGACGACAACGGCTCTTTTATTTCTGAACACTTGCTTGCCTCCTGTACTTCCGTTACTGCGTCAAACGCTCGAAACAGCGGGAGAATTCATATTTTACCTGCTCTTCATCAAGAGTCAGGCAAATTCCTTTCCTTACCAACTGCTCTCCGTCCACCCATACGTCGGTAACATCTTTAGCGGATGCGGAGTATACGATGTGAGAGATAAAATTTGATTTGGGATAAAAATGAGGCTGATCGGCATCCAAGGCAATAAAGTCCGCTTTCATACCGGCCTTGAGCATGCCTGTATCATTCAGCCAGATCGAACGCGCACCGTCCGCAGTGCCCATCCGGAGAGCCGTACCTGCCGGGACAGCGGTCGGATCGCCTGAAACGCCCTTATGAATTAAGGCGGCAAGCCTCATTTCCTCGAACATATCCAAATTGTTGTTGCTGGCAGAGCTGTCTGTTCCAAGCGATACCAGCACGCCTGCCCTAAGCAGGTCAGGAACGCGGGCAATGCCGCTCGCCAATTTCAGGTTGCTCCCCGCATTGTGGGATACGCGGACGTCATACTGCTTCAACACATCGATCTCTTCATCCGTCAAGTGCACGGCATGGGCAACCAATGTCGGCCGCCCGAAAACACCGAGTTTGCGAAGATGCTCTACTGGACGTTCCCCGTACTGCTTCACATTCTGCTCCACCTCGCCCGGCGATTCGGACATATGCGTATGGATTGGCAAATCCAAATCATGTGCAGCCTGCACGATCTTCTCGATGTAATCAGGCGGGCAGGTATACGGAGCATGAGGCGACATCATCGTTGTAATTCTCCCGCCCGCTTGGCCATGCCACTCTTTGGCAAAGGACACAGCGTCCTCCAGCTTCGCTTGCTGCACCTCTGGCGGTACAAGTCCGATCACGCCGCGGGTAAGGCATCCGCGCATACCGGACATCTCGACCACCTTGGCGACTTCCCCCATATGGTCGTACATATCCACAAAAGTGGTCGTGCCGCCTTTGAGCATCTCAAGCACCGACAGAGCTGTTCCCCATTTTACATCAAGAGCTGTGAACTTTCCTTCGATCGGCCACATTTTCTCCTGCAGCCATACCTGGAGGTTCAAGTCGTCGGCATAACCGCGCAGGAAAGACATGGCCGCATGATTATGCGTATTTACAAGGCCGGGCATAATCACTTTGTGTGTTCCGTCCACAATCTCTGTAAATTGCCCTTGATCTTCCGGCGCTTCTGTCCCTATGTAGGTAATTCTGTCATTTTCAGTAATCAAATGCCCCTGGATAAAAGGCATTTCTTCATCCATAGTAATGATGGCCGCATTGCGGATCCATAATCGCTTCGTCAATCGATCCATTCCTTTCATGGAAGCTTCCTATCCTGTTTTTAACTCTACATGGTTCACCAGCGTTTTGCAACATAACGCAAATTCATAGCAGCTTTATCCAATTTTACGGTATGACAGCCTGCAAAAGAGGGAACCCCCTGCTCAATCCGCGAGTCCAGGGGGTTTGTTATCCAAATTCTATTCGTGCTCCTCTTCTTCTTCAATGTAATATGCCAGGCTCAGCAAATCCGTGGTGAAATCCGCGTGATGAATCCTGATATGGGAAGGAACCTTCAATATGACAGGTGCAAAATTCAGGATGGCCTCGATTCCCGCAGCCGCGAAACTATCTGCTACATTCTGAGCTTCCGCAGCGGGAACAGTAATAATCCCGATTCTGATTTCCCTGTTCTTAACCGTGGACGCCAATTCGCTCATTGGCTGTACTTGAAGGTTGTTAACCGTTTCTCCCACTTTGGAAGGCACATTATCGAATATGGCTACGATTTTCATATTGTCTTTCAAATAGGCATTATAATTGCTTAAAGCACGGCCCAAGTTTCCGGCCCCCACCAACGCAACGTTCATCACCCGGTCGAGCTTGAGGATAGCCCTTATTTTCTCAATCAGGTAAGACACATCATACCCGATTCCCTTTCGGCCGAATTCACCGAAATGGGCTAAATCCTTACGGATCTGTGCCGGGTTCAAATCCAGCTTCTGGCCGAGATCCTGAGAAGAAACGGTCAACACTTCATTCGCTTTCAGTTCGTTCAGGAACCTCAGGTAGACCGGCAGCCTTCGCACTACCGCTTCTGAAATTTTCGGTGTTTTCAACTTAGTTTCCCCCCTGCATAGTACTGCAACTTCCCATGGTTCTCACTCGTCCCATTACCGTTTCGGTTACTCCCCGGTTTCCTGCCAAGTACGTATTCTTGGCACCAATTGTTTTAAACTCATATGTTCAATTTTGGGACCGGGCAGGGAATACAAAAAATGTTTCCCGTAGTAGGTATCAAGTACTCTTGTATCATATATGATCACAATCCCTTTATCCGATGCCGTGCGCACAAGACGTCCGAATCCTTGCTTGAACCGGATAACCGCTTGCGGTACCGAAAGCTTCATGAACGGGTTCTTGTTTTGCTTCTGCAAAATTTCCGACTTGGCTTCAACAAGCGGGTGGTTCGGCGGCTGAAACGGAAGACGGACGATGACCAGACAGCTTAATGCTTGACCTGGAATATCCACACCTTCCCAGAACGAGCTGGTTCCCAGAAGGATTGCCGCAGGACTATCCTGGAACATGCGGGTCAGTTTCGAACGGTTGCCGCTGTCAATTCCCTGCCCCAGCACTTGGATGCCGTGACCGGCCAATTCGTCTTTCAGCGCTTGATGAACCTGTTTGAGCATCCTGTAGGACGTAAAGAGTACCAGCATCCTGCCTTTCGTCTCTAGAGCAACTTCCTTCAAAGAGCCTCCAAGAGTTTCAATGAATTTAGCCTCACCGCCAGGACCCCGAACACCAGGGAAATCACGCGGGATACAGACCAGCGCCTGTTTGCGGTAATTAAACGGCGACGCCAGCAGCTTCGTCCTCACTTTATCGGTAGCGGCCATCGCATCCAGACCTAGCTGCTCCGAGGCATACTGGAAGGATTTATCCACCGAGAGGGTAGCCGAAGTCATAATGACACTGTGTTTCGGTTCAAAGAACCTTTCTCTAAGCTGCGAGCTCACATCAGCCGGCACAGCCATCAACTGCAAGGATTTGCTCTTGTAGTACGAGTTCGCTTCCAGCCAATACACATGATCCGGCTCGCTGAGCTTCATAAAAGAGCGTATATTATCTTTAGCAGCAGCCAAATCCCTTAACGTTCCGGTAAGGTCTACTGCAGGCTGATACAGGTCGGATTCTTCGTCTTCCTTCAATTCCGAGACCAGTTTCTCTAATTTCCTGACACTGTCATTGAGCTCCAAATACAAATTATCCTCAATGGATGCCAGTGTATCCCATTCTTCCGGAAGATGGTCCTTCTTGATCCGAAGTACCAGTTGTCCGGTTTCCCCTTGGGATGCATCTTGAGATGTGTTCCCGGCCATGATCGCATACAGCAGCTCTGTCAGCTTATCCCAATGTTCCTTAGCCTCTATCAGCTTGGGGATAACTGCATCGACAAGGTCTACCCACTCTGTACTTTTCTCTTGTCCGGACAGTTGTATCATCTGCCTAAGGTGAGGCACCTGGCCGGAACGGCTGTCTTTTAACAGCTGCAGCAGCAGATTAACAATAGTAAAGTATCCGACATTCATGCCCAAATGTTTTCCGGCTACTTCTTCAAAATGATGGGCTTCATCAACGACCAGATGATCGTAAGACGGAAGAATTCGGTGATCTGCTTTCACATCGGTAAATAACAGCGAGTGGTTCGTAATCACCACATCCGACAAGTTTGCTTCATGCCGGGCTCTGTGGTAAAAGCATCTGCGAAACCACGGACAAGCCCTATTCAGGCAGGAATCCGCGTCGCTCTGCACCGTTTGCCAAAACTCAGCGCCTTTATTTCCAAAATGGATTTCCTCTTCATCGCCGTGTTTGGTTTGGCTAAGCCATACAATCATCTGTGCAGCCGTCATCAGATCCTCTTTCGGGCTTTCGAAGTCACCGGAATTGATCTTATGCTCAAATTTACGCAGGCACAAATAATGACTTCTCCCTTTCAGCACCGACGCCTTGAATTCGACAGGGAAAATATTCTCCAATAAAGGCAAATCACGTTCTCTAAGCTGTTCCTGAAGATTAATCGTATGAGTGCTGACAATGACCTTTTTGCCTCTGCGGATCCCGTAGTACAGGGAAGGTATCAAATACCCGAGTGATTTTCCTGTGCCTGTTCCAGCCTCGATAAGCAAGTGCTTATCGCTTTCCAGCGAATCGTGAACCTCGCTTATCATTTGCTCTTGGCTGCTGCGGTCTTCGTAGTTCTTCAATCCGCCCTGGAGCTTTTGTTTCAGCTCAATGTAAAACTGGTCAAATGGAACATGATTCAACGCATCCTCGCCGCTGTCTTCCCGCGGTCCGTTCTCATCAGGCCACTCTTCCACATTCATTTCAAATTGACGATAGTATTTGCCTGCCTGTTCATCAAAAGAGGTAGACAGTTCTTTGTGTGTCCTTTGTTCATGTATAAACCAGGCAAAGTCCGTACCTTCATCCGCAAACAATGCGGACAAACGCTGCAGGGTTAATAACGATAAATCGCTTAATTTATCCATACACCGGATCCAGACTTCTCCGGTCACTTCTGCGTCGCTGTCAGCCTGGTGAGGGCGGTCGTGTTGGATCCCCATCTCCCGGCAAACCATGGACAGCTGCAGGCTGGGTAAAAGCGGAAAAAGGATACGCAGAAAATCCAGCGTATCCAGCACTCTGCCTGCAAACGGCAAATACCCGGCATGCTCCAGAGCTCTCTGCAGAAATCCGACGTCAAATGGGGCATGATGAGCCACCAATACCGCGTCATCGAGCAAAGGGATCATCTCAAGGAGAACATCATCGATCGGCGGAGCGTCCTTGACATCCTCTTCGGTAATCCCGGTCAACTGTGTAATAAAGGCGGGAATTTCCACGGTGGGCTTCACAAAGGAAGCATATTTTCTTGTAATAACCTTATCTTCTATCACAACAAGGCCGACTTGTATGATTTCATCGTAGGCGCCGCTTCCCGTTGTCTCGAAATCCAAAACCGCGAATTTCATTCCTGTCTCCAATCTCCATGCATCTTACCCGCTAGTGCGTCAAACCGGCACCAAACTTAAGCGTACCCTGATTTTGGGAGCATACTTCCAAATTGGCCAGCGGCTCCGCAATGGACGGATCCATTTTGTAAGCGGCTTTGAAATATTCGCATGCTTTTTCGGTATGATTCCGCTGTGCTTGAATACACCCGAGGGCGTTATAAGAGATGGCTTTCATCTTTTTATTCTCCGTAAACTGGATAATCATCTGAAAATGAGGGTAAGCTTCATTCAAGTCCCCTGTTTTTAAATAAGAAAGAGCTAAATAAAGCCGGGCCAATACAAAATCAGGCTGTTTCCGAATCACTTCCGAAAAATAACGGACCGACTCGTGAAACATCAGGAGCTTGAAATAACCCTGTCCTTTCCTGAAGTCTTCTGATGACCCCAAGAACGGTTCACCGAACAGTTCATCGTCCGCCAGTTTAGACAGGGTGCTATCGGTGTCGGCGGAAGGATCGGCCGGCAGCTTCCGAAGCTTTTCTTCAAACAGCAGCCATTCCTCAATCAAGGTTTCACTCATTGCTTTCAGAACCGTCAGCTTGTCGTCCAGTTCGAGTTTAGCGGACCCGCTGGCTGTCGGATAAGCAGCAAGTATCCCGTCCAACACTTCGTTCATCGAGGCAAAAATCGGCTTGATCATGATCTTCCCACCCCTTAAGCAAGAGTCACACCTCATTGTAACCTCATTCTTTGTTTACGGGGGTCTTTTCATACTCCATGCCAGTGATTACATAAGGGGGAAACCAGAGCTTTACACCACTACGCCGTGCTTTTCCTTCATCGTCTGCACGACCTTGTTATTTCCGTCCACAATGGCAACTTTCGGTTCATAACTTTTCGCTTCTTCATTTGTCATCATGGCATAGGAGATAATAATAACCAGATCTCCCGGCTGCACACGCCGTGCCGCTGCTCCGTTCAGGCAAATGACTCCGCTGCCGCGCTCTCCAGGAATGACGTAAGTTTCGAAACGCTCTCCGTTATTGTTATTCACAATTTGGACCTTCTCATTAGCCCATAGATCTGTGGCTTCCATTAGATCTTCATCGATCGTAATACTGCCGACATAGTTCAGATTCGCTTCGGTTACCGTCGCGCGGTGAATTTTCGATTTCATCATATGTCTGAACATGTATGTGGTCTCCCCTCTCCTTAGGACGTTCCTTATTTTCTATGAAGAATGACATTATCGATCAATCTGGTTTTACCGAATTTGACGGCAAGCGCTACGATCATATCCGATGTTCTGCTGACTGTTTCCATGGAAGGATCCACTGGTTCCAGTTCAGGGTAACTGAGCACTTCGATATAATCAATGTCCGCCAGGGGAGTGGAGCGAATCTCCCCCTCAATTTTATTGCGCAAAGCTTCAAAGGTCAAACCTTCCTCTTGCGCCAGCCTTTCCGCCATTCCAAGCGCTTTGGATAACACCAGGGCTTCCCTGCGTTCCTCTGCGGATAAATATACATTTCTGGAGCTCATGGCAAGCCCGTCAGCCTCACGTAAAATGGGGCATGGAACGATATCAACAGGTACATTCAAATCGGATACCATTTGCGAAATGACGGCAACCTGCTGTGCGTCCTTCAATCCGAAGTAGGCTTTATCCGGCTGAACGATATGGAACAGCTTCAACACTACAGCCGCCACTCCGTCAAAATGGCCCGGACGCGAAGCTCCGCATAGCCGCTCAGTTACGCCTTTCACCGATACCGATGTCCGTATCGGATTCGGATACATCTCCTGTACTGAAGGCATAAACACCACGTCACAACCTGACTGCTCCGCCAATCGCAGATCCCGCTCCGAATCGCGAGGGTATTTATCAAAATCTTCGTTCGGTCCGAATTGAAGGGGGTTTACGAAAATGCTGAGCACAACAATGTCGCATTCCGCTTTAGCCTTCGATAACAGCGATTGATGTCCTTCATGCAAATACCCCATCGTAGGAACAAAACCTACCTTCAACCGCTTTCCAGGGGCAGTCCGCATATTGGCTAAAGTTTCCCTGATGCCGCTGACCGTTTCCACAACTTTCATCTATCTTACCTGCCTTCATCTATAAGTTCGGGAACCTTTATTTCTCCGATGTTCCGTATAAGTGCGGCACTAATTCTTCGTTCATGGCAAATACATGGCTTTCGTCCGGAAACTTGCGTTCTTTTACTTCCCGCACATATTCACTGATTCCGTTTCGTACGATGCTTTCCAAGTCCGCGTAGGTTTTGACAAATTTCTTATCCCGGTAAGGGGAGGCGTAGCGGACAACATCATGGTACACAAGAACCTGGCCGTCACAGTAACGCCCGGACCCGATGCCAATCGTAGGGACCGATACCTGTTCGGATACGAAGCGTGCCAGTTGTTCCGTAACCAGCTCGAGCACAATGGCGAACACGCCTGCCTGCTCTAATGCTTTCGCATCTTCGATTAACTGTTGTGCTTGCGCCAGTTCCCGGCCCTGCACTTTAAATCCGCCGATCTGATGAACGGATTGAGGGGTAAGCCCCAAATGTCCCATGACAGGGACTCCGGCCTTCACAACGGTCTCCACATTGCCGGCAATTTCACGTCCGCCTTCCATTTTGACGGAGTGCGCATGGCCTTCTTGCATCACCCGGGCTACCTGACGGAGCACCGCATCACTGCTTCCGTGGTAGGTAAGGAACGGCATATCCGTAACGATAAAGCTCCGCGCTGCCGCTCTGGCTACCACCCTCGAATGATAAATCATATCTTCAATCGTGACCGGAATGGTTGAATCGTAACCCAGTACCACATTTCCTAACGAATCCCCGACAAGCAGAATGTCGGCTCCTGCTTCCTCCGCTAACTTAGCGGAAGGGTAATCGTATGCGGTAATCATCGCGATCGGTGTACCGTCCGATTTCATTTGCTTTAATTTGGCTGTACTGACTTTACCCATGCTAACTCCTCCTGTGGGGTGTGTTGACTTATTATCGGCATAAAAAATACCCTTTAGCTCACAACTAAAAGGCACCCGTTCCACAAGAATCCACTTCATATGATCCTTCTGTCTCGGTCCCTTCGGCTCAGAGCAGAATCCAACATACTACATTGTTAGTATGAGATTGTCCGTATTACACTATCTATATTTGGGGAAAGTGCGATTCTGCAAAAGATACCGCCTTTCCCCTATATTATAACAAAAGCCGACGATGCTGACCATTGTTAATTTCCCACAAACCGATATTCAGGCTCTCGCTTCTACATCTCCGGAATAAACCGGTTTGATATTCCCGTCGTCCAATTGGAGGAGCAGTGCGCCATGTTCATCTATACCCAGAGCCAGTCCGGTGATGTCACCTGAAGCAGACCTGACCGATACTTTCCGGCCAATGGTAATGCTAGAAGCTTCCCAAAGTGTGCGGATAGGTCCAAAGCCTTGCTGCAAGTACAAGTCATATAAATCCTCAAATTGCTTAAAGAAAGTTTGCAGCAATTCGGTCCGGTCCACGGCATGCCCGGCAGCAATTCTTAACGAGGTAGCGATTTCGCGCAGCTCCGGAGGATAATCTTCCTCAGTCAGGTTTACACTAACGCCGATACCGGCAATCACATACCGCAGGCGTTCGTCTTCGGCACTGGATTCAAGCAGGATTCCTGCCGTTTTCCGGCCTCCGATTAACAGGTCATTAGGCCATTTAATGCCGCATTCTACAGGAATCGTCTGCTTAACGGCTCTGCAGAGGGCAACGGCTGTGAGGAGCGTTAACTGGGGAAGAAAATGTATCGGCACGGTCGGTTTCAAAATAAGGCTCATCCAGATGCCTTTTCCTTGGGGGGAATGCCACTTTCGTTCCATCCGCCCACGCCCGGCTGTCTGCCCCTCAGCCAACACTACGCTTCCTTCCTCAGCACCCGCCGCTACCCATTCGCGGGCAACCCGCTGTGTGGAGTCGACTGTATCCAGCATCCTTATCGTTCTGCCGATCGTCCGTGTTGTCAGATCACGTTGGAGCATCTCGGCTTGAATGCGGTCTGCTGCTTGCTTCAGCCGATACCCAAGCCTCGGCACCGCCTCAAATTCATATCCTTGCGCTTTCAGTTTACGGATCTGTTTCCAGACCGCCGTTCTGCTGCACTGCAGCTTTTCGCTTATGTACTCGCCCGACACGAATTCGTCCGGGCGTTCGCGGAATACATCAAGTATCGGTTCGCTCATGATTCATCGTGTCCTCTCTATACCGCTCCGCACGCAAAAGCAGGGCTTCCCGCTCATTCGGAACCCGCCCGAACGCGGCGTCTTCCAGCAGGCTTGCCAGCACTTGTCCGGTCCACGGACCGCCCCTGCGATTCCATGCCTGCATCAGCTCCCCGCCGCTTAGGGCCAGGCCGCTCAGCTTCGCAACGGGCAGCTCGTCGAGCCAGCTCAGTCCGTTCGCCGTCAACTCGGTGAACGCCTCCCGCTCACGGGCGCCGCGTTCGCCGCCGGCTGCGGCCGGGTCGGCTCCGGCCAGCGCGAGCCAGCCTTCCAGCGGCTCGCGCCCGAACCGCAGCGCAGCCTGCACCCAGGCGCCGCGCCCAAAACCCTGCTGCTGCAGCCGCTCGCTCACGCCGAGCACTTTGCTTACCGCCCCCGCCTTCCCGTTCGGGAAGGTGAGGGCGCGCAGCAAAGGTTCCGCCTCGGCTTGCGTGCGGCCCGCCAGCAGCAGCAGCTGCGCCCAGCGCAGCCACGCCGGCTGCACGCGCGCGAGGCGGCCGGCTTCGCCGGGCGCAGCCGGCGGGGCGGCTTCCGCCGCCGCTGTGAACAGCGGCGCCAGCGGCAGCCCGCCTTTGACATGCTGCAGCAGGCCGCTCGCCTGCAGCAGATCCACTCCACGGTCGGGGTCCGGCCCCTCGACCGTGCGGTCCAGCTCCGCGCGCACCCGTTCGCGCGCGATGTGGGTGAGCAGCGCGCGGTGCTTGCGCAGCGCTGTCCAGGTGTCCGCGCTGATTTCCAGCGCGTACGAAGCTGCAAAGCGCACGCAGCGGAGCATGCGCAGCGCATCTTCCTGGAAGCGCGCGTCGGCATCCCCGACGCACCGCAGCACCTTAGCCTTCAGGTCGTCCATGCCGCCCCAAGGGTCGATCAGCTTGGCTCTCGCATCCATCGCCATCGCATTCATCGTAAAGTCCCGGCGCCGCAGATCTTCGTGCAGATCGGACACAAACTCCACTTTGCCGGGTCTGCGGTACTCCTCGTACTCCGATTCTTTCCGGTACGTCGTCACTTCGAAAGTAAAGCTTCCCGAAATCACCGTGACGGTCCCGTGCTGAAGCCCGGTTGGAGCCGTCCGTGGAAAGAGACGCATGACCTGTTCAGGCAATGCGCTGGTAGCCATATCGATATCCTGCCCTGCTCTCCCCAGCATTCGGTCCCGTACGTATCCGCCAACAATAACGGCCTCATAGCCGGCTTGTTCCAGCGTATACAGCACATCTGCCGCCGCATGCTCCAACTCGTTCTTCCACGGGTTACTCACACACAACACTCTCCAACGGTATTTCTTTCCCTAGCACCCTGTAATAGATCTTCTCATACTCGTGAGTAATCAGATCATTACAGAACTGGAAGCGCGCACGATCCAGGCAGGCCTGCTTAAACCGTTCATACAGGCTCGGGTTGGATAACATCGTAATACAGTATTGGCCCATAAGTTCCGTATCGCCCACTGGTGCCAAAAATCCGGTTTCGCCGTGCGTTACAAGCTCCGGAATACCGCCCGCCGTTGAACCGACTGTCGGGACTCCGCAGGCCATTGCCTCCAAAGCTACCAGGCCGAAGCTTTCCTTCTCCGATGGCAGCAGCAGAATATCCGCCAGCGATATGACTTGCGCCACATCGTCTTGTTTGCCTAGAAACACTACCCGGTCCTGCAGGCCAAGCTCCTTAATTTTACACTGAACTTTGGGTAAATCAGGCCCCTCGCCTACCAGCAGCAGCTTCGCCGGCATCGCTTTAGCTACTTTAGCAAACACATCTATCACATCGCTCACCCGTTTCACCGGTCGGAAATTGGAAATGTGCATCAAAATCCGCTCGTTCGGCGTCGCGAAATCAGGGCGTTGTCCCGATACATCCCGCGGATAGTACACCCTTTTATCTACAAAGTTATAAGTGAGGTCAATCGGTTTATCAATGGATAACAGCGACCTTGTTTCTTTGCGAAGATCGTCGGAAACAGCAGTTACCGCATCACTTTTGTTAATCCCCAGCCGGATAATGTCGCTTAACGATTCATCTTGTGCAAGAACGGTAATGTCCGTACCGTGGAGTGTCGTTACAACTTTTAAATGATCCCCTACCATCTGCTTCGCAAGAAAAGCGCATACGGCATGCGGCACTGCATAGTGCACATGCAGGACATCGAGCTGCTGCATCTGGGCCACTTGAGCCATCTTGCTTGCTAATGACAGATCGTACGGAGGATAGCGGAATACATAATAATCATTAACTTCCACTTCATGATAAAAAATATTTTTCTGAAACTTTCCTAGCCTGAACGGAATGCTGTTTGTTATAAAATGGACCTGATGGCCTTTTTCCGCAAGCAGTTTGCCGAGCTCCGTGGCTACGACGCCAGAACCGCCCAGAGACGGGTAGCACGTAATTCCGATTTTCAGCCTGTCTCCCATCTTCTAACCGTCCTTTAGCGTATATTCTGTAATAACTTATATGTTTAGGCTATCCAACAAATTAAAATAGATGAACCATTTGCGGCAGCCGGCTTGAAAAACCTTCGGCATACCGTACATGGTGCTTCTGCCCCAGCAATCGGTCTCTTGCTTCTACACGTTCTACGTATTCCTGTGTTAAAGGTGTTTCCACCATTCCATTCTCTGCAGAAGGAGCTTCAAATTGGGAGCGGTAAGCTCTTAACGAAGCTGTTTTGTGCCCGTACGTTTCAGTCACGTCCACCATAACATCTACTTTATGTACATCGTTTATGAAATAGAAATAGAGTTGGGACACGCTGCATGGCGGCACTTCCGGAAGCATTTTACGCAGCTTGGCGTTAAACACGGCTTGTTCAACCAATAGGCTGCATTGGATATGATCCGGATGCCTGTCCTGCCAATAAGGCGCAAATACAAGGCGGGGCCTATGTTTACGGATCTCCAGGGTAATGGCATCTATATGCTCCGGTGTCATAAACAACCCCCGGTCCTTTAACGCTAAATTCGAACGGACGGCTAACCCTAAAATAGAAGAAGCCTCTTCCGCTTCTTTCCTGCGGAGGTCCACCGTACCGTTGGATGACATCTCTGCCTGCGTGAGATCACAGATTCCTACACGCAGCCCGGCCGCGGTATGTTTAGCAATCGTTCCTCCCATGCCGATCTCGGCATCGTCCGGATGGGCTCCGAACACAAGAATATCAAGGTTCGCTGACACGTTGGCACCCCCCTTACGCTTCCGGCTTGTACTTGTGCACCAGTTCGCGCCACGCAAAATCGCCGCGGTCCAGCGCCCTGACAAGCAGCTCAGCCGTTGCTATATTCGTTGCCACGGGGATACCTTGCACATCGCATAAGCGGAGGAGTGCGATAATATCCGGCTCATGGGGCTGTGCCATCAGCGGATCGCGAAGGAAGATGATCAGGTCCATCTTGTTCTCAGCTACCATCGCTCCGATCTGCTGGTCTCCGCCCAGCGGACCGGACATGAAGCGGTGAATTTCAAGCTTCGTATTGTCCATGATCCTTTTACCTGTAGTGCCGGTAGAGTAAAGCTTATGCCCTTCAAATACGGGCTCATATGCCGTGATAAAGTTGACCATCTCGTCTTTCTTCCGGTCATGTGCAATAAAAGCTATATTCAACATACGTTTATGTATCCCCTTAGTCCATAATGTGTTCAAAGCCGTAAATCATTCCGGCGTATGTCATTACTTTCTTGACCGCCTGATTCACGCCGGGCATATATCCTGCGCGGTCATAAGAATCATGACGGATCTTGAGCGTTTGCCCGAAAGCGCCGAAGATCACTTCCTGCTGAGCAAACACGCCTGGCAGACGCACGCTATGAATACGGAATCCGTTATAGTAACCGCCTCTTGCACCGTCGATCGTCTCTTCTTCCTTCGGATTTCCCTGCCTCAGCTCCTGGCGGACTTCCGAAATCAGCTCCGCCGTTTTAATAGAGGTTCCGGACGGAGCGTCCAGTTTCTGATCACCATGATATTCAATAATTTCAACATGAGGCATGTATTTGGAAGCTTCAGCTGCAAATTTCATCATAAGGATTGCTCCAATGGAAAAGTTAGGCGCGATTAAACCGCCGATGCCGAGCTCTTTACATTGCTTGTCCAGTCTTTCGATATCTTCCGGCGTAAAACCGGTTGTCCCGATTACGGGACGAACCCCATACTTAAGTGCGGTCTCCGTGTTATGCAGCACGGTTTGAGGGGTAGTGAAATCAACCAGAACGTCCGGCTTGCTGATTCGCAATGCCGTTTCCAGTTCCGATTCCACTTGTACCCCCACCGATTCCATTCCTACCATCCTGCCCGCATCCACGCCGGCAGCGGAAGGGCTTACTGCTGCAACTAACTCCAGCTCAGGATCTTGCAGCACCATCTTTACAACTTCCTGCCCCATTCGGCCTCTGGCTCCTGCGACAGCAACTTTGATCTTTTGCGGCATATCGGTTCTCCTTCTTCTACAGCTTCGTATTATTTACGGTATCTGAATTTCGCCTCGCAATCCTGTACCAGCTTTGCAGCAGCAAGATTGGACGGATCCAGCTTGTAGGCTTCCTTAGCGTAAGCAGCCGCCGTTTCGAACTCGGCAAACTCTCTGTAAATTTCAGCTAGAAGCAAGTAGGCTTGCACCAGCAACGGATCCATGACGATCGCCTTCTTCAGCAGCTTGATTGCGTGAAGAAGATCGGAAGAAGTCCCCTGCGCCAGCCGTTCTGCCTGATGGACATTCCCCTTCGCTTCCAAAAGGCGGATTTGAAGTTTATACTCCTCTTGGCCCGGGTCGAGCGAGCAGGCACGTTCCGCATGTTCCTTAGCTTTAGCCCACTTTCCGCTTCTGGAATACGTAATGGACAGCTTATAATGATAGGCAGCATTTTCAGGTTCTATAGCAATCGCTTCTTCGAACCATTCAATCGCCATTTCAAAGTCGTGATTCAATATAGCCTCGTACGCTTTTTTCACCGATGCTTCCCCATCCATGTGCCCATCCTCCTCCTAAATTACATAACAGGTGATGGTACATCATATGATGCTTACTTTTCTTCGGTGTTGACTTTTGTCCATCGATTCGCGTCTCTTGTGTTAAATTTGTGCATTACTTTGTCATGAGCTTCCGTTAAATCGATGCCCAGCGAATTGGCAAAGCAAACCGTAATGAACAGAATATCGCCTAGTTCCAACTCGATAGAATTGTCGGCTTCGTCCGGTTTCTTAGGTTTTTCGCCGTACGTATGATTAACTTCCCTCGCCAGTTCTCCTACTTCTTCGGACATTCGGGCCAGTAGCGCAAGCGGTGAGAAGTAGCCTTCCTTGAACTGCGAAATATAACGGTCCACTTCCTGCTGGATGTCCTTCAATGTCTTCTCCTGCATGGGATTCCCTCTCTATCCTGTCATCTTTTTATAACCCCTATGTTATCGTAAAGAGGGAGTGAAAACAAATCCTTTTTGCTAATAAAATGAAAATGGGTATAATGGATTCGTAGGTGAACTACAACTCCATTATACCCGCGAGAAGGATCGTGACTATGCGACACAGCCTGCCAGACATCATTTTCAAAACTTTGCTTCCTATTATGCTTGGAACTGCTATTTATGCTTTCGGACTTCATTATTTCATCATTCCGAATGAGCTTATGGAAGGCGGCGTTACCGGGATCTCGATTTTATTGAAATATGCGCTCGACATCCCCACCTCCGTCTCCACACTAGTACTGAATATTCCCTTATTTATTCTCGGCTGGAGAGCGCTCGGCCGCGGCTCGGTCGCCTACACGGTGTTCGGTACGCTTTCGTTCTCTTTCTTTTTATGGCTCATGGAAACGTTCATCGAATCCGGTGTAATCGTACCGTTCAGAACGGAGCACGATTTTATTCTGGCTTCCTTGTACGCCGGCGTCACTGTAGGCGGAGGCCTGGGTATCGTTTTTCGGGCGGGGGGCACAACCGGAGGATCCGATATCATTGCCCGCATTGCCCAAAAATACCGTGGATTTAGCATGGGACAAGTCATTTTGCTGCTGGATGCTCTCATAATCGGCGCTTCGCTATTTTACATACCGATCGAGAAGGTTCTCTACACACTTGTCACGGTATTTATCGGAGCGAGAATCATCGATTTTATCCAGGAAGGCGCATATGCAGCTAAAGCTTTTACGGTTATTACAAATCACGGCAGCAAGATAGCGGACCTGATTACAAAAGAAATGGACCGCGGCGTAACGCTCATCCCTGCGACCGGTGCTTACTCCAAACAGGCCAAAGAGGTATTATATTGTGTCGTGAACCGTCATGAAACGAGAAAGCTCAAAGAAATCGTGCACTCTGTAGATGCAAGAGCATTCGTTATCATCAACGATGTTCATGACGTACTTGGTGAAGGATTCCGTGGTAACGAGAGCCATTAACCTGTCATGAGATGTTAAAACAGGGTATAAACCTTGCCGCCTCTTCTCTCCTTCCGGACAGGAACATAATTTCTCTCGTGCCTGTACCTTACATACCCAACATAGGTCAGAACGGTCAATATAGCCGCCCCTATGGCACTGGACCAGATCCAGGGATTTCCCGGAGACACAGCCGCACTGTAGACGGCTGTGTCTTTTTTCGCAAACAGATCGGACAGCATCATCCGTAAATTGGAGATGCCGATTAATACCTGGCGTTTTGATATGTCAGGCTCCGACAACTCATTCTCCAAATACTTTAATGTAAAGGTAACCTTTTCCTCTTCCTGGACCGGCCGCTGAACCAATACCGCTGGCCGTATAAAAGCATAATGTTCTTTCAAATCATTGAAACCGGTGATTGCCCGTCCCCAGTCTGATGCTTTTACCGCCTGGTCCAACTGATCCACTACCTCGCCGATCCCGCGGTAATATTGAAGCCACATCGGCTGCGTAGGATGCGTCAATGCGTCGGTGGCCAGTCTAAGCCTTGCTATCGCCTTTATAGCCTGCTCCTGGTCAAATTGTACCCGGTTAAATTCTGTCTGTGCAGCCAGGAGTGTATCATACAGTGCCCGTGCACCGTCCTTGGAAGTAATCCCGGTGAAATTAACCTTTACCAGCCGGACGCCAAATTTATTTAATTCCTGGCGGATCGCCAGAATTTCTTCGAAGCTCTCAGCAGCATATACAGCCTTGTACATCTTGTCTGCTGCCTGATTCAGCTGATTCGTTTTTTGAAATTCCTCGTTTTGTTCTACGCCGGCTAAAGTCATGTAAGCCGAGCGGTTTTCATTACCACAGCCGGATAATGCTATTGCCGCTCCCGCATATAGCAGGAGCAGTATCCATCCCCATCGCATGTTCGATAACAAAGGACATCCCCCCTATCACAATCTATGGGGGGATGTCCTGTTTTAGACCTGCTTATGCCGCTGATTATACCGGATGCAGATTGCCGTGATTACGATGCTGACGATGCTGAGTAAAACAGTGAATAGCTCTACAGCCCCGAGTTGATTGTCAAGTTCATCCGGCAGCCACGGGTAAAGCAATTGTCCGTAATCCATGTAATCATTCAGAAGCGTCCAAATGGAGACCACCGCTAAACTGATCCACCCTAACCGGTAAAAACGGGCATAAAGCAACACTTCCACGGCCATCCCCAAATGTGAAACGGTAAGCATCCAATCCTGCCAAACCAGTGTGTCGCCTTGAGCGGCAGCCGCAAATATCATCGTAACTGCCCATATGCCATACTTGAAGGAAGTTAGGACAGCAAAAGCCTCTACCAGTCTTCTCACCCATGAATCCCTCTGTTTCCCCGAATAGGAATCCCATAGCAGGTACATGAGGCTCAAAGTGAAGAATAGGCTTGCCGTCGGGCTATCGGGAACGAAAATCAGCATCCAGTCCGGTCTTTCCGCGGCTGTCACTTTCAGTTGATTACCATACCATATGTACCCGTAAATCGTTCCCAGAAAGTTAGTTATAAATAAACTCCAAAGCATCCATCTGCTTTTCAGAAACGCTTTGCTCCAAAAGAATGAAAGTCTCAATGACAAGGCTCCTTTATGCGGCTGATGGGATCATTTTTCAAAAAAAGACCTGACCCCCCTCAGCCTGTTCAGCTGTATAAGGGATGTCAGGTCTTGCGATGCTACTCGGCTGCCGGAGCTTTCTGTTTCGACAACCAATCTGCTAATTTATCGATGTCCTGTTCGCTGAAACCTGATCCGATCAGTGCATCATGCTGTGCAGGCATCTGTTCATAACCGTTGGAGATAATGCCCAGAATGGCTTCCTTGTCATGAAGGTCACCGACTCCGCGTAATGCAGGAATCTTGGCATTCGGCATTCCTTTCAAATCGGCGCCGTGACAGGTGACACAAGTTGCTTTCGCATACAGTTGTGCCCCCGGATCGTCTTCAGCGACGATAGGAATGACAGCAGGTTTCTTGGTGCCTCCGCCGCCTCCGCCTTTCTCCGCTTCTTCTCTGGCCTTTTCCTCACGCTCAATATGCTCGGGAACCGTACCTGTAAGCTCCAGCTCGTGCTGGTAGTGCGTCCAGGATACATTCGTCAAATAAATGACGGCAATCAGCGATAAGAACATCAGGGACGAAGCAATCGGACGACGGTAGAACCTTCTCTCCTTGCCAGTGTCCAGGAAAGGGGCAAGCATCAGTCCGCCGAATAAAATACCCGGTACACCTAATGTTCCAAGCACTACATAATCTTGGGAAGTGTATGGATATTTAAGCAGCTGGTACATAAACAAGAAGTACCAGTCCGGCATAGGAATAAAAGAACCGTTCAACGGGTTCGCCGGATAGCCAAGCGGCGCAGGTTCAGCTACAGTCAGCACTAGGAAGCCTACCATCACGACTGCGCCTACCATCCATTCCTTCAACAGAAAGTTAGGAATGAATGCTTCTGATTTGCCCGGATACGATGTGTAGTCGGGCGGAATGTAAGTGTTCGGGTTTTTCTTAACGCGGGAGTCCCCGACGTAAACCACTTTCTCATTCGATTTGTTACCATGGCCGTGTGCCATAAAGGATTACCTCCTCTCTGCTCAACTTATAGTGGACCGGAAATCCCTTGTCTGCGGATCATGAAGAAGTGTCCTCCTAGCAGAGCAAGAAGAACGCCCGGCAGGAAGAATACGTGCAGTGCGAAGAAACGGGTAAGCGTCTGCGCTCCTACGATCGTACCGCCTTGCAGGAATTCTTTAATGTACGGACCGGCAACCGGAACGGAAGCCGCAATTTCGATCCCGACCTTCGTCGCAAAGTAAGCTTTGTTATCCCAAGGAAGCAGGTACCCTGTAAAGCCAAGGCCTAACATTACGAAGAAAATCAGCATCCCTACGACCCAGTTCATTTCGCGAGGAGCCTTGTAGGAACCCGTAAAAAATACACGAAGGGTATGTAGAAACATCATTACGATAACCAGACTCGCACCCCAGTGGTGCATACCGCGTACGATTACGCCGAAAGCAACTTTATGCTGCAGATAGTCAACGCTTGCATATGCGTTAATAATGTCCGGCACATAGTACATCGTCAGGAACATGCCTGATAAAATTTGGATTACTGTGATAAAGAACGTTAAACCGCCAAAACAATAAACGAAAGCGGAAAAATGATGAGCCGGGTTGACGTGTTCGGGTACTTCGTGGTCCGCTACGTCTCTCCAAACCGGCGTGATATCAAGACGTTCATCTATCCAGTTGTAGACATTCTTAAACATCCGATGTTACGCCTCCTATACTCTTGAATTCGGTTTCAGTCCGCCCAAGTACACATAACCGTTGTCCACTTTCACTTCATACTCATCCAGCGGAGTCGGCGCAACGATCAGGTTCTTGCCGTTCTTGTCGTAATGCGCATTATGGCAAGGACACATGAACTCGTTCGGAGTCGCAGGGTCGTTATTCCAGCCGATCGTACAACCCAGATGCTTACAGATAGGAGAAAGAGCGTAAATCCTGTTCTGGTCGTCTTTCAATATCCAAGCCTCGAATTCGGGATCGCTTTCAAACCAGCCATCGACCTGGTGTACCTGAAACTTGTAAGAAACAGGTTCAGTCGTAACCTTACTTTCCTCAACCACTTTAACGAAAGCGGCGGTATCCTTCTTGCGCAGAAGAGGATCCACTGCGAATCGGACCATTGGAATTGTCGGGCCTGCCGCCAGGAAAGCTGTCGTTCCTCCGAGCGTATATGCCAAAAATTGGCGGCGTGTCATTTCACGGCGCTTCGGCTTCTTGGCTGCGGATTCAGGCAGATTCTGCTTGTTTTCGTTACTCATACGTATTCTACCCCCTTTGCTGACAACTCTCACGTCTCAAAAGTTTCATTCCATTTCACGACGTACTAGGACATAATAATAATATATTACGTCATATACACCGTCAAGAATTTCACCTTAATTTAGACACACTCTTGCAAGGCGCCGCCACGAAATGTTTGCCAAATTGTCACATTTGTCGAAACCTTGACGGAACGGGCTAAATTACCCTTTTTGATCGCTTGTGCCATGCCATAAACCTAGGATTTGCTCATCAATGACCGTTCTTCTCGTCCTGCCCAAATTCGCTTTGAACAGTGCGGGATTTATAATAAGGTCCGCTTGCTTCCTTTCTTTGGAAAACTTCAACTCCCCGGCCGTCACCAATATGACATATCGGAAACCGCCCGCTTTCAATTTTTCACAAACAGCGTCCAGATGGTCGGCAAATCTGGCATCTTCCGTTATATAGTGCAATGCCGGGTAGGTTACAGTTCTGCCTTTATAGGGTATTTCAATCAGATCCAGCACATCCCGCAGCCTTTCTAGTTCAGCAGCAGCCTGCCAAGGCTCTTCGTCTCCCTTGAGACCGGTAACGGGTAACAGGCAAGTATCCAAATAAGGCTGGAGACTTGTCCATTCGGACTCCTTAATTTCGCTGAATTTCATATGTACTTGCTCCTTTGCCGATAGGTTCATACCCCATCATACCAAAAAAGACATTCGAAGGAATGCTTAAAAATGAAATCTTTTAAACATTCCCCGAGTGTCTAAAGCTGAGCAAAGTTACCATGCATTACAAGCGCAGTGCCTTTAGTTCGTTGGTGAGTTCCAGGAATTTAGGCTCGTCGCCTTTGGCAAGCGCATTGTCGATTTCTATATATAGATGCTCTTCTTTGTATTTACGAATCGCTTCATCCAGAACAAATTCGGCATACAACCCCAGCATCACTTCATAGTTCACTTTCATCTTATCCATACGTTCGACCTCCAATATCAAAAAATAGTTGGCCATAGAGTGGGATTCTAGGGTGGCGGTCAGCTTTTGTTCTTACACTAATGATATTCATCTTCATTGATACCGCGTTATGCCATTGCCCGGCCGGACAGGAATATGCTGAGGCCTAGCCTGTGGCGGGTTCTGCAGGCAGCTCAATTTTGTCCTCATGCGCAACATACACTCCGTTTATGACACTGCTTCCCAGCTTGGTTACCTGTACGGTCATTCCATGAAGCGGATCCTCTCCTAGCCGGATTAACCCCAAGTGAAGGAGCATCAGCAAAACCCTCTGCTCGATGATGGATTCCTGCGTGTCGTAGTAATACGGCTTCACAAAGCGTTTCAGCACGTCACTGAGACTATGTACGGTCACCCATTGTTTGGACAGCTTGTCGATCCAATGGACCAGAGAAACTAAATTATGGATTGGTCCTTTGTAGAGTCTTAACCAGAACTTATATACATGAAGCAAATTCTCAGGCTTGCCTTCCGCCGCCTTCTGCCTGCCCGTTTCTGTCAGCAAAAGCCGCTGCTCCCGTTCTTCTATCATCCCGTGAAAGAAGCAATAATCGTAGATTAGGGAAAGGCGGTTTGGATATTCTTTAAATTTTCGGCCGTAGCCGAAACGCCACCCGCTCTTGCCTATTAAATCTTCATGAACGGAGAACAGTTCAATAATCTGCTGTTGATTTTTCTTGTACATCGAACCATCGGAAGTCAGTTGAATATCTCCGCTTTGATGCAGGTATTTGAGAAATTGCAGAATGTCACGCTGTATCATTTCCTGCTCGTCGCGATAGGCTGCCGGTTCTCCGGTTTTCACGATTTCCTGCTGAAACTGTTTCGCTAACAGCTCGCTGAAGCGCAGTTTTAAATCCTCGGGCACTTGAAACAAAAACTTCGTTTGCTGCGAAAATCCGTTAAACAGCCAGCCTCGCTGCTTGAACTTGCTGATCATATCCCGCGGATTCCATTCCGCTTTCTCTTCTTTGTTGAATTTCGTCTGCTGCACCCGGGCGACCAGCTCTTCCAGCGAGAATGAATCCCTTTGATCGAACAGAAGCGAGTTGAGAAATCTTAAATCCTCCGCTGTAAGACTGTCTACATGCTGCTGAAACACTTCTTTCCGGCTGATCCGCGAGAGGATCGATTGAATAAGCTCATTTTTGGAGTGGGCACTGCATTCGCATTCGTAATTCGTTGCGATTCGGCTCAAGTCATGGATGTCAGCGTAACTTAACATATCCGCCAGATTCATAGTAGACCCCCGTTCTCTAGCAAAATCATTAGTACCATTATGGGTCATTCTACGAAAAACATACCTGCTCAAACAAAAACAGCCTACTTTTTAAGTAGGCTGCTCCGTTGAGTGTAAGTGTGCTGTGCAGTTAAATAGAGTTTTAATCCACGTTCCGCCTTCCCGAACCGCTATCGTCAGAGAGGTGTTCGTAAGATGCTCGTCTTCATGTTCCAGAAAAACCGTTTTGTAAAGCTGGGCTAAATATCCTCCGTGGCTAACGATAAGAATACGGGAATGCGGATGGATTTCGGTCAGCTCTTCTATAAATTCAAGCGCTCTTGCAGTCAGGGCTTCATCGGATTCCACACCAAGATCCAAAGACTGCCACTCGCTCCCCCATGCGGCAACCCGTTCATCCAACGTTGTTCCTTCAAGCTTACCGAAGGAACGTTCACGAAGCCTTATATCCGTAAGGACGTCCTTCAACCCCATCCGGTTTGCGATAATCTCTGCAGTACCGCGCGCCCTCTGCAAATCACTTGAATAAATGCAATCCCACGATTCTGCCGCAAGACGCGAGGCAAGAGCTTCCGCCTGGGCAACGCCTTCACCGCTCAATTCAATATCGATCTGGCCCTGCAGCCTTCCTTCCGCGTTCCAGCGGGTAACCCCGTGCCTTATAAAACCGATCGTACTCATAAATGCTCCTTCCCGAATGTACAGAATAAGCTTAGTATATCACGTTAGGAAACTTATACTTTCCAAAATGTAAACAAAACCTCCTTGCCTGGATGGCTAGGAGGTTGGGTCATGTTTTGGTTCTTGAAAACCAGTTGAGCAGTAACAAGAGGCTGATAAACCCCAGCAAGGATACCGCAACTAAATAATCCGGGTAGGACATATCCACTTTCAATACGATCGGATCGCTAATACTCGCTACAGGCAATTCTTGAAAAACAGATGCGCTGACTTGTAAGCCGTTTTCGGTAAGCGCCCCCGAAGGAAGCAAATCGGAACTGTCCAAGGCGGTCTGAACCTTTTGGCTGTGTGATTCGCTAACAAGAGAGTAAACGAAGCTGACACAGAAGAATGCTAGACAAAGGGCTAGAACCGCAGACACATTCCTCCGCCACTTGTAAGTAGTATTGTAAATCCGGTTATGTGCGGGAAGCTTCCAGGATTCTTCTGCATAGATGCGGTCCATAACAGACTGTACGATTCTGTTCTCAGCTGAAGGACGTTCCGCAATCAGCGCGGAGACCTGAATTAAATCTTCCGATTCCCGCCAAATTTCGAATTCTTCGCTGCAAGACCGGCAAGTCTGCAAATGCCTGTTCACCAATTCCCGCTGCGGGTCTTCCTCCGGCAGATCCCAGTACGTCCCGAGCAGGTCTTGGATCTCTTCACAGTTCATCTTCGATTCATCCCTTCAAATTCTTGAAAAATAGGTTCTACGAAATAAGGCTCCAACTGCGTCTTTACGCTTGCGCGGGCTCTAAATAACAGCGATTTCACAGAGCTTACAGTTAAGCTGAGCACCTCGGCGATTTCCTGATAATCCATTTGGTCATACTCCCTCAAAATCAGGGCAGCCCTTTGCTTCTCCGGTAAATTGTTTATTGCTTCCCGCACCATCGTGACTTTTTCGCTTTGCAGCATCCGCTGTTCGGGCATGGCTTCCGACGGGGCTTGGGGGATATGTATTCCTTCGTCCAGCGACACGTTCAGGCTCTTCTGCTTTCGCAGCTCGCTTAGGACTGTATTGCGCGCAATCGTATACAGCCAGGTCGAGAAGGAGGCATCCACTTCCCTGAAGGTCTGTAAACTCCGGTAGGCTTTATAGAATGTCTCTGAGCAAAGATCCTCAGCCGCTGTTTCCATATGGGCGCCTTTCAGCATATGAAAAATGAAAGCGAGGATTTTGCGCTGATACCGGCGCATCAACTCAGAATACAACTCGACATTGCCGTCTTTAATTTCACGTATTAACTGGGAATCGGTCATTCAGCGATCCTCCTAACGAATCCCTACCTTCTTCCCCAGCTGCGGTTACTATTGATACTGCAGCAGGAAAAAAAAGTTGCGCTTCATTGTAAAAAAAAACGAGCTGATTGGCAAGTAAAACCTACAACATCCTACTCATTTCTAGTTAAAACTATAAATTCCTTCTTTTATCGACATTTTTACAGAAAAATGGAAACACACTCTTACTATTGTACGAGATATTCCCAAAAACTTTCTTATTATCTATATAAACAAAAAAAAGACCACCCAATAAGGGTGGTTGCACATAGTGCCAGTTATCGGATAGGAGTGGAGAGAAACCATACTGTACTTTTATTATATGTATCCGCTTTCAGATTGTCAACGTTTTTTTTGAAACGCTTTCTTTTGCATATGTTCAACAAAAAAGACCCCCTCCACCGGGGGTCCCTGCCGCTAACTCATCCTTAATAATGTACCGAAAATCCAAGCTCAGTGAGCGCGCCGTCCGCCAGTTCCATTTCCCTCTCGTTGCGGAACGACAGGCGAAGAATCCCCGGCACGTCTTCCCTGCTCTCAATAATTTGTATATTGCTCAGGTTGATTTTGCGGTTGCCCAGTTCTGTAGTTATCCGTCCAATAATTCCCGGATGGTCCGGCACATCCACATACAGATCGTAAAGCGCCGTAATAACACCTTTTCTGCGTTCGGGCAGCTGGCTCCTGAATTCACCTGCTTTGGCAAAACGGTTCACGATGCCATCCCCGTCGTTACGTACCAGGAGCTCCATAAACTCTGCAATTTCGGAATTCCAGTCTTGCAGAAGTTTCAACATAACCTCTTTATTGTTGATAAGAATGTCACGCCAGATGTAAGGATCGCTGGAAGCGATTCTCGTAATGTCCCGAAAGCCGCCCGCAGCCAAGTTCTTGTACAACGGGTCGGATTCGTTATAAGCCGAGATTTGATTTACTAAGGCCACGGCAATGACATGCGGCAGATGGCTGATGGCGCCGACGATATCATCATGCTGCTGTGAGTCTACTCTGACGATCTGAGCTTTGGTATGCTTCAGCAGCCTGCTTAACGTATCATATACCTCTTCAGGCACGTTCGGGTCCGGTGTCAGCACATAAAATGCATTTTCAAAAAGATGGGAAGAAGCCGCTTCTACGCCGGAACGTTCAGAACCCGCCATAGGATGACCGCCGATAAAGTAACTGCCGCCCAAAGAGATTGTTCTTGCCGTCGAAGCAATAGAGTGTTTCGTACTGCCCACATCCGTAATAATGCACCCAGGCTTTAAATTCATGGCGCTGAGTTCACGCAAATACGGTTCCAGGTTCCCTACCGGTACGCATAAGAAAATAACATCTGCTGCTTCCGCCGCTTCCTTCATGGACGTTGTAGCATGATCCACTACGTTGCGTTTTAAGTATTTAGCTGCCGAATCCGGATTGTTGGAATGGCCGATGACTCTGAGCCCGGGTTTCCCCTTAAAGCATAGAGCCAGTGAACCGCCAATCAGCCCAACCCCGAAAATAGATATAGTTGTCATCGCATATCCCTTATCTTTGGCTATCTGAATTTCGTTCACACCCGCGTCTTCAGTTCTTGTAAAGACGTTTCTAGTGCTGTGATAAATTTCTCGTTCTGTTCCTGGCTTCCTACAGTAACCCGTATAGAGGTAGGGAAGTTCAGCTTATGGCCGCCCCTTACGATGATCCCTTTACGCAGAAGCGAATCGAACATTTGGTCTGCAGGACACCCTGTATCCACCATAATGAAATTACCATATGCAGGATAAGCGGTTAGTTGTAAACGCTCCAGTTCTTGGCGGATGTAGGCCAATCCTTTGGCGTTCTCTTCCCGGCAGAAACGGATAAACTCTTTGTCTTCTAATGCCGCTTTGGCAGCTGCCTGCGCAAAACGCGTTGTATTGAAGGGTTCGCGGACCTGGTTGATGCTGCGGATTACGTCAGGATGTCCCACCCCGTAGCCGATCCGCAGGGAGGCCAGGCCGTAAATTTTGGAGAAAGTGCGCAGTAGCACAACATTCTTATATTTGCTCAGATAAGCAAGTCCGTCCGGGTACTCCGCATCGTCGATGTATTCACAATAGGCTTCATCCAGTACAACCATGACGGAGGACGGAACCTTTTGCATAAACTCATCCAATTCGCTGCGGGTTACAATCGTCCCCGTCGGGTTATTCGGATTGCAGATCCAAACCACTTTCGTCCGCTCCGTAACCGCGGCCAACATTGCTGGAAGATCATGCTTGCCGTCTTTCAGAGGAACTTCGATCGAAACGGCGCCTTCTATTTCAGCATTATGTTTGTATTGGGGAAAGGTATGTGTGGCCATAATCGTTTCATCGCCTTTATGAAAGAACGCTCTGGCAATCATGAGTATCACTTCATCCGATCCTGCGCCGAAAATGATCTGGTTCGGCTGGACACCCAAATGCGACGCTACTGCTGCCGTAAGTTCGACTGCTGCGCCGTCGGGATAGAGGCTTACGTTGCTGATTTCGTTCTCAATCGCTGCTTTTACGTTCGGCGAAGTGCCGAACGGGTTCTCATTGGAAGCAAGTTTGATGACTTCCGTTAATCCCAGTTCCCGTTTCACTTCTTCCATAGGTTTGCCCGGCTCGTAAACCGGAAGATGAATTATATTTGATTTGGGCTGCATGGTTCAACCACCTTCACCATAATTTAGACTCTTAACTGCTGTACAAATTGTTTAATTTGTTGAATTGCTCCCGCCTTGGTTGTATCCACTCCGCTCGTTAACTGCGGCAGCACCTCTTCAATCTTTCTTACGATGGCACTGCCGACAATTACTCCTTCACAGCGGCCGGCGAACCTTTCCACCTGTTCCCTGGAGGAGATGCCAAAGCCCACCGCGACTGGCAGTTCTGTAGATTCCTTCACCTCTTCAATGAAACGGTCGACTCCTTCATGAAAAGCGGAACGTTCCCCCGTAACCCCCAAGGATGAAACGCAGTAAATGAATCCTGCGGCATCTTTGGCGATCTTCGATACGCGATGGCGGGAAGTAGGCGCCACTAGCGGGATCAGATGAATATTATGCTTAGCGGTATACTCAGAGATAACGTGGCTCTCTTCAACCGGCAGATCCGGGATGATCAACCCGCTGATGTCATTCTCCTTTAGAAGGGCGAATAGCGTATCGAACCCAAGCTGCAGCACCGGATTGTAATAGGTGAACAAAATAAACGGCAGTTGGACACCCTGCCTTCTGGCCTCTCCCGCCGCTTGAATGCAATCGATCACCGTAATCCGGTGTTCCAGAGCCCGTTGGGATGCACGCTGAATTACCGGGCCGTCGGCCAATGGATCGGAATACGGCACCCCGAGCTCGATCAGATCAGCTCCGGCCTCTTCCATCGCCTTAATAATATTGATCGTCGTAGGCACATCCGGGTCGCCGACCGTCAGGAAGGGAATCAAAGCGGATTTGCCCTCTTGTTTCAGTCCGGCAAAGGTCTGATCAATGCGATTCATGCTTGGCACCTCCCAGATAACCCATAATAGACTCGACGTCTTTATCCCCGCGGCCCGAAAGAGAAACGACGATGATCTCTTCCTTGCTCATCTCCGGAGCGAGCTTGATGGTTTGAGCGATGGCATGTGCGCTCTCTAAAGCAGGAATAATGCCTTCCGTACGGCTCAACAGCTGCAAGGCGTCCAATGCCTCTTTATCCGTAATCGGAACGTATGTCGCCCGCCCTATGTCCTTAAGGTAGGCATGTTCCGGACCGACACCCGGGTAATCCAACCCTGCGCTGATGGAATGTGCAGGCTGTACCTGTCCATACTCGTCCTGCAGAAGATAACTCATCGACCCTTGGAACACGCCGTGAGTCCCCTTCGTCATTGTGGCTGCATGCTCTTCCGTATCTACGCCCCGTCCTGCAGCCTCAACACCGTACAGTTTCACTGACGTATCCTGGACAAACGGATAAAATATACCCATCGCATTGCTTCCGCCCCCGACAGCGGCAACTATCGCATCCGGCAAGCGGCCTTCCGCCTCCAAAATTTGTTTACGCGACTCATCCCCGATAATCCGCTGAAAATCCCTTACCATCATAGGATATGGATGAGGGCCAACGACCGAACCGAGAATATAAAAGGTGTCATGCACGTTGCTGACCCAATTTCTCAAAGCCTCATTCCCGGCATCTTTCAAAGTCCGTGTACCCGACGTTACGGGGATTACTTCCGCACCAAGAAGGTTCATCCTGAAAACATTCAGCTGCTGGCGTCTTGTATCCTCTTCGCCCATAAACACCTTGCACTCCAGCCCCAGAAGCGCCGCTACCGTTGCAGTAGCCACACCGTGCTGCCCTGCGCCTGTTTCGGCAATAACCTTCTTTTTGCCCATGCGCTTTGCTAGTACGGCTTGGCCGATCGTGTTGTTGATTTTGTGGGCACCCGTGTGGTTCAGGTCTTCTCGCTTCAGATATATTTTGGCGCCTCCGAGTGTTTCAGACAATCTTTCCGCGTAATACAGCGAGGTAGGACGGCCGGAATATTGCTTAAGCAAATAATTGACTTCCTCTATGAATTCAGGATCCTGCATATAATGCCGGTAGGCCTCTTCCAGTTCTATAAGTGCGTTCATTAGTGTCTCCGGGACGTAGCGTCCGCCGAATTTGCCAAATCTGCCATGCTCGTCAGGCACTTGTGTCATAGCTGTTTCACCCTTTCGATAAATGCTGAAATTTTGGCCGGGTCTTTGACGCCGTCCGTTTCCACTCCGCTGGATACGTCTACGCCGTATACATCATAGCGCTGAAGCAGCTCCCCTACGTTACCGGCATGGAGCCCTCCGGCCACCAGCAGGGGAAGATGATGCTCCTCAGCCCAGCGGGTGTAGGCCGGTATGGCTTCCCAGGCGAACGTCTCGCCGGTTCCTCCCCCTTGCACGGGGTCATAAGTATCGATAAGCATCCCGTCAACGGCACCCGCATAAGCATCCAAACGCGCCACAACCGCTCCGTCCCGCTCCGTGGATTCCTTCACCGGAAATGCTTTATAAACCAATATGTTAAAATGCTCGCGAACCTCAGCGCAAAATTCAGGTGTTTCCTGTCCATGCAGCTGGATGACATCCAGCCGGGCCTCAGCTAGAACATTCCCGATGTCCTCCAGCGCAGGATTAACAAAAACACCGGCGGCAAGCGCTGCCGACTGCTGCTCCCTCATAAAGCGGATGCATTCACCCGCTTGAGCGGGCGTTACTTGGCGGCGGCTCTTCGCAAAGACAAAACCTATATAATCGATGGGTAAATGCAAGATCGATTTTAACACTTCAACGCTTTGCAGTCCACAAATTTTTGCGGCTGGCAAGACGCCTGATTTCTTCATCACTGCCCCCTCCGAACAGGTCCAAGCAAATCAATTACCGCCTGACCGACATCCTGCTGTCTCATAAAGTGCTCGCCGATGAGTAAAGCATGTGCCCCCACAGACTGTAGATATTCCACCTCTTCCGGAGTTGAGATTCCGCTCTCACTTACAATTGTGGTCCCTTCGGGGATAGATTGGATAAGCTGTTCCGTTGTTTTCAGGTCTGTGACAAAAGTGCGCAGGTTCCGGTTGTTGATCCCGATGAGATCCGCCCCAATCGTTAATACCCTCTCTAATTCCTCCTGATCGTGCACTTCGACTAGAACATCCATGCCCAGCCCTTTTGCGATAAGAGAATAGGCTTTCAGCTGATTATCGGTCAGAATGGCGGCAATCAGCAAAATGGCGTCCGCTCCGATCAGCCGGGCTTCAAATACTTGCGTATGGTCAATGATGAAATCTTTGCGCAGCAGAGGAACATTCACATGCAGACGCACATCTGTTAAAAAATCGTTATGTCCTTGAAAATACTGCGTATCCGTAAGAACGGAAAGGCAGTCGGCACCTGCGGCTTCATAAGCAAGCGCTAGTTCCACCTGCCCGAATTCATCGCGTATCAGCCCTTTGGACGGAGACGCCTTCTTGATTTCAGCAATCAGGCCCATGGGACGCTTGCGCCCTTCCTTTAAAGCTTTGTGAAAGCCAAGGCATGGCGGCAGTTCAGAAATGACTTTCTCGACCTTTGCCTGGTTAAAGTGTTCCGACAATGCTGCTACTTCCTGTTGTTTCGTAGCTACGATGCGATCAAGATACATGGCTTAGTTCTCCTGTGTATTGGATTAGTTGGTTTAACTTGTTATAGGCGGCCCCGTTGTCAATCGCACCCGCTGCAAGCTCTACCCCTTCCCTCAGGGACGTACAGCCTTCTGAGAGATAGATGCATGCGCCTGCATTAGCCAGCACGATATCACGGTATGCGCCGCGTTCTCCCAAGAACACGCGCTTAATAATATCCGCATTTACTTCAGGCGTTCCGCCGGAGATTTCATTTATATTGTAAGCTTTTAAGCCCAGAATGTCAGGTGTGATGTCATACGTACGGATTTCCCCGTCTTTCAGTTCGGAAATTCGGGTAGGAGCCGACAGGCTGATTTCATCCAAACCGTCATGACTCCCTACGACCATAGCCCGCTTTAATTCCAGCTGCTGCAGCACACGGGCAACCGTTTCTGTTTTGGTGAGGTCAAAAATACCCATCAGCTGGCGGTCCGCACCTGCAGGATTCGTCAATGGTCCTAGCAGGTTGAAAACGGTCCGGAAGCCGATTTCTTTCCGCGGACCGGCGGCATGCTTCATCGAGGGATGGTACAGCTGCGCAAACAGGAAGCAGAGGCCAACTTCATCCAGACAGGCAGAAGCCTGCTCACTGTTGATCGAAATATTTACCCCAAGCGCTTCCAGCACGTCCGCACTGCCTGTTCGGCCCGACATCGCCCGGTTTCCGTGCTTTGCCACACGGACACCTTGGGAAGCCGCAATAATTGCTGAAGCTGTTGAGATGTTAAATTTATGCAAGCCTGAACCGCCAGTTCCGCAAGTATCAAGCAGCCCATCCTGCATGGTGTGAACCCGGTTCGACTTGGCGCGCATCGCCGCCGCAAAACCTGTAATCTCATCGATGCTCTCGCCTTTCATGCGAAGCGCTGTAAGCAGACTGCCTATTTGGGCGGATGTCGCTTTGCCCTCCATGACTTCCGTCATCACCGAAGTCGCCTCCGGCCGTGTTAAGTGTTCCCCGGATATGACTTTGGCAATTGCCTGTTGGACGTTAACATCAGCGGTTTCCTGCAGCATATTTAGTTCCACCCTCTATTCCTCCCTTAACATGGATTATACGTTTATATAATAGTCCTGATTTGTCGTCGTCGAAGGCTGCTGAGGCTCGAACACCGCTTCCGCCATCCGTATGGCCTTCAGCAATGCTTTGGCCTTGTTCTGCGTTTCTTCATACTCGCTCTGCGGCACAGAATCCCATACAATTCCGGCCCCTGCCTGGACATACGCTTTCCCATGTTTAAAGATAATGGTGCGGATGGTAATACAAGTGTTCATATTACCCGAAAACCCCAGGTATCCGATCGCTCCTGCATAAGCTCCTCTGGCTTCGTTCTCCAGTTCGGCGATAATCTCCATCGCCCTGAGCTTCGGTGCGCCGGAAACGGTCCCTGCAGGCAGGCAGGAGAGAAAAGCATCGAAAAAATCTTTATCCTCCCGCAGCTTGCCTGAGACATTAGAGACGATGTGCATCACGTGAGAGTATCGCTCAATCTCCATGTAGGCATCGCATTTTACCGTTCCGAATTCCGAGACACGGCCGATATCGTTCCGCCCAAGGTCAACAAGCATCAAATGTTCCGCACGTTCTTTCTCATCGGCCAGAAGCTCCAGCTCCAATCTTGCATCCTCCTCAGGGGTGCCGCCTCTTGGGCGCGTACCGGCAATCGGCCTCGTTTCCACCCGGTCGCCGTCCACCTTCACAAGTGCTTCGGGCGAAGTCCCGACAATGATCTCTTCTCCCATTTTTAAATAGTACATATACGGGGAAGGGTTCATTGTCCGTAATATCCGGTAGACCATGAGAGGGGAGACATCCGTTTCAATGTTAAACCGCTGCGACAACACAACTTGAAAAATATCGCCGGCCCGAATATATTCTTTCGCCTGATCCACGTTGGCAATAAATTGCTCTTTAGTGACGTTGGAATGGATTTCACCTAGCTCCACATCATCAGGAATCGGCCGTTGGCTCCCGCTCAGATTCGGCAGAGGGGTGCGCATCCGGTTGACGGTAGCTTCAATCTTGGAACAGGTCAGCTCGTAAGCTGCCGCGATCTCCCGATCGGTTGCATGCTCAGGCACATGGACATTAGCAATGACTTTCAACTGTTGCTTCACGTGATCGAATACAATAATCTGATCGCAGAACATAAATTGAATGTCGTTCATAAGAAGATCGTCAACCCGGTGAGCGGGCAGTTTCTCATAATATTGAAGCAGATCGTATCCGAAGAATCCGATGGCTCCTCCTGTAAAGGGCGGCAGTTCGGGTAAGGCAGGACTCTTATAAGAGCGTAAGTACGCCTTCAAAAGCTCAATCGGTTTCTCATCCGCCGTTTCCGTCACACCGCCTCTTGTGATGTCCATGCTCCCGTTCTTTCCCTGAATGAGCAAAAACGGATCGGTTCCGATAAAAGAATACCGCGCCCACTGTACCCCGCCCTCTACACTCTCCAGCAAGAAGGCATTCGGCTCCTCGTAAAAGTGTTGGAATATACGGATCGGCGTTTCCGTATCCGCCATAAAATGGCGTACAACAGGAATTAGATTGTAATGGCGGGATAAATTCAAAACTTCTTTCAATTCAGGGGTATACATGGACAGCACCTCTTTAACCTCAGGATAGGAACATCAACTATTCTAAAAACAAAAAAACCTCTACGCCGGTAGAGGTTTGGTTAGAAATGGTTATGAGCATATGTAAGGTGTAGACGAAAGAAACATCGCAATGACATGTTCCCTGGGAACATAACTCAAAGGAAGGGTCTCTGCTCTACTCTGCTCAAAAACTCAATCTCATCTCAACTCTGCTCGGCTCTGCTGCCTTCTACTCTGGCCGCCAGCTGCATCTACTGAAGCTCGGCGTGCATTGCAATACGTAACTACATATTTCATCTAACACTACTATACATGATGCCTAAAGCTGCGGTCAACCCGAAGTTCGATCCTCTAGAGCAATCTACTTAGCGGCGGAGCTTCCGGATAAATCGGGCCGCAGCACCTGTGCTCCTCTCAGATACACATGAACCATCTCCCGCTGCTGTTTTTCTGTGTTGACTGTAACCATTAGCCGGATACACTTAGGTAAACTTCCTTGTACTGGAATCTCCCCTGAACACATAAGAGGAACCAAATCCCAGCCGTCCATCTGGCGGATCGCTCTGGCAGGGAAGGTTGCGTCTAAATCCGTAGTCATGGTTACGAATACGCTGCAGATGTCTTCAGGACTCACAGCGTTCTGGCTGACGATTTCCTTGAGCAGTTCCGTCGTAGCTTCTAAAATTTCCCGTTCTTCATTGTTCGATACCGTTACAGCACCGCGAATGCCTCTTACGTACATAGCCTACCCCTCCTCTTTCAATTCCTCCACAATCTCTCGCACTAATGCGGTAGAAACATTCTTATTGATTTCCACCGTTCCGATCGCTGTGGGTATAATAAACACCATGGTGCCTTCTACAAACTTCTTGTCGTGCATCATCGCGCCAAGGATGGCTTCCGTATCCAGGTGAGACGGGATTGATGTCGGCAAACCATATTTCATGAAAATCCGCTTCGTCACCGCATGAATTTCTTCCGGGTGCCCAAGTTTGGCTGCAAGACGAGCCGAGCCGACCATACCGATGGCTATAGCCTCACCATGCAGCAGCTCCCCATAACCGGCTACAGCTTCCAGAGCGTGGCCGATCGTATGCCCCAAGTTGAGAATGGCTCGAAGCCCGTTCTCCCGTTCATCCTGTGAGACGACGATCGACTTCACCCTGCAGCCTTCATATAAAGCATATTCAAGTGATTCCGGGTCCAGCGAAAGGAGCTTCTCGGCATGGATTTCACACCAATCCACAAACTCCGCATTCCAAATAAGCCCGTGCTTGATCACTTCGGATAACCCTGCACGCACTTCCCTTTCAGGCAAGGTCTTTAATGTCGCTGTATCGTACAGGACAAATTCCGGCTGGTGAAAAGCGCCGATAATGTTCTTCGCGAGCGGATGGTTCACTGCTACCTTGCCGCCGACGCTGCTGTCATGAGCCAATATCGTAGTCGGAATCTGCACAAACTTAATTCCGCGCATATAAGTAGCTGCAACAAAACCCGCTAAATCGCCTACCACACCGCCGCCCAAGGCAACTACGGCAGAATGGCGGTCCAGCCCTGCTTCCAGAGCCGCCGTGACCGCATCTTCCAGCACAGATAGAGACTTGGAGCGTTCGCCCGCCTTCACGATAAACGAGCCGGTGCGGTACCCGGACTTCGCCAGTGCATCCTCAACTTTACGAAGGTAAAGTTCTCCGGCAGTTTCATCCGTAACGAGAAGAACGGGGGATTTGGTACCGATTCCGTGTTTCAGAAACATTACGCCGGTTTCCTGCAGCAACCCCTCTCCGATGTAAATCGGATAAGAGCGTTCCCCCAGATCGACCTTAAGTTCCCTCATATTAATAGTTCTCCAGCTGACTCAAGTAATTGTTCAGGTTAGCCCTGATCTCTTCAATGGAGTCCCCGCCGAACTTCTCCAGAAATGCACGGGCAACTTCCCAAGCCACCACGTTCTCCAGGACGACACTGGCCGCGGGAACTGCACAGCTGTCGGAACGCTCAACTTGCGCGGTAAACGGTTCTCTTGTATCGATATCCACACTTTGCAGAGGTTTATATAACGTAGGGATCGGCTTCATCACCCCGCGGACGACGATCGGCTCGCCGGTTGTCATTCCGCCCTCGAATCCGCCGGCACGGTTCGATGCCCGGTGATATCCGCGGTCATCGCTGTACACAATTTCGTCGTGCACTTGGGATCCCCGAAGTTCGGCTGCTTCAAAGCCGATTCCGATTTCGCATCCTTTAAATGCGTTGATCGATACAACTGCACCGGCAATTCGGGAATCCAGCTTGCGGTCCCATTGGACGTGGCTGCCTAAACCGACCGGTACGCCTTCAATAATGCATTCCACAACCCCGCCGATGGAATCGCCTTCGGCTTTCACCTGGTCGATATGGGCGATCATCTTCTCTTCGGCTTCCTTATCGGCGACTCTGACTGGAGACGCCTCTGTAACTGCAATCAGCTCATCAATCGGAAGCTCTATACGCTTGGCTTCCACTTCTCCGATTCGAAGCACCTGGCCCGCCACTTTGATGCCGAATTCAGCAAGCAGCTGGCGCGCCAGAGCTCCGCATGCTACGCGCGCTGCTGTTTCACGCGCACTGGAACGCTCCAGAACATTTCGCAAATCTTTCAAATTATACTTTAAACCGCCGTTCAAGTCGGCATGACCTGGACGCGGACGGTGAACTCTGCGCTTTTCTTCATCCGATCCTTCAATCGGAGCTATATTCATTACGCTTGTCCAGTGCTTCCAATCGTTATTGGCTACGATTAATGCTACTGGAGCGCCGGTTGTGCGTCCATGGCGGACTCCTCCAACGATGTCAGCCGTGTCTTTCTCAATCTGCATACGGCGGCCGCGTCCATACCCAAGCTGTCTGCGGTGAAGCTGAAAATTCAGCTCCTCAAAATCCACTTTCATATTGCTCGGCAGTCCCTCTACAATCGCGGTCAATTGCGGGCCGTGCGTTTCCCCTGCTGTTAAATATCGTAACATCCGTCTCGTCCCTCCGATAAAATCCGTACTATACGTCATTTCACTCTATATTTGTGCTAATTATAGTATAGTTATGAACGGTTTGACAAGGAATAAAATTTACCGCTTTAAAGCATAACCGCCTAACTGTACGAAATAATCCACCAATAAAAAAAGCATACGCTGCGAAACAGCCGCTGCTGCTTCTTTCGTATGCCTGCCTGTATTAACTGTTTACCGGCTGCTTCCCTGTTCTGCTATCATGCCCTACCGGCTGCGTATCTTCAATCAAACCACGGATCTGCACCGAGTCCAGCCCCAAAATCTGAGCGCATTCCTGCATGGTGATGAACCCGCGCCTGTATGCTGTAATCACTTTGCGTTTATCCACCCTGCCAACCTCCACTATAGACTGTCGTGTTGTTAGTATGGGTAAGGCTGGAAAAGGTTATACCGCGATACTATATTTTTCTGTAGAAAAAGGTTTCCGCCGACTCCAGTCCGTACTGCCCCGGTGTGAAAATCTGCTCCGTGCTGCCAACAAACAGAATTCCTCCCCGTTTCAGCGACTTGGCAAATTTGTGGTAAAGCACATGCTTCGCTTCTTCCGTAAAGTAAATCATCACGTTCCGGCATATGATCAGATCATATTCTTGGTCAAACGTGTCCGTCAGCAGATTTTGTTTCTTGAAATTGACTGCTTTCGTCAAGCGCTCGTCAATTCGATACATGGAACCGTCCTGCCGAACATATTTGGAAGTGTATAATGACGGAACATCTCTTAACGATCTTTCCAGGTACAAAGCTTGTTTAGCTTTCTCCAACGCGCCGTCATCGATGTCTGTAGCGTCCAGACGAGAATTTTGCAGAACGCCTTTCTCTGCTAAGATCATCGCAAGCGAATAAGGCTCTTCCCCGGTGGAACAAGCCGCGCTCCAGCACTTCAGCCTAGGGTTCCGGGCAATCATATCTTTCAGGAACGTATCCGATAAAATCTGCCACCGATTCGGGTTTCTCCAAAATTCCGATACATTGATCGTCATCCTGTCGAGAAACTCATGCATCACTTTCTTGTCTTTCATCATCGCTTCATAAAATGAAGCGAAACTCGGATGCCCATGCTTGGTTCGAAGCGTAGTCAGCCTTCGTTTCATCTGCGCTTCTTTATATTGCGACAAATCGATGTTCGTACTTTCCTTCACTTTAGCTATAAAATATAGAAAATCCTTGTCTTCCAAGCTGCCAACTCCCTCAACAAAAATACCTCTGACTATATTCCATAGCCAGAGGCAGATTCCTGCTGAATGTTGTCGAATTACAAGAAAATAAAAATAAGTTCTATCAGATCCACTGAGAGATCGGTTTAGTATAAGTTATAAGTTCTTGCTCGCTGAAGAAGTTCGAAATTTCGCGCTGCGCGCTCTCCGGCGAATCGGAACCATGAATAATGTTCAAGTTCGTATGTACTGCATAGTCGCCTCTTATCGTGCCCGGAAGGGCGTCCAAAGAGTTCGTCTTGCCGATCATCGTACGGGAAAGCGCAATAACTTGATCCCCTTCCCAGACCATACCGAATACCGGACCGGAAATAATGAAATCCACCAAACCTGGAAAGAAAGGCTTGCCTTGATGTTCGGCGTAATGCAGCTCCGCTTTCTCTCTTGAGATTTGCATCAGCTTCGCGCCTACCAGTTGAAAACCCTTTTGCTCGAAACGTTTAACCACTTCACCGATTAATCCACGCTGCACGCCGTCCGGTTTAACCATTAAGAACGTTCTTTCCATTGCAAGTCCTCCATTTAGCACTTAAATGTATGTTAGGGTCGCGGCCTGAACTGAAGATAAAAATAAGGCCCGACAATTAACATAACATACCTGCAAGGTTAATGTAAACGTTTTCCGATAAAATGTGCGATGTCTTTGAAGTTTTTTCTGGTTTTGTTATCAGGGAGAATATCGAGGGCTGCGATCGCTTTTTCAATGTACTTGGCTGCCATTGCATCCGCCCTGTCGACGCCCTTGCTTCCGCGGATCAGTTGTATCACCCTGTACGTGTCCGCCTGCCCGTCCGCATCTCGGATCGTACTGATTTCATGCAGCAGTTCCTCCCGTATGGAGCTTTCCTGCAGGGCAAACAGTACGGGAAGCGTAATATTCCCTTGCCTCATATCGCTGCCGGGCGGCTTACCCAGCTGCTTTTCAGTACCAAGTAAATCCAGAATATCGTCGCGGATTTGAAAAGCCATGCCTACATTGTATCCAAAATTGTACATCCGCCTTGCCAATTCTGGCTTCGCCTCGGACGCCACAGCGCCAAGCTGGCAGGAAATTGCGATAAGAAGAGCCGTCTTCCTGCGGATACGAAGAAGGTAGTTACGAACTGTCTGCTCCGTATTGAAGAAGTCGCGGATTTGTTCCATTTCGCCGATACACATTTCAAGCATAGCCTTGGACAAAATCCGGTGGATCACAGGATTCTCCAACTGGGTGACGATCGTCAGCGCCTTGGCGTAAATGTAATCGCCCGTGTACATCGCGACCCGGTTGTCCCACTTGGATTTCACTGTAAGCTGACCCCTGCGGGTATTCGCATTATCAATGACGTCATCGTGAACCAGAGATGCCATGTGGATCAGCTCCAGAGGCACGGCAACCCTCTTCAGACGCTCCAGATCATAAGTGCCCAGTTCACCTGCCAGGAGAACGAATACCGGCCGTATCCTCTTGCCTCCGGCTTTCAATAAATGCAGGGAAGCTTCGTTGAGTACGGCATGTTCCGTATCAATACTCCGTTCCAATTCCTTCTCGATGTAGCTGATATCGCCCCGCAACCGGGCATAAATGTCCATTAATTTCATGAGTTCACCTGTACCACTGTATTATCCGTCCAAATCCGCAAGTGCACGTCCTGATTCATCAGTCCGAGTTCCTTCGCATACCGGAAATATAATTGTAAACCATTCCATTGGGATTGTCCAAAGTCATACTGCAATCCGGTAAAATAACTGCGCCAGTAAGAAGCCGTTCCGCCGATTCGTTTCATTGCTTCCTCTATAACAGGGGACAAGTCCTTCATGCTGCGCTCTTTGCTTCTCTGAAACGCTTCGTTCACACCGCGGACCAACTCCGGATAACGGCTTGTTACCGCTTCTCTAACCGCCCAAACCGCGAACGTCATCCCTTCGCCGGTAAAGTCGCGCCAAGCCTGACCCAAATCCATCACTTCGTATGGCAGTTCCGCCCAGCTTGCACGGATCGCATCGTCTCCGATTAACAGTGCGGCATCATTTTCTTTCAGCATCTGCTCCAAATCCGGTGCTGCGGAAACATAACTTGGCGATCCGCCGAGAAATTTCTGCATGACAATTTTCAGCAGATTTACGGAAGTTGCGGACGCAGTCGTAAGCGCAATTTTACCGTTACGAATTTCCTCAAGAGGTTTCTTCATAAACAGCAAGATCGAGCCCACCGCGCCGAAACTGCTTACGGATAAGTCCGGCAGCAGCACATAGCTGCTGCTGCCTTCCCCGTAAGCATAAGAGGAGACGGCGCTCATATCAAGCCGTCCCTCTGACAGGGACCTGTTCAGTTCGGAAGGGACTTTCGAAATGAGTTCTACCTGCTGATTTCTGATTTCATCGGCAAAATGATAGAAGACCGGCCACGCATTGGTGTACTCAATGCGCCCGATCCTAAGGTAATTAGTATGTGTCATCTTTGGCTGCTCCCCATCTAGTAAACAGGTCATGCTGGACATCCATCAGATCCAGCACTTTTCCCGCTATAAAATCCACCATATCCTCAATGCTCTGCGGACCATGATAGAATGCAGGCATGGCAGGAACAATTTTGGCCCCAAGCTGTGTTAGCTTCAGCATGTTTTCCAGGTGAACCGCATGAAGCGGCGTCTCCCTCGGAACGACAATCAGCTTACGCCCCTCTTTCAGCATCACATCCGCGGCCCGTTCCAGCAAATTGTCCGACAGCCCGTGCGCAACGGCAGCCAGCGTTCCCATGGAACAAGGGATAATCACCATACCTTCGTTGCGGAAAGAACCGCTCGCTATGCCTGCACCGATATCGGCAGGCGGATGAAAGTCGATGCGCCCAGGCAGCCCGCTGAAATGCCTTTCCAACATCGCCTGCCGTTTGGTCGGATCCCAGCCGTGCTCCTCTTTCAGAACTCGCCAGCCCGCTTCCGTAATGACAAGATGAACATGATATCCCTGGGAAAGCAAATAACGCACAAGCCTCAGCCCATAGGGCGCTCCGCTGGCACCTGACATGCCCACGATCCACCTTTTGCCTGACCCGGGAAGTGCCGTTATATCGTTTACGTTTGGATAATTCATGCTAGGAGAACACCACCAAATCAAGCAGCGTAAACACAAACATTACAATGCTTAGTGCCCCGTTCAATGTAAAGAAGGCTGTGTTCAACCTGGATAAGTTGGTCGGGGTTACGATTTTGTGTTCATAGAACAATAAGCCGATGGCGACAATGGCCCCGGTTAAATACAGCCAGCTCAGTCCAGTGATAATCCCCAGTGCAAGCAGGCCGGCTGCAGGAACGAGATGCATAAAACGTGCGATTATCAATGCGTTTGCAATGCCGAAACGGCTTGGGATGGAAAACAACTTCTCTTCCCGGTCAAACTCTTCGTCCTGGCACGCATAAATCACATCAAAGCCTGCAATCCAGAAGGCGACAGAGAAATAGAACAACAGGGATGTCCAATTGACCGTCCCCGTAACGGCTACCCACCCCCCCAACGGAGCGAGCGCGATTGTGAAACCCAGCACCACATGGCATAACCAGGTGAAACGCTTTGTATAAGAATAAATAACAAGCATAAATACAGCGATCGGCAAAAGCTTTACCGAGAGCGGATTTAACTGGGATGCGCCGAGAAATAACAGAAAAAATGAGATGACAACAAACAGAATGACTTCTTTAGAACCCAGCAAGCCTGCAGGTATTGCACGCATCGCCGTTCTTGGGTTCTTCTTGTCGATCGTCTTGTCAATCAGCCTGTTCAACCCCATGGCTGCGCTTCTGGCACCGAACATCGCGACGATAATCCATCCGATCTGCGCCCAGGAAGGCAGATGCCCGTTAACAGACACGGAGCCGAGCAATGCCCCCATAAAAGCAAAGGGAAGGGCAAACACCGTATGTTCAAACTTGATCATTTCCAAAAAAATTCTTGCTTTGCGGATCATGAATGCGCGCTTCCCTTCGTACCGATATGCAGTGCTGCTATGCCAAGTGTAAGGGGATACGCTTCCACATGCTGTAAACCGGTTTCTTCAAAATGTTTCTTCAGCTGCACGTGGTCCGGAAATGCGGCCAAGGAATCCGGCAGCCATTTATATTGTTCGTAACGCTTAACTACAAGCTTGCCAACCATGGGAAGCACTCTCTGGAAATAAAAATAATAAATGCTCTTGAACGGATTTTTGGTAGGTTTGGACAATTCCAGACAAACAACCTTCCCGCCTGGTTTGACTACCCTCTGCATCTCGCGGAGCACCTTCATTAAGTCCGGTACGTTCCTCAAGCCAAACCCGATCGTGGCGTAATCAAAGCTGTTATCCGGGAACGGAAGTTCCATCGCATTGCCCTGGACGAGACGGATTTGCTCAGCTCTGCCGGCTTCCCGTATTTTATGCTCCCCGACGTTCAGCATGTTCTGGCTGAAATCCAGTCCCACCATAGGGCCGCTGCCGCTCTCCTCCGCCATGGCGATCGTCCAGTCGCATGTTCCGCAGCACAGATCAATGGCCGTATCTCCTGGTTTCATGTTCATTCTGCGCATGGTGAATTTTCTCCACGCCTTGTGCCTGCGGAAACTTAACAGATCATTCATCATATCGTACTTCGGCGCGATCGACTCAAATACCGAATGGACAAACTGTTCCTTCTGGTTGCTTTTCAAGTTGCTCACCTCAAATTTCCTCCAATACCGGAGAGGATACATAACGCTTAAACGGCTCTCCCAATTGCCCAAGCTCCTGCCGGAGCTTGTCAGAATCAAATTGCGCTATAAGTGCCCCCGCCTGCTGCAATTGGGACTGGAGCAGCTCCAGCAGGGCATTCTTTACGTTGTATTTCTTCAGCACGGCAAGCCAGCCGGCCCTGTCCAACCCGTCTTTCAACTGCTGTTTCTCTTCTTTGGTTGCCCGCTCCCATACATGCCAGTATGCCCAGTTCCGGCGTGCAGGGTCCTGCAGCTCACTGGACTCCATTTCCTGCACGAGCACTTCGCATCTGGTGAATGCCTGTAAAAGTTCAGGCCATCTTAAGGCGGATACGCCGTTCATCTTTTTGGCAAAAGAGAGAAAAAGCTGGGTTTTAATTCCCACCGTGTGCTGCAAATATTCATCTGCGGTCATCTTCCACTGCTTCATTCTCAAGTACAGCTGCATCTTCATGCGATTAATTTCACAAATAGCCGCCGATAAAGACGTTACAGCCTCAATATGTCCGGCTTTGGATAACAAATGATAAAACCCGCTGCTGAAATAATCTCCGGCCAAAACCTTCAGCTGCCTTGAACGATCACCTTCCTGAGGGCTCCCCTGATCGGTATCAATCTGGTCGTGTGTATCCAGCCCCAGTTGCACCAGCATCACCGCAAGCGAATATACTTCGCTGTTTTCGGGATCTTTGGCGGCATCCCCGGAGAGAAATGTGTGAAGCAGCTTGATGCGAAAATCCGGCGTCTCAGGCAAATCTGTATGTTGAACAATCATATCGTGTTCAGTAAATTTTTTGGCTAAATCGGGAATCCGGTACGTATTCATAAGAAGCCTCCGAGCAATCTAAGGAAATAACAACATATCTGAACAATTATAGCATACTAAAAACAATCAAGCACACCCCCGGCTCCGAAAATTCGGTTGCCTGAGCTGTGCGGGAGTGAATGGTACTATTTCGGTATGATATCAAACCACAGATCTGTCAAATTCATGTGAAATTTCGACCTGACCGTAGCATCCGGCGTCTGATCCTGCAGCTTGAGACTAAGGATATCCTCCGCTGTAATCTCGCTTCGCTTGGCTTCCATAGAGAGTAAAAGTTCCTTCTGCCTTCTGCCGTCTGCACTTTCCGGATTGTAAACACGAAGCATCACTTCTTTTACATTCTCTGTACCCAGTAAGCCGAACTCTGCTATTTCATACAAATCCCCGAAAATAACAGACTGTGTTTCGCCGGCCGGTTCTGAAATTTTCAAGTCGATATACAGAACGGAATGACCCCAATCCACTTTGTCCAGACTGGTTCGCAGAGGCAGCTGTGCGACAAAATCAACCAGGTTCTCATCTCCGAGCATCACGGGTTTCTCCATACGGAATGTAGTCATCACCCGTTCTTTTAATGACTTGGTCAATGCCAGCCCGGGCACAAAGGACAGCGTCCAGGCGACCCCAAGAGAAATCAATGTGATAAAGAAGATCCGAGCCGCAATGCGCATACAGACAACTCCCCCCTTACCACATTGTACAACTAAAAAATGCAGGCTATGCCTGCATCCGCAAATTATTCTTCTGTGTCTACAATCCCGTACTTAGTCATAATGACCGCCTTGCCGCGGATCTTCACTGCTGACGTATGATCTGTAAACTGGGCGATCAGCACTTCCCCTTTGTCCAGCTTTTCCGTATGATGAAAACGGGTATCCTGTCCCCGTGTCAGACCGATTACATGCACGCCGTTGTCCTTGGCTTTTACTACAAAGTAGTCATTGTTTGTATTATCCATCAGCCCAAGCCTCCTATGGTTCTTTCGTTTTATGATGCTTCAAAACAAATGCAATGTCAACTTGCAGCTGAAACGGAACAAACTGAGAAACTGGGAAATTCCATCACGCAATTCTGATAACGACAATGTCTCGCAAACGTGCAAAAACGTCCCCAGACGATTCTTGACGAATCAGGAGACGTTATACCTACAACTGATATCGGAGTAACACGATTCGAACGTGCGACCTCACCCACCCCAAGGGTGCGCGCTACCAGGCTGCGCCATACCCCGCTCTTACAAACGATTGTAAAAGATGGCCTAATTTTTGTCAATCCTATGTCTGCCTTCGTGACTTTTTTCTGAATTTTGAGCGGAACCCGTCATGTGGCATCAAATTTCGGATTATACTTGTACATATCACTGGATGAAGGAAAGGAGGAAACAAACATGTCACATTCGTTATCACTGCGCGCTTTTCGTTATATTGGCATTTTCGAGGGAATCTCTTTTCTCGTCCTGCTCGGTATCGCTATGCCTCTGAAGTATATGGCTGACTGGCCGGAAGCGGTAACCGTCGTAGGGGGCCTGCACGGCTTTCTGTTCGTTCTTTATATGATTGCTTTGGCAGTTGTTACTTTACAGCTCCGCTGGAAAATTACGACGGTGCTCGGCGCTTTTGCAGCGGCTTTTCTGCCATTCGGAACTTTTATCATGGACGGCCGCATCCGCAGGAAATACAGATCTTAACGTAAAGAGACCGCCTTCTGTTCGCAGAGGGCGGTTTATTCATGATGATCCTGAAATGGCAAACAAAAAACCGCTTGCGCGGTTTCTTGCCCGGAACTTCCATGTATGATATGTACAATGGTTTAGTTAATACCGTCTTTAAGCGCTTTACCTGGTTTGAAAGCAGGTACTTTGCTTGCCGGGATTTCGATTTCTTCACCTGTTTGCGGATTGCGTCCCTTACGAGCGGAACGTTCACGAACTTCAAAGTTTCCGAATCCGACCAGCTGCACTTTATCCCCGCCGGAAAGAGCTTCGGAGATTGCCTCGAACACAGCGTCTACCGCTTTAGTTACATCCTTTTTGGACAGCTCGGTAGTTTCTGCAACTTTCGTAATCAATTCAGATTTATTCATGCCATTCACCTCCCCCCAAAGACTGATGATACCCTGTTATCCTACTGTGTAACCGATTTCGTCGAAATTATACATAGAAACGGGATATTTTCCTTATAAAACCTGTGTTTTTCACGTTTTTCGGTGAAGGAACAGATTTATAGTATAACAGAGATAAGACAATTTCAAGTGCCTGACATGATATTTTACGGGCAATTCCCGAAAAGTTGGTCGAATTCTGCAGGAATGACAGCAAAAACACCCCTTCGGATGAAAGGGTGTCTAAGTGTTTTTATAGAATGATCGCGATCAGACCGCCGGAGCCTTCGTTAATAATACGCCCCAATGTCTCCTGCAGCTTGTAGCGCGCATTGTCCGGCATAAGGGCGATTTTGCCTTGAATGCCTTCTCTGACGATGGAATGCAGGGATCTTCCGAAAATGTCGGACTCCCAAATTTTGATCGGGTCGTTCTCGAAGTCCTGCATCAGATAGCGCACCAGCTCTTCGCTCTGCTTCTCCGTGCCGATAATCGGGGCGAACTCGGATTCCACATCGACCCGGATCATATGAATGGACGGCGCCGTTGCCTTCAGGCGTACCCCGAACCTGGATCCTTGACGGATTAGTTCCGGCTCGTCTAGAGCCATCTCCGCCAGTGAAGGAGCCGCAATGCCGTAGCCGGTCGTCTTGACCATCTCCAGCGCTTCTGCGAACCTGTCATATTCCCGTTTCGCATGGCTGAATTCCTGCATCAGCTGCAGCAGATGATCTTTGCCGCGAATTTCAACGCCGACCACCTCCATGAGGATTTGATCGTACAGCTCATCCGGTGCGTACAGGTCGATCTCAGCTACGCCTTGGCCCATGTTCATGCCGCTAAGTCCTGCACGGCTGATGAAATCATATTGGGCGAACTGCTCCACTACGCGGTCCACATCGCGCAAGCGGCGGATATCCTTAACGGTATCCCGTACGGACGCTTCGAATTGCGAACGGAGCCAGTGATTCTCATCCAGAACCATAACCCAGCTCGGCAGGTTGACGTTCACTTCATGAACAGGGAACTCATAAAGGACTTCACGAAGTACGGATAATCCTTCTTCCTCAGACAAAGTAGCAGCGCTGGTAGTCACTACTGGGATGTCGTACTTCGCGGCAAGCTCGTTCCGCAGCTGAATGGTTTCTTCTGCGCGGGGCTTTGTCGAATTGATGATCAGAACGAACGGTTTTCCGACTTCTTTCAGTTCGGCAATGACCCGCTCCTCAGACTCCACATAGGATTGGCGCGGAATCTCGGCGATCGTGCCGTCGGTTGTTACAACCACACCCAGCGTAGAGTGCTCCTGAATGACTTTGCGTGTACCGATTTCGGCTGCTTCCTGGAAAGGAATCGCTTCATCGAACCATGGCGTCGAAATCATACGCGGGCCGTTCTCGTCTTCGTATCCTTTGGCGCCTTCCACTGCATAGCCTACGCAGTCAACCAGGCGGACATTCACATCCAGCCCCTCCGCTACGCGGATTTGAACGGCATTGTTCGGAACGAATTTCGGTTCTGTAGTCATGATCGTACGGCCAGCCGCGCTTTGTGGCAGCTCATCAATAGCACGGATCCGGTCGGACTCATTCTGAATGCTCGGGAGAACGACGGTTTCCATGAAACGTTTGATGAACGTTGATTTACCCGTACGAACAGCGCCGACGACTCCCAGATATATGTCCCCACCAGTACGCTCTGCGATGTCTTTAAAAATATCCACTTTTTCCAATGAGATTCCCTCCTAAAAGGTTTTTGAAATGATGCAGGTGTCGCCGCGCTCCTTAAGTTACAGGGGCAATCGCCTTGGCCGCATAAGCCAGCGACGGAACTCGTACATTCATTCGGACTAGTAACATCATATGTACAAAGCCCATGATTATGACTAGTATTTTTCCGGTTGTCTCCTAAAATCTTATGTTTGCGCGATAGAGATAGAGAACTTACCCACATGAGATATATGCCTTCCGGCAACCCGATATACCCTTTCATAGCAAAAAATCCCCAAGGCCGTGACGACCTCAGGGATTCGTATACGTATGTTATTTTGCGGAAACCCGCGGTTCCTTTTGTGTCCAAAAGTAAGGATAAGATTTGGCCGGCGCATGAGGAAACGATTCGGCCAGCAGTGCTCTCATATCCTTGCCTTGCATAGGCTGGATTTTCTGTTTCTGAACCAGCTGCATCAGATCGGGCGCATAGTCGATCACTACCCGGCCCGTTTCGTGCATCATCAGGCTCAGCGTCTGTCCTGTGTACACACTGACCACCTTAGGCGGATCTGTTCCGAGCAGTTTGTAGTCGATCCAATAGAACGACTTGGCTGCTTCAGACGCAGCAGGCAGCACTCCGCCATGGGTGCCGCGGTAGTCGTCCACCGCTTTCTGGACCGCCTCCGCTTGCTGATAGGACACTAGATCCATCAACTTTACTTCAGGATTCGTTTCTTCGTTAATCACTATATAATAGTTCGTTCCGCCGCGCTCAAATGCGTTGGCGGGAATACTGCTTAAGAACCCTCTATTCTGAAGCAGTTTAAAGGCTACAACGTACTTCTCGTATAACGGGGTATCCATCGTGCTGTTTTGGATCGGAAGCAGACCCGTTTCCTTCTGGTATTCGTTGACTGCGTTCTGAACGACAACCAGAAATTCTTTTGCCGCCGCCGGATTGTTCTCACCCCGTCGTTCATCGGGGTACATACAGCCTGTTATGCTTACTGTAAGAATCAATAGCGCCAATACCGCAGCTATACGGATCAAACCTGTATTCATCTGCATCTTCCTTTATCGTAAGCTAAAAATCCTCTTCCTGCTGCTGTGCCAGCTGCCTGCGAATGGCAGCTTTTAGCGGATCTTCCGGCACTTCGGCAGTGACATCGCCTGCGACCTTCGCCTGGCATGAGAGCCTTTGGCCGGTATCGGAGAGACTGCCAAGCTTTAACGATTCGTTGCGGCTCATAGGAAGAAGTCCTGCTCCTCCCGGAACGGTCACTTTACACATCAGGCAAGCCGCCTTTCCCCCGCAGCGGGTGCGGATATGCACCTTAGCCTTACGGGCAGCATCCAGCAGAGTCGTTCCCGGACGGACTTTCACTTTCTTCTGATCAGGCAGAAAAGTCACTTCTACCAGCATGCAGCCCACGCTCCCCCGGCATCGCCAAGTGCCAGCTTCATCACCTGTTTGGCCTCATCGGAAATCGTATTTTCCTTTATTATTGATGACAAAACAGGCCTGTATTTATCGGGCTCGGCGCCCATACGTGACGCTATTGCCTGGACCCGGTCCATTCGTTCCCTCAGCACGTTAAATACGAATTCATGCGGCAGCGGCATTAAGTGGAATTTCACTTGCTTAATCACCGCTTCTTCCGATACCGGCGACAACCGGGCGCTCACGTTGACTTCATAACGGGAATTCATCGAACGAACTACAAAGCCCCCGACTAACTCCACCGAAATTCCGCTCAGCTCATAGTGGCTCAAATGTGAACTGTATATGTCTGTTTCATTGTACTGAAGCTGATCCGTAGCGAATTCCTTTAAGCAGAAAGCAGCGGCTGCCGTATGTATTTCATCCACATAGATGTCAATATCCCGCGGAGGCCTTCCAATCGGGACGCCCTGCAGCAGAAGCCCGCAGCTGCCCCCTACGAGCCAATTGGGACTAAGCGGCTCCAACAGCCTGGAAACATGGCTCAAAGCCTCCCATGCCGCTTCTAATTCTCGCTGTTCATAGCCCATGTTCGACCTCACTAGAAATACGTTTTATTCTCAGCTGTGATGTTTCCGTTCTTCTTCACAACGGCCTGGCATCCTAACCGGAACCCTTCTTTCAGTTCTTCCTCATCCAAACGGTCCCACTCAGCATCCGTCGGTTCATTAAGGAACTCCATTCCTTCCGTGATAAGGCATCGACATCTGGCGCAGGTTCCTCTCGTACAGGAGAAGCCCCATTCCACCTCATGTTTTAACGCCAAATCCAAAATACTGAGTCCGGTCACTTCCTCCACTTGTTTCTCAGCGGACTTCCCTTTTAGCAGCAGCATGTTCCAATCTTTCCTTTCTTAACAACGAGTGTTTCAGTTCATTTATAAAATTGCCAACATACCGTAAAAGAACCCTAACAGAAGCATGAAAAATGCAATCACAGATATAATCATCTTAATCCAGCCTCGAGTTTTCACTCTTGCAAACGTAACCAAACCAGCTGCTAGCAGCATCAGGCCAATGCCCATAAATGACATTAATTCTTTGTCCCCGGCGTCCATCTCCCAAACCCCATCCATTATTCATAGAATTAGCAAGCCAAAAAAAGCTAACTTTGATTATATCATTGCAGCACAAAAAGAACAAAAGCCGGGGGCTTTTGTTCTTGAAATTGTTATTTTTTCATCATCATTTTCATTAGCGTTTCCATATTGTTCGGATTTAGTCCGCTGGACTTTACCGCTTTGACAATATCGTTAATCGTGGATTCCGATACCGGCACTTTGGCCATCGCCGAAACTTGTTTAATTAACTGGCGCAGTTCCGCTTCATCCGTTACCGTGGAAGGCTTTACGCCGCTTGCAAGTTTATTAATCTGGTTCGGGGATATCGATTTACCGGTTTTATTCTTTACTGTCTTCAGCACTTCTTTAGAGATATCTTTGGACAATTCCATCATCCCTCCTCATAGCATCCTGGAATATGTTATGAGGAAAGGACAAAATTGGTGTAGGCGCAGCAGCATTACTAGAGGAGCCAGTTTTCCTTGGTTGTTTTGGCAATCTCCTCGATCTCATTCGTTCTGCCTCGTCCCATCAGCGCCTCTACGGCCAGCTTCGGGGATTTGTTCTCAAACAGGACATGGTACAACTGTTCTGTAATCGGCATCTCGACGTTATATTGTGCCGCAAGGGTGTGTGCCGCTTTCGTAGTCCTTATCCCTTCAACGACCATCCCCATCGTCTGGAGCACTTCATCCAGCGCTTTCCCTTGCGCTAGCAAGGAACCGGCCCGCCAGTTCCGGCTGTGTGTACTGGTACAGGTAACAACAAGATCGCCTACGCCCGCCAGACCCGCAAACGTTAACGGATTGGCTCCCATTGCGGTTCCCATTCTTGCAATTTCTGCAAGACCGCGTGTAAGCAATGCAGCTTTAGCGTTATCTCCGAATTTCAGTCCATCCGACAGTCCCGCACCCAGCGCAATAATATTCTTCAGCGCTCCGCTGACTTCCACACCGATGGCATCCGGATTTGTATATACGCGGAAATAAGGGCTTATAAACAAATCCTGGGCACGCTCAGCAGCTTCCGTAATGCGGCACGCAGTAACAACCGTGGTCGGGCATTTGCTGACCACTTCTTCCGCATGGCTTGGGCCGGAAAGGACAACGATCTCCTCTTCGTTCCGGTTGAGCTCTTCCGCGATAACAGTGCTCATCCGCTTAAGGGTATCGTTCTCGATCTCAAATCCCTTCGTGGCATGAATAATAAGCGTTTCATTCGTTATGTATGGTGCCGCAAGCCTCGCTACTTCCCTCATGGCGGAAGAAGGGGCCACAAAAACTACCGCATGGGCTCCGCCTACAGCTTCTTCTATGGACGATGTTGCTCTCAGTCCCTCAGGCAACAGAACGCCGGGCAAGTATTTGGCATTCATTCGGCTGGCATTCAGCTCGTCGGCATGATCTTTGCTCCTCGACCACAGCACCGTATCAAGATCATTTCCCGCCAGTACAGAAGCTAGTGCAGTGCCCCAGCTTCCTGCAACCAGGACAGCTGCCTTGGCTTTGGTTATCGACATCGTTATGTACCTCCTTGCGTTACTTCCGTGATGCACCCAGCTTGTTTTCTTTGCCTTGCAGAAGCTTCACGATATTCGTCCTGTGCCTGTAAAACGCAAAGGCGCAAACAAGGAGACTGGTATAAATGATCTCTTCAGGCTTGCCCCATAGGACTAGAAAAACGGGAAGCAGAGCAGTAAAAACTAGCGAGCCTAAGGAAACAAATCTAGTAAGAGCAACAAGGACCAATGCAATAATTCCGGCGCAAAGCGCCGGCAGGAGGCTTAGGGTGGCCATGACGCCAATCGTCGTAGCAATCCCCTTACCTCCCCGGAATCCGAAGAAAACTGGCCAGTTATGTCCGATGATTACAGCAATTCCGCACAACACATGGACCCAGATCAAGTCGGGGGCCAGCGCCCGAGCAGCCCAAACGGCCGCAATTCCCTTTACGATGTCCAGTGCAAGAACCAATACGGCGGGTCCTTTTCCCAGAACACGCAGCGTGTTGGTTGCTCCTGCATTGCCGCTCCCGTATTCCCGGATATCAATGCCTTTCACGGTCTTGCCGATGATAAAGCTAAAACTGATTGAGCCCAGTAAATAGCTGAGCAGAATTAGAATGGCGTTCAGCAAGTCCTTCTCCCCTATTCACTTTCGGATTTGCGGCGGCTTAACAAACGGACCGGCGTCCCCTCGAAATCGAAAGCGGCACGAATTTTGTTCTCCAGATACCGTTCGTACGAGAAATGCATCAGCTCCGGTTCATTTACGAAGAACACAAAGGTCGGCGGCTTCACAGCAACTTGGGTTGCATAAGAAATTTTCAACCTCTTGCCTTTGTCTGACGGCGGAGGATTAATCGCAACCGCATCCAATACTACATCGTTCAATACATGCGTCTGAATCCGCAGTGCGTGCTGTTCGGATACATGATTCACGACAGGAAGCAGTTTCTGAAGACGTTGTTTGGTAAGAGCCGATAAGAATACGATCGGTGCGTATGACATATACAGAAAGTGGTCGCGGATCGTTTGAGTGAAATTCTGCATGGTCTTCTCGTCTTTCTCAACGGCGTCCCACTTGTTAACAACGAATATCGAGGCTTTGCCTGCTTCATGTGCATAACCTGCCACATGCTTATCCTGATCGATAATGCCTTCTTCAGCATTGATCAGCACAAGAACGACATCTGCCCGCTCAATGGCCTTCATGGACCGCATGACACTGTATTTCTCGGTCGTTTCGTACACTTTGCCCCGTTTCCGGATGCCTGCGGTATCAATGAGCACGTACTTCTGCCCGTCTTTCTCAAACGGGGTGTCGATGGCGTCGCGCGTAGTTCCGGCCACATCGCTCACAATGACGCGTTCCTCGCCCAAGATGGCGTTCACCAGAGAGGATTTCCCTACATTCGGCCGTCCGATCAAAGCGACGCGAATGACATCTTCCCCATAATCCACGTCTTCTTTCTCCGGCAGGTTTTCTACTACTGTATCCAGCAGGTCGCCTATGCCAAGTCCATGCGAGCCTGAAATCCCAATCGGCGTACCGAAACCAAGGGAGTAAAACTCGTACACATCTTCCTGCCGCTGAATGTTGTCGACTTTATTTACGGCAACGATGACCGGTTTGCGCGAACGGAACAACAATTCGGCTACCTCCTGATCAGCTGGTGTCAGTCCTGCTTTCGCATCCACCATAAATACAATGGCATCCGCTTCCTCAATAGCCAGCTCCGCCTGTGCACGTATCGACTTTAGAATAAAATCTTCGTCGTCTATTTCTATACCGCCCGTATCTATAATACTAAATGCGATATTGTTCCATTCCGCGGTTCCATAAATTCGATCCCTGGTTATCCCCGGCTTATCTTCCACGATAGCTAAACGGTCGCCTATGATCCTGTTGAAAATCGTTGATTTCCCGACGTTAGGACGTCCCACAATAGCAACAATCGGTCTTGCCATACATTCACTCCCTATTCTTGTTTCACGTTTACCATCATAGCAAAAATCTACTGCCTTGGCTAATTGTTTGTCAGCGTTTCACCAGGATCATCGTTCCGTTCTTTAAATCATGGGCCATTGCATTCAGTATTTTTTCTAAGGAACGGGAGAGCCGCTGAAGCTCTTCCGGAGAGTCTGCATAAAAGATCGGAAGCCCTCCGCCGGCCTTCCCCTCCTCTGAGGTAACTACGGCTAAAATCTCGGTCATGCTGCACCGCCCTTCATCTTTCTTTTTGCTTCCGAAGGAATTCTGACCGCATTCTCCAGCATCGGCACCCTTGCGATTACTTTGAGTGCTGTTTCAGGAGTGTTGTCCAATGGCAGAAAAAACACGCCAAGGCGGCCGTCGTCCATGTCAAGTTTCGCCAGAGGTGTCAGCGACGGTTCCCCCGTATCCTTGTATACCCCTAACATTGTAGATAAGTCATGCAATATAGCCTGCCGCTGTCCGGGATGTGCCAGCGTAACTATGGCATTCCGGTTTACAGGCGTAAGCACGATCCCCATACCATGTTTTCGGATCAGGTCTTGTGACTCTTCCAGTCCGACATTCATAATGAAAATATCGTCCACATACAAATCCGGACCGTCGACTCTTACTTCAGCAATAGAGGCTTTTGCAATATCAGTAATATGTTTACCTGATTTGAAGCGCTCAACTATAAACCAAGATAAAAGCCCGGCGGCTGCTCCGAAAATGCCGTTTGTTAAAATGGTAATCAGCGAGGCTATGAATGCACAGAAAATGACAAGATAGTTTCGCCCTTCAAATACCATGGCAATTCCCTCTATATAGGCATCCCCCCGCTTAACAAGCTCGCTTTCGTCTACCTTCGTTAACGTTTGCCTCTCCATATTCCTTACATCCCTGAATTGCTGCGCGGCAAGAGTTAGAAAAGTAACAGCCGTATAGTCTTTATTTAGAAAAGATGGCACGGCAACGGCTCCTAAGCTTGCTGCAATAACGCCTAGAGACAAGTGAATTATTTTGCCATGGGGGTATGTAGGATATTGCCTGTAATCCGTTCTCATCATCAGCAACCTCGCAATAAATCCGAATGCAATGCCGATGCAGATCCCCAATGTGTAACGCGTATCGTAATAGTAGTCAAAATGCGTCATTTTCTCCACCCTCTTTCTTTCATTCGTTGTACCAGCCAGCTGTTCCCGATAAATTTTTCGCCAAATTCCCAACAAACTGAGGCGCCTCTTGCTATTGTAAACAGCAGACACCATCGGTCGTAAAAACCGGGCATTCCTAAGTGCCACCCATTATTCGGAGCCTGCAGAAACTGAACGATTACAACTGCAAAAGCAACTTGCAGCGTAATGGCGGCAACCTGCAGGAAAGTATCCCTGAAGAAAAGCCCGTTGATCAAACCCAGCAGCAATACCTGCTCCCAAACCGGGATGTACAGGATCATGACCGGGCTTGCCTCGCTCATCCGTTCTACAAAAGCTAGAACCGAGCCTAACAGTACGGAGGCCGTAACCGTCTGGACGAACAGCATCCGGCCGTTGATACGAAACAAGACAGCTGCGGTGCATATAAGCAGAAAAACAAAACCTCCGTTAATTTTAACCTGGCCGCTTACATCCCAATTTATAAAAACGGAAGGCAATCCAATCGTAAAGAACATTAGGATAGTCCGGTGCCGTACTCCCCGAAACAATACGTCTTTCCATCCGCTGGCACATAAGATGAATACGATGCTGCAGCATAATAATGCAATGTAACCTGGATTCATAGGAAATCACCTCGTTACATCCTATTCTTTGTATCAACAGCCATCTTTACTCCGGCTTTTACACAATGAAAAACGGCAGCCCTGAGGGGCTGCCGTTGCAGTAAGAAATCGATTATTTTTTGAATTTGTTTAGTTTGTCGCCGAAACGCTCCGCTAAAGTAAAGCTTAATCCTTCATTGCTTAGGGAAACGTTAGGGTTGTCGATTTTTTCGACTTTCGGAGCACGTTCTCTGGATCTGGCAGGGCGAGCCGCTCTTTCTTCCGTTTCGGACTGAGCAGGTGCCTCTTCCGTTTCTTTAATGCTTAAGGAAATACGCTTCTCGTCCAAGTTCTTATCAAGAACTTTCACTTGCACTTCCTGGCCCTCTTTCAGAACTTCATGAGGAGTACCAATGTGTTTGTGGGAGATCTGCGAAATGTGTACAAGGCCTTCTACGCCCGGAGCCACTTCAACGAAAGCACCAAAAGAAGCCAGGCGCTTCACGGTTCCTGTAATGATATCTCCGATATTGAAGTCGTTAGCCGCCGTTTCCCAAGGACCTGGTTGTGCTGCTTTAATGCTCAGGCTGATTTTGCCTGCAGCCGGATCCAGCTTCAATACTTTCACGCGAACCTTGTCGCCAACGTTCACCACGTCGGAAGGCTGTGCTACGTGAGTCCAGGAAAGCTCGGAGATGTGAACCAGACCGTCTACACCGCCGATATCTACAAATGCTCCAAATGGAGTCAGGCGTTGAACCGTTCCTTCGATTTCTTGTCCGACTTCCAGCTTGCCTACGATATCCTGTTTATTCGCTTCAAATTCGCGATCAAGCACATCCTTTTGGGAAAGGATCACTTTCTTGTTCTCGCGGTCCAGCTCCTTTACAACGACGCGAAGTGTACGGCCTTTGTAGTCGCTGAAATCTTCTACGAAATGGCGTTCTACCATTGAAGCCGGAATGAAAGCGCGCAATCCAAGATCTACGACAAGACCGCCTTTTACTACGTCGGCCACTTTCACTTCAAATACTTCCTGGCTGTCCAATTTCTCTTGAAGGCCTTCCCATGCGTTCTCGCTGTCAATCGCGCGTTTGGATAGGATAAGAGATTCTTTGTTATCGTTGATGCTTACTACTTTGCATTCTACTTCCTGGCCGATTTGAACAAGCTCACCGGCGTTGTCGGATTGCAGAGACGACAATTCCTTCACAGGAATCACTCCGTCATATTTGTAGCTTATATCAACATAAGCTTGGTTGTCCTCAATTTTTACGATGGTACCTTTAACGGTATCGCCCTTCTTAAGGGAAACCATATCCGTCATTTGCTGCTCGGTCATTTCCCCGTTCTCTGCAGCGGTGTTCTCTGCTCCTGTTGTTTCCTGATCTTTGATTTCTTCTGTCATTGTAAACAACCTCCTTCAATTCGCTACCCATAACATATATAAGGGCTTCATGTGTTTAACTATAATGTATTTAACCCGCGCCCACAAGGACGCAGAGTGTAAATCAGCGTAGATGTAGTATCTTTCCAATATTTGTTTTCCATACATGGATGATTAGGAAAGTTATTGATTCGACCTGATCATTTCCCTGATGCGGGCCATAATCTTATCTGTTACCTGATCCAGGACATCGGCTCCGCCGTCTTGAAACTCCGTCAAATCAACAGGTGAGCCGTATACAATTTTCATCTTACGAAAGAGTCTGTAATTGCCTACAATAGCCACAGGAACAACGGTTGCTCCGCTGCGCAGTGCAAACATCGCCGCGCCTTTCTTGGCTGCATTGCTGTCGCTCTTTCGTGTCCCTTCCGGAAAAATACCCATCATCTTATCTTCCTTCAGCACCTGAAAACCGGCTCTGATGGCATCCTTCGCAACGCCGCCACGCTTGATCGGAATCGCTCCAAGCTTGGGAAGCGCCCAGCTCAGAAGAGGATTCTCGAACAGCTCGGCTTTTGCGAGATAATGAACTTTACGCCGTAGCGGCGTTCCCAGAAGGGGCGGGTCCATGTTACTGGTATGATTTGCGCAAAGTATGACCGGGCCCTCAGAAGGCACGTTCGAAGTCCCTGTAATTTCAAGACGAAATAATAATTTAAATAATACATAAAAGATATTCTTCAGTACGGTGTACAGCATGTCAAGTGATCTCCTTGCCGATTTGTTCCTTGCACAAATCAATAATATGATCTACCACTTGGTGAATACTGAGTTGAGTACTGTCAATCAATACAGCGTCATCCGCACGCATCAAAGGGGATACTTCTCTCTCCGCATCCATTCGGTCACGGCGCTGGATATCCAGCTCCAGCTCGTCTAGCGTCATCGCCGTTCCGTCCATTTCCTTATATCTGCGTTCTGCACGCATACGCGCACTTGCGGTCAGAAACACTTTCACTTCCGCATCCGGGAGTACTTGCGTACCGATGTCCCTCCCGTCCATGACTACTCCCTTGGAAGCAGCCATGTGCTGCTGCTTGTCAACGAGCAGCTTACGGACATCTTCTATTTGAGCCACCATAGATACGGTCCGGTTTACTTCTATGGAACGGATAAGGTCAGTTACGTCGTCTCCATTAACTGACACCCGTTGGCCATCCTTAGCGGGAACCAATCCGATCTGTAAGCCTCTGGCTAATGCCGAGATCGCTTCCGGCGGTCCATCTTTCAGGCCGGATTCGAGTGCCTTCAACGTGACGGCACGGTACATCGCACCGGTATCTACGTAAATATAGCCCATTTTCTCAGCTACTAATCGTGCGACAGTGCTCTTGCCCGCCCCCGCAGGGCCGTCGATGGCAATATTAATTTTGGGATCATGATGTTGCGTTTCCAAACTAAAGCTTCCTCCCAGCATGACTACATATGTAAAAGGTTGTTTTGTCTTAACAATGAAAAAAGCAGGCGCCGCCTGCAAGCGTTAAAATTATATCACATGACAGCCTGTTTTGCATAGTTCGTCAGTCTTTACTGCGATATCTTACTAATAGGGAAGGGGTCCCCTTCCAACCTGTCAACTTCTGAAAGATGCTTGCGAAGCTGCGGAATCTGCAAAAGGGCCTGAGCTGTTATCAATAGAGCGATCAAAAGTAGCACAACTCTCTTCAACCACAACTCTACCTTGTCCGAAAATAGTAGAAACAGCTGCTCATATGACGGCTTGGAATTACGGCTGCTCATCAGGACACCTAACCTCTCTTTTTGCGGGTAGTATGTCCTGGAGGCTGTAACGGCATTCATCGATATGGATTATTTTTTGCGAAAATCCAGCTGCCTCTCAAAGCAATACCGGATAATACGCTGGCGTTCAGTATCCGATATTTCAATAAATTTAAGCATAATCAGCTGCTTGCCTGTTTCGAGCGGTTTTACTCTGACGATTTCGGCCGTAAAGTTGGCATGCTCCACGGTTCCGTTCTTGTACGGAATGAGCAGCCAGCAGCTCAATCGTCCTCCCATCTTTAATGGCCACTGAGGGTCGCAAAGGAATGAGATTCCGCCTCCGCCGACATCATCAGTCAAAGCCAGAAAGCGGACTCCTCCGGAAAGGTGGACCGCAATCTCAAGCTGTGCCTGAATACGCAGAAAGCTTCTTCGTTGAATTTTGGATATGGCATCCATATCCGGCTTCTTTATAATGACTTGTCTGATCCCGTCTTCTTTGAAACCGAGCACATAGGAGTTGAAGTAATTCTTGACCCCGCCTTCCGTAATGAATACGACCGAAAGGTCATCTCCGATATACAGCTTCTTCAGCCTGCCCGTAGCTTCGTTCATGGGAATCTCTATGGAGATGTAATTGTCATGGATGTCAGAAACTCTTGTTTTGTATTCCTGTCTGGATTCCTCTTCATCCAAAGAGGCAACTTGTATATGTAAAATTTGACTTATTCTTGGGAACAAGCTATCCACCTGCCTGCTTTCTATTAGTTCAAACTACCTAGCCATATGATTATAACACGGCACGGGCGTTTAGAAAGCAAAAAAAAACGAAAAGGCGCGATTGTATCGCACCCCTTCGCCGTAATCATTTCATTACATCTATATCGCTTTGCGTGATTTGTTCAATTTTCTCTTCCTGTCCATTGTCCGCGTTAATATAGATCCGGTATGTGGAACCGTTTATCCGTCCAGTAAACTCATAACAAAGCACTTCCTGGCGGAGATCGTTCTCAATCAGCGCCCGGTTCGTATCGCTGATTTTAAAGTCGCGGTTCAATGATTCACGCGCTTTCTCCAAAGTAAGCTTTGGTTTCGGAAGTTTTCGGGATTTGTGATGGTAAACATAGTCGGAAGCCTGCATGCCCGTCACTTCCCCGTCATCCATCGCTACCATCACCGTTAACTTATCAGGGTAGAGGATCACGCCTTCCTGTTTTGCAGCAAAAGTAAAATGTGCAATGTTATCGTATACATCGTACGAAACCGGCTCCATGCCTCTGTATCCGCGTTTTGTCAGGAAGTGCTGTGCCGCTTGAACGGATTCGTCCATGCTCAACGCTTTGCGGGCCACATCGCGGTCATGCATAAAGTAGATCAAATGGCCGCCCTTTTTGCTAAAGTCAGCTTGGATTACCCTCTGATTCATAGCATTGGTTGCAGAAACGCTGTAAGAACTGTACTCTTTACCGTTGCCGTTCTCAACTACCCGCAAAGAAGAACCGGCCGACATTCCAAAAAAGGACTTCGCCCGCTGAGCCACATCCTCTTTCGTTACCTCTTTACCTGATAGGGCAACCAGCTTATTGTTGGCATCTATCGATGCAGCCGTAGGGCCCCACTCGATATCCTCATATTGATCGACATGCTTATCTACGGTTTTAAACCCGTCGATAATTGTATTATCTTTCGGCGTTTTCTCTGTAGCGAGAGCCAGCTCGACATCCATCCAACGAAGATTGTTTTTGATCGTCTTGGCCTGAACCGTGCGGAGCTCTTTTGAAATCTCCTGGGATCTCTTGTATAGCGATTTTAATGTTTTGTATTCGCCGTCCGTGAGAGGCTCTTTCGTTAAGTCCCTGACAGCGGCTCTATAAGAGAAATTGGAGATGTTCGCAAGAAATTCCTCCGTTTTATTAAAAGGCAGGAGCGTCAGCGGAAGCTGATTGATTTCATTTTGAGCTTCGGAGGTAATCCGCCAGGCGTTGACCAGGCCTTTGCGCTGGGACGCCTGGGAACCTGAACTTACGGCAAGTGTATTGCCGAGCTCTGTATGCAGTTTATCCACGTGGAAGGATAAGTCGTGGAAAGCCCTCTGATACTGGTTTTCAGCTTTGATCAGGATCGAATTCTTCTCCTGATTCTCTTTGTATCCCCACAGTGCGGCACCAATGGCCAGTACAGCGAAGATCGGAAACATGACGGCACTTAAACGCTTATACATAACGGGCCCCTTTCTGAATCAAACATTGATGGTAGTTTGACCCGAGAAAGGAGGATTATGCATGTTCAAAGCGTTATAAGTAATCTTCCTGAATTTCAAAGTCATTCTCATTATTGCAGAGGCACTGCTTAAAGCCGGTATCTATACGGCCCTTATCCCGCCGGCCCCGCAGCGTAAATTTCTCATTGCATTTTCTGCAGCGGATCGTTACTTTCACTCGTTCGTTCGACATAGGTCCTCCGTATCTCTTGATTCAAATCAAGCTTATACGGCTATTATGGGCGGATTTCCTCCAATTTAACCTCTTCATCCCGCTTCAGCCAGCGGAACGGGGAGCGGCTGTTAGCCGTGTGGACTTTACGCAGCCCCCTAATCCAGAGAACGGCCATAAAAGGAAGGATAAACCAAGCCCAGTATTTAGCGGAAGATAAGAGGATGTAGTCGAATAATCCGTGCCAAACGATCGGCAGAATCAATGAATATCCGATATATTTGGTCTTGTTTGAGGTAAACTTAGCCTTCCCCAGGTAATAACCCATCATCACCCCGAAAAGCGCGTGGCCCGATACCGGCAAAAAGGCTCTGTACAGCATGGCTGAGAAGGTATTTTGGGTATACCACGCATACAAAATATTTTCGACTGTTGCAAAACCGAGAGAAACGGAAACAGCATATACAATCCCGTCATAGGGTTCGTCGAATACTTTATGATTGTAAATTATTGCCATGAGTATAATCCATTTGAGGCTTTCTTCTACTAAGGATGTACTTATAAATGAAAACGCCAATGTACTCTCTCCGGTAAACGATTGAAGGCCGTGCTGAAAGAAGACAGCAGGAAGGACTGCAACAGCCCCAAGGATAAACATAAGAAACACTTTAGGAAACGGCTCCGCGTCGTAGCGGTCTTTCCAGTAAAAATAGGCAAGCAAAGCTGCGCCCGGTGCTATGGCCGAGCTCAATAAGGATAGTACCGCCAAAATCGGCATCCCCCTTTCCGTCCTTTATTATAGCACAAACTGCCCCTTATGTACTTCAGGAATCGGCCGTCCGGCGTGCTGAATAAAAAAAAGCATCTGGCAAAAACTTGCGTCTTTGCGGATGCTTCTTGTACCACTTACGGTGGCTGTTATGTGAAATGAGTGCATAGTACACTTACCGCATTCTCGGCGATTACTACTTTGCCGTATTCCTCCATCATCGCTCTTGTTACGGAAGTAGCTTCCCCAAACTCTGACAGCACGGCAATTAAAGCATGGTATTTACGGTCTTCCAGATCTTCATTCTCGATATGAAGCACCCATTTCCCTTTATAGGAAAACAACGTCCCTTCTTCAACCGATTGAGCTTTGACAAGCTTGGCAACCCTAATAAGATGCTCAAAATCATGAAATGCATAGGAGATCAGGTCGCTTTGTTCAAGCGTAACCTCCATTTCGTACATTTCTTCTTCGTCTTCATCTTCTTCCATTACATTGCCGTGCTTGGAGGATTCCATCTTGCCGCGGGTAACAATGACGACCATCCCTTGGGCCGGAAGACTGAATACTTCCACCGCTAACGGTCCGGTAGCATCAAACCCCAGTTCCGAGTAGGCCTGGTCCATCATTTCGCTGAACAGCTCGTGAACCTTAGGAATCTCTCTCCACATATCTTCTTTCTGTATGCCGCGCTCTATAAGATCATCTAATGTTAGGAAAATCCTTATCTTGTCTTGGCTTAAACGTTCTATCTTCATGAAAGGATCCTCCTTTGCAACATCTGTTATAATAGAATATGAAAAAATTAAAAAAGTGTGACCGAGAAATGGGTTCACTTTTTTATGGTATCATTTTTTTCGAGTGAATGCACTACTAAATAATAGTTATAAACCAACTATCCGCGCGGGTGAACCAATGCTTTTGCACACAAAAAAAAAGAAGGGGATTCACCCTTCTTTTTCAAAAGCGCCGTTTGAGGTTAATTATGCGGATAGCGGTTTTCCTTCATGATCTGGTCCACATCATTTTGTAAATGCGGCTCTTTGTGCACGATTTCCTCTACTCTGTCCAATCCGCCAGAATCTTGGCTGTTGCGTACTGCACCGCCGTTGCCGAAACGGGTGTGCGCAGCTGCGCCTACAACCTTATCCTTAGCATTCTGAACCGTGTCGCCGAGCGAATTCATGGTAGAATACACCATGCGTTTGTTGTTCATCAAGTACACGGCAGCCGCAGCTCCGACAGCTGCACCAACTAAAAATCCGCTATTACGCATGAAAAGTTCCTCCATTCGCTTTGTAGTGGGGTGTACCGTTACCTATTTTCCACGATTGGACGGCGCTCCATTCATATTAAATACAGGAAACACCCTTTAACAGCTGTGGTACAATATGTCTTGCACTGATTACATACCTAATGAAATACAGGAGAAACTAACAATGAATAAACTGATGATCGGATTATTGTCTTTGACACTGCTGGTTTCTTTAAACGGCTGTGCGGAAAAATCAGATAGTGCAGGCTCTTCGGAGCCGGCAGCGGCGAACGAAATTGCGCAAAAGCCTCAGCCCGCCCCACAGCAGCCGCCTCAACCGACGAAAAGTAACAAACCGGCCAAACCGGCACAACCGGTTCAACCTAATGGACCAAATAAGCAGACACAGGTTCAGAAGCAGTACTATATGAACAAAAATTATTTTTTTAAACCCATAAATTCTGCTGCTCCGAAAAAAGCCGTACTGCTTACCTTTGACGATGGTCCCAAAGAAAAGCCCCTGCTGGAAAGTATTTTAGGAACGCTTGATAAACATAAAGCGAAAGCCATCTTTTTCGTAAACGGCTACCGGGTAAAAGAACATCCGGAGCTGCTGAAACTCATTCATGACCGCAAACAGACCATTGGCAATCATTCCTGGGATCATATCGATTTAAAGAAACAAAGCGCACAGAAGGTAAAACAGCAGCTAACGGACGTACAAACTATTGTTAAAAAGGTAACCGGTACGTCTCCCGCCTTTTTCCGCCCTCCTTTCGGTTCCGGGGGAGATACGGTAAGGAAAACCTCAGCCCAGCTGGGCATGCTGTATATGACCTGGTCTAACGGATCTGAAGACTGGCTCGGCAAAAATAAAAATAAGCCGGATCAAGTCATTGCAACGGTAATGAAGCAGCTCAATCCGGGAAGCAATATCCTCATGCACGAGCTTCCATGGACGGCAGAAGCTTTGGATGAACTGCTGACCCTGCTTGAATCCAAAGGATACACTTTTATCGACCCTGCAGCCATTGATCCGCACAGAACCTCCTGAACAAGAGACAGCACATAAAAGCCCTCCGTGGGAACGGAGGGCTCTTGCATTTTCATGGTTTCATTGCAGATTCATTTATTTAAAACGAAGAATTAAACCAACGGTAAGACCAATAAACAACACGATAAGAAAATTATAGTACAAGTTGGACATTTTCTCTTTGTTGGACGGATGCTTCACCCTTCTTGAAGGCAGTGCCGGCTGTTCGTCCTGCGCCCTCGTGCTCTTCCTGCTGTGTTTAGCGCTGCGCGGTTCAAAACTCATGATTCCCTCCGAAAACGTATAATTAATCCCATAACCAAATCTATAAGGAAATGAGCGATAATCGGCGTCCATAACGAACCCGTTTGAATATACACCCACCCCATAGCGTAACTGATGCTGAATACAAGTCCCGTCGGGATCCAATGCCGTAGATATCTGACATGAATCGCGGCAAACAGGATGCTCGTCCAATAGGGTCCGAAAGCATGCTGCACCGCACCCCTAAACAAAATCTCTTCACATAATGCAACAACAAAGGAAATGACGGCAATGTGCCAAACGGACCGGTTCTTAAAGATCAGTTCATTAATTCCTCCGTCATCCGCCGCTTCTTCGGGGATCCACCGGGATAGGACTATATCCACAACCAGCACGGCAGCCGCGAGCCCCGCTCCCCAGTAGAGGAACGAAACATTTGGCGGTAACGCCAGTAGATCAATTATATTTTGATGCTGAAAAAATAGGACGATCAAGCCGATAACTATAGATAGGAGCTGAGTAAAGTATAAATTGATCAAAAGCATCCTGTCGCTTAGCTCATTTGCTGAAATCCGCTTGATGTTAAGTTTAAATTTTTTCATGAGCGACCTGCCTGTCTTGACGTAGTGGTTCCATTTTTACGACTTTTGTCCTATACTGATATTCAAATCTATACTAGGAGTTAAATCATGGAAAAGAGACTATCCCGTACAGAGTACCTGTTCTCCTTGTTCTTTATTCTAATGCTGGTTGGCGCTGTGGGGGCTTTCTTCTACGGAGTCCAGATCGGAACCCAAAAAGCGGAAGCCAAATACAGTGGATTACTGTCTCCTGTGAGCAAGCAACCAACTGCGGCTTCCTATCCACAACAGCAACTTGTTTCTTTCTATCATACCATTTTTTCGCCTTATCGTGTCTTTCAAGGCAAATGGTTCGACCATCTCGATGCGATGGACCGTCAGCAGACCTCCGCGTCTCCGTCATCTTTGCTAAACGAACTTAGCCGGATTGCGGACGAAGAATACCGGAAAGCTGCCAAATCTTCGATGCCGGGCTCAACGCCTTTGCTACAGGAAGCGCAGAAGAATTACCTTAAGAGCCTAAAACTGTTTTCACAAAGTGCAGCAAAGTATAAAGAAAAAGCGGAAGGCCTCGGCACTGCTGCTTTTATCCGCCAAATTACGGCCGACCCGTATGTGCAGGAAGCTGCCAATTTCGGTCTGCTGGCGCAGGCTCAATATTATGAAGCAATTCTTAAATGGAACGCCGGCGGCGATTCCAACCTGAAGCTTGCATCTATGCCCGGTACAGAAAAGATCGATCTAAAACAATGGAGCGGCCTGAGTCTCAACTCAAAAAACGCTTACCTGGCGAATCTTCTGCTCGAGGAAAAGCAGTATGAACCGTTCGACCCTCAAGACTTGTCAGTCCGCATCGATCAAATGCTCCGAAACGGAACGTTGCAAAAACTTAAGCTGACCAATGTACGTGAAATTGCGCTGATGCTGATCGAGACGGAAGCAGTCCGAGCCGGTGATTATTTAAAAAATAGGGACAAGTATTACGCAAATGAGAAACTTCCTTTAATCCCGCTTCTCGTCCGCTAGGAGGATCATCAGTCGTACTTGAACCCGCACAAGCCGGATACCGCAGCCATGCCGCCCTCGACGTTGACAACATTGCCGTATCCGGCCTGGTTCAGATAATAGCATACATGTTCACTTCGAACGCCGTGCGCGCAGATCACGTACAGCGTTTTTTCTTTACTTAGCGTGTCCAGGCTTACAGGGATTGTGTTCATGGGGACCAGACGGCTTTCCTCCAAATGGTAATAGTCCCACTCTTCAGGTTCGCGTACATCTATAATGTCGGCATCCTTCATGCCTTCTTTGTATTTTGATAGAAATTCATTCGGAGCTATGGAAGTGTATGGTTTCATACTTTTCCCCCTATTGAAGTTTATTTATAGAATGATAACTAAATTTTACTATAGGTTCAAGCTTTAATGCATTGCACTGGCGCAGGAGTATGATACAATGGAAACCAACAACAGCGGCAATTTTATATACGTGCGGCGCTGCCGAAAGTTACGAGTTACGCGGACCTCAAACCTAAAGCATATTAGATTTGAAGGTTTTGTGAATGTTCGTAAATGTGCAGTTGTTCTATTGACACTCTTAACGCAGCCATGTTACATTATGAAAAATACAGAACGATAAACACTGTGAAGGAAAGGAATATTCGGATGTACCCAGAGAACCGGTGGGTGGTGCGAACCGGCGTACGGAAGAATGTTTCCAGCATTCCTGAGTCATTGCACTGAAAGTAAGTAGGTGCGGTCGGTTGGAGTCCGTTACTTCTCCGGTCTGAAGACCAATGAGGCTGCCTGCAGGTATGGGCGGTGAATTAGGGTGGTACCACGAAGATAACTCTCGTCCCTTATATACGCTAGCCGTGTGTATAAGGCCGGGAGTTTTTTGCAATCCGGAAACGCGAATCGATGCCGAAACTGCTTCATCTTGAAGCTTTTCAATAGATTTACATTCACTAGGGGAGGCAAGAATAATGTACAAGGTATTAGTTTCAGATCCGATCAGCGATATGGGGATTCAACTGCTCTACGATGCAAGCGATGTAACTGTGGATAAGAAGCCTGGTTTATCCGAGGATGAATTGGTCGACATTATCGGCGAGTATGATGCCCTGCTTGTCCGCAGCCAGACCAGAGTGACTGAACGAATCATGGAAGCCGGCAAGAAATTGAAAGTCGTAGGGCGTGCAGGAGTAGGTGTAGATAACATCGACCTTCCCGCCGCTACGAAGCGCGGCATTATCGTCATTAATGCTCCGGACGGAAACACCATCACTACCTGTGAGCATACATTCGCAATGATGATGGCTGTGGCCCGTCACATTCCTCAAGCTTATGCCAAAACAGTAAACGGCGTATGGGACCGTAAATCGTTCCTCGGTGTCGAACTGCGAAACAAAGTGCTTGGCGTCCTAGGTATGGGCCGTATCGGAAGCGAAGTAGCAGCCCGTGCGAAAGCGTTCGGCATGTCCATCCATGCATACGATCCGTTCCTTACGGAAGAACGCGCCGAGAAGCTGGGTGTAAAGCTTGGCACTGTGAATGAGATTGTTGCCAACGCCGATTTCATTACAGTCCATACCCCATTGACCCCGGAAACCCGTCATATGATTTCCCGTCCTCAATTCGAAATTATGAAAAAAGGCATGCGTATCGTAAACTGCGCGCGCGGGGGCATTATCGATGAGCTGGCGCTTATGGAAGCCGTGGACCAGGGGATCGTTGCGGGTGCAGCCTTCGACGTGTTTGAAGAAGAACCGCCTAGACCGGATCATCCTTTCTTGAAGCATCCCCAAATCATCGTAACACCGCATTTAGGGGCTTCTACAGTGGAAGCACAAGAGAATGTAGCCATCGACGTTTCGGAGCAAGTGCTGCTGATTCTTCGCGGCCAAGCGTTCAAGAATGCCGTTAACATGCCTCCTGTACCTGCCGATGTGCTGAACAAGCTGCAGCCTTACTTTGACCTCGGCGAGAAACTGGGACATTTCCTAGCTCAGCTCACGATTGGCGCTGTGCGTGAGATTCACGTCAATTACTCCGGCGAGCTTGCGGATGTAGATACCAATCCGCTCACTCGTTATGTGGTTCGCGGCGTGCTCTCTCATCATCTAGGCGGCGATGTCGTAAACGTTGTGAACTCGATGCACCTGGCCAAAGAACGGGACGTTCAAGTCGTAGTCTCCAAGACAGCGGCGACCAAAGGCTTCACCAACCTGATCACGCTTACGCTGAAATCTAACAAAGAAGAGCGCCTATTGGCTGGAACGCTGCTCAACGGATACGGAGCAAGGTTCGTTCAGTTGGATCAATATCCGGTCGATATTTCGCCGGAAGGCAACCTGCTCATTATTTCCCATAACGACAAACCGGGGATTATCGGCCGCGTAGGTACGCTTCTCGGTTCTAACGAAGTGAACATCGCAACGATGCAGGTAGGCCGTAAAATTGTCGGCGGCGCAGCCATCATGGTTCTGACCGTAGATAAACAGCCTGCAAAGATTGTAGTCGAAGAATTAGCTAAGCTTCCGGAAATTATTACTGTCAAAGAAATTACTCTCTAAATTGATTGTAAAATAGAAAGCCCTCCAGTGGAAACCGGAGGGCTTTTTTTGTATCACATGAACTAATCATTTCTTACCTTATATATCTCTGCGCAGCGCCTTGAGTACATCCACTTTGGTGGCGCGTGCGGCAGGACGCACCCCTGACACGACCGCAACACCTATACTGATAGCTATGCACACAAGGACCAGCCAACCGGGAATGTAAGAAAATTGAAGTCCGTCCGGTGTGGTTTCATTGAATACACCTGAAAGGACCGCAGGCATTACGAGATTCACGAGCACGCTGACCGCGTATGCAACAGCTGTTCCTGCAAGCGCCCCGAGAATTCCAATATATGCACTCTCCAACCGGAAGATCTTCCGGATTGTAGAAGGATGCGCCCCGATGGCTTTCATGATTCCGATATCCTGCGCCCGTTCCGTTACCGCCATCGTCATTGTATTATAAATGCCGATCGATGCAATCAGAACAGCGATCGTTCCAACGAACAGCAGGCCCAGTTTCATCACTCCGAATAACAGATTCACTTGTTTCAGCTCATCCGCGACAGAGTGAGTCAAATATCCCAATTTTTTGGCCTTATCGGAAACGCCTTTTATATGGGAAGCGTCATCGACAAATACCGATACGGCATCGTAAGTGACGGGCTTCTTGCTGTCAACCGGTTCGGGAGCCGGAATTTCCGTTCCCCCCTGTCCCTCTTCCTGCAGAGGATAAACCAATCCGCCTCGGGTATGGGTAAATTGTTCAACCTGATCCATGACATCCATACTCATCATCACGGAGGAGTCCTGCAAATAGTCCCTGGACGGTGCCTTTCGGACCCCGGCGATTTGGAGCGGAATACGGGTTGTTTCTTTTTTCGTTCCATTATACCTGTGAACTTCAAGCTCAATCGTCTGCCCAAGAAGCTTCTTCGCTGCATTTAGGAAGGCTTCCGGCGTTTCTCCCTTGTTTTTCAGTATTAATGCGGCGAAATGATATCCGACAACCACTTCCTGAGGCTTGTCCGGTAACGTTCCAATCGCAAGCTCCAACCCTGCCTTTTTCTCAGAAACCATGTCGGTGACTGCCATTTGGGGCTGTAATTTCTCTTTTCCCCAGAAAATCAAGGCTTCCTGCCTAATCGTCCGCTGAGCTGTGACAGCCTGTACGTATTTCAGTTTTTCTAATTCCTGCACATCGGAAGACTCCACCTGGGCATGTTCTTTTCCGGCCTTCTTGCCCTCAATGGAAATTTTGGTCAACAGCTGCCCCTCCGTCACCTCTTTAACAACACTTCGTTCCAATCCGAATCCGACGGATGCGAGCACGATAAGAAATGCACATCCCATAGCGGTCGCTAGCACAGTCATGAACACTCTAGATTTATTCTTTTTCATATTCGCCTGAACGAATCTCATTCTGTCCCTGAACTTCATCTCCGGTTCTCTCCCCCTCTTCCGAAACTTTCTTTTGTAAAAAGATAACTTTAGGCAATCCGCCCATCCTTTAATGTGATGATGTGATCTGCTATAGAGGCTACTTTATCGTCATGCGTGATCATAAGGAAGGTGATCCCTTCCTCTTCGTTCAACTTGCGGATAAAGGAAAGCAGGCTGTCTTCATTTTCACTGTCCAGGCTGCCTGTCGGCTCGTCCGCTAGAATGATCGGCGGGTTCACAACCAGAGCACGTGCAATGGATACTCTCTGCTGCTGTCCGCCGGAAAGCTCGCTTGGGTAATGCTCTGCATACTCTTCCAAGTTTACTTTACGAAGCATTTCCATCGTCTGTACACGCCGTGCCGTTTCGTCCATTCCTTTCAAGATCAAGGGCAGTTCTATATTGGCATAGGCCGTCATGCTTGGAATCAACTGAAAGCTCTGAAATATAAACCCGAAATGTTCCAGCCTGAAATGGGCCCAATCCCCTTCGGACAGCCTGCTGACATCTCTGCCGTTTATTATGATCTGACCTTCCGAAGGCCGAATATAACCGCTGATCAGGTTCAGAAGCGTAGATTTTCCGGATCCGCTGCGCCCGATGATGGACACGATGTCCCCTTTTCGAATATGAAGATTGATTTCATGCAGGACGGGAATAATGCGCTCGCTCCCTTTTTTGCCGATATGAAATTGGTGGCTGATGTTGTCCAGCCGGATGTAGGCTTCTTTTCTATCCATGCGGTGAATTCTCCTCTCCTTATGATCTTTCTCTAAATCTGCGCCGGATTACAAACCTCATTACCAAGTAAGCGGCCGCTGCTGCCAGAAGGAAACCTGTATAATATTCCGCCTTATTCATATCCCCATAGCTTATCCCTTCGAAGAACATCCCTCCGGTTAAACCGCAGCAAACAACGACCCCCCATTTCAGTACTGGTTCTATTATCGGGAAAATCACCATTTTCCCATTGTTCTCAATCTTGTTCCTTTCATAAATCCAAGCACCTAGAGGAAGCAAAATCAGGATCATCACAACAGGTACCCACGCGTAAATGTGTTCGAGCGGTGTATAATCCAATATGTGTATCCCTAAACTCATATTGGATGCGAAAATAAACAGCGGATTATCCTCAATATTCCAACGTGCTGCCCTCACAGCAGGAGCGTGAATCATAAAGCCATACGTACATATGAAATAGAATCCAAAAGGGAACACACTGAAAATACCAGTCAGCACAACTTGGGTAATCCAGTTCCCCGTAAAAGTGCCTACAACCAAAGCAAAGGTAAATAAAGCGAGTAACGCGATGGTCATACTTCCTGTTTCTTTCATGTAATAGCCAAGCTCTAAATAGGGCGCAAATTTGGAAGCAAGCGTAAATCCTATATCGATCAAAACATTGACCAGAACAGAGGCGATAAGAAAGACTGCGCCTATCTTCCACTTGGAAAAAAACAGCTCGCTTCTGGTATAAGGCAGGGAAAAGGAAAAATCATTCATCGATCCCCGTCTTTCCCCACCGATCAGAAGGGCAGCCAACAGAATCACCACGATGGCCAGCGCAACCCGGAGCATTGCTTCATTATTTGTGATCGCTGATAACTGATAAACACCGTCCTCTAGATCCGCTAGCCTCCACTTTAACGTGTCGTCATCTATGGCAAGCAGACTGAAGTAAGTGCTAAATCCCATAAATAGGAATGTTATTACAGGCAGCATCCATAATAAGAATTTCGCCTGTTTATAATCTTTGCTCCATAAAGCCCGGTTCCAGGCTAATTTATTCCACATGATGTTCGTCCCCCAATTTATAAGTGAACAAATCCTCAAGTCTTACAGGCAGGCGCTCAAGAACCAGCGGGGATTCCTGTTCAAACAGCCTAACTGTTTCCTCCTGCTGATCTTCAATCAACAGTGTGTACACACGTCCAACCTGGCTGCTGACTCTTACATTCGGCAAGGATAGCAGCGCGGCCGGTGCCTGTTCCCTAAAGACAACCTGCAGTTTGACATACGGTCCGGAAGACCCGTTTCCCTCTATCGTTTCTACGGTTGTTCCTTTAAATAATAAAATGGTATCCGCGATCCGTTCCAGTTCCTCCAGATGATGCGTCGAGATTACTACCGTGACTCCCGATTCGGCAACCTCTTCAACGAGCAGGGACAATACTTGTTTTTTTACAATGGCATCAATCCCGTTTGTAGGTTCATCCAGCAAAATGCAGGAGGCCCTAGTAGAAAACGATAAAATCAACACCGTCAATGCCTTCATCCCTTTAGAGAAATGGCGGATTTTTTTGTGAAAAGGCAGCTTGAAACGTTCCATGAGATCCATAAAATACATCCTGTCAAATTTGGGATAGATCTGCTGGTATAAATCGGCCAGTTCCATAGCGGTATACCCATGAAACGGCTCGGTGGAATCTGCAATGTAAACCATATCCCGCTTCACTTCTGGATGGCTGTGCACTGAAACGCTGTTCCATTGTATCGAGCCCTGTTCCGGATCCAAGATGCCGGCCATTGTCCGAAGAAGCGTAGTCTTACCCGCCCCGTTGCGTCCAACCAGCCCTGCTATGCTTCCTGAATCCAAGGAAAAGGTTATATTCTGCAAAATAGGCCGTCCATCGATTTTCTTCGTTACTTGCTTCACTTCAAGCATTGGTTCCACTCCTTAGTTCCAATAAATACTGGTCAATCCATGTCTTCAGCTGTTCCCCGGAAATCCCTGCATAAGAGGCTTCCAGCACTGTTTGCTTTAACGATTGCCGAATCTGTTCCAGCATTTCGGGTGTAATCTTGGCCGCTTGCTGGCTGCAAACATAGGTCCCCTTCCCTCTCAGCGTTTCGATTACGCCCTGGCGCTCCAGCTCCTGATAGGCTTTGCTGACGGTATTGGGATTGACTAAAATGGTAGCGGACAGCTCTCTTACGGAAGGCAGCTTTTCCCCGCTCGTGACTGCCCCTTTAAGAATTAGCTCTTTCAGCTGCTGGATAATCTGTTCATAAATGGGTATGGGACTGCGTTCATTAATTACGATCATATTTTCAACTCCATTGTTGAATCATGTGTATTATGTCACATAGTACACTTAGTACAATAAAATACATGTACAAACTTGTCAAGACATTTTGTAAAGGCGATCCACCGTATTGTTTCACGAGCAACAAGATTTTCCTCTTTATTTCAACAAAAAAGACACTTTTCATGTAGAAAACCATGAAAAGTGTCCTATATTCGACCTATAGTATACCAGGGAGTGTGATGAAGAATGTCGTCCCATGTCCGACGGTACTTTGTACCTTCACGGTCCCCCGGTGAGCATCGACGATATTTTTTACAATCGATAACCCCAAACCCGTTCCCCCGCTGTTACCTCGGGTTCTGGCTTTGTCAGCCTTATAAAACCGTTCAAAGATAAAAGGAAGATCTTCCGCCGGAATACCGCGACCTTCATCTTCAATTTCAATCAGGAGCTTACGGTCCGCGCTGCTCTCGATCGGTTTCAACCGAATGGTGATACTCGAGCCGGGAGAAGTATGGCGAATCCCGTTGTCCAGAAGATTCGTCATTACCTGTTCCAAGCGGTCTTCATCAGCGGCTTCAAGATACAAATCGTTAGACGTCTGCTGCAAATAAAGCGGGATCCCCCGGTCCTTGGACACAACCTGGAACTTGCGCTGTACTCTTCGGGCCAGTTCCGACACATTGACTTTATTCCAGTTCATCTCCATATGGCCGGCTTCCATCCGGGCAAGATCCAGCAGATCTTTGACCAGGCGCCCCATTCGAAGAGATTCATCATAGATGACCTGTACCAGTTCCTTCCGTTCTTCCGGAGTAGCCGCAATGTCATCCAACAGCGCTTCGCTGTAACCCTGAAGCATGGAAATCGGCGTCCGCAGTTCGTGGGACACATTCGCCACAAAGTCTTTGCGCAGCTTGTCCGAACGGTGTTCTTCCGTGACATCCCGGAGTACCGCTACCGCCCCCCGAATCATATCGTTCGAATAAAGGGGCGCAAGTACAACCGACCACACTTCCTGCTGCACATGCAGCTTCGTCGTTAATTCGCTTTGCTTCTCCACTACTGTATAAAACAGCTTTCTGAGCGGTTCCGGCAAATCGCCCGCAGACAAAGGCTGCTGTTCCGACTCCGTACCTTCCCAGAGGATTTGTCCCCATTCCTGAAGGATCCTCTCACCTTGCGGGTTAGCCAAGATCACACTGCCATCTGCGTCGAATGTAATGACGGCATCGCCCATACTCCGTAAAATACTCGACAAGTGTTCTTTCTCGTGGTTAAGGTCTTTAATTGTCTCATCCAGCTCAATAGCCATAAAATTAAATGTGCTGGCAAGCTGGCCGATTTCGTCGGTAGACCTTACCGGAACCCTTGTCTTATAATCGCCTCGGGTGATTTGTGCCGCAGCATTCTTAAGCTGGACAAGCGGCTGGCTGATTTTCGTTGAGAGAAAGAAAGCAAAGATCGTAGTAAGCGAGAAACCGATAATACAAGTGTACACGAACAAATGCTTAACAGCTTTGGAGTTGGCGAAGTTTTGGTCGATATAATCCAGAAGAAACAGCGCCAGCATCCCGAGCACAAAAATAACCAGGAGCGTAATCGTTCCCCAGAGCTTACCGACGACGCTTTTCCACGGCCACATGTTATTTAGGCACCTCTAATTTGTATCCTACGCCCCACACGGTCGTGATCATGGCGGCCGCTTCCGGAGAGACTTTGTTCAGCTTCTCGCGCAGACGCTTAACATGCGTGTCCACCGTACGCAAATCTCCGAAAAATTCATAATTCCATACATCCTTCAGCAAATCTTCTCGGGAGAATACTTTATCCGGAGATGTTGCCAAATAATGCAGGAGTTCATATTCCTTAGGCGTGAGGCTCACCTCTTGCCCTCCGGCCGTTACTCTGTGAGCGTCATGCTCGATAATAAGGTGCGGGAATACAATGTTATTGCTGGTATTCGCTTCTTTTGAAAGGAACGCAGTGGCCGATGAACGCCGTAGAATGGCCTTCACCCTATAGATCACTTCTCTAGGGGAAAAAGGTTTTACGACATAGTCATCCGCTCCAACCTCAAAGCCCTGTACCCTGTTCACTTCTTCCCCTTTGGCCGTCAGCATGATGACAGGGGTCGATTTCACCTGGCGAAGACGGCTGCATACTTCTACGCCGTCTATACCGGGAAGCATCACATCCAGCAGGATCAAATCGTAATCGCGTTCCGTCGCTTTCTGCAGAGCAGTTTCCCCATCTTCTGCCTCATCGATCGTATACCCTTCCTTCTCGAGATACATCCGCAGCAGCCTGCGGATCCGTTCTTCATCATCTACGACCAGAATTTCATGATTTCCAGGTTCGTTCAAGGAAAGCACCTCCAAAACGGAATGATGTAACTGCTGTTAAACTCCTGCGTAAGAATGCAACCCTGCAATGACAAGGTTAACTCCTACCAAAGTAAACATAACGATGATAAAACCTATGACCGCCAGCCAGGAGGATTTGCTTCCCTGCCAGCCTTTGGATAAGCGCAAATGAAGATACGCCGTATAAAACAGCCATGTAATCAGAGCCCAAACTTCCTTCGGGTCCCAACCCCAGAAACGGGACCACGCATAATGTGCCCAGATCATAGCAAAGATGAGTGCTCCCAGCGTAAAGATAGGATAACCGATTGCATTAGCACGGTAGCTGATTTCATCAAGATCCTCCGGATTGATCCCGTCAAGCAGGCGGTGAATCGCCTTACCAAGAGGCTTCCGTGCGATAAGCCGCAGCAATGCATAAGTCAAAGCGCCCAGGATCAGGGACCAGATTACGGTATTCAGCTTCCGTCCTGCATTCACTCCGTTCATCCAGGACGGAGCTTCCAGCAGCGGAGCCTTTATTCCTAAGTAAGGCTGGAAGGATACAATTTCGCTGTTATAGGGTTTGACAATAGGCGGCAAAATATAGCGTACCGTCTGTTTCGACACTTCCTCTGCGCCGGTTTCCTTATTTTTAACAGTCGACTGCTGAGAAAACTCCGCATGGTATCCTCCGGCTTTGAATCCAAATACCCCTCCGATAAATGCAATTACGACAATGACAGTTAACAGAATGAGCTCAATTCCGCGCTGTGCTTTGCGTGCCTGTTTCGTCCGGGACTCAAAATCTGTCGCGCGAAGAAGGTACATTAGTCCTGAAGCAAACCCGACGGCAAAGAACGCTTCTCCTAATGCAGCCGTAGTTACATGTATTTTCAGCCAGTAAGAATTCAGGGCCGGTATCAGAGGCTGTACTTCCTGAGGGAATACAGAAGCATAAGCGATGATAATGACGCTGATCGGCAGTGAAAATATCCCGAGAACTGCAGGTTTATAGATCAAATAAATAATTACAAATGCTACAGTAATCAGCATAGACAGCAATGTCATGAATTCATACATATTGCTGTTCGGAATGTGGCCCCCGCCGATCCAGCGGGTAATGAAATATGTCAGGTGAGAAGCCAGTCCTACTATGGTTAAAATAAATGACAAACGGCTCCAGCGAAGCGTGTGAGCCTGCGGATCCCGGTTGCTCCATCTGCGTCCGGCAATGGAGAGAACGAACCCTAGAAAAGCGAAACAGTATATAAACAAGGCCAATAGCAGCGCATCGCCGCTGATGTCGAGCATAAGACTCAAGCCTTTCTTCCCCCTTGCTCCAATTGTTTAGAATCCTCTACGGCAATGCCCATTTTGTTCAGTGCGTAAGCGACATCATTCCGCATGCCGTACCAGTTTTTGTTCGTGTGCGCACCAAGAGTCAGCGTCCGTCCGTCAATGCGGAGCCAGATCCGTCGGTGCTGCCAGTACAGACCCATAATTACGCCAATCATGAAGATCGCCGCACCGGTCCAAATATACGGCATCGCTTTGTCTACCCGCAAGTTCAGGAAGCTTGTATAATTCGAAAAACGGACGTCTTCCATCGAATCTACCGAAATTTCGAACCGGTCCGCCCAGGCACCGTTAATTTGATCTTGGCCGAACCTCTGTTTATCCACCTGTTTAGGGAAGTACATGTATGGCGCTCCGTCCGCCGGGAGCCCGGGTCCTTTGATTAGAAAAATGAAGGCGGGTGCATTCGGCTCCCGGGATTTGGTCGTAGGCTGGCCATTTGCGTCCAAAGTAAAGTCCAAATACTTCTGCTCCAGATAAAGGGTGTAGGGACCTGCCTTGTATTCGGCTCCAGGGTTCTTCATCGTAATAAGGAACGGTCCGAACGATTCGCCGGTTTGTTTCAGCTTCAGCTTGGCGTTTACCGCCTGCAGTTTCGGTGTTGCGTCGAAATCAAACTGAAATGCCATCAGCCCTTTGTACTGCAGAGGATCGTTTACGATAATGTTATGGCGCTTCACTTCCTTAAGCACCGGAGGCTTTGAGGGGTCGGCGCAATCCGCCGTACATTCATAAAGAACCGCTTTCGTTTCATATAGCTTCGGAACGATCTTGCCTGTTCCCTGAAATTCTTTCGGCAAGTCGGATTCTTTATAAAGGTCAAGCGTAAACTTTTCATTCTTTAAGTAATAATTCGTCTCAGGAATCTGTTTGACTTCCCCTTCAGGAAAATCCATATAGTTGTCCATATGCCAGCCGGGAATGGAGCGTGCAAGAACAGCCAGCAAGAAAATAATCAAGCCGATATGGTTAATATAAGGGCCCCACCGGCTAAACCTGTTCTTCTCGGCCAATAAAGCGGTTCCGTCTTTGTGGATACGATATCCGCGTTTTTTGAGAATGGCACCCATCTCGCTGACCCAGTCGGCGCCTTCCTGTTCCTTATCGCCTTGCACACTCAATTCCCCGGTATAGCGCACTTTTTGACGGGTCAGGAACTGGAGGTGCTTGCGGATCTGCTGCTTGCTTAAGGCACGGTACAAGGGAAGTACCCTGTCCAGGCTGCAAATCACAAGCGAAGTGCCGATCATCAAGAGCAGCAGTTTAAACCACCAGGATTCGTAGGTATGGGACAACCCAAGGAAATAATAAATTTCGCCCAGCTTACCGTAATTCTCAGGATAGAATTTGACCGGATCAATATTAATGAATGTGTTCTCTTGCGGGTATATGGTGCCTAAGGTGGCTCCCAGCAAAGTAAGTACGATTAAATATACGGCAATCTTTACCGATGAAAAAAAGTTCCAAATCCGGTTGATCCAAGAAGGATTGACGCGCTGGGAACGGCGGGCCGCCCCATCGTAGCGCATTTCAAGAATCTCTTCGCCGGCCTCTTCAGCCAGCGGCTTTCCGCAGGATTCACATAGAACGGTTCCGATCGGGTTCTGGTGGCCGCATTCGCATTTCGTGTTCTCGAACACCCAGATAACCTCCCCAATCTAGTTAGCTAGCACTAAGTAATTTCTCGATTTTCAATTTCAGCATCGTTTCATCCATACCGCCTTGATACATTTCCACGATACGTCCGTCCGGACCGATAAAAAACGAAGTCGGATAAGAAACAAGACCGTATTTCTTCTCAATTGTCCGGTTCGTATCCAGCGCTACAGGAAAGTTGAGACCGTACTGGTTCATAAATGACTTTACTGTAAAAGCATCCTCGCTCAGGTTGATGCCAAGCACTTCAAACGGCTTTTCCTTATTCCAGTGATGATACTGAGATTGAATCGCCGGCATTTCCTCGACGCAAGGAGGGCAGAACGTCCCCCAAAAATTAACCAGCACATACTTCCCCTTATAATCAGAAAGGCTGTGCTGCTTTCCGTCCAGACCGGACAGCGTAAACGCCGGAGCTTTGTCGCCTGCGGCCGGAGCCTTATTCCCCTCGGAGAACAGGCTCCCTCCGATGGTAACGGCACCGATGAGGACAACAGCTGTCAGTATGACGATTTGTATCCATTTTTTATGTTTGCCCATCTTATCACCCGTACTTAATAGAGTCTCTTACTAAAAGTTACTATCTATATTATAGCGAACCGATAGTAGGACACCTACGGATTATTTTGAATTTTATGTGTCTTTAAAGCGCTGTCCTGCAGCTCTTTCACTTCTACTGCCGTGAGCGGCCGGAATGTTCCCCGCTTCAAGTTGGACAGCAGAATCGGCCCGAACGCAATCCGCTTCAGCTTGTCCACCGGATGATGAATGGCATCGAACATGCGGCGCACCTGCCGGTTCCGGCCTTCGTAAATGGTGATCATAATGGTCGCCTGCTTCTTCTCAGGATCGACATCCTGATACTCCACTTCGGCAGGTGCAGTCATACCGTCTTCCAGCTTGACGCCGTTTCGGAGTCTCTCCAGCTTGTCTCCATGCGGTACGCCTTTCACTGTAGCAAGATACGTTTTCGGCACATGATGCTTCGGATGGGTAAGCAAATTCGCAAACTCCCCGTCATTCGTCAGTATCAATAGACCTTCCGTATCGTAGTCCAGCCTTCCGACAGGATAAACCCGCTCTTTGATTCCTTTCAAATAATCCGTAACAATTTTGCGGCCTTCCGGGTCGGATGCACTGGTGATGACACCTTTAGGCTTATTGAACAGCAAATACACTTTCTTCTCAAAAGCAACGGGTTTCCCGTCCACTTTAATCTCGTCCGTGTTAGGGTTGGCTTTGGCCCCCAGGGTGTTGACCACTTCCCCGTTCACCGTCACCCGCCCGGCAAGGATAATTTCCTCACATTTGCGGCGGGAGGCAACTCCCGCTTGGGCTAATACTTTCTGTAATCTTTCCATGAATACGATTCACCTCAACCCTAATCATACCCATCCTTCAGGGAAATCACAAGTTCGGTAAACGGCAAATAACGCCCCGTTTCGACGCGGCGTTATAAACATTCTAAATTTAGGCATATGTGATTGATTTCAGAGCCTTTCATTTAAGCGAATACTAGAAAACATACGGCCACAGCCGCCAAAAAACCGACCAGATCGGAGATCAGCCCGACTTTTAAAGCATACCCCGCCTTTCGGATCCCGACTGCCCCAAAATAAACGGTAAGCACATACAGTGTCGTATCCGTACTGCCCTGAATCGTAGAGGCAATGCGCCCGATCATCGAATCAGGACCGTGCTGTTTAATCAGGTCCGTCGTGAAAGCGAGGGACCCCGCACCTGTAATCGGGCGAAGAATCGCCAAGGGAAATACCTCGCTTGGAATGCCCAGATAGTCAAGTATAGGCTTGATCATGCCGATGATCCATTCCATTGCCCCGGAAGCGCGGAATATACTGATCGCCACCATCATGCCGACCAGGTGTGGAATGATTTTAATAGCGGTATCAAAGCCCTCCTTAGCGCCGTCCGTGAACGATTCATAAACCGGAACTTTGCGGAACACCGCATATAACGGGATCAGCACCAGCATGACAGGAATCGTCCAGGCCGAAATGATATTAATAAATTCATACACCTGCTGTCACCCTTTCGTATATCGGATCGGTGGCTGTCGTCGCCGGTACCAGCGGTCTACCGCTATAGCTGCAGCGGTTGAAATGAATGTTGCGATCAAGGTGGTGCCGACAATGTCCGTCGGAGACAGCGAATTGAAATTCATCCGGATCGCTATGAGTGTAGTTGGCACTAGGGTGAGGCTGGAGGTATTCAAAGCAAGAAGCGTGCACATTTCAGGTGTCGCTTGCTCTTTGTGGGGATTCAGCTTCTGCAGTTCTTGCATGGCCTTGATGCCCATCGGTGTAGCAGCGTTGCCGAGTCCGAGAATATTCGCGCTCATATTCGACATGATGTAGCCGATGGCAGGATGGTTTCGCGGGATTCCGGGAAACAGAAACCGGACAAATGGCTGCAGCAATACAGCTAACTTGCCCAGAAGACCGGAATCTTCCGCAATCCGCATCATGCCCAGCCAAAATACCAGGATGCTGATTAACCCGAAACAAACGGTGACTCCTGTTTTGGCCCCTTCAAAAGCAGCCTCAGTAACGACTTCGATACGTCCGTTCACAGCAGCAACAATGAAACCTGCCAGAATAAAGAACAACCAGATGAAATTTACCAAAGGGCAGCGCTCCCTTCCATTAACGACCGGTATTTCCTGTAAACACGGTGCGAAGCACATTCAGTAAGGAATTTGTAAAATTGTTACTGCTGCCCGTATCCGCCGCCGTTGTCATCGCGTAGTTTCGGGCCTGGTCAAGGCTAAAATGGATGTTAACTCCCGGTTCTGCGAACGGAACGGCACCGATCGGCTCCCGATCCAAATAGAGCATGACCCTTCCCCTATACCCGAGTGTGTAGTTATCGGTTCCTTGAGGCTCCAGTTCAATCTTCTTTGAAAGAAGCCCGGTCTCTTGATCGGCAAGCGGATAAGAAAAACTTCTACCTGCCGTAAAGGCAGTGCCGGGAATCGGGTCGCCGGAATGCACCAGCTCACGCAGCGGGAATCGGGCAAATCCGTAATCGAACATTCTGCGGTGGTCCGACCAATCGTCAGGAGCGTTTAATGTTACTGCCGCCAGCTGCTGAGTCCCTCTTGTTGCTGAGGAAATCAGGCATCTTCCCGCCAATTTGGTGTAGCCTGTTTTACCGCCGTCAGCGCCTTCATACAGGTACAGCATTTTGTTTTTGTTCCGCCATACGTAGTCCCACTCTTCATTCGGATTCGGCGCTTTCTTCAGTTTGGTGCCGGAAATTTGGCGGAACACGGGATTTTTCATGGAATATGCCGTAAGACGCGCCATATCGTTCGCCGTAGAATAATGGGTATCGGTATCCAATCCATGCGGATTATCGAAATGGGTGTTCACCATGCCGATTTCTTCCGCTTTCTGGTTCATCATGTGAACAAACCCGTCAAGGGAAGCTCCCACATGTTCCGCAATGGCTACAGCCGCATCGTTCCCAGAACGAAGCATCAGTCCATAGAGAAGGTTTTCGAGACTCATCTCTTCACCCAATTTGAGATAAATCGACGACCCTTCTTTAGCATAAGCGTTGCGGCTAACCTTCACCTTGTCCGATAACCGGCCGTTCTCAATCGCTACAATGGCGGTCATTACTTTCGTCAGGCTTGCGATCCGCATTTTGGTATCTCCTTGACGCGATGCCAGAATACGTCCCGAAGTAACATCAATCAGAGCATAACCTTTTGCGCTGGCGGCTACGGCCGCACCTGCAGATGCCGGATTACCTGCCGCCGAAACAACGGGAAGAAAAGCAGCCATTGGCACCGATAACATTAGCAGGGCAAGCAGAATACTTACAAACCACTTCTTCATGACATCCTCCTATGTGCCTTTTACCGGTCAGAGGCTTAAGGCATGTCTGCACAACATACTTGTACATATATATGCTTGTTCCGAAGCCATATGTCCCCTTTTATCGCGCACCAAAAAAGACCGGCCTATGCGGCCGGTCTTCTGTACCTGAAACTATACGATGATATTTGTAGTGGAATTCGTTGTACCCTGACCGACGCTGCCGCCTGACGTCCCTTGGGACCCGGACATGCCAGCTTGTCCTCCAGTATTTCCTTTCATCATGGACTGGATCTTCTCAACAACGGAAGGAGCTGAATCAATCAGTCGCTCCAGAATGTGCGTTTGGTTATCTAAAGGAATGACTTTCACACCTTGATTGCCGACTACCAAGAAAGCGATTGGCGTAATCGAAATACCGCCCCCGCTGCCGCCGCCGAACGGCATGGCCACTTTCGCGCTATGAGCATCATGTCCGCCTTCTTCGGCTGCAAATTCACTGCCGCCCGCGGCAAAACCGAAACCGACTTTACTAATCGGCATAATGACGGTGCCGTCCACCGTTTCCACTGGGTCGCCCACAATCGTGTTGACGTCCACCATATCTTTAATATTTTCCATTGCGGTTTGCATAAGTCCTTGAATCGGATGCTCTGTCATTAGGGTTGCCCTCCTGTACGTTATATAGGTTGAACTGCACGGCAAGTAACTTTAGTATGCACGGACTTCTCTGACCCTATGCTTCCGACAGACGGCCTTCCCATGCGTCATCCGATTTCTGTTTTTTACGTATTCTAGGCAAGAGGACAAACATTAACAGAATGACAGTACCCAATCTAATCTGTGCCTGTCCTTCCAATTCGGTCGTAAAATGCGGTTTATTATACACCGGCCAAACCCCAAGTTTCGGGGTTTTCTTCAAGCGTACATACCTTAATGCATATCCCAAAATGGATGATTTCAATCCCCAGATAACTCCGGAGAGGATCGCAGTTTCTACAGCATCTCCTACCCCTGCAGTTGTATACCAGCGCACCTCAGTCACCCTGACATGACGCAGCAGCCGTTTCCCCCACTCCTGCAAATTTTGCACCCGGACTATGATGTCTTTAAATTTCTGATAAAACTGCTGTACAAGTTCAGCTGTGATCCGCTTTTCTCCTTGGGTCGCCTGATCCTGGACATCCGTTTTCTTCTGGCCCATCCCGTCTTTTAATTTCAGCCCCTTGCCGAAACCTTGAAAATCCATGTTTTTCACTTCATACCGGTAGGTAAACAGACCATATAGAGCTTTCATGTCGCATATGATCTCGTCATCGTTCATAACACGGGCTATTTTAAAATGAATACGGACTTGGCTAATAAATACAAGAAACAGCAGGAAGACCAAGATCCCCGCAACGATAATCCAAACCATACTCCCTAATGCCTCCTTCACTTCCAAAAACAACATAAGGGTAGTATCACCCGATGTTGTGGAAAGATACAAAAAGAAAGCCTGCAAAAAGGGAAATGTCCCGTTCTGCAGGCTTCACATCGAATTAGGAGTCCATATCGTCAATCGTAAGCTGGCGGCTGTCGAGTTTATCGAACAGCATCCTGGTTTCTTCTTCCAAGTTATGATCGTTGTCGAACGCGGATGTCTCCGGCAGCTCGGACAAGCTCGGCAGCCCGAAATGGTCAAGAAATGATTTCGTTGTGCCATAGAGGATCGGGCGGCCGACCGCATCTGCCCGTCCAACCTCATGAATCAATTCCTTAGCGGTTAATGTCTGCAGGGCCCGGTCTGATTTGACACCCCGGATTTCCTCGATCTCTACCCTTGTAATTGGCTGTTTATAAGCAATGATGGCCAATGTCTCAAGGGAGGCCTGGGACAACGTTCCACGCTGCGGTTGAAAAGCCAGTCTTTCGAAGTAAGGGGCGTGCGCCGGCAAAGTTGTCAGCTGATATGCCCCCGCGATTTCGATGATCTGCATGCCCCGCTGTTCCTTGGCAAAGTCGGTTTTCATATCCTGCAAAATATCCGTGATCACCCGCACATCCTGCTCCGTTACTTCTGCAATCTGTTTCGCATCGATGCCTTCGTCGCCCGAAACAAACAACAGCCCCTCAATAATCGACTTGAGCTGCTGATAATTCATCGAGTCCATCGATGTCACCTGCTTCCTTCTCTTTCGCCTGAATGACAATATCGTCGAATAAACGGTATTGATAACAGGTAATTTGTTTCATTTTCATTAATTCAAGCAAGGCCAGAAACGTAACGACAATCTCTTCACGCCCCATCTCGCCGGAAAACAGCTTGGAAAAGAGGAGCTTGCCCCCGCGGTCGCGGAGCAGGGCTGCGACTTCTTTCATCCGGTCTTTGACTGAAATTTCGTCTCTGCGGATTTTGGCAACGGACTGCTGGGCTGCCGCTTTTTTCAGCGCACGCTGAAACGCAACCATCAGATCCGTCACATGAAGCCCCTTCACCGGATTTTCCTTCATCTCAGGCAGGTAAGGTGACAAATCTTCAGGCTCCCTTGAATAGATCAGGCTGCGTTCCAGTTCTTTTTCCCGCAAATGTTCGGCAATCCCTTTATATTTCCGGTATTCGATCAGCTTTTGGACGAGCTCGGCCCGAGGGTCGTAATCTTCCTGGTAATATTCATCCATTTCGTACTCGATAACAGGGGGTTTGGGAAGCAGCATTTTGCTCTTAATAGAGAGAAGTGTAGCGGCCATAACGAGAAACTCGCTCGTCACGTCCAACTGCAGCTCCTGCATGGTGTTCAGGTAATCCAGATACTGCTCTGTGATCTCTCGCACCGGAATGTTGTAAATATCAATTTCTGACTTATCGATCAGATGCAGAAGCAAATCGAGCGGACCCTCGAACGACTGCAGTTTATAGAGCACGGTCAATGCTGTTCTCCTCCTTCCCCTGTATTGTACCGTACCGGATTAGCCTTTTAAAGCTTTTGTTAAATTCGCCATTTCAATAGCCGTAGTCGCAGCTTCCCAGCCTTTGTTGCCGGCTTTCGTTCCTGCACGCTCGATTGCTTGCTCAATGGAATCTACAGTAAGTACGCCGAAAATGGTAGGAACCCCGGTTTTCAACGCAACGGCAGAGACGCCTTTGGCCGCTTCATTGCACACATAATCAAAGTGTGGCGTGGATCCGCGGATCACCGCACCCAGTGTAATCACGGCGTCATATTTCCCGCTTTCCGCCATTTTTTGGGCAACCAGGGGAATTTCAAAAGCACCCGGAACCCAGGCTACTTCTACTTCGTCTTCATTTGCGCCGTGGCGTTTGAATGCATCCAAAGCTCCGCTCAGCAATTTGCCGGAAATAAACTCGTTAAAACGCCCTACAACCACACCATAACGTAATCCTTCGGAAATCAGATTGCCTTCATAATATTTAGTCATTGTACCTCATCCTTTACATCGAAATTTAGCAGATGGCCAAGTTTGGCCTTCTTAGTATGCAAGTAGTTCGTATTGCTTTCATTCTCTTCCATTTGGATCGGAACTCTTTCCACAACTTCAAGGCCGTAACCTTCCAGCCCCCTGATTTTGCGGGGATTGTTCGTCAACAGGCGAATCTGGCGGATGCCCAAATCCTTCAAAATCTGAGCGCCGATGCCGTAATCCCGCAAATCAGCGGCAAACCCTAATTGTAGATTCGCATCAACTGTGTCTAATCCCTGCTCTTGAAGCTTATAAGCTTTCAATTTGTTGATCAGGCCGATGCCGCGGCCTTCCTGTCGCATATACAGCAGGACGCCGGAGCCGTTCTCATCAATCTGGCGAAGGGCGGCAGCCAGTTGAGGGCCGCAATCGCACCGGTGAGAGTGGAATACATCGCCGGTCAAGCACTCGGAGTGTACCCGAATTAAAGTCGGGGTGTCGGGATCGATTTGTCCTTTCACCAAAGCGACATGCTCCTTGTTATCTACATCATTCGTGTAGGCAATGGCACGAAACACGCCGAAATCAGTAGGCATATTCACTTCGACTTCCCGTTTTATCAGATTTTCCATCCGGTTGCGGAAACGGATCAAATCCTCAATCGAAATCAGTTTCAGATCGTGTCTCTTGGCGATCTGCACCAAATCGGGCAGGCGCGCCATCGTGCCGTCTTCCTTGATAACCTCGCAGATGACTCCGGCAGGATAAGACCCTGCAAGCTTCGCTAAATCAATAGCGGCTTCGGTATGCCCGGCGCGGCGAAGGACGCCTCCTTTCTTGGCGACCAACGGAAACACGTGGCCCGGACGGCGGAAATCGCCGGCTCTGGTGTTAGGATCGATCAATGCGCGGATCGTACGGGAACGCTCATGAGCGGAGATCCCTGTCGTCGTCTCCATATGATCAACCGATACGGTGAATGCCGTACCGTGATAGTCCGTGTTGCGGGCCACCATCGGCGGCAGATCCAAAGCTTTGGCCCGGTCTTCCTCGATCGGAACACAGACAAGGCCCCGTCCTTCCGTAATCATAAAGTTGATTACTTCAGGCGTCGCTTTATCTGCCAGTGCGATAAAATCCCCTTCGTTCTCCCGATCCTCATCATCGACAACGATGACGACCTTACCCTGCATCAAATCTTGAATTGCCTCTTCGATCCGGTCCAGCTTTACAGTATCTGACATGGTGTTTCCCTCCCTTAAGCTCTCTTTATAAGAAGCCGTTCTCGGCTAAAAATGCGGTTGTCAGCTTGTTGTCTGCAGGATGTGAGGCCTTGTTCCGGTCGCCCGCTCCCCCGCCGTAACGGAGCAGGTGTTCCACGTATTTGCCAAGAAGATCCGTTTCAATATTGACGGTGTCGCCCGGTCTTTTATCCTGCAGCACCGTTTCGGCAAGCGTGTGAGGAATGATAGAAACGGAGAACGTTTCTTCATCGGATCTCACTACGGTCAACGAAATCCCGTCCAGCGTAATGCTTCCGCGCGGGATGATGTACCTGAATACACTCCCGTCTTCCGGACGGATCGTAAACACGACTGCATTGGCATCATGCCGGCGTTCCGTAATTGTGCCGTAGGTGTCCACATGTCCTTGAACGATATGGCCCCCGAACCGGCCGTTTGCAGACATCGCACGCTCTAAATTGACACGGCTGCCGGCAGAGAGCAGCTTTAGGTTCGTGTGGCGGTAGGTTTCCGGCATCACGTCCACGGTAAATTCATGGCTGTTAAACGTGGTTACCGTGAGACACACACCGTTTACGGAAATACTGTCGCCCAGTTGAACGCCTTCCAGCACTTTGCGGGCCGCCAAGGTCAGCAACATAGCTTCTCCCCGGCGTGAGACGCCCTTCAACGTGCCTGTTTCTTCAATCAACCCGGTAAACATCGTTTCTTTCACCTCCGATGGCATTTAGCGGATATCCGGTGATACACATATCATCGCCGTAACGTTCCATTTTTACCCGATCGAGCAGCACAGCCTCATCCATCGTATCAAAGCCCTCGAAGGAGAAACTGCCCGGCGCCGCGGCGCCGCCGACGATCTTCGGGGCGATGAACAGGACGATCTTGTCGACGAGGCCGGCCGACAGCATCGCGCCGTTCAGCCGTCCTCCGCCTTCCAGGAGGACGGAGCCGATTTCCTTCTCGCCTAGCTGTTTCATCGCGAGCGGAAGGTCGACTTTGGGTCCGGTGCCGCAGCGCAGCACCGTGACGCCTGCTGCTTCAAGAGCAGCGGCCCGGGCCGGATCGGCCTGTTCCGTGGTCAGCACGATCGTCGGCGCCGTCTTGTCGGTGACCACCTTCGCATCCATTGGGATGCGAAGGGCGGAGTCGACGACGACGCGGATCGGGTGCAGCCCCGGAACGGGCAGGCGGGTCGTGAGCTGCGGGTCATCAGCTGCGATCGTGTCGACGCCGACCATGATCGCCTGGTGACGGTGCCGCAGCGTATGAACCGCCTCCCGGCTCGCTTCGCCGCTGATCCACTTGCTTTGGCCCGTCCGCGTAGCGATTTTACCGTCCAGGGTGGAAGCCGTCTTCAACGTGACGTAAGGGAGTCTGGTCACAATGTACTTGTTGAACACTTCGTTCAGCTCCCTCGCTTCATCCCCGAGCACGCCCGCGGTGACCTCGATGCCGTGTGAGCGAAGACGATCAAAGCCGCGCCCCGCGACAAGCGGGTTCGGATCCGAAGCCGCGACGACGACCCTCTTCACACCTTCGGCGATCAGCCTGTCGCTGCAGGGCGGCGTACGGCCGTGATGGCTGCACGGCTCCAGCGTAACATAAGCTGTAGCCCCCTTCGCTTGCTGACCGGCCATATTCAAAGCGTGTACTTCCGCATGGGCGGTACCCATCTGCAGATGAGCGCCCATTCCTACGACCCGGCCGTCGTTTACCACGACACAGCCGACCACGGGATTCACTCCGGTCTGCCCTTGGGCGGAAGCGGCCATCTGCAGAGCAAGCCGCATATAAAATTCATCATTCATTGTCTGCATCAGTGCGGTCCCCCTGTCCTGCTGCCATTTCCCACAAAAGAAAAACCCCATGGAAGAAACATCCAAGGGGTTTGATGAACATAGGAAAAACGCGGGAGAAGAACCGGTAATCAGGCTAGACGAAAGAAAGCCGGCTCTTCAGACCGCGCGGCACGAGCCGTAACTGTCTGAAATCCATGCCCTCATCACAAACCTGGTTCCCTCTCCGGGACTTATCCAATTCTTGACTTGTGAAAAAAAGTACAAGACGAATAATAAATAAAGTCTGCGTTTTCCTTCTCCCATCCAGACTATACTGTCGGTCTCGGAATTACACCGAGTCCACCGTGTCAACCTGCGCTGTCGCAAAGTATCGCGGGTCACGGACTGAGCGGCGCAGCCATTGCATAGACTTACGCCTCATCACCGCCGGTTGGGAATTTCACCCGACCCCGAAGGAAAGTAGCTTATGAAATTATAGTGAGAATGAATTCATTATAATCCTTGTTTTCAGAAAACACAACTTTTTCTTACATGTCATTTTAATATGCCGATATTCACAACAAAACCCGGCCCGCAGCATGTCCGCTGCAAACCGGGTCAGGCATTCTCAGACTGTGGATACAGCTGCAGATGCTATTCTTCGTCCCAAACTTTCACTTCTTCCATTACGTCGCCTTGCTTCACATTGTCTACAAATTCCATTCCGCTGATGACTTTACCAAATACGGTATGGTTTTTGTCCAGGTGCGGCTGCGGTTCGTAGCAGATGAAGAACTGGCTTCCGCCGGTGTCGCGTCCGGCATGTGCCATGGACAGCGTACCGCGTTCGTGCTTGCTGACATTCGTCGCCACTTCACATTTGATCGTATAGCCGGGACCGCCTGAGCCTGTACCGTTAGGGCAGCCGCCTTGTGCCACAAATCCTTTAATGACACGGTGGAATGTCAGCCCGTTATAGAAACCGCTGTTCGCTAACTTTTCAAAGTTCGCGACGGTATTCGGTGCTTCCTCAGGGAAAAATTGAATGATCACTTCGCCGCCGGTTTTTAGCTTAATAGAACCTTTTTTCATCGTATGTACCTCCGTTGGACTCATTATAGTGTACAGCCTGTCCTCTATCATACTATATGCGGCTGATGATCACAAATAAAAGCCCTTCCGGAGAAGGGCCGCTAACAACCATTATTTTGCTACTGCTTCCTTCTCCAGACGTGCGGGAATGATGTCATTGCCCACGATGTCGCCAAAGCTTTCACGTTTCACGACAACGTCGGACTGGCCGTCTTTGACGAACACGACAGCAGGTCTGCGGATCCGGTTATAATTGCTCGCCATTGCATAATTGTAGGCACCTGTGCAGGAAACAGCCAGCAAATCGCCTGTTTTGGCAGGAGGAAGCTCCAGATCAATGATCAATTTGTCCCCGCTTTCGCAGCATTTGCCCGCTACCGTAACGGTTTCCGTAGCCTTCTCTGTTGCCCGGTTAGCCAGCATGGCTTCATACTTGGATTCGTACAGGGCAAACCGCGGATTATCGGTCATTCCCCCGTCTACCGCAATATATTTGCGCACGCCGGGAATTTCTTTGCTTGTACCTACCGTGTACAGCGTCGTTCCCGCTTCGCCGACAATACTGCGGCCCGGTTCGACCCAAATTTCCGGCGTAGGGTATCCGGCTTGGCTGAAGAATGTTTTGATACCGTCCGTGATCGCCTTCACATATTCTGATACTTGCAGCGGTGTGTCGCCTTCCGTATAACGGATTCCGAAACCGCCGCCCAAATTGATTACCCGGAACGTGACATCCAGCTCACGGCGGACGTCAACGGCAAATGCCGAAACTTTCTCCACCGCCATAGTGAAGCCTTCCACTTCGAAGATTTGGGATCCGATATGGGAATGTACTCCCAACAGATCGATGTTTGGCAGGGAGGAAGCCTCCTTGATCGCCTTATAGGCGGAACCGTTCGCCAAATCGAATCCGAATTTGGAATCCTGCTGGCCGGTGGAAATATACTCATGAGTGTGCGCTTCAACGCCTGGCGTAATGCGGAGAAGAACCTTCACCACAGCACCTTTCTCTGCGGCAATGGCATTGAGCATGTGCAGCTCGATGAAATTATCCACGACAAAGCATCCAATGTTCGCGTCGATGGCCATTTCAATTTCTTCCGGCGTTTTGTTGTTGCCGTGGAAATGAATCCGGTGCGCCGGAAATCCGGCCTGTAATGCGGTATACAGCTCTCCGTCGGAAACCACATCGAGTGACATGCCTTCTTCGTCGGCGATCCGGCACATGGCCATCACACAGAATGCTTTGCTGGCGTAGGCCACCTGGAATTGCAGCCCGGAAGCCCGGAAAGCATCTACATACTCGCGGCATCTCTGGCGAACCAGTGCCTCGTCTACAATATAAAGAGGCGTACCGTGCTGTGCAGCCAGGTCTTGTACATCGCAGCCGCCGATTTCAAGGCGGCCGTTATCGTTAACTTTGCTGGTTCCATGTAAATACATCTGATCCCCACTCCTGCCTATAGTCAATATGTTTATTTGCATTATTTTCAACCTTACAAACAACAGTATAGACTGAAGTTCATGGGAATGGTATGCATTTAATGTAGAAACTTTTGCACAAATCAGCATTCGCTTACCTATGATAAATCAGCCAGTCGAACAAGGATCCGAACACCTTGCCAAACACCATAGCGGTCAAAAGCCACAGCATATACTGCATCATGCGGAGCCGCTTGGCGAGAATCGGGAGCACATTCAACACTTCCGTCAGAGCTGCTGCCAACAACCCTACAAATACTCCCATAAACAAGCCTACCACCGTGAGTCCGGCCGGAGCCAATCCCAGGCGCCAATCAAAAAAATCCATGAACGTCCATAACACGGAGCCGCTGATCACCGCAGCTTCCATCCAATGTACCCGATGGTACGACCTCGTCAACTGGGCCAGCCTCGGAATGATGTCCAGTACAATCAAAAAAGCAACCGTTCCGCTTCCGACTGCAATCCCGCCTGCCAAGCCCAACACGATAATAAACAGAGACAAGAGCAGGTCGTACATCATCTGTCCTCGTCTCCTTGGGGATTCATTTTGCGGTATTCCTCGGTTACGATAAACTGATGTATGCTCTCCTGATAGGTGAACATTTCCACTTCCAGCGGATTCGGTTCCTCGTTTAACTTCCGCTTAAAGAGGTGGTTAAAGAAAATAATCATACCGATGCCGATGCCGATCGAATAAGGGATCTGCAGCAGATACGGATGTTCCACCTTTTTGCCGGTCAGCAGTTCAACGATGCGTTGATGCACCTCCATCATACTGACGTCGACATGAAAGTTCATGATGGCCAATGCGGATCCGAAGAACAGAAGAACCCACACGAGGGCAAACAGAAATAAATTCGGAGGCTTCTGCTCCGTGTAAATCTCCGCCAGCACATGCGGTTCCCCGTAATGTTCAATTTGCAGCTCAGGCAGCACTTCCTTAATTTTACGGACGATGAGCAGCATATCGATCAAAAGAAGATTGCCTTCCTTCTCGGTCGGCCGGCTCAGCACAATGCCGCTGATTTGTTCTTCTACCTCTGCACTCGAAAACAGCTGGGCGGCATCCGTCAACTGAATCGGATCCCCTCTCCGGATCCGGATTCTCTTGCGAAGCCTTATGTATAAAGTGGCAGGGAGCTTCGGTTCCATAAAATCGGCCCCTTCTGGCTCGTTTTTTCCTTAGTATGCCAAAGAAGGGACTCAGGCATGAAAAAAACCAGATCATTGAGCGATCTGGTCTTTAATGCACTGCAGTATTTTCTTTTCCAGCCGCGACACCTGAACCTGGGAGATGCCAAGCCTGGTTGCGACTTCCGATTGGGTCTGATCCCGGTAGTACCGCAAATATACAATCAGCCTCTCCCGTTCGGAAAGGGAGGAAATGGCCTCATTCAAGGCGAGCTTCTCGAACCATTTCTCCTGTGATTCATCGGCAATCTGATCCATTAATGTGATCGGATCCCCATCGTTTTCAAACACAGTTTCATGGATGGAGGTGGGCGGCTTATTCGCTTCCTGGGCGAAGACAATTTCCTCCGGCGTCACCTGAAGCACCTCAGCCACTTCTTTGACCGTAGGCAGCCTGCCCAAAGTCTTGGAGAGCTCATCCTTCGTCTTCCGGACTTTGTTGGCCATTTCCTTCAGCGAGCGGCTCACCTTCAGAGTGCCGTCATCCCTTAGAAAGCGTTGAATTTCACCGATAATCATCGGTACGGCATAGGTGGAAAACTTTACATCATACGACAAATCGAACTTATCGACCGATTTCAGCAAACCGATACAGCCGATCTGGAACAAATCTTCCGGCTCGTAACCCCGGTTCAGGAAACGCTGCACAACAGACCATACCAGCCGGATATTACAGTTGACTAACGTATCGCGGGCAATCGTATCGCCGCTTTGGCTCAACGCAATGAGCCGTTTCACTTCCGAGTCGTCCAAATAACTGTGGGAGGCCTGCTTCAAATCGACATCCATAATCCAACCCCTAATTGTATAAAGCTTTCTTAGATTCAATGCGCTTAACCATGCGCACCTTCGTACCTTTACCGGCTTCTGAGGTCACTTCCACCTGATCCATGAAGTTTTCCATAATCGTGAATCCCATACCGGACCGCTCCAGCTCGGGCTTCGATGTATACAGGGGCTCTTTGGCCAAATCCAGATCTTCGATCCCCAAGCCTTGATCTTCAATATCAATGGTGACGGTATCGCCTTCAATCCGAGCCTTGATTGTGACAACGCCTTCCGGATTGTTCTCGTAACCGTGAATAATCGAATTGGTCACTGCTTCGGAAACAACGGTTTTCAAGTCCGTCAGTTCCTGCATCGTCGGATCCAGCTGGGAAACGAACGCCGCTACGGCTACACGGGCAAAAGACTCATTCTCGGATTTGCTGGCAAACTGAAGATTCATGAAATTCGTCTCACTCATGACACTACCTCCAATCCGGTAAGCGCGAGCCTTTCGTTTGCGTAACAGGTCACAATTTTGAATAAACCCGACATTTCAAACAAACGGTACACCGAAGGGCTTGCATCGCAGACAACCATTTTTCCGCCTTTGCCGGTGACCAGCTTATATCTTCCCAGGATCACGCCCAGCCCTGAGCTGTCCATAAAGGTTAAGTCCTTCAGGCTCAGAATGACATGGTCGCTGTATCCTCTTAGAATGGCGTCTTCCATCTTTACTTTGACCGATTCGGCTGAATGGTGGTCCAGCTCGCCTTTCAGCCTTACGATCAACGTGTTGCGGTGATGCTCCATCTCAATCTCAAGACTCATGTGCGCTCACTCTCCTATTTGGCATGATCACATGATTCTATGTTATCCTTTGAGATTCCTGCCCCCCGACAAAACTAGAAGAAAACCGCTACAATCAGACAGATCAATCGACAAAAAACATCCTTGCTGCCGTCCGCTTTAACATGATCCAGAAGTTGGCCTTCTTAATGTTGACAGGAGATTCCACATCAAATTCCGCTATTAGTTTGCTCCCTTTAAACACAGTCAGCTTCCCGATTTTCTGCCCTGCGGAGATCGGCGCTTTAAGCTCAGGCGTCAAGATCAGCTCATGGCGGATATCCTTGCTGGCCTCGCCTTTTTTCATCAAAATGCTGTAGTCCTGTTTCGCCTTCAGTTCCACTTTAGTGACATCGCCTTTTTCGATTTTCACTTGGCCCAGGACATCGCCCTTTTTGAAAATAGGAAGGTTCGTATATTGGGCAAAGCCCCAGTCGAACATTTTGGATACTTCGCTGTTGCGGATTTTCGTATTCGGTTCACCCATGACGACCGCTATAATGCGGAACTGTCCTCTTTTGGCTGTAGCAGAGAGGCAGAATTTAGCTTCACCTGTGTAGCCTGTTTTCAAGCCGTCCGCACCGGAATAAAAACGGACCAGCTTATTGGTATTGACCAGCCAGAACGGTTTTTCGCTGTCTTTACGTAGATAATCCTGATAGGCGCTTGTATATTTGGTAACTTCCTCGTGTTTCAAAAGTTCTTTTGACATTAACGCAATATCATGTGCCGAAGTGTAATGGTTGGGAGCCGGCAGCCCGTTGCAGTTCACGAAATTCGTGCTGTTCATGCCAAGCTCCTTAGCCCGCTCGTTCATCCGCTGAACAAAAGCCTCTTCAGAGCCGGCAAGTTTCTCAGCCATAGCTACGGAAGCATCGTTGCCTGAGGCCATCGCAATGCCTTTCAGCATATCGTCGACTGTCATTTCTTCGCCCGGCTCCAGAAAAATTTGCGATCCGCCCATGGACGCGGCATATTCGCTTGTGGACACTTTATCGGTTAACTTGATTTCTCCGCGGTCCAGCGCTTCCATGATAAGCAGCATCGTCATGATTTTGGTAATGGAGGCTGGCGGACGCTGTTCCATGCCGTTTTTCTCGTAAATGATCGTGCCGGAGGACGCATCCATGAGGACGGCGGAAGTCGCATTCGGAGCCAGATCCAACGCACCTTGAGGCTTCGGTGCTTCCGTAGCGGCATTGGCATTGGCTGCAGGATCCAACTTCAGTTGACTAAGCCCGATTTGAGGAGCAGCCGGAGCAATCGACGCGGACGCAGCCGGAGTAAGAAGCGCTGCCAGTGTCGTGGCTGCTGCAATACAAGTGATGAAGCGGTATTTCCATCTTGCTGTGATCATAAGTTCAGAATCCTCCCTGGAAATTGGCTTTCAATGCTGATAACCAGTGTTGACGGTTTGCATGAAATTTATTCCAATGGGGAACTGACAAGTTACATGGAACGTTTCGGTAAGGTTCTCTCGGCGGGGGCGAGGAGTGGGGGGATTTATACAAAAAAATGGCTGCATCCTCGGGACACAGCCATTACTCAACCTCTTCAATTATACGAACTTTTGGACGCCGGTCTTGGTAATGACCGCGTAAATTAAAGGATCAGGCTCTACCGGATTGCTGACAATCCGGTAGGCATCCAGCACTTTGCGCTTAACTGCCTCTACGGAACCGGTATTGTTCACATACATGTCTGCCAGGGTTTCGCCCTTCTTCACGGCATCACCGCTCTTCTTGCGGAGGCGCAGCCCGACGCTGAGATCGATTTGGGATTCCTTCGTCTCCCGTCCGGCGCCCAGCATCATCGCGGCTACTCCGATCTCTTCCGCAGTGATGGAGGCTACGTAGCCGTCTTGTTCAGCCACAACCGGGACGACTTCTTTCACATTAAGAATTCGGGTAGGATCGTCTAAGACGGAGCTGTCCCCGCCTTGTGCGGCAACAAATTCCTTGAACTTCCGGAATCCCGCTCCGCTGCGGATCAGCTCCTGCAGCTTGGAGACCGCTTCTTCAGCCGTCGCCGCTTTGCCCGCAAGCACCAGCATATGCGAACCCAGTGTAAGGCAGACCTCTTCCAGGTCCTTCGGCCCGTTGCCTTGCAGCGTTTCAACCGCAAGCTGAACTTCCAAAGCGTTGCCTACAGCTGCGCCAAGCGGTTGATCCATGTCGCTGATAATCGCAACACATTCACGCCCGACCTCGCTGCCGATCGCCACCATCGCCTGAGCCAGCTTGATGGAATCATCCAGCGTCTTCATAAATGCGCCGCTGCCCGTCTTTACATCCAGCACGATCGCATCCGCACCTGCCGCAATCTTCTTGCTCATAATGGAACTGGCAATCAGCGGGATGGAGTTTACCGTTGCAGTAACATCCCTGAGGCCGTATAGTTTCTTGTCTGCGGGAGTCAGATTGCCGCTCTGGCCGATGACGGCAACCCCCTGTTCCGTAACTTGTCTGGTAAATTGTTCTTCCGTCAATTCTACCGAGAAGCCCGGTATCGCCTCCAGCTTATCGATCGTTCCGCCTGTATGTCCGAGCCCGCGTCCCGACATCTTGGCCACAGGCACACCTGCTGCCGCAACAAGCGGCGCAAGCACCAGGGTTGTCGTATCACCTACCCCGCCTGTGCTGTGTTTATCCACCTTCACACCCGGAATCGAACTAAGGTCGATTTGATCGCCGGAGGAAGCCATAGCCATGGTCAAGTCCGCCGTTTCACGGGCATTCATCCCTTTAAAAAATACGGCCATGGCCCATGCAGACATTTGATAGTCCGGGATAGAGCCGTCCGTGTAACCCTCAATCAAAAAGCGGATTTCTTCCGTCGTTAATTCCAATCCGTCTCTCTTCTTCTGAATAATATCAACCGTCCTCAACACGGAACCCTTCTTTCGACATGAAGTAAAAACAAAAAGCGTACGCCTCAGGGCCTGCACGCTCGATTCTTCTTATGCATGTCCGAAGTATATGCACCCGGCCGGGACTATATACAGATCAGCTGACCGCGCTGACAGATTTGTTTCCGGCCGATACCAGTGCATAAAAACCGAACATAAATTGATTTCTTTTTTTGGATTTCATAAGTTGAAACTGATAAATAAAGAAATCCAGCTGCTGGCTTAATTCCACAACCTGCTCGTCAACAAAGCTTCCTCTTTCATTCGCCTTGCTTACCATCTGTTCACGCAAAAAATTGATGATCAGGCAAAGATCCCGTTCCATGGTCGCATTTCTCCCTGTTTCCTTATTTCTTAAGTACCATGGGACATTATACGACGAGGAGAACAGAGAAGGCTGTCGGAACTTGTCTCCGCAATTGTGACATTTATGTGAACTGGTTGAAAATAGGTTCTAAACTTGAACTTCCCTTACAAAAGCTTTCACAAGGCCGATAAATTTCGGTTTGGTACGGTTCGCTACCGCAACAACCTGCTCATGCGTCAGCGGTTCCAGCTCTTCGCCAATCGCCATATCTGTGATGCAAGAGATTCCAAGCACTCTCATGCCGGCATGGCGGGCAGCAATAACCTCGCCTACGGTCGACATGCCGACGGCATCTCCGCCAATTTTCGCCAGCATCTTTAATTCTGCAGGTGTCATATAAGTCGGGCCGCTGATCCCGCAATATACGCCTTCCTGCAGCGAAAGCGTTTCGCCGTCCCCTCCTTGAATCGATGGCGCCAGGCGTTTGGCCAGCATACCGAATTCACGGGAATAGGCCTCGGACATATCCGGGAACCTCACCCCAAGCTCGGCGTCGTTCTTGCCGATCAACGGATTCGCACCTGTCATGTTGATATGGTCGGTTATCAGCATCAGATCGCCTGCAGAGAAGCTGCGGTTCATTCCCCCTGCCGCATTTGTAATGACAAGCGCGTCAATGCCCAGCTGCTTCATTACATAGACAGGGAATACGACTTTGCGCATATCGTATCCTTCATAATAGTGAAAACGGCCCTGCATCACGATGACCGGCTTGCCTTCCAGCATTCCCGCTACAAACCGGCCCGCATGTCCTTCGACAGTGGACACGGGAAAGTGAGGCACATCGTTATAATCAATGGCAACCGGAGATTCTACCTGGTCCGCCAGATCTCCGAGGCCGGAACCCAAAATCAGACCGATGACCGGCTTCAAGCTTCCCAGACGTTCTTGAACGAACGAAGCGGCAGCGCGGATTTGAGCAATATAAGTTAATTCGTTTATCTCAGTTGTCATAGGTTAAGACTCCTTATAGTTCCGGAATAATGGATACGACGAAATCGAGGAAGGTCTGCTTTACTTTCTCCGTAGTTTCCATTACTTCCTGGTGGGATAGGGGCTGATCCAAAATGCCTGCTGCCATATTGCTGATACAAGAAATGCCGATCACTTCGATGCCGGAATGCCTTGCAGCGATGACTTCATTCACCGTCGACATGCCGACGGCATCGCCGCCCAGCATACGGATCATGCGGATTTCGGCAGGAGTTTCATAGTTAGGTCCGGACAGACCGAAGTATACACCCTGTTTCAGGGTGAATCCGTTCTCTTTCGCTTTCTCAAGCGCTATTTGGCGCAGCCGGCGGCTGTAAGCCTCGGACATATCCGGGAAACGGACGCCAAGCTCGTTCTCGTTCCGGCCGATCAGAGGGTTCATCGACGTAAGGTTGATATGGTCTTCAATCAGCATCAGATCGCCGGGTTCGAACGAAGTATTAACGCCGCCCGCCGCATTGGTAACCAGCAGCGATTTCACACCCAGCCGCTTCATGACCCGGATCGGCAGGGTAACAATTTTTACATCGTACCCCTCATACAGATGAAACCTGCCTTTCATCATGATCGCCGGTTTGCCCTGAATTTTGCCGATAATCAAATCGCCCGCATGTCCTTCTACCGTAGACACAGGGAAATGCGGAATCTCGCTGAATGGAATGACCGTTGTATCTTCCATCAATTCATCCAGAATACCCAGCCCTGAACCCAAAACCAGCGCTACTTCCGGCGCAAAAGAAATACGTTCGCGGATATACTGCTCTGCTTCATAAATTTGCTTCAATTGTTCAGACATGTTCATTCCCCCGTTTACTTTAGTTCTGATAAAAAGCTTGTTCCGTTCTGCGGCTTCTGCACGCCGAAGTTGTCCGCTATCGTGGCGCCTAAATCGGAAAACGTCGTGCGAATGCCCAGAGTGGCAGGCTGCTTCAACTGAGGGCTGTAAACAAGCAAAGGTACATATTCACGTGTATGATCCGTTCCGGCGTGAACCGGATCGTTCCCGTGGTCGGCTGTAATGATCAGCAGGTCATTCTCGCCGACCCGTTCCAATAACTGCGGAACATAACTGTCGAACTCTTCCAACGCCTTGGCATACCCTTCCGGATCCCGGCGGTGACCGTATAGCGAGTCAAAGTCGACCAGATTGGTGAACAGCAGCCCTTTGAACCCTGTCCCCAGCAGCTCGATCGTCTTCTCGATGCCGTCCAGATTGCTCTTTGTCGGATGCGATGCCGTTACGCCTTCCCCGTCGAAAATATCGCGGATCTTGCCCACGGAGATCGAGTCCAATCCCGCTTCCTGAACGAAATTCATAACCGTCTTGGAAGGCGGTTTAACCGCATAATCGTGGCGGTTCGGCGTCCGCTTGAACGCCCCGGGCGATCCTACATAAGGCCTTGCGATTACGCGGCCCACGGAAAATTCCTCTGAAAGGGTCAGTTTTCGCGCAATTTCACAGGCTTTGTACAACTCCTCCAGAGGGATTACTTCCTCGTGAGCGGCAATTTGGAATACACTGTCTGCGGAGGTGTAAACAATCCACGCCCCCGTTTTCATCTGCTCTTCACCGTATTCATCAAGCACTTCGGTACCCGATGCAGGCTTGTTGCAAAGCACTTTGCGTCCGGTCTGCTCCTCAAACGCGGAAATCAGCTCCGCCGGGAACCCTTCCGGATATGTATTAAACGGGGTCGTTAATTTCAAACCCATAATCTCCCAATGACCGGTCATCGTATCTTTGCCAACCGATACTTCCGCCATTTTGCCGTAATACCCCTGGGGCCGATCCGCCGGCGTTATGCTCCCGAACGATTCAATGTTACCCAGTCCCAGTGCCCTCAAATGCGGCAGCGACAAGGACGGTACACGTTCCGCGATATGACCCAGCGTATGCGCACCTTGATCGCCGAATTGACCGGCGTCCGGCAGTTCGCCTATCCCGACACTGTCGAGAACGATGACGCCGATTCTTTGAAAACGCATGTGCGCTCCTCCTTTTATATAAATAGTTCCAGAATACGATTGTATTATCTCACGGCGGGCCCTAACAATGCAAAAAACGGCAAAAAAGCCATTTCAGTATCAAAATGGCCGCTGCCGCAAGCTTAATTCATTTTTGCGCGAGGGTGCGTTCTATCGTAGACTTCCTTCATTTTGGATTTGGTCACATGGGTATAAATTTGCGTTGTGGAAATATCCGCATGTCCCAGCATCTCCTGCACAGCCCTGAGGTCGGCCCCGTTCTCCAACAGATGCGTAGCGAATGAGTGCCGCAGCGTATGCGGTGTGATCTCCTTCATGATGGAAACTTCCTTGGCATGCTTCTTAATGATTTTCCAGAACCCCTGGCGGGTCAGGCGCGCCCCGTGATGGTTCAAAAAGAGCGAAGGCTCGTCCCTGTTCGATTTCAGGAGCTGAGGCCGCATCGTCTGGATGTATACATCTAGACACTCGCCGGCGATTCGTCCTAATGGAATGATCCGTTCTTTGGAACCTTTACCGATACAGCGGACAAACCCCATAGGTAAATTTACACTGTCCACATCCAGGGAAATCAGCTCCGATACCCGGATACCTGTAGCATACAGCACCTCAAGCATGGCCTTGTCCCGAAGCCCGGCAGGCGTTGACGTCTCCGGCGCTTCCAGTAGCGTTTCGACTTCGGCAATGGAAAGCACCTTAGGCAGCCTCTTCTCTTGTCTCGGCGTTTCCATATTCAAAGTTGGATCCCCGGCCGTTATGCGTTCCCTCACCAAAAATTGATGGAAGGAGCGGACCGCAATCAGTGTTCTGCTGATCGTTGCCGATGCCCTGCCTAGTTGGCGGAGCTTAAGCATATAGGAAATAATCTGGGCTTTCGTTACTTGCTCCCACGCAGTTATTCCCTCTTTGGCGAGAAATTCGATATATTTGGTGATGTCCCGTTCGTAAGACTCCAGCGTATTGCGGGATAATCCCCGTTCGACGGACAGGTAATGAATAAAGGTATGCAGGTCATTCATCATGGTTGGTCCTCGTGCCTCTTTTCATTGGGGCTGTTTCTTATCAATTCTACAGGAACTTGATAAATCCTTCATATGCCCCTGCTTTTCCTATTCCCCGTACCAGTAAAAAAATTTCAGCCTATCGCCCAGCGACACGCTCTCCCCGTTGTAGTCCGAAGTGGTATTAAATACTTTTACTGCGCTCCCGATCGGTTCTTTATAGGGGTCGTCAGGTTGAATCCAGGCCGTGACAGCACTGACGAAATGATATAGAAAAAACGTCAGCACCACAAAAATAAATATAAACTTGATCCGTTCCAGCCATTTTCCCAGCGATACGATCACGTTCGTTCCTCCTTCGCGGCAGCGTGCTTTGTAAGTAGGATATGCCCCCAGCTTGGGTCCTAGACCTGAAAACGGGCATTTGCGCAGGGCCGGTTCCCTAAATCCGGCATACGATGCAGTATTGGGCCTTAGCCGAATGACGATAACGGAGTGATGAATTTGAGTACGCTGAAACGTGCAATATCCAAACTGTCAAAAGCGGAAGGCAGCCGCCGGAAACAGCGGAAGCTGATTGTTTTCAAAGATGCGCAAAGCTATCGGTCCTGCCTCAAACATCTGCGCTCCAAAGGCATTTATCCGGAGAAAACGATCAGGGAAATCCATGCGGTTTGCTGCCATTTTCATCATAAGTCCGATTGGAAGAAACTCCGCAGGCACCCCTCCGTGAAAAGAGTCGAAACCGACCGCAAGGTAAGGTCTCATGTTCTTGTACCCAAGCCGGCTCTCAGCAGCCTGAAGACGAAGCAATCCACACCTTGGGGCATCGCCAAAATCCATGCTCCGCAAGTAAGGAACCTGTCCAAACCGGGTAAGGGGATTAAGGTAGCCGTCCTTGACACCGGAATTGCCCGGCATCCCGACTTGAAAACATCCGGACGCTGCAATACAATTACACCCGGAAAATCGGCTGCAGATGACAACGGACATGGAACGCACGTCGCAGGTACTATTGCTGCACTCAATAACAGCTATGGCGTAGTGGGAGCTTTCCCTTCCGTGAACTTGTACGGCGTCAAAGTGCTTGGCGCGGACGGAAGCGGATATATTTCCGATGTAGCCGAAGGCATTGCCTGGTGCATCCGAAACGGCATTCAGGTAATCAATATGAGCCTCGGTTCACCGGAAGGAAGCGAAGCGCTGCGGTCTGTGATTCGTAAAGCTCACGGCAAAGGAATCGTTATAACAGCTTCAGCCGGCAATGAAGGCCCGAACAATAAGAAAATCGACTACCCGGCAAGGTACAAAGAGACCATTGCCGTCGCCGCCTCGGACCGGCGGAACCGGATCGCCCGTTTCAGCAGCCGCGGTAAGGGCGTAGATATTACTGCCCCTGGCATGGATGTGCTGTCCACGTGGTATAACGGGGGTTACCGGCGGGAATCCGGCACGTCCATGTCCTCCCCTCACGCTGCGGGGGTATCGGCATTGGTTCTGCAGGCGAATCCGAGGCTTACTCCGAAATGCGTAAAGCGCATCCTTCAATCGACCGCTGTCAAACTTAAAGGTTACCGCACAAGGGCCCAAGGGGCAGGGGTCATACGCGCTGACCTCGCTGTACGCGCTGCGTCCGCAGTAGGCGGAAAGCGACGACGGACCTAAAGTAAGGCTAAGCTAATTGTACATCAATCCGACATAAGCCAAAAAACTCCCATGGATAAAGCTCCATGGGAGTATATTTATATTTATCAACCTTTATTCTTATCCCTGCAGCGATGGCAAATTCCCTGAAAATCCAGACGGTGGTCGATTACCTGGAAATGAAACTCTTTCTCCAGCCTTTCTTCCAGCGGTCCAAGCCAGTCCTCCATAATTTCATCCATTGCGCCGCACTGCACGCAAATCAGATGATGATGATGGTGCTGGTTCGTATCCGTGCGGAGATCGTACCGGGCTACTCCGTCGCCAAAATTAATCTTCTCGACGATATGGAGTTCACTCAACAACTCTAACGTACGATACACGGTGGCAAGTCCGATTTCGGGGGCCTTCTCTTTCACAAGCATAAATACGTCCTCGGCGCTAAGGTGATCTTCCTCGTTCTCGAGCAGAACACGCACCGTCGCTTCCCTTTGGGGCGTTAATTTATAGCCTTGTGACTGCAGCTGCTGCTTGATCTTATCAATGCGCTCTTCCATTGCTTCTCCCCCCAGAACAAACCGACCCCAATTGTGGCAATCAAAACATATGCTCTCATTATAGGCGCACGGGAAGGGGGAAGTCAACGAGAATGGTAGATTGCAAAGACATCTAACCCAGCATCGGTGTGACCCACCGCATCAATACAGGGGACACATAAGCTTCAAACAAGGATATTCCGAGCAGCAGTGCGGATATGCCCAGCGTAAGTGCAGAATAAGACATAAACGGTTCAGCCAGTGCCCCGCGCTTTTGCATAATCCGGTTACGCACCATATACATGGAAAATGCGATTCCCGACACACTTGCGATCATCAATGCAGGAATAATGATCAGGTTTTGAGGAGCTACCGAGACCAGTGCGAACAGCATACCCTTCCATGACATTTCACCTACCAGGTAACCTACCGTAAAACCTACCATAACTCCTTTTAAAAAGTCCAAAATCAAAATTAACGGCAGCCCGATCACAGAAATGCCAAGCAGCCAGATCAACATAATCCACTTCATATGCATGCCGAACACTTGGAAAAAGGTCTCCCTCTGCTGCGTATCCCCGCCTGTTTCGATGGAGGACACGAAGCTTCCCACAAACCGCGATAAATCCTGCTGCTGCTCCATTGATAAAGCATTGACCATCAAGGCGCCAAAAATCACGCCCATCACAAACAGAACGCCCACAAACACATAGAGTGCGGTATTATCTTTAATGTAAGTCTGGATCGAACTCCGGGCCACAAACGGGTCCCCCTCTCCTTGTCCTCTACTCTAGCTTATGAGGTACGAAAAGAGTCTATGACAAGTGGAAAACCGCCTGTATACTGAGGATGGCCCCCTGTGCTTACTCCGTGGCTATTTTGCTCTCGAAGTATCAGATATTAACAACAGCGTCCGGTACTGCGCGTTTGATTGCTTATACCCGGGAGGGCCGGTCATTCACCGGTTCACTCCGCTCCATATCGCTCAGAAGCTCAGTCATCAGGGCGGATTTGACCGATTGGAAGTCCGATTCATAAAATAGATTGCAATGCTCTCCCGGATCTCGCTTCCTATCATACAGCTCGCCGAAACTTTCCCCCGAATATACGGCAAGCTTCCACTCCTCCGTTACCCAGCATTTGCAGCGGATCCGGTCGGGTTCTTCTTTGTACTCAATCCGTATACCTTTTCTTGCAAGCGGCTTACCTTCTTGGAGACGGGGCTTTATACTGCAGCCGTCCCGCCGGATATCGTCTTCAACTCCCGCAAAATCAAGTATAGTCGGTGCAATGTCGACCAGGGAAACACACTCGTCGACTTGTTTTGATGAAAAGCCGTGAGGGTAACGCATGAGTAAAGGAATATGCGTTACCCCTTCATACACCAAGGGTCCCTTTTGCCCGATTCCGTGGTCACCCAGCATCTCGCCGTGATCCGACGTGAAAACAAGCAGCGTACGATCAGTCAGACCAAGGTCGTCAAGTGCGGACAGAATCTGACCCAGCTGATCATCAATCAGCTGGACCATGGAATAATAATAGGCGCGGGTCATGCGTGATTTATGTTCATCAGAGTAATAGGCTCCCCATGCGTATTTACCGTTGCCGGCCATTTCAAACCGCCCGTTAAAGCGGCTGTCGATCAGCGTGCCGCTGCGGAAATGCGGTATATGCTCAGGTATGTTCCGGTCGTCTTCCGGACGCGCTTCCGGTACAGGTACGGCATTCGGATGAACGCGGTTAACGAAATCGTACGGAAGCACATGCGGATGATGCGGATCCTGGAAGCCCAGATTTAAATAAAACGGCCGGTCCTTCTGCTGTTTCTTAAGAAAATCGATGGCTCTTCCGGCAAGCCACGCTCCCGAATGCCACTTGGACGGCAGGTCCCATTCTCCGGTTTCGTTATAATCCTGTTGGAAGAGCCGTTTCAACTTGAAAGATCCCAGCTCCGCTCCCTGTTGCTTCAGCCAGGAAGCATAATGCCCCTGAATCCCCCACGTAGCATGACCGACGGACACCTCCGCACTCTCGAACCCGGCAAAGTCCTGAAACGGCGTCCCCTCTTCGTCCGGCTTCATGGTTTCCGCGTTGGACGCTCCCCACGGGTGCCAATGAGCCTTGCCGATATGGTGAGTGCGATAGCCCTCGCGCCGCAGGATGTGGCTGAGGAAGGTACGGTACTCGGGAGGATTCGTGCCGATATTATAGGAACCGTGCCGGGACAGATGCTGTCCGGTCATGATCGAAACTCTCGAAGGCGTGCATACCGTGTTGGGACAGTAGGCGTTCCTAAAGACGGCACCCTCCATGCCGATCCGGTCCATGTTCGGTGTTCGAATGAATTTGCTTCCGTTGATGCCTACACTGTCATAGCGCTGCTGATCTGTTGTAATAAGGATCACATTCGGGCGCGTCATTTTAACCCTCCTGGATGTCGGCGTTTAATTCAGCTCCATAGCGAACGGCAACCTCAACCGGCGCGCCGATCTGCTTCAGCCATTGCCGGAAGTCTTCCATCAAGCGCTTACAGACGGAGGGTTGCTCCTGCGCAACATCAACCGTTTCCTCAGGATCCGTGCTTATGTGGTACAACTGGAGAGAACAACTCGGTTCCGGCAACCGCACAGGGTAGCGTCCCTTTTCCTTATCGAGCATGCCGCGTTTGCCTCCGAACAGCCGCCCCGGAGCTCTTAAGCCATACCAGTACAACTCCGCATCTGGAGACGGCGGCAAATAAAGAGCCCACTCCCCGTCCGACAATCTCACAATATCACCGTACTTGGCGGAGCATACAAGATCATGCGTCCGTGTATCGCCTCCCCGCAACAGGGACATCAAGCTCTTTCCATGCAAAAATAACGACCGATGAGCGACTCCGTCCCAAGCCCTTTTCCCGGCTGAGCCCACGATGCCGATCGACGATTGCTCTACCTGGTCAGCGGTCGGCATCGGAATACCGAGCGCATCCAGCACCGTTGGGAACACATCGACAAGCTGCACAAGTTCTGATCGCCGCGAACCCGCTTCGCACTCCGGCGCATAAGCCATAAAGGGGATCCGGCTCATTTCCGGATAGAGCGGCACACGGTCAGGCTTGCCTACCAGTCCGCGCTCACCCAGATAATAGCCATGATCAGTCGTTGCGATGATCAGCGTGTCTTCCCAAAGTCCAAGCCGCTCGACTTGGTCGAGGAAATAGCCGAACCAACGGTCGACGACGGTCGTCTCCGCAGCGTACAGCGCCCGCATATGGCGAAGCTCCTTCTCCGTGAAGCGGGAAGCTGGCCCGTAACTCGGACTATGAGGCTTCTTCCCGTCATAGCCCGGATCGAAGCGCTCCACCAAGACATCCGGCGGATCCCATGGCTCATGAGGATCGAAGCAGTCGATGTATAGGCAGAACGGCTGCTCCTTCCGACGCTCATGGGTGCCGTTGCGCTCAAGCCAATCCGCCGCTCCCCGGAAAACGCGAGCCGAGTACAGCTCTTCTTCCTTCCGTTCGCGGCCGTGCAGGTTCTGCTGATGAGTCAAGTATACCGATGAAGTGAAATGGTCGATAGTCGTTTGGATCCCAGGATCAGCTACATATGGGTCATGCTCCTGACCGCGAATCATATCCCATTCCTCGAAGCCTGTATGATAATTTCCCGCATCCCGTTCCAGCAAATGATAATGATCGCTTACCATAGCCGTCTTGACGCCGTGGGAACGCAGCAGACTGAACATGTCCAGATCATCGTCCTCCAGCGGTCCCCAGCCGCGCCACGGGAATTCATACCTTCCGGTCATGAGCTCCCGACGTGCCGGCATGCACGGTGAGCTTCCGAGATACGCTTGCCGCATCAGCGCCCCTTTATTAGCAAAACGATCCAAATTCGGGGTAAGGACAGGAGCGGCTAGCCCGGCGGATGCCCGCTCGCTGCCGTAACAGCTCAAGTAATCGCGCCGCAGCGTATCCATTAACACGATGATTGCATTCATCGGACGTCCTCCTTTGGCTACAGGGCAGCGGAAGTAGCCGTTTTTGCGCAGAAATACGTAAATTCCAAGGACGGGGGCGGAACATCCGCCTGCTGCCCGTATTGATCAGCGGATAAAAAGCCGCCTCCAGCTTTCCTCGTACAACGCGCTTTTACGAGTCGTGCTTCCCCTGGAAGAAGCGTAAAGTACTGTTCCTCCACCTCACTCCAATAAGCATTCGTCGTCTCGGCAGCGCGTATATGCAAAGCGGGTACCATGCCTGTATTGGAAATCAAATAGGACCGCTCTATAAACGGCAGGTCAAAGCCGGTCGCCGCCGTCTGCCAGTCCGTTTGGGGCTCTATCGACAGCTGCACGTTGTGGTAGGACCGAGCCGATGCATAGACATGGTCAGACTCCGTACCGAACGTGTACATAGCCGATGGGGCGGATGGTTCTGCATCCTCCCACTCCAATCGAACGAAAAACAGGCCTTCGTGATCCGGAGTCACGTTGAAACGCAGCTCGCCGACGGATGTCGGACGTCCGGATTCCGCCCATGTATGGAAAAGCTCTTCCTGCATCAGTGTTCCACACCGGTTATACACGCGTACCCGTACCCGGGCATCCGTACTTGATGCATCGTTATGAACCCAAACGGAGGCGGCGAAGTCAGAACCTACCGCATGGTCAATCCGGCGATAGTCTAATGTCGCTCGACGGGGTGCATAAGCTTCTTGCATCCAATGATATGCCATTTTGGCATCGCCATAGTAATCGACGAGATTCGTGCAGGATGCATTCGGCCATGGCTCGTTCATCTGCCACACCACGCAGCCGCTGGAGCGGAAGGCACGCCGCCGATTAGCCTCAATAATGTAGCGAAGCCCCTCGGCCTGCATCCACTGGCTGCAATCGGAAAAATCAGAAATATCATGGATCGGACCGAAGATCGTCTGGTCCCGGTCGAGCGTTCCCCACCATTCGCCGTGATGACGCCATATAACGTGCTCCCTCATGCGGGTGGGGTAATGGTGCTCCGGGCTGAAGAATTTCCTTAAACTTCTGACGGAGGTCACACCGTCCACACCGAATTCACTGTGGAACAGATGGTCCGATTCGCCGTACAGCTCATAGTGGCCTGGATTGCCTTGATATTGCCAGCCTCCATGTACATCATGACTTACGCCCTTGTCACGTGAGATGAACTCACGGGGGCCGGAGGCGGAGGTGGGAAGAAACAACCGCTCCGGATCATGCATCAGGACAAGCTTATGCAGTATGGCCAAGTTCTCGTCTTCCAGCGTGGATGGAGTATCAGGTGCACTCATCAGCTCGTTGCCCCCGCTCCATACGGCTAGCGACACATGATTGCGCTTCTCCTTCAGCGCAGCGGCAGCGGACTTACCGAGAAGATCAAGAAACCCCGTAAGCTTCGACGGAACGTTATCGATCCCTGAGCTTGATTGAATAAACTCCTGCCAAACGAGAATACCATGACGATCGCATAAGTCATACAGCGTTCTTTTCTCAATCAAGCCTCCTCCCCAAACACGCACCAGATTAACATTAGCCCGCTTCATGCGGTAAACCAGCCATTCATACTGCTCTCCGCTTACGTTGCCGTACAAGTGATCTAAAGGTGTAATATTAACTCCCTTGATAAAAACCGGCGTGCCGTTAACGACGAAAGTGTAGGGGAAGGAATCGTCCGGAGCTCCCTCATTGTGTTTGTACTCCAGCTTTCGAATGCCGACGTTATGGGTTCGCTCATCAAATATATATCCGTCCGCCCCTGCCAGGCGCACATGAAGCCGGTAGAGCGGCTGCTCTCCGAAGCCATGAACATTCCATAACTTTGGCTGACGGATATCCAGCAGGGATTCCGTCCTAAGCTCTTCCCCTATTTCCGTTTCCGTTACTGCCGCGAGACCGCCTTCCGGATCCTCAAGCCGAAGCTGCAGCTTTAGTCCCGCCGGAGTTATTTCAGGGACGTGGAGTTTCACCTTTGCTTTTATCCTGACATGGCCAACCTCTCCTTGGTCGGAGGTATCGGTATGAATGGCAAGGTCATCCAAGGAGCAAGTCTCATGAACACGCAGAACAATATCCTGCCAAGGGCCGATGTTTACCAGTCGCGTCGAGAAATCCCACTTATAATTAAAGCGGCTCTTCTGCGTCGAAGTCCGGGAGGTGTATCCGATCTGGCCCATTTCTTGGGGTACCCCTTTAAATACGAGCTTCAGTTCAATACTTGCGTTCTCGCGAACCAGATTTGTCACGTCATATTCGGCCGGATGATACATGCCTGTATGTTCGCCCAACAATGTATTGTTGCAATATACCATGGTTTCATAATCCAGCCCTTGTAGAACAAGCTCAAACTTTGTACCGCTTACTTGCGGGCGAGGGAACGAAGTTTTGTATACCCACCAGCGGTTTTCAACCCATTCGCAATGCAGGCTTTGCAAATCGTTATAAGGATGCTGAATCCAGCCTGAGCGAAATAAATCGTAGTGTACGCCGCCGGGTACGGTGGCCGGAATCCAGTCGGTGACACCAACCATTTCGATGCCGGTCTCCATGCTCCGGTCCTTCACCGGAATCCAGGGCCAGTAACCGCGCAGCAGCCATTCTTGCTTGGATAAAGACAGTTCTATCACGGCCTTTTCATCCCTTTCCCTTTCCTATTCGAGCTCGAGGGTAACGCAGATAAATGCCCAATACAAAGACACCTTGCCTCATCCTGGAAGAATCACATCCCATCGGCAGGGTTTTATTCGGCGTTTATACCTAATCGGTGTTTATGGCAAGTCGGCGTTTAAGGCAAAACGGCCGACGGGAGACCGCCGCCCCCTTGCAGTGAATGAAGAGCCACAGACAGTCCCGCATAATCACCGACTTGTTCCCCCAAACCGGCAGGGACGATCGTACATGCGGAGCGTGAAAGCGCTAACGCTTCCTGGTCGATAACTTCCATGACATAAGGCTCAAGCAAAGACTGCTGGCGGGCGTAAATGCTGCCGATAATAATACGTTCGGGATTCAGAATGTCGATCAGAATGGAAAGCCCTTGACCGAGTCTGCGGCCGACCGTCTCGAAAATAGACAACGCTAACAGATCCCCGGCTATTGCCGCTTCGGCAACCTTCTTCGTTGTAATTTCCTCCAGCTCGCTTTCGGACGCGCAAAAGGACAGACGCTCTCCCAGCTGAAGACGCTCCTTCGCCCTCATCCGCGCTAGACGGGCGATACCGCCGCCGCTGCAGAAGCCTTCGAACGATCCGGATTTGCCGTAACCGACCGGTCCGTTCTGCTCCAATCGGATATGCCCGACTTCTCCGGCCATATCGTTCTTACCGACGTAAAGCTTGCCGTCGAGGATCAGCCCGGCCCCCATACCGGTACCGAAGGTAAGAAAAATCAGATTTCTCGCCCCTTGGCCCGCACCCCATTTCCATTCTGCAAGCGCGCATGCATTCGCATCATTCTGCAATCCGGTCGGAACGCCGAACCGCTCTTGAAAAGGGGTTACGATATCGATCCGATCCCAGCCCGGCAAGTTGGGCGGGGAGAGAATCATTCCGGTGCGGCTGTCAAGAGGGCCACCGCAGCTGATTCCGATGGCGCTGAGAACTATGGCTCCGCCTCCGTCACGCCAGGAGATGCCTTGCTGCTCCAGCAGCTCCGACAAGGCTGTGAGCATCTGCGAAATGGCAATCTCGGGAGCAGCCGGGGTCGGAAAGCTGTATTTGCCCATCAATTGAATCTCGTGTCCTACGGTACGACCTACAGATACGGCACATTTGGTGCCGCCGATATCTACTCCTGCCAGTATCGTCATGACGGGAAGAACGCCTCCTCCAGTTCAATACACATCGCGTGATAGATGGGCAGATGCCGCTCTTGAATATCGGGCGTTGAATCCCACGGAACACGAATGGTCACATCGCAGATTCCGGCCATTTTACCTCCGCTGCGACCGGTAAGACCGATCGTCGTAAGTCCCTTCGCTCTTGCTACTTGCAGTGCCCGTATGACATTTTTGGAATTCCCCGAGGTCGAAATACCAAACAGAACATCACCCCGGTTTCCCAGACCGTACACCTGTTGAGCGAAAACCATATCGGGGTCGACATCGTTTGCGTACGCCGTCCAGAGCGACGTTGCGGCCACGAGCGACACTGCCGGCAGGGCGCCTTGCAGCCGTTCCGCCAGCCATGATCCTTCTCCCGGACAAGCCGCTTCAAGCAGTTCCCGCTCGCTCCGGGGCAAAGGCCTCTTCGACATGAAACCCTTCATCAGCTCGCCTACGATATGCTCGGAATCGGCAGCGCTTCCGCCGTTGCCGCAGCAAAGCAGCTTTCCTCCGCCTTCATAAGACGACTTTATCCGATTTAATGCGTCCTCAATATCGGAATGACAAACCTGTAATTCCGGATATTTATGAATGAGATGCTCCAGTACCCCGCTCATCCGTCCTCCCCTTTCCCATCTTCGTCTTTTTCATACATCGCAAACGACCACTTGAACGCCAAGCTTTCCGATCTCAGACAGCACGTCGGGGTCAGCCAAAGAGCTTGTTATGAGAATATCCACATCCTGAAACGTGCTGTAAGCGATAAGGGCCTGCCGATGCAGTTTGGTGTGATCGGCGACAACGGCTACCTTCTGGCCGGCCGCAACCATAGCGCGTTTAATTTCCGCTTCATAAATATCCGAGCTCATGAAGCCCTTGCGCAGTGATATGCCTGAGGTTCCCATAAACACATAATCGGCGTTGTATTTCTTCAGCTCTTCTTCTGCCACGGGACCGACCAAACTCATCGATTGTTTAACGACCTTCCCTCCGAGAAGAAAAATCTCCGTTTGTTCGTTCTCGACAAACTCCTCCGCAATGTTAATACCGTTCGTTACGACCGTGAGCCGGCTGCGCTGCTTCAAGTGGCGGGCTACGCACCATGTCGTCGATCCGGAATCGACAATGATGATTTGATCGTCCTGCACCAGCTCCGCTGCCTTCCTGCCGATCGCGTCTTTTTCCTCATAATACTCAAACTTCCGCTGTTGGACGGGGGGAACCGGCGAGGCCTGCATCAGGTACTCATCAATCAAAATGGCCCCGCCGTAATTTTTCTGAACCAGTCCTTCCCGCTCCAATTGGTTCAAATCCCGGCGGATCGTTTCCTCGGAGACATCAAATTCACGAACGAGATCGGCGACCTTCACACTTTTTTCCTGCAGAAGCATCTCTTTAATTTTATGGCGACGTTGAGCGACGATCATCCAGGTATACCTCCCCCTCTTCTAAAATTTGGCTGTTTGTCTCACTGTAACGAATATGGTGCAGCGCTTGCAAGAGAAAATCGGCTTTTCCGAAGCTTCCCGATTTCAACACAAGCCACAGTGGATCTATTCCAGCCCCCAACGTAACACAGGAAGGCAGTCCAGGCTGAATCTCTTTATGAAGGCGCATGCCGCGGACGCCGAGCCGGGCGCATACCGCGGCGGACGTGTCGCCGCCCGCAACGATAAGCCGGTTTTGCCCTGTTCCGGCAAGAACCCGGGCAACAACTTCCGCGATGGCGCCGGACACGAGCTGAGACACGGACTTGCCGTCGAGTCCTCGGAGCTCGCCTTCCTCCTTCGTGCGGGATACCGATTCAGGCAAGTTCGGGGAGTGAACCAAAACATCTCGTCCTGCCAGGACAGCCGTTTGCATCTCGTCCGCGATACGGGAAATTTCAGCCTCACGATCCGAGGCAGAGAACAGCAGCAGCGTGTTAAGCACAAAGGTAATCGCCTCTTGCTTCCGCTTCAGCTCGGCAATCTGCGCTGCCGTCTGCGGCATCAGGCTGCCGGCCGCCAGCACACAGCCAAGCCCCGGGCGATCCGCTACTACCGGACCGGCGGAGGGACGTTCCTTGCGGCCCCAAACGAGCGCAAGCTCTTCGGAAAGGGCCGAAGCTCCGGCCGTTACGCGCTCATCCTTTACCGCCTCGGCGATCGTGCGAAGGGAGTCCTGATCTTCCACATCTAAAAGTAAGTACTGAGATGTTGTTTTCAGTTCTTCGATACGGGCCTTCAGCGCTGCTGCGCCTTGCGCAACCGTTTCGTACGTTACGGCTGCCACCGTACGCTGTGTTTGCTGCTGTAAAACGAACTTTAGGTCGGAGCGAGTCATGGGATGCATCGGATCATTTCGAAATTCGGAGCGGTCCAGCTCCACACCGTGCACGTAATGAATGCCTTCCCGTGTTGTTCGGCCGTTCTTCGGAAACCCGAATACCACAATTGCACACGGCTCATTCAGTGCGTCCAGCATCGCATCGAACTCGGCGCCCACATTACCCCGGCCTACCGAACATGTTTTCTTGATGAATACGGTGCAGCCGGCCTGCAGCAAATCTCTGGTGGCATGAAACACTTTATCGTAGGCCGTCTCCGGCGTATCGAAGCGTGAGTCGGTATCCAGGATAATCACATCCGGCCGCTCGTCCGAAGTGCCCGGGGTGAAGGAGCCGTCGTAAGGATAAACATGGGTTTCGTATCCAGCCTTGGCGTACATGATCCCAATATCGTTCGCACCGGTCACATCATCGGCTACTACGCCGACCAAACGAGGCGACGCACTCATTCCCGCCACTCCCTTCGCTGCTTATAACCCGCATTCTGAAGGAAATCGGAGGCCGTCTGCGGAGCCATCCGGGACAGCGGCACGCCTGCGCTTCTGGATGTGAGGATCATACGGCATGCTGTCTCCAGCGTGTGCAGAGCCATTTGAGCTTCACGAACCGATGTATCGTAGACGAGCACGCCGTGATTTTCCAATAGCAGTACGTTCGCTTTCGCAGCCTTCTCCCGAACGGCATCGCCGAGCGCTTCCGAGCCCGGATGAAAATAGGGAACGCGCTCAACCCGTTCCAGGTAGTACATCGTCTCGACAAACAACAGGGAGGTTATCTCCTCTTGAGCGCAGGCGAACAACGTTGCGTAGAAAGGCGAGGCATGCAGCACGGCGCCGATTTCCGGACGCATTTCATATACAGCCCGGTGCATGGGCATCTCCTTTGACGCTTTGCGCCCTTCCGGGAACGTCCGGCCGGCGAAGGTGCATTCCACGAAATCTTCGTCCGCAAGCTCTCCCAAAAAGGTGCCGCTTCCCGTGATGACATACCTATCGTCTCCGGTGCGAACACTGATATTCCCTGAATTACCCCACGCAAGACCGTGATCCATCATATACTTTCCGGCAGCCTGCAATTGGCGGCGGGCAAGATTTCCGTCCAGCATCATGTGGCCCCCTTTTCCTTATTCATCCCATTATATCCAAGCTCCGCCGCTTCCATAGGTGCACGTATTCCGACCGCTTCCTGCGAAAAAAACGGTTATCCCGGACATATCCCATTAGCTGCGGAGCTTCCGGTGATCACAGCCGAGAAACGTCCATTACCATTCGATCATATTCACTTCGGAGACCGGTAAGTCGGCCGCCTTCGGAATGCGGAACGTCTTGATTTCACAAGGACCGAAATTAGCGCGGATCGTTCTCCCCCATTGAGGCAGCGTTATGGCAGCCTGCGTCGCCGTCTTGGTCGTCTCATACAGACGTATAATCAAATCGTCGCCGTCCTCACTGTTCTTCATAGCACCGACGATGACGTTGTCTTTATCCACGGTAAGGAAGGAATTGGATTGCGGCAGAACCCCCTGATGGTAGGTCTCGATGATGGAAACCGGCCGCTGGATTAGCTCCTGCGCCCGCTTCACCGTGCCGGCTTCCTCCCAGTTGCCTTCATGCGGCATGATGCGGTAGGTGAATGTCTGTATGCCTTGATCGATAAACGTGTAGTGACCGTTCTCCTCGGGCACAACCGGATCATGGTGCGCATAGATTGCACTGCGAAGCACAGTTATCGCCAGCTCTTTATTCATGATGCTGTAGCTGTATTTAGCATCATTCATGATGCTGCAGCCGTACGGTACGCCCTTATCGCGGGCGATGCCGCCGTAATCGACCCAGGACTGACCCGGCTCCTCTTCTCCATTGTGCTCGCGTTCCTTGAAGCCGTACGGAATCTCATACGTTTGGCGGGTAAAAACAAGGTTCATCGGAAACACCAGCTTCAGCATTTTGAACTGCTCACGCCAATCCACCGTAACCTTCACATCGATATAATCAAGCTCGCGGTACATCGTGAAATCCTGAATCAGCCTGGAGCTGCCGTACGTCGATATCACACGAATCACCGATTTGACCGGGCCATGCTCTACGCGCTTCACACTCACAGCCTTAAACTCATCGATTACTTTATTGAAGTGAAACACATTATGGCTCCACGTGTCGCTCTTGTCTTCGATCACGACAGGCCGCGCGGCGCCGCCGTTCTCAGGCCGGAACACCTCAAAGGCAAGCTTCTTATCGTGCAGAGAGCTGATGAAGCCCGTAGCCGGGTCAAATTCGATGCGAAAGCGATCGTTTTCCATTGAATAATCGTTCGCTTTAACCGGACTGATTTGGATGCGTGCTTCGTTTGCCGCCGTACGAAGCTTGTATACGCGGTAGCCCATGGATGGCAAATCCGCAATAAAGCTGAGCCGAAAGCGTCCTCCGGCCGTCGCAAGCGACTGCACCGCCTGAAATGCGATCTGATTGCCGGTGTCGTCGACTAGGATCATGCCTTCTTTCACGCCGCCGCCCATTTCGAGTTCCACATTGGCTTGGAAATCCCAGGAGTGAGGGTTAAACACGACAATCGGCTTCATGCCCTGTTCTTCCTCGATGTCAATGTTCCACGAAAGCGATTGGACCGCGTAATTGAGATTCCGGTCCGCGATGGCGAGAGCCTCACCGTAAAGATGGCGGGCGTCCTCATAGGCCGGCTCGATCGACGTTCCTGCCAGAATGTCGTGGAACTGGTTGAACAGAACTCCTTTCCACGCTGTAATGAAATCTTTGGGATAAGGCTGGTTCGTTACCCTTTCCGCAATGGCAGACAGTTTTTCCGCCGCCATAAGGAGGTTTTCCGACTTCCGGTTGAGCTTCTTCACCTCGGAGTGTACCGCATAGCAGCCGCTTGCGTGGTGTTGCAGGTCATCGTGGACAACGGGATATTTGACGTCTTTCTCCGCAATAGCATCGAAGAACCGGTTCGGCGTACTGAATACAAGCTCCGGCATATTCGGATCTTCATTCAGCCGGCGAATACTCGCGATATTCTCCTTGGTCGGACCGCCGCCATGATTGCCGACGCCGTAAAAGCACATGAGCTCGTCAACAGGCTCGCGGAGTTCTCCCGCACAGCGGGCGACATGGTTATCCAGCTCCTTGCCCCATGTACAGTATTCAAACATAATCCGGAACGTAAGCACTTGCGAGCCGTCATCGGATTCCCAATGGAACAGTCGTCCGGGAAGTCCCTTTTCATTGGGCATTGGACGCATCATGACATAATAATCCATGCCCGACTTTTTCAGAATTTGCGGCATCATCCCGAAATGCCCGAAACTGTCGACATTGTATCCAACCTTCGCGGTCACACCGAATTTTTCGTGAAAATAGCGCTGTGCATACAGGCCCTGCCGAACGAACGACTCGCCGTTTGGAATATTACAGTCCGGCTGAATCCACCAGCCGCCTACGATTTCCCAGCGACCTTCCTTGATGCGCTCTCGTATTTCCTCGAACATCGCCGGCTCATTATTTTCAATCCATTCATAATATACGGCGGAGCTCGACGTAAACAGGAAGTCATCTGATTCCTTCATCCGGTCTAGAGCGGAGCGGAACGTCGCCTTCACCTCTTGAAACCCTTCCTGCCATTGCCACAACCAAACCGGATCGAGATGGGCATTGCCGATCATATGAAGCTTTTTCTTTGCCATAAGTACGTACCCTCCTTCTGTATTTTCAAATCATCGTGAGCAGCGCTTCCGCTTGCTGCCCCAGCCTTTTTCCGCCGATCGTAACATCGACCGCGACACGGGCACGGCGGACTGTAACGCCCTTCGGAGCCTGAATTTGGAATGAAATGTTATGCCTTCCCCCAGGGGGGATCCTGAAAGATATGAGTGCAGGGCTGCATAACCAGCCGTTCGGAACGATAACCTGAACATCAGCTGTTTCTTCAATGGGGAACGGATTGAGAATTTCGGCCTCCCAAATCAATGTCTCCCCGCCTCTGGCGTTTGCCTGATAGGGCGTGATCCGGGCTGCAAAGCCCTCAGCGCCTAAATCACAGTGTTCAAGCGGAAGCAAATCCCGGTGCAACCGCTCCAAGGCGGCTCCCCGTTCTTCCAGCTCCTCAAAGTAGCCTTCCTGAACCCAAAGGGGGTCCGAATGACCGGATAAGATCAAATCCGGTTTCAGCTTGCCGTATAGGAATGCACTGTCTGTGTAATCGCGGATACGAAACCGGTTCTGATAAACGTAGTTCCACTGTCGTCCGTCGCCCTGGTACTGGTCTCCGGCCGCCAGCACCTTTTGTCCGTCCGCTTCAAAGGCAATGGCCACGGCGTATAACGTATGTCCCGGAAGCTCATACAGCGTAAATTCATATTCCTCCCACCGGAACGGCTTGCCGATCGGCAGTTCCCTATCGACAGGGATCGGATCATACCACAAGCAAGGCAAATCATATCGCTCCGGCCGCCGCAAAATATCAGCAAAGCTGTCCGCCGCCCAAATCTCGGTCCCTTCGATATCGCGAAGAAGATTGAACCCCGCTACATGATCATCATGGTAGTGGGTCGGAAGAGCGACATCGATCTTCGTTACCCCGAACTGCTTTTTGAGCGCCGGAATCGAATACAGCCAAGGTCGGCGGGAGGCGCGGTCCGAGCCGTTTGGAAGGCCGGTCATGAAGTCATAGCCGAAATCGATCATCAGCGCCTTTCCGCTGTCAGACAGCAGCACATAGTAATTAGACATGGACTGCTTCGCTTGCAGCAGGTGCGGAGTGATCTCCTGATAAGGCTGGTTCCGGTGCTGAATCAGCCTCGGATTCTGTCCCCGATGGCCCATCAGCTCGGAAAGCCTTACTACGGTCAGGGCCACGGCTTCCTCTGCATTGGGGATCGGCGAACCGTGAGAAGGCATCAGCCGATCCGGCTGCCAGCGCTCCTTCAGGTCCAGAAGCGAAGCGGTCGTAGCGGCCAGCCCCTCCCCGCCGTTGTAGCTCCACTGGGTTGCGGCAAGCGACCACAATTTACCGGGGGCAGCGATCAGATCGCCGATGAAGACGGTCCGTTCGCCGTCCAAGGTTGCGAGCAGTGAAATGGAGCCGGTAGTATGACCCGGAGTCGGCACAACCGTAAACTCGACCCCGCCGAAAGAGTAGAAACCGTAATCCTTGAGCGTTCCTGCAATCGATATGGGCTCAAGAAGCGAGAACCGGTCCTGGCGAACGTTATAGTTGTTCTCAAGCTGCCGGCCCTGCCAATGGATATCTACAAAACGGAACAGATCCTGCTCCGTATGCGGAACCCATACCCGGATCCCCGCTTCGACCGCCCGGGCCAGGCCTTGTCCCTGATCCCGGTGATGATGCGTCATCAGGATGTCGGTTACCCGTACCTCCCCCAGCTGTTCGAGTACATCCATGATGCCGCCGCTGCCGAAATCGATAAGTACGACTTCTGATTGTGTTGTTTTTACGGCGTATACACGGCAAGTATCTTCGTATACATAAAGATGCTGTGAGATGCGTTGCAGCATACTTGTGTTCCTCCACTTAGCTGAATTCAATGTCAATCACGGCAAGCCGTGAGCTTAGCCGGCTGTCGGGCTAAGCTCCTGTTCCTTAAGCACCGCTAATTCTAGGACATACTCCGCGATTTCCAGCAATGACTCTCCGCCCATCCGTTTTGGATGCCTCAAGATCTCCTCACGGGACTCTTTCATCATCCGGAGCGGCCCTTCAAACGATTCCCCGCTGTCCATCGCTTCTCTCACCTGCAGAGCCCGTTTTGTCATCCAGTGATAGTGCTCGAGCACTTCAATCCACGGCAGCAGGTTGTTCCTCAGTGCGGTGTTACGCATTCGATTTTTCAAGTGATAGCAGGCTTCGTCCAGTCTCGTTACATATTCCTCTAACTCCCGAACCGCTTCTTCATCGGTGCCCGTACCGCCTCTGAGCCGTTCCATTGCCGCTTCCGCGAGCTCCCTCAGCCTGCTTGATTCTTCTTCGCCCAAGCATGACTTCAGTGAGTGAGAGGCGAACAGCTGTAGTTCCTCAGCGCTTGCTCCGCCGAGATCAAGCAGTGCTGATCTCCACGAAACTTCCGGAGAATATTCCCCCGGATCGTGCATGTAATCAGCCCATGTCAGCAAGGACAGCTTGGAAGCTTCCGCCTGATTCATCACATTTACGAGGATGCCCCGCACCGATTCGGGAAGTTGGGCATCCCGGCCCCGGATCGGACCAAGATGCAGCTCCGACTTCATATCAAGGTCGTTGACCGGATAGTTATCCCATAGAATCGGCTTCCTCCGGACGGCTTCCGCAAAGGCTGAGACCTGCTCCAAAGTTATTTCAGGGGAACAAATCTCCGGTCCCGTATAAAACAGGTCAATGTCCGGGTTCAGCTTCTCGCCAAGCTCCAGCACATACGCGCTGAAGGGAGCCGAACCATGATAGTCGGTGGGGCACAGATTCAGCGTACAAGAAGGGTCCAGCCCCAGCAGCCATTGATACACCCGGTTGGTTACGTCTGCATGCGCTTCGGCAAAGGTGGTATACCTGCTGCGGTCCGCCGCATGCTTGAATTCGGATGCTATGTCGTCAAGTGTGATACTGAAGTCGCGCACGCCCCGTTCATAGAAGGCAAGGAATTTCGCCGTCACGGCGGCGAAATCTTCATCGGAAGCGTAACTCATCGTAACTCCGCTGCCGATGGAATAGCAGAACCGGATGCCCGCTTCGCGGGCGATCGACACTGTCTCTTCAAATTCATCCATAATATAGTCCGGATACGGCTCTCTCCACCGCATCCGGTGCTGCCGATCGTTTTTCGGGCCATATAAGTAGAAGTTGAAGTCGTGCCTGCCCAAAAAACGGATCAAATCGTTCCTTTCCGCAGCCGTATAGTACACGCCATAGAAACCTTCAATCACTCCGCGTATACTGAATGGGGAGTTCGCTCTGGACATGTGGCCGTTCCCCCTTACAGACCAAAGTCGGCCGCATGGCCCTTACTGCCCAGAAAATCCGATATTTTCTCGACAACCGTTGCTTCTACAGCCTGCAGACCGACCTCCAGTTCTTCCGGAGACAGCTTCATCAGCTCAGCGTTCGTCATCCGCTCCTTGCGGCCCAGCGCTTCCAAGAGCGCCAGCTCAAGGTCCGTAGCGATGTTGACCTTGCTGATGCCGCCCTCAGGCAGCTGAACCGCTCGTTCAATCATCCAGGCAGGAACACCCGATCCGCCGTGAAGCACGAGGTGCACCGGTGTTAGCGATCGAATCGCCTCCAGCCTATCGAAGTCGATTTTAGGCTCCTTCACCATATATACGCCGTGCGCCGTACCGACGGATACCGCAAGAGAATCCACGCCGGTTTCATCAACGAAGCGTTTTGCCTCCTCCGGATTCGTATACAGTTCCTCATCGTGGTCCGTTTCGATAAAATCCGTCGTTCCGATCATTCCGAGTTCCGCCTCTACAGAAACGCCTTTGTTATGGGCATAGCGGACAACCTCCCGGGAAATCTGGATGTTCTCCTCAAGCGGCTTCTCGGACGCGTCGATCATGACGGACGTAAAGCCGGCCGAGATCGCCTCTTCAATAACCGAGAACACCTTCGTGTGATCCAGATGCAGCACTGCAGGGACGGAAATTTTCTCCGATTTCATTTGGGCATAAAATTCTTCCGCGAATTCCCTCGGGCTGATCCCGTAACGCTCAAGCTCCTTTTGCGAAATCTGGCAAATAAACGGTGACTGTGTCTTCTGCGCAGCCTTGAGGACCGCTCGTATCACCGGTGTATATCGAGGCGAGAATGAGCCGATTGCGTATTTCCCTTTTTCCGCCATGACGGAAGCCTGCTTCAAGGTTACAACATTGCCGGGCTTGCTGGTGATTTCCATTATGATTCACTCCTCGTTGATTTGGTCATGATTTCATGTACTTTTTGCATACCGAGGCGTGGACTGGTCACAAAGCGCCCTTGCATTTCTTTCGGCAGCAGATCGGCAACGCGGGCCATGGACGCTTGCGCCAATACGACGAGATCCGTCAGCAGGACCAACCGCTCCAGTTCGGAGGCAAGCACGTCGTCATGGCCTTGTTTATCGCCCGCGAGTAACCGGCGATATGCTTCCTCCACCAACATCGGGCTCAGCTCCACCCGTTTTCCGGCTTGCCTCGCCTTCGCTTCAAGCAGCGTGACGGTAGGCTTCAGCGTCGTCTGCAGTGTTGCGGCTACCCCGATACGGCTGCCGAGCCGAACCGCCTGCTCCGCCATCGCTTCATCAATTCGTATAACCGGAATTGTTACCGCGGCCCTTTCCTTCTCCACCAATGCTCCGACAGAAGAACAGGCGTTCAAAATACAGTCCGCCCCCGCTTCCTCGGCGAATTTAGCATAGTGCACTAGCCGGTTCTCAACCTCCGCTAAATTCCCGCCGTTACGCGCAAGCTGCGGGAGAATGGAATCGTCCACGAAATTAATGACACTGCAGCCGGGAATCAGCTCCCCTGCCAGCTGCTTGAGCGGATCTACCGTCACAGTTGTTGTGTGCAAAATGGCAAGTGTTTGCATAAGCATCTCTCCTATGGCCTTACATTTATGAGCAGCATCAGCATATTCTCAACGTTACGATTTGGGCGGGTCCGGCATGCAAGGCAATCCCGCCGTCCTCAAGCAGCTCCGCGTTCGATAAGAACTGCTCCTTCAGGTTTACATATTGTATTGACGAAGGCCTTTCCGCAGCGGGGAAAGACGGGACATAGATGACCGCGCGTGTCGCCTCCTTTGCCACGTTCCAGAAACGGAGGATGAGCGCTTCGCCATCCTCCGACTGCTTGCAGGCACTGAGCAGCAGGCTGTGGTTGCCCTCAACCCGGATGCCCTCGCCGACCCAGGCGGAGGAGCCTTCATGCTTGTCTGTTGCCGATCCGTGCATGGGCGTCATATATTCATGCGCATCCCTGTATGCCTCGGAATCCAGCCACGTTCCACTGTGCGGAATGATCGAATATTCCGCTGTGCAACGTCCCGGACACTGGGCGTCCGGCTGAATCGTATCCGGTCCGGCCCCGCCGACCCGGCTAAGCAAATCTTCCCTAGACAGCCATCCGACCGACCGCACAAGCGTTACCGCAATCGTACCTGTGCCGTCATCCGGCACTTCATATTCCGGAAGGCCTTTGTTTGCAATCATAAGACCGCGTCGGCCGTTGTTTACACTGACATAACCCTGCTGCGGCAGCTCTCGCACGAACGGCTCCGGCCATCCGTCGCCTTCCTCCGGCACCTGTACAGGACGCTCTATGACATCAAAATGTCCTTCCGCATAGGAAGCACTCACGTTACAGCCCAGCGGAAACAAGGCCCTGATCCGGTGATCCTCCGAGCGATTGTCCCACTCGGTACGCACATCGATGCGGGCGGTACCCGCAGTAAGCGTAATGTAGGATGTCATACGATGCGGAATACGGGTCGCCGCCCGGCTGAGGCGATCTTCAGTGAGCCGCTCCGGAAGCTCCCAATCCACATCGACACGCATTGTCGCACGCGCATGGCCTGCCTCCACTATCGATACGTGCACGGCATGGCAGTGCTCATTTGTTCGAAGAACGGCATTGCCAAGGGGCGCGGAGTAGTTGTACGTATCCCCCGCATCCCCTCCATCCTCCAGAGCGTTCAGCCCTTCATAAACCTCACCGGTTCTTTTATCCGTCACGGTAAGAGTGCCGTTCTGAAGGTTAACGTCAATTCGCAGGAACCGGTTCTCCATGGATGCATTGCCCAGAGACAGCTCTGCCTCAGCAGTGCTTCCCTTCAGCTTGGCCGTAGGCTGCAGCGCCGTAAAGTAAACGAGTTTCGGATCCTGCCGCATTTCCCGCTTCGCCAAACGATAAGTCCGGTAGCCGAAGCCTGGAACGTCCAATGCGGTAAATGTGACCTCGTAATATCGCGTCTTATCGGTACCCGGCTGCATCCCCTCAACCGGTCTGACTTGGAACAGAACCTCCATCCCGTTCTCGTCCGTTAACACATGCGTTCGCGGATGAGGCTCAAACAGATGGCGTCCAATCCATACATCCACTGCTCCCGTTCGGCCCCACGGCAAGGGATTCCGTGCGACAAGCGCGGTATCGCCTTCATCCAGCGACGAAGTATCGATCGCTGCATTAAGCGCCTGAACACTTTTTTCAATTAGAGCCCTCGCAATCTGGTGTGACTGATCGAAACGCGGAAGCATTTCACGATGCACCTGGTCGATGGAGCACCCACAGATGCTGTCATGGGGATGATTCTGTACCAGCTGCTCCCATGCCGTCCAAAGCAGACTAGACTCATACCTGCGTCCTGCCGTCCTCCATGCCAGTGCCGAAAATGGCTCCGCATACCGCTCCAGTGCATTCTGACCGCGGAAGTTCAACTGCTTCAAATACATGCGTGCCGAAAGCACGCCCGGCAGCAAATGAGGTGCATCCGCTCCGGTCTGCCTAAGCTCCCCGCGAATAATTTCCAGCTTCGGCGCCTGCTCTCGTACCGCATCGATAAATTCGGCGGTTGTCGCCCACTGCAGCTCTGCAGAGCCCTCCAAATCCCGGTTGACCTGCTTCAGTAATCGCGGCAGCCGCTTATCGATCAACCGGTGGTCTCCGCCATAGGGCATTAACAGGCAGTCGGTTGAAGTGCGAAGCTTCCACCGCTCGAGGGAACGTCGTACACGGCCATAGGTTTCGTCATAGGTTTTGAGCGGATTGTCGAAGTGCAGAAAATCGACCACGTAATAGCCGTCCGGAAACCAATATGTGAACACCTGGGTCCCATCCGGCGCCTCCCATAGGAATTCGGACCGAAAGGAGCCTGCCGGGCCGCCAAGCCCTCGCCAAACCATCGCATTGTCGATTTCGAAGCCCTGAAGAAGCTGAGGCATTTGGGAGATATGCCCGAACGTATCCGGTATATATCCCACTTTCAAGTTGTCATATCCAAGCCTGCGGGCCACCCGTTCGCCAAGCCACAGATTTCGGATATGCGCCTCGCCGCTGACCAGAAATTCATCCGGCAAAATGTACCAAGGTCCGCATTGAATCCGGTTTTTACGAATGAAGTGCAGAAGCCGGTCCTGCATCTCCGGCCGGATTTCCAAATAATCTTTCAGCACAACCGTCTGACCGTCCAGCAGAAAGCATCGAAAGTCCGGATCGTTCTCCAGCGTGTCCAGCAGCTCGTCGATCAGTTCGACGAGACGGATGCGAAAGTCTTGCATGGTAGCCCACCATTCGCGGTCCCAATGCGTGTGGTGGTACACGAATACGCGGTACTTCTTATGCGGCATCCCGACTGCGTCTTGCACCGGCTCGTGTTCCCCATGCCAAGCCGGCACATCGGATGCAGCCTCTTGATTCGCAGTACCACTCATGCCCACCACGCTCCGTTAGCAGCATCTTTCGCTCCAGTGAGGGCCATGCTGTCCACGGTGCCGGCTGTCTTCCTCTCACCGATCCCCAGCTTCGCTTCCTCTGCAATCCGGCCCATTCCTTTATTCCGGCGGGCATCATCCCAAGCCTTGCGGATTAACGCATAATCCTCGGGCTCAAGAGCTTCCTTTGTCGAATCGATGTGGCTGACATAATATAAAGAAGGAACCCCCAGCTCCGCCTGAAGCGAGACGTAATCCCGCCAGTCCGATTTGTTCGTGATCGGCCAATTATCCGTATCGATAATCGCATCAGGACAGCCAATCGCCGCAACCTTCGCGCGAAGAGTCATCGCTTCGACGACATCCTTACCCGTGTTGATGTCGTTGAGCCGGATCATATCGACTACGTCCGCAAGATATGGATGCGGGGTGTGCGACATGATAAGAGCATCCGGTTTAACTGATTTTGATTCATCATATAAAATCCATAAATATTTTTTCATCAGCTCCAAGCCCCACTCCGAGCCGTATGCCCGAATGCCGGGTCCGCTTGGAATACGGGCGGAGAAGTCGATTTTGAAGCCGTCGGCATCGTAGCCCTCCGCTGAGAGCATATTGCGGATCGATGTCCTCAGGCGCATTTCGAAATCAGGATTGGTCGGATCGAACGCGATCGGCAGTCCGCCCGCATTTCGGATGCACTCTTCGGCAGGTATTCCCTCAGGATCCCAAGCCTTCAGCCAGAGCAGCACCTTTTTTCCCTCCTGATGTTGACGGCGGATGAATCCCTGGAGATCGGGCCACTTCTCCTCATCTACGAAATTTTCGCCGTACTGCGCCTGCCATTTATCATCGAGCACTACGATTCCCGGCGTAACGCCATTCTCATCAAGAACGTCCATGAACTGCTCATACAGTTCCTGCCTCGCAAAATTCGGGGCACGATCCTGCGCGACAGAAGCGGCGTAGCACTGCGAGCCCCAACCGCAAAAAATAGGCTCCGTCCACCAGTCCGGCTTCTCTTCCGGCTTGCCAAGCTTGACATACCCTTGTTCATGCAGTGATTTGACGTGGGCAGCCAGCGCGCCATATTCCGTATCCGCAAAATCAAATCCGATAGCTGGAAGGACATAGCTACCGTTTACGGTCGTATGACCTTCGTAGGATAAGGATAAATAGAAACCGAATTGTGCATGATAGCTGAACTCTGTGAAGGTGTTATGCCCCGGACGGGCCTCTATTCCCATACCCACCCAGTTTTGCGCGCCTTCAAATGCGAAGCAGAACGGAGGCGGGGTGAAGAACCAGTCCCCCTTGCCGGGAAGAGGCACGCCCATCAGGTCGATCACCGACCCGCCCGTCGGCGCGAAATAATTGACCTCCTGCCCGTTCGGCTCGGGATTAAAGCCTTGCTCAAACCGCTGACCGGACCAGAAAAACCCTGAACCCCAGCGTACATGCCCTGAATAATAACCGCCGAAATAGTTGACTTCCGCCAACTGTCCGTGGCCGTCTACCTCCATTTCGTATGTGAATCGGGTCTTTGTACACCGGAAGCGGTATACCTTGCGCTCCCACAGGGAGCTTTTGGCTTCAATGGAAGCTACACAGGTCTCGCCTTGCTCTTCCACCTCCCAGCTTCCGAGGATTTCGACCGTGTCGTCCCTTCCCGTCAATGTGTGAATGCTGGAAGGCACGAACAGCTCCATCAGCAGATTTCCGGACCCATCCTCTACAAATACGAACGGTCTATCCTTGGCGAATGTCAGCTTATATGGATCGCCTTTTATGTGTAAGACGTCATTTTCTCTGTGAATCAGCATGGTCTTCCTCCCTGTATCTCTGTTAGTGTCTCTAGCCCTTGGTTCCGGCCGAGATATTCATACCCTCGATAAAGTAACGCTGGAAGAAAAAGAACATAGCAATGACCGGGGCCAAGGCAATTAGGGATGCGGCCATTAAATAATTCCATTGAGTCAGCTCCGCAGAACGGAAAGCCGTAAGACCGATTTGAATGTTGAACATCGACTCTTTGTTAACGTAAAGCAGCGGACCGAGGAAATCGTTCCAAGCCCCTTGAAACGTAGAAATGGCAATGACGATGACAGCCGGCTTCGCAAGCGGAACCATAATCCGGGCCCAAATGTAAATATGGTTCGCCCCGTCGATTTTGGCAGCCTCAATCAGATCCTTAGGAATGCTTAAATAAAACTGGCGCAGCATGAAAATCTGGAAGGCACTTCCGAAAAATCCCGGAATCGTCAACGGGAGATAAGTTCCTACCCAGCCGAGCTTGGAGAACAGGATATATTGCGGAATCAGCGTACAAAACCCGGGAATCATCATCGTGGCCAGCATCAGAGAAAACAGGAAGCTTTTTCCTGGAAATTTGATTCTGGCAAATCCATAGGCAATGAACGTATTGGAAAGTACATGGGAAAAGACACCGACTCCGGCCAAAAATAAAGTATTGAGCGCATAAATGCTGAACTTTCCCTTGGTCCATGCATGCACGTAGTTTTCGAATTGAAAAAAGTGCGGATACTTCGTCGGCGGATAGGTCATAATCTCCTGCATCGATTTCAATGAGGTTGAGATCATCCACCAGAACGGTGCCAAAATAATGAGACCGAGCCCGCTTAAGACAACTACAATGAAGAGATTAAGCATTCGTTTCCGTGCGCGCTGGCCTTGGAAATAAGACTTGGAAGGAGTAGCAGCCCTAGCCGCTGCAGCCGCCGTATTCATCTTTGATCTCCCCCTTCATAGTGCACCCACAGCTTAGAGAGCCCCATATTGATTAATGTAAGAATAATGACGACAACAAACAGGAACCAGGCCATCGCGGTGGCATACCCCATTTGGAACGACTGGAACGCTTTAAGGAACATATGCAGATTGAAAAATAAGAGCGAGTTCATCGGAGATCCCGGCATATTTGCATCGTTGACCATAACATAGCCTTCCTGAAAGATCTGGAATGCACCGATCAGATTGGTTACGAGTTCGAAGAAGATGACCGGTGTGATCATAGGGACGGTTACGTGCCAGAATCTGCGGATGCTCGATGCCCCGTCAATTTCGGCCGCTTCATAAAGATGATCCGGCACCCCTTGCAGGGCAGCCAGGTACAGCAGCATGCCGCCGCCCGCACCCCAAAGCTTCATCAGAATGACAGCCGGCTTCGTCCACTGCGGGTCGGTCATCCAGGACGGCCCCTCAATTCCGATCCAGCCTAGAGCCAAATTCACAAGGCCGCTTCCGGGATTTAGCAGCATCATCCACAAGTAGAACACGGCGACGCCGGCAAGGATGGAAGGCAAGTAGAACACCGTGCGAAAAATCCGCATACCGGGAATTTTCTGGTTCAGGGCTACCGCCAGCAGCAAAGCCGCGAACGTAGTTAATGGAACGTTGAACACAACGTAGAAGAGCGTATTTTTGAGGGATTTCCAAAACAACGAATCATGAAAGAACATATTGCGGTAATTCCGCAGTCCCACCCAATCCATCTTGGAGGTAATGTCATAGTTCGTAAAACTCGTATACAGCGAAAAGAGCAGAGGACCGAAGGTAAAAGCCAGAAATCCGATAATCCAAGGTAAAACAAAAGCATAACCCCACAGTGCCTCCCTGCGCTCGAGCGAGAACCTGCGTTTTTTTACCGGTGTTGCAGCCATGTGCTTCACTTCCTTTCTCTATGTGCCTTTTGCAATATTTAGAAAAAAGGGGAGCGGCTGAAACCCAACCACTCCCTGCTTTTAGATCAACCGCCGTTTTGCGCAATTAAATCCGATACATCTTTCTGCGCCTGGTCAAGCCCTTCCTTCGGCGTTTTTTGCTTCATAAGAATGGCGTCGCTTTGCGGGTCGATCATTTTCAGCATATCAGCCGCTACGTCCGGCCGCGTATAAACGCGGGTATCCTTCAGGTTGTCGACTGCTGCTTTGTAAACCGGATCTTTGATCAGCTCCGGATCATTGGATGCTTTAACGTTCGCAACGTTATCATAGTTCTTTACTGCCCAATACTTTTGAGCATCGATATCGGTTAAGTATTTAATGAATTCCCAAGAGGCTTCAGGATGCTTCGCTCCGGCCGGAATTTCAACGACAAAGCCGCCGCCGGTGCTCCAATGTCCCGCACCCGGCTTGGTTTCAGGGATTGGTGCCACGCCTACTTCCATGTTCTTACCGAAGTCGCGGATTTGAGTTTGGAAGGTTACTGCATCAGGCCAAATCGCCACCTTGCCGGCGATGAACGGATTCGTTTCTTTGCTGCCGAAGGTTGCCTTGAACTCATCGATGTTCTTCTGGCCCAGGCGGTCCGTATAACGAAGAACGTAGTTATAAGCGTCAATTTTGGCCTGTGTGTTGATGGTAGGCTTGCCGTCTTCTCCCAGGAAGCCTACCCCGCCGTCAAAATTGGCTGCAATGGCCTTCGCATCGAAGCCTGCGAAATGAGGAGCGTAGCCGATGCGTTCATATTTGCCCTTCGCATTTTTCTTATCCAGCTTGATTGCCGCTTGCTCCAGTTCGTCCCAAGTGGCCGGGAACTTCTCCGGATCGAGCCCTGCCTCGCGGAATGCCGCCTTATTGTAGAACATCATCCGCGTATCGGTTACGAACGGAAGTGCGTAAGGCTCATCCTTGTACAGCATCGTTTGGTATAGATCAGGACGGAAGCGGTCTTTGACATCTTTTTCTTTCTCAATGAACGAAGCAAGATTGGTGTTCTGCTTCTTCGCAGCACGAAGGCCGACCTCTTCAATGCTGTTTACAATCACATCCGGCGGGTTCCCCGCAGCAATTTGGGCCAGCGATTTGGTCCAGATGTCGCCAAACGGATAATACGTATGCTTCACTTCAATCTTGCCTTGATGTGCCTGGTTGAAATCGGTGATGATCTTCTCGATAATCGGACGGCGGGTCTCTGAGCCCCAGAACGTCCAGAAATCAAGTACGACTTTCTCTTGCGAGGTGCTGCTGTTTGTTGACGAGCTCGGGGCTGGATTGTTCTGATTTGCATTGTTGTTGGAGCAAGCTGTTAAGGCTACACCTGCAAACAGAGTTAAAGCGAGTGTAAATACGGCGGATCTTTTCACTCTTTTCATCTCTTGGCCTCCCAATTTTAAAATCGTCATCAATCCCACAATACTTCTACCTGAACGGTCAATATTTAACCGCTTTCATGTGGGGTGTTGAAGTATTTAACATAGTTTTACCGCAGATCCGTCAGAATGTCAACGTTTTCATTGAGACTTTTTGAATGTTTTGTTTTTGGGGTTTCGATGTATAATGAATTACAACTTACTGTAAAGGGGTATGAAAAATGGAGAGTGTAGGTATATTCAATGTCCGGCTTTTGGGCGACGGCGAAGAAGCCCTGTCCGGCTCCGTCATCGTTCGCGGCGGCCAAATTGAAAGCGTACATTACGGCAATGATGCTGCAGCTGCAGCAGATATCACGCTTGACGGGTGCGGCCAGCTGCTCATTCCCGGGATGATCGACGTACATATTCACGGTGCGGACGGCTTTGATATGATGGATGGCACTGATCGCAGCGTCGAGGCCGTATCGTCAGCATGTGCCCGATCGGGCTGCACCTCGTTTCTGGCTACTTCCGTTTCCTCCTCCTTAGAGGATCTTCTTCGTATGATTTCAAGCGTATCCCGGGTTGCCGGCAAGGAGCCGGGTGCTAACATTGCGGGGATTCACGCGGAGGGGCCCTATTTGAACTTGAAGAGGAAGGGGATGCAGAATGAAAACTATTTGCGGCACCCCAATCCGGAGGAAATGAAGATCATTCTGGACCATACCGGCTCTCTTCTGCGAATGGTGACCATAGCACCGGAACTGCCGGGCGGTATGGAGATGGTTTCCTTTCTTGCGGATCGGGATATTATCGTGTCCATCGCCCACTCCGACGCTACCTACGAGGAAGCCAAGCAGGCGTTCCAATGCGGAGCCAGTCATGTTACGCATTGTTTCAACGGCATGCGGCCCATTCATCACCGCGACCCCGGCCTGGTCGTTGCAGCTTTCGAGGAAGAGCATGTCAGCGTACAAGCCATCGTTGACGACGTCCATCTCCACCCGGCCATTGTGCGGCTGATGTATCGTGAGAAAGGTGCCGGCAGCATGGTGCTTATTACCGATGCGCTGCAGGCCATGGGCTTAGGCGACGGTAAATACGTCTTTGGCGGTCACGAGGTCATGGTTAGACAAGGGGTTGCGACGCTTGCCGATGGTACACTTGCTTCCAGCACGGTAACCATGAACGAAGCATTGGCCAAAACCGTCCGAGCGGGCATTCCGCTGAGGGATGCAGTAACAATGGGCACAAAAACTCCGGCCGATCTTCTGGGCTTAGAGAAGAAGGGCCGGATTAGGGATGGTGCCGATGCAGATATGGTTCTCTTGGACGACGAATTTCAGGTCTTATGGACGATGGTCAACGGGAAGCTTGTCTACCGCAGGTAAGCATTAAGCATCCTCTCGTTATGCAGCCATTCGTCGTATGCAAGTAGAGGCTGTCTCAGCGGCCAATAGCCTTGCTCAAAAAAACGTTTGTATTGAACATGGGTCTCGGGGCTCGGTCGAATGATTCCCGTGTCCCGGTTCCTAACGGCGGCGGCCGCTCCGGGAAAGTCCGGATAAATGCCGGCGGCTACGCCTGCCGTGAGCGCTGCACCGACAAGCGTCGCCTCCATCATGGCGGGCAGCTGGAGCTCCAAGCCCGATACATCGGCTTTGATCTGCAGCCAGTGACGGTTCCGCGTTCCTCCCCCTACCACTAGCAGCCTCTCGATAGGGCTTCGGTTGGCATCTTCACCACTTCGTCGTATAGCCTCCATCTGATACGCGTTTCCTTCCAGGACAGCTTTAATTAGGTCTCCCCTCCCATGCTTGGACGATAAGCCGATAAACGCACCCTTGGCATAAGGATTCGGCTCAGGCGCACCGCTCCCGATGAGATGAGGAAGAAAGATAATGCCGCTCGGCTTGCGGTCCGCCCGGGTCAACTCCTCCAAAACTTGCTCATAGCTCAGGGGCGCTTCCACACCGAACAGCTGGCGCAGCCATTCGACCGATCCCCCTGAAGCCGAATGTCCGCCCATCCAAAACAGATGCCCTTTTCTCGGATGTAATCCGAAGGATAGTCCTGATGAATAATCATTTCTATCCAGCGGACGCTCCGGCAGAACGCCGACCATCGTCTCCGCCGTCCCCATAGAGTTGTAAACATCACCCGCGGCGATCGCTCCAACAGCAAGCGATGCGCATACATGGTCATGACCGGAAACACATACTAACGTGTCTGTCTGGAGCCCCAGCTCCTCCGCCAAACTCGGTACAACCGTACCGGATGCGGTTCCTGCCTCAAGTACCGGGGGGAACAGCTCCGTTGGGAGATCAAGATGCTCCAGCAGCTCCGTGTCCCAAGCACGGCTATCGATCCGAAAAGCATAGGTACGTGCGGCAAGCGTATATTCTTCGCCAATGTTTCCGGTTAAGCAATGAGCGATGTATGCGGATACAGAAACCCATACACCGTTCTGAAGACTTGCCGGGTCGTACTTTTGCAGCCATAGAAGCTTGGCCAATCCATACTTATAAGAAGGACGCAGCCCTGTTCGGACAAACTGCTGCAGCACATCCACGCTCTGTTCTAACTTGCCGGCTTGCTCCAAGGCGCATCTCTCAAACCAGGGAAGAATCATCGTTTGGGGCTCTCCGCTCTTCCTTCCGATGACAAGCCCGCTTTCCGCCATACTTGTAATCCCGACAGCCGGCACAGGTGGCCGCCCGGCCTGTTCTACGACCTCTCGGATGAGCTCCGCCACCGTTTTCCACAGGACTGCGGGATCAAAATACATATAACCATCGGGATGGTGAAACTGGCGGTTCGGCCTGCTTGCGGCTGCCAAACAGTCTCCTTGCTCGTTCATTATCCCTGCTTTCATATTCGTGGTCCCCACATCAATAGCCAGAAGCATGGAACATCCCCCCTTATATTCGAATAGTTGGAGTATAAACGGATCGGCTCTCAGCGGCAAGTCCCGTTACTATGTACCTAATCATCACTAATAAACTCAATGAAAAACGCCCTGCGTTCGCATACCGAGCGCAGGGCTATCTATTCATGTTAAGTCCGGACTACTATATGCCGTTCGTTTTATCACAAGCCTTCGTGCAGATTCCGCATTGAGCCTGTAGTACCGGGTGTCGTTCTCATCTGCTTTGTGAATAATCTGCTGACATAAGCTGTATCGCGTAACCCGTATTTGGCAGCAATTTCAGCCCCGTTCCGCTGTAAGGCGAATATCGATCTGCTTTTCAAGCGCCTCGACGCTCTCCGCCCCAACCCATACGTTCCCTACCGTAACCGAGGGCCCTTTGCCGCATCCGATACATTGGGAGAGGCATCGTTCCACCGTAACCAGGCAGCCTGCCTTCGCATATTTCTCTAACAGTAAGCCGTGTCTGTATTGCTGTAAATTACGGATACAGCACATCATAACAGTTTCCATTAGACGATTACAGCTTTTCCGGACTTGGCAATCAGCGGGCCGTTGTCGAACAATTCGCCGGTTTCAGGGTGTTTCGCGCCATCCATGGAATACTGCATTATATAAGCCTTACGCGTTGTTTGACTACGGTTCGGCGTACTGCGGTGAAACAGCAGCGAATGGAATGCGACCATGCTTCCTTTTTTCAACGGAACCGGCATCCCAGGATCCTCTCCAAAGTAACATTGCCAACCGATATCTGTTTTCACATGTTCCACAAATCCCAGCTTGTGCGACTCCGGCTTCACCCAAATGCAGCCGTTCTCCAGAGTTGCATCCTCTAACGCCAGCCAGCAGGTCATGTAATGCACCGGATCCGTTGGAACATACCCGTTATCCTGGTGCCAGGGAAAATCTCTGTTTGCTTCGGGACGCTTGTAAACCGATTGATCCCAATATAATCTGATATCTGGCCCCAAAATAGGTGTAGTAAGTTCAACAAAGCGGCGGTCGCTGATAAAACGTTCAAGCGTTGGATCTTGGCGGGCCAAATTGCAAGTGAAGTTGATCTGATTCGGGATGCTGTTAAAACTTTGCCCCGCTTTTCTCAAGGCAGCCTCCGAAGCATCGTCGAACCGGTCGATCCGGCAGCGGATGGCATCCACCTCTTCTTCCGTAAACAACCGATTCAAAATGATATACCCCTGATCATCGTAGTGCTGAAGCTGCTCTTTCGTCAACATTCCCATCTCTCCCATCAAGTGAATTCAATTCAAATTCCTATTTTCATTATGAGATGAGGGGGATAAACGGACAATGAGCTTATTCCAGTTATCATTGTACTTTTTCCACTTTGCAGGAGAGCGGGTCTGCATCTTGGCACGACGGGATGAGGCTTGGAAATTCAATTAAATAAAGGGTTTACTCGGCGTCCGCCGCTACGCGAAATCCGCAGTTCCCGCCGGAGCTGTCCGGTGTATTGCTGCTTCTGGCACCGACACGGTAACGGTTACAATAAGAACGGTGGCATAGATAAGAACCGCCGCGCATCGACCTTTTGCCTGTTGGACGCAGGTAAAGCGGGTTCTCGTTAGCTGTAACGGCATGGTAATCCGGGCTGAACCAATCCGAACACCACTCCCATACGTTGCCGGCGGCGTTATATAAGCCGAATCCGTTCGGTTTATATGCGTTTACGGGAGCCGTTCCGAGGAATCCGTCGCCGGCATGATTTTTGTCCGGAAATTTCCCCTGCCATATGTTGCAATGATGTATTCCGTCCTGCTTTAGCAAGTCCCCCCATGGGTACGTCTTCTGTTCCAGACCCCCGCGGGCGGCATATTCCCATTCCGCCTCTGTTGGAAGCCTCACCCCCGCCCACTTGCAGTAAGCCTGGGCATCATTCCAGGAAATATGAATCACGGGATGATCCAGCCTGCCGTCGATGCCGCTGCCCGGTCCTTCCGGGTTAGACCAGCAGGCGCCTTTTACAACGAGCCACCACGGTACATCCCGGGGAACTTGTTTCACTTCCTCCTTAGTCTTTTCGCTGGCGAGCAAGTGAAATACATAGGACCAGCCGAACCGTTCCGCTTCCGTCCGATATCCTGTATCCTCAATAAATATCCTAAACTGGGCATTCGTAACCGCATATGCCGAAATACGGAAGGCATCGATACTGACAAGCCGGACTGGACCTTCCCCGTCTTGCGGAAATCCCTCCGTACTGCTGCTCCCCATTAAAAACTGAGAGGAAGGCAGGTAAAGGAGATAATGTTCGACGGGCGCTTCGCCTGCGGACCGATTGGTCTGGAGCGAAGCAATATCCTGATTGCCGCTCATGCCCGGCACGGAATTTATTTGATGCCTGGACGCCGTACAACACACTTTCACATCAGACATTGAACTCATTCTCCTCCAAGTTGAATTAAAAGATAACAATGTCAGCCGGTTCTGACGCATCAATCATTCGCGGCAAATAGACCCTCCGTGAAGAGGGTCACTTCGGCAAAGATCCTGTTCTAGAGACTTTTCCGTAAGTGCCTCCCCCGCCGACCTCCAGCTGAAGCGTGCCTTCACGGGCCTGAACAATATAGGCTGCAATCTCGTCGCCTACAGCTTCAGCAAGCTCCTCTACAGAAGCTCGGTGTAGGATATTCATCTCCGTCCCGAAGCGTCCGAGCAGCAACTCCAGCTTGCGCTTGCCGAGGCCCGGGATGAACTCCAGCGGCACCTGGTAGTGGTACGGCGGCCGCTTTCGATTCGCGGGAGGCGTATCCCGGTCCGAAAGCTCGCGGATCCGGTCCATCACACCGCGGACGATTTTCTTGCTGCCGCAGTACAGGCAGCGGTCCACAGCGGACTCCTCCTCGTCCAAGATGGAATTGCACTGTGCGCAAAACGTACGATGGTATTTGCCAAGCCGGGAATTCAAGCCGTAATTAGCCGTAACTCCGCGGCCGGACTCGCCCTTCAGCGCCTTTACCACCTCATCGTAGCTGGGCGATTGCAGCGCCATAACGTTGTATTCCCTGCCTATTTTAGCCAGGGAGTGGGCATCGGAATCGGTCAGGTATGTAAAGGGGTCTAATTCGGAAATGGTGCCGGCCATCTCCGTATCGGAGCTGAGTCCCAGTTCGACAGCCGCGACGCCGTCCAGATCGAGCAGATGTTCCAGCCGGGTCGAGCAGCTGCCGTATACGCTTTTGTGCGGTGTAAAAATATGAGCGGGAATGACGATCCCGCCGCGGCCCAGCACTTCCTCCTGCAGTACGCGCGCAGGAACGTAAATGCGCTGGGAGCTCAGCTCCACATTTTTCATATGGCCCGACATCCACTTCGTAAAATCCTGCATCACCGCCAGGGTAGGCAAATATACCAGCAAATGCGCCGGTCCCAATCCGGGATCGCGCACTTCGATTTCACTTCCAAGCAGTACGGTCGTATCGTGATATTGGATGCCGCCGCCGGAGAGCTCCGTCATGTCGCCTTTATCAAGATATTGGATGATTTCCTTCTGTACCGTCGGCGAATGACAGTCAATGATTCCGACAACCTCGATGCCTTTGCGCTCCGAAGCTTCCTTGGCGATATTGTAAAACGTCAGGTCTTTGCTGCCGCTGATTTTGACCGGTTTGCCCTCTTCGGTACGGCCGATATGAATGTGCATGTCAACGTAATAGGAGCTCAGCCGGTCTGCCATGTTAAATCCGCCCCGTCAGCTGATAGACCTGCCATGCGTACACGGCCGTAATCGTTTTGGCATCGCTGATGCGCCATTCCTTCATATACTGCTGAGCCTGCTCCAGCGTGATCGCCTCGATCTCCAGAAACTCGTCCTCATCCGGATTTACCTCACCCACCGTCAAGTCCTCAGCCAGATACAAGTGCACGATCTCATCCGCAAAGCCGGGAGATGTATAGAAAGAATGCAGCAAACGAATAGATCCCGCGCGATATCCAGTCTCCTCCTCCAACTCTCTCCGAGCGGCATCCAGCGGGTCCTCACCCGGATCCAATTTGCCTGCGGGAATCTCAACCTGACTTTTTTCGAGCGCTTTACGGAACTGTTCCACTACCAGCATCTTTCCGTCAACTAAAGCAAGTACAGCTACGGCGCCGGGGTGTTTCACGATCTCGCGGGTGGACGTATTGCCGTTTGGCAGACGTACCGTATCAACTTGCAGCGAAATGATCTTCCCTTGATAAATCGGCTTTGTCTCGATCGTGGTTTCTTCGAATTTTTTGTGGCTCATATGGAACACTCTCCCTATAAAATAGTTCACTCCGACAGCAGCATCCCGCCCGACATAACTTGTCCAACCGCTGCATATACTCCCTATAACAAGGTGAACCGGCTGCCGCCGTCCTTAAGGCGGAGCAGTTCGTTTCATTCCAGAGAAATATCAGAACAGGTATAAAGAAAATAAAATATACATTCTGATATTTTACAAAAACCGCGGCAGTAGCCCTGGAATCGGAGGCTTTCAATGAAAATCTATGTATCCGGACAACACTTATCCCTATCCGGGAAGGCTTGGGAAATTCGTCATAAACTCCGCACCATGAATAAACAGGCTGGCCCCGGTGCGCTGCTCCAGGACACGTTGGCCTCCCTGACTTCCGCCCCTAGGGCAGCCTCGATAAAGCATAGTCCGCCGACGCGCATACCGCTTCGAAAAATATAGGATCGTCCGCCAGGCCCCGGTCCATGGTGGTGACGGCGATTGGATAATCCGCCTGGCTTAGGCGGATTTCTTCTTGTGCGATGTGCGGCATCCGCGGAAATGCGTGCCGCACATGAGGCTGCCCAGCGGCGCCGAGCTCCTGCGCGAGGCGCTGCTGCTCCTGCGGCGCCAGCCCGCCCGGCAGCGGAACGGCCGCCGGCGCGAGCGCCGCTTTCGTCAGCACCGTCCGCAGGTGGTGGCTGACGCCCTGATGCCGCGCGCGGGAGTCCCCGCCGGACAAGCGCGGCATCAGCACAGGCTGCCCGCCCAGCGCGGCGGCCGCGTGGATCAGTTCGGCCGTTTCCATGCCGGTATGGCCGAACTCGGTCCCGGTCCCGGCAATGCCGGGACCCATAGCGGCGATGATGATATCCGCGCCGAGCACATGTTTAGCTGCGAGAAGCGCGGTGAACTTGTTCAGCGCTTCGAGATCGCCGCCGTAGGCATGGCCGCACGTAACGGTGCCGCGCAGCCACCCGAGGCCGCGGAGCGCGGCGATATGCCGGCTGAATGCGGCCGGCAGGGCACCGCCGTCGGTCATGACGTAGGCGACCGACGCCCCGGGCTGCTGCTGGCGGATGCGGCACACCGCCGCCGGCAGCATGCTGTGCAGCTCGCCGATCAGTACCGGCGTGCCGCACAGGCTTAGAGGCTCCTGAAAGAGCCCGTGATGCGGGCTCTCGGGAGCCTCGACGCTCACGACCGCGCGCTGCAGCGGCGTGTAGCGGAGTTTCATCAGATGCCCGGCTTCGCGCGGGTCGTCCGGCAGCTTTACAGGAACGCTTAGCTGCTTCCCCTCCGATATCCCGCAAAAGCCCGCAACAAAATCCACACCGCCCGTACCAAGCCCCATCACAGAGGCCGTACCGTTCAGCATCACTTCGTCGCCAGGCGCGGCTTTGGGGAGAACATCCGTGTAATGAACAGCCCTGACGGATACCTCTCCGTGAACAATCGTGCCGCCTTCGGCCGGGTGCATCAATCTGTCGGTTTGTACTTGCAGCACCTGCATCCCGCTGCGTTCCTCCAGCACATTTACGACCAGGCCCTTTCTCCAAAGGATCATCGCATTCCCGCCGTTTCCTTACGGATTAAGAAATATGCTTTCATACTTGTTATAAAACTCTTCTTTCAGCAAACCGTAGACCCGCATATCCCGGGGCTTCCCGTGATGATGCTCATGGCTACGCAGCGTACCTTCATGCATAAACCCGGCACCTTCCAGCGTCCGGCTCGACCTCTCGTTAAAATCATATGCTTCGGCGTACACCCGCTCCAGATTTTTCACCGTAAAGGCATAGTCGATCAGCAGCCTAAGCGCCGTTCTCCCTACGCCCCGGTTCCATACCGTACGGTTGCCCAGCAAAATGCCGACCGCCGCTTTACGGTTCTCCGTATCGATCATCGCCAGTTCAACTCTTCCGCAAAGTACGTCTCCGGCCACAACCGAAAACATGATAAAATCAGCCGGCGGGTTCATTATATAACCTTCATATTTTTGCCTGAACAAAGCTTCCGATCTCCGGTTTCCCCAGCCGCTGTAGGTTTCAAGTTCGTGATCCAGATGCCATTGGTACATCATATCGATATCCCCGGGCTCCATAGGCCGGATACTGATATCCCCTAGTGTAAACATGTATTTAACTCCCCTGCCTATAGTTATGTAAGCTTTATTATTTTACCACAGTAACGCTTTATGCTAAAATTTCCCCTTTGCAGGTAGTTTCATCTGTGTTGCATCTGCAGTTTCTTCTGCTCAGTTCTACCTCAGCCATAAGTTTAGCTAACGAAACTCAGACACGCTATTTCGGGCAAAATCCGATGTTTTGAATGCTAACGAACCCTCATCACCTTATTTAGCTCATTTGTTCCTCAAAAGCGGGTTTTTCAGCTAATTAGCGTGTCTTGGGTTCGTTTGATGGAGGAAGGGGCAGATTTGGGGCAAATGGCGATCCTAGGACTCATTAGCTCACCAACGCCAGGCTTGCAAATAAGTATGATGAAATCCCAAAAAAACCTGCCCGCATTTACCGCCGGGCAGGCTTTCCTGATGATGGTACTTTTACCCCTTAGCCACTTCCTGCACAATTGCAACCACAGCACGTGCTGTGTCTACCAATTCCGAAACAAGAATTTGCTCTTTCGTGGTGTGGATATGCTCATAGCCTACCGCGAGGTTGACTGTCGGAATACCCATACCGTTAAACATGTTCGCGTCGCTGCCGCCGCCGGTCTGGAACGTGTTCGGCGTTTTGCCGATCGTCTCCAACGCACGCATAGCCAGTTGAACAACCGGAGCGTCGTCGCCGTAATTGAACGCAGGATACAGCAGCTCGGTCTTAATGTCCACTGTCGCGCCAAAGTCGGATGCCGCGCTCTCGAACGCCTCTTTCATGTGCCCCACTTGCTTGTCGACCTTCTCCTGGTACAAGCTGCGCGCCTCGGCTTCTACACGGACGTAATCACAGACAATATTCGTCTGATCCCCGCCTGCAAATTTACCGATATTGGCGGTCGTGTCTTTGTCCAGACGGCCAAGGTTCATACGGGACACTGCTTTACTCGCCACTTGGATCGCACTGATACCGTCTTCCGGATTTACGCCGGCATGGGCGGATTTACCGCGAATGTCCACATACAGACGAACTTGCGTAGGAGCTGCAACGGCAATGCCGCCAACGGCACCGTTCGAATCCAGAGCATAGCCGAAGTCCGCATCCATGTAGGATGCATCCATAGCGCGCGCGCCGATCAGGCCTGATTCTTCGCCGACGGAGATGACGAATTGGATTTTGCCGTGAGGTATGTTGTTTTCTTTCAGAACACGGATCGTCTCGAACATAGCCGCAATCCCTGCTTTATCGTCCGCCCCGAGAATCGTCGTGCCGTCACTGCGTATGTAACCGTCCTCGTCGACGCGCGGCTTGATTCCTTTTCCGGGAGTAACCGTGTCCATATGACAGGTGAAAAACAGTCTAGGCAATTCTTTATCCGAAGTAGCCGCTAGAGAAGCAAACAGGTTATTTGCTCCAAATCCCGTCTTCTCCTGGGCGTTGTCCTCGGTAACCGTCAGCCCGTACTCAGCGAACTTCTTTTTCAGTACCTGACTGATCTCCTGCTCGTTCCTCGTTTCGCTGTCAACCTGCACCAGCTCCATAAACTCCTGTACCAACCGCTCCTGATTCACCATTGAGACTTCCCTCCAACGACAAAAATGAGTTACAATATGCTTAAAGTATAACGCTTGTTCATCAAGAAACCAAATGGAAAGGGGTAACCGACCATGGGTCAAAATAACCGTTGGTTTAAGATCGTCATCTACATCATGCTGGGGGCTATGCTGCTCTCCACCCTTCTGATGTCAATTACTCCTTTGCTTCAATAACGGAACGCTCGGTCAGAAGGCCGGGCTGTTCAAAGCCGAACACCCTGCAGAAGTGCGGAAGAATGCCTTCCGCCGCTTCTTTCAGCGAAATTCTCCGGCCCGTGCATTCCTCTAGCGACGTGACTCCATATTCGGTAATCCCGCATGGAATAATCCCCTGAAACCCGTCCACTCCCTTATGAATATTAAAAGCAAACCCGTGGCTCGTCACAAATCCCCTGCGGTGCCTGCATTTATTGAATTTGACCCCGATGGCGCAAATTTTCACGTCTCCGACCCAAACGCCGGTATACTCTTCTTTACGCGAGCCTTCTATGCCGAATTCCTGCAAATAATCGATCACGGCCTGTTCCAGATTTCTCAAATAACCATGCAAATCCAAACCCTGCGCATCCAAATAAACCAGCGGATAACCCACCAGCTGCCCGGGACCGTGATATGTGATGTCACCCCCGCGGTCGATCTGAAAGACCGAAATCCCGCGGCGGTTCCGTTCTTCTTCATCCCAGAGCAGATGCTCCGGATGCTTGTCGGCACCGATTGTATAAGTCGGCGGATGCTCAAGCAGGAGGAGCGTTTCCGCTTCCTCCTGCCTGTCGATCGCCTTTACGAACTGCTTTTGCAAATTCCAAGCGGCTTCATATTCCATTCTGGGATGATAAAATGCTTGCAAAGGCTTCATCAGTCATCGCTTCTTTCGTCTTAGTACAAATTTGTCTCGGCGTTGTAGCTTTCCATGTTTTCCTTAACCCGCTGCAGGAACCGGCCGCAAATGACGCCGTCCAGAATCCTGTGGTCCAGGGACAGGCACAAGTTCGCCATGGAACGCACGGCAATCATATCGTTGATGACGACAGGCTTTTTGACAATAGATTCAAAAGTTAAGATCGCAGCCTGCGGATAGTTAATAATCGGGTAAGACAGAATGGATCCAAATGAACCCGTATTGTTAATCGTAAACGTGCCGCCGACCATGTCATCCAGCTTCAGCTTGCCGGAGCGAGTCTTGCCCGACAGTTCCTCAATTTCACGGGCAATGCCCGGAATGTTCTTCTGGTCCGCTTTCTTAATGACAGGCGTCAGTACGGAATCTTCCGTTCCGACCGCCAGCGAAATATTGATATCGCGCTTGACGATAATCTTATCAACAGCCCAAACGGAATTCATGATCGGATAATCTTTAATCGCGCTTACTACCGCTTTAATGAGGAACGCCAGATACGTCAGGTTGACGCCTTCCTTCTGCTTGAATTCCTCTTTCCATTTGTTGCGCAGCTGCACGAGATTCGTAACGTCGACTTCAATCATCGTCCAGGCGTGCGGAATTTCCGTTACGCTCTGGCGCATATTCCGCGCAATCGTGCTGCGGATCGGCGTGACATCCACGAAATATTCGCTGCGGCCGGCAATCTCTTGGCCCTCTACTTCAATGTCGGGCAGCTTCGGCGTCTGGCTCAGATGGATGCCGGTTGTCCGGACCGGTCCCTGCGACTGCGTCACGGCGGCAGGTTCAGCCTGCTGCGGCGCAGCCGGAGCGGCCTGCGGCGCCGGCTTCCCTTCGGCGATATAAGCAAGCACGTCCTTGCGGGTAATCCGCCCGCCAAGTCCGCTGCCGCTTACGTGCCGAAGGTCGATGCCGTTCACGCCGGCAAGCTCCTGTACCGCCGGGGAGTACCGCGTGCGCATGCTCGTATCCGACGAGGCATGCGCCAAAGCGCTTCCCCCTGCGGCCGCGGAGCCGGCCGTGCCTGCAGCCGCAGGCTCCTGCCGCGCCGCAGGAGCCGCATAAGCGGTGTCTGCCGAGCCTCCGGCTCCGCTCTCCACCGCTTCAATGATGCAGATCGGCGTGCCCACCGGTACGTTCTCGCCCTCCTGCACCAAAATCTTCGTCAACCGGCCTTCCGCCGTAGAAGGCAGCTCCGCGTTGACTTTATCCGTAAACAGTTCGCAAATGACTTCGTATTGTTCCACATATTCGCCAGGCTGCTTCAGCCACTTGCCGATCGTAGCCGACACGAGAGATTCGGCCAGCTGCGGAACGATAATTTCCACTTCTTTGCTCATTCAAGGCACCTCGTTTATGCGGCTGTCCATGAGTCGCAGTGCAGCACCGATATGCTAATCTGCGCTCATGTCCGCCCTGTATGCGGCCTCGGACTGACGCCCGCCCGGCCGTTTGCTTCCGCTGCTGCAGTCCTGCAGCACTTAAAACAATGCCAGCTTCTTCATCGCTTCCTTGACTTTTTCCGTGTTCAGCATGAAGAACTTCTCCATCGGAGGGGAAATCGGCATCGCTGGAACATCCGGTCCGCACAGGCGGGCAATCGGAGCGTCCAGCTCGAACAGCATTTCCTCCGCTATGATGGCGGATACCTCGGCGCCAATGCCGCCGGTCTTGTTATCTTCATGCACAATCAGCACTTTGCCGGTCTTGCGAACCGCTTCCAAGATCGCTTCCTTGTCCAGCGGCTGAATCGTACGCAGGTCCAGCACATGTGCCGATATGCCCTCTTCAGCAAGCTCTTCCGCAGCCTGCAGTGCAAAATGCACCGGCAGGCTGTAAGTGATGACGGTAATGTCCGTACCTTCGCGCCTTACGGCCGCTTTACCGATTTCCACCGTATAATCGTCTTCGGGCACATTGCCATGAATCAGTTTATAGCACTTCTTGTTTTCAAAAAACAGCACCGGATCCGGATCCCGGACGGCAGCCTTAAGCAGGCCTTTCGCATCGTATGCCGAATAAGGAGCAACGATTTTCAATCCGGGCGTTCCGAAAAATATCGATTCCGGACACTGGGAGTGATACAATCCCCCGAACACCCCTCCGCCGATCGGCGCGCGGATGACGACAGGACAGCTCCAGTCATTGTTGGAGCGGTAGCGGATTTTGGCCGCCTCGCTGATGATCTGATTCACCGCCGGCATCATAAAGTCCGAGTACTGCATTTCAGCAATCGGCTTCATGCCGTACATGGCCGCGCCGATCGCCACCCCGGCGATCGCCGATTCGGCCAGCGGCGTGTCAATCACCCGGGCTTCCCCGAAGCGTTCCATTAGGCCTTTGGTCGTGCCGAACACTCCGCCCTTATGGCCAACATCCTCACCCAGGACGAATACGTTCTCGTCCCGGAGCATCTCTTCATGCATCGCCAAATTAATGGCGTCTATATAATCCAGCATCGGCATCGGTTATTCCCCCTGTTCCTGCGTCGCATAGACATGCAGCAGCGTGTCTTCCGGCTTCGGAAACGGCGCGTTGTCCCCGAATTCGGTTGCCGCTTTAATTTCGGCTGTCAGTTCCGCGGACAGCGCTTCATCCTGCTCCTCGCTCCAAATGCCGCAGTCGATTAAGTACTGCTTGTAGCGGGGAAGGCCGTCTTTGGCGCGGTTCTCTTCCACTTCTTCTTTCGTCCGGTAAGCCAGATCGTTATCCGACGTGGAGTGCGGCGAAAGCCGGTACATCATCGCTTCGATCAAGGTGGCGCCTTCGCCGCGGACGGCGCGTTCCCGCGCTTCCTTCACGACACGATACACTTCCAAAGGATCGTTGCCGTCGACACGGATGCCCGGAATGCCATACCCCTTGCCCCGGTCGGCTACACTGCCTCCCAGTTGCTTATGCACAGGAATGGAAATCGCATATTGATTGTTTTCGCACATGAAAATGACCGGAAGCTTATGCACGCCGGCAAAATTCAGCCCCTCGTGGAAATCGCCCTGGTTGCTGGATCCCTCCCCGAACGTAACGAAGCTCACAAAGCCCTCGTTCTTCATCTTGGAAGCCAGCGCAAAACCGACCGCATGCGGAACCTGTGTCGTAACCGGGCTGGAACCCGTTACAATACGGTGCTTCTTATGGCTGAAATGGCCCGGCATCTGGCGTCCGCCGCTCGTCGGGTCGTCCGCCTTGGCAAACACGGACAGCATCAGGTCTTGAACCGTCATACCGACCGAAAGCACAAACGCGTAATCCCGGTAATACGGAAGGAAATAGTCTCTCTCCCGATCCAAAGCGAAAGCCGCCCCCACCTGCGCCGCCTCCTGGCCGATCCCGGACACGTGGAAATTAATTTTGCCCGCACGCTGCAGCAGCATGCATCTCTCATCGTACCTGCGGGCGCGGAGCATGAACCGGTACATATCGACCGCCTGCTCATCCGTCAATCCTACCTCTTCGTGCTTCGTGCGGTTTCCCGCGTATGAATTCTGTATCATGGAGTAACCTCCTCAAAAAGTCGCATTTTCCTTAGCAGAGCCCTTCAATTACACAATTTATAACCTGGTACTAAGACTAACTCTCAGTACCTATTATAATCGATTTGCCGGAAAAGGGAAATGAATCGGCTGCGGCTTACATCCCTATTTGCTTGCCGTCAACGGCCGACATGGCTTCGCCAAGAATTTCGGACAGGGTCGGATGCGGATGGATGGTGCCGGCAACTTCCCATGGCGCTGCATCCAGCACCTGGGCCAAGGCGGCTTCCGAAATATAATCCGTCACATGCGGACCGATCATATGGACGCCGAGAATATCATCGGTTTCCTTGTCCGCGATCACCTTGACGAAACCGTCTGATTCCCCGTATACCAAAGCCTTCCCGATGGCGGAAAAAGGAAATTTCCCGATTTTCAGCTGACGGCCGTTCTCTTGGGCCTGCGCCTGCGTCCAGCCGACGGATGCGATCTCCGGCCGGGTATAAATGCAGCGTGGAACCCGGTGTGCGCTTATCGGGTGGATTTTCTGGCCCGCTAAGTGCTCAACTGCTGTAATCCCCTCATGGCTGGCTGCATGGGCCAGCTGCAGCCCGCCGATGACATCCCCGATCGCGTAAATATGCGGTTCTGTCGTCTGCATGGATTCATTGACCTTAATCACGCCGTTCACGAGTTTAATATCCGTATTTTCAATGCCGATATTCTCCACATTTGCTTCCCTGCCGACCGACACCAACACTTTTTCCGCGGCAAGCTCTTTGGTTTCGCCTTTATAGGCGGCTTGAAGGAAGACTCTGTCCGCATCTTTCCGTACACTTCCCGTATCCACAACAGCGCCCGTCAGTACAGTTATCCCGCGTTTCTTAAGCAGCCGTTCCAGCTCCCGGGATATATCCTCGTCCTCCTGCGGCACCAGCCTAGGCGAAGCCTCTACCAGCGTCACCTCGCTGCCGAAATCATTCAGCATGGAGGCCCATTCGACGCCGATGACCCCTCCGCCTACGATCATGATCGATTTGGGAACTTCAGTCAGTTCCAGCGCTTCCTCACTGGAAAGCACCAGCCGGCCGTCAGGCTCAAGTCCGGGGAGCACTCTCGGACGCGACCCCGTAGCGATTATTAAATTGACAGGTACGATCGTCTCCATCTCCCCGTCTTCCAGCTCAACGGCAACAGCCCCGCTTTTCGGAGAGAAGATAGACGGCCCGATCACTCTGCCCCTGCCGCGGATCACGTCGATTTTATGCTTGCCCATTAAATATTGCACGCCTTTATGCAGCTGGGCCACGATGCCCTCCTTGCGGTCCTGGACTTTCGCGAAATTGAGGGACAACCCCGCCGCGTCAATCCCGTACTCGGCACTTTTGTTCATGGTGGCATACACTTCGGCACTGCGAAGCAGCGCTTTGCTCGGAATACAGCCGCGGTGAAGGCAGGTGCCCCCAAGCTTGTCCTTTTCGACAATGGCAACAGTTTTGCCCAGCTGGGCGGCACGAATTGCTGCGACGTACCCTCCGGTTCCGCCTCCTAGAATTACTACGTCATATGTTTTGGTCATAGCTATGTACCTCCGGTTACTAAATCTATATGTAAGCTGCAAATTTGCTAGAATGCATGTGTGTTCCTATTGTACCCTTTTTGGAAAGGCTGGACTACAAGGCACTTGGAAATGGACACGTACAAGGGAACGAGGTATGATGAAACAAAGCGCTTCATTGATACCAGAAAGGATTTCTACCCTATGAAACTGAAATTTTACCGTTTTATCGCCATCCTGATTCTCGTGGTCCCCGGCGTGCTGGCTACTATCGGCTTTCTGCATATGAAGGATGCGCTGTTCCTGTATTTTTCCCAATTTGGAGATCAGGAGGCAAACCCGGACTTCCGCTGGGGCAAAATGATTCTCGGCCTTATCGAATTCGCCGTCGGCATCGGATTTATCGGTGGCTGGATTTTCTTCCGCGACCGGAAACGGAATTATGTGGCTCCCCGCTTCAAAGCGAAGCGCAGAAACCGCCCTGGAGCATAGCGCTACCCCAATCTTACTATACCGGGAAATCAATCTTCTAGTGATAACTGTCATATTTCCGCCAAAAAATAGAGGTGAAACGGCTTCAAGCCGCTTCACCTCTTTGCAGTTCATACCCTATACGCGTCAGGCTGAAGCTGTTCGGCCATCTCATACAAATGCTGCGGAACTTCCGCAAGAAACGGGGAAAGCCCTCCCGGCGTGCATAGTTCCAGCCGGTGCATCGCCCTTGTACAAGCAGTGTAAAACAATTTCCGCAGAGACTCAATGCCGTATTCTTCGGCTGAAGCGTCGTATATCAGAACGCCATCAAACTCCACGCCTTTGGCCAAGTAGGCCGGGATCACGACCGTTCCCTTCGGCAGAGACTGCGTAGCTTTGGTTACCAGCGCAAGCTCTTGCGCCCCCGCTTCACTTAGTGCGTCGTATACGAGCTTGCTGGCAGCCGCCGTTTTGCAGATAACGGCGACCGAGCCGAACCCCTCCGCGCGCAGCCCGGCTGCCCGCTCCGCAACCATGGCCGCATAGGCCTTGGGATCAGCCGGTCCACGCACTATGAGCGGCTTGCCGCCGCTGCGGTTGAACGGCTCAATCTCCTCGCCTCCCCGGACCATCGCGCTCGTGAATTCCACAATCTCGCGCGTAGAACGGTAACTCCGCGTCAGGCGGATCCGCTCCGTCCCGGCTTCGCCGTACAGCGACGAAACGGTCTGCTCGTCGCGGAAAGCTGCGGCGGCGGCATGGATCGCCTGGTTGAAATCCCCTACCGCGGTCATGCGGGCCCACGGGAACAGCCTGTGCAGAAACTCGAATTGGAACACGGTGTAATCCTGCGCCTCGTCAATAAGCACATGACGCACGCCGCCGTTCATGCGGAAGCCTTCCGTCAGCTCTTTCAAGTAAAGGTACGGCGCTGCATCTTCATAGCAAAGGCGCTTGTCATCCAGCCGGCTCAGTGTATATTTGCAGATCCCCTGCCATTCCTCCGGAAGGCCCGCCTCTTTCGTCAGCGCTCCCATCAGCTCATTGCCGTCAAACAACTGGCGGTACAGTGCAGTGACATGAACAAACCGTAAATGACGGACTCTGGTACGCAGCTTCCGAAATTGTTCGTCCACCACCATCCTGCGCAGCAGCAGCTCTTCTTCTTCAGAATCATGAAGCTCCGAGCGGTTCCGTTTCCGCGCATTCCGCATCCGGATGTACGCTTTCTGGTATTTTTCATGATCGAGATAATTCAGTTCCTCCTGTACCCAAGCCTCCTCCGTCTCCTGCTCCATGAATTCCTTCAGCCGTTCCAGAAGCCACTCCTTCATCAGTTCCACCCGGTTCGGGAGGCGGAACGATGGTCCGTACGAGTAGAATTTCGCTGCCATTTCCTCCCCGGAAACCAGCGTGCGCCCGCGGAACCGCAGCGGCCGGAACTGCATGCCTTCGCTTTCCAGACGCTCCTTGTAAGACTGCAGAACATTCAGAAACAAAGAGGAAGATTTGAAACGGATACCGCTCATTCTAGCCTTGTAGCCCGGATCCTCCCCGGCGGAAAGCTCATATTCAAGCTGATCGTACGGATCTTCTACTGTAAATTCCGGCTCCAGACGGCGTCCCAAATAATCCTGAAACGTCGTCTGCCGGATATTGTCTTCCCCCAGTTCCGGCAAAACCGCCGATACATAGCTGTTAAACATCGGATTCGGCGAGAACAGCACCATCTGGTCCGCCTTCAGCGTATTTCTGTATTTATAGAGAAGGTAGGCTACGCGCTGCATAACCGCGGACGTTTTGCCGCTGCCCGCCGCCCCTTCGACAATCAGCATCCGGCTGCTGTCGTTGCGGATGATCCGGTTTTGTTCCCGCTGGATGGTCGCCACAATACTTTTCATTTGCTCGTTGGCGCCTTTGCCCAGCACCTGCTGCAAAATCTCATCCCCGATCGTCAAGCCCGTATCGAACATGAAACGGATGTCCCCGTCCCGGATAATGAACTGGCGTTTCAGCTCCATTTCCCCGGTGACGGTGCCTCCCGGCGTTTCGTAAGCGGCCGGCCCCGGCCCGTAATCGTAATAGAGGCTGGCCACCGGGGTGCGCCAGTCATACACCAGGAACGTTCCGTCTTCTTCATCCAGAAAAGAAGCCGTTCCAATATACACCTGCTGCAGACCCTCCTGCTCCTCGGCAAAATCAATCCGGGCAAAATAAGGTGCAGGCAGCAGCCTCTTCATTTTGTCAAGAAGCTTATGCGCACTTTGGTGGCTCCGTTCTCTTTCGGACAGCAGCTCAGACTGCTGCTTCAAACTCGCATGCGTTTCGATCACATCGTCAGGGTGGCTCAGGTTGACCGTTACCTCATCCCAAAAATGTCTGCGGATGTCCACTACTTCGCCTTTCAAGTCCAGCACATCAGGCTCCGTCGCCGCGATTCCCTCCCGAAGCTTGGCCCTTACCCTGTCTACCCGTTCCTGCTCCTTGCGTTCTTCCTTTGTCCGGTTTGACATGCAAACAACCTCCCCGTCCTTGTTTCACCTAAATTTTCTACATATGACTTGACAACCGTATTCGGATGATGATATCATAATTGTAGAAACATATGAGATGATGTTTTATTTATGCGCAAACTTTATACATAAATTGAAACCTCATTGTATCACTGTACCTACAGTTATGCAACATATACATAATAAAATCCTTTTAAAATGCACAGATCTACTCTGTCCGTTTTAAAGGGATTTTTTTCGTTCCGATAAGCTGAAGTCTAAACGAGGTCATTCCTGCCGGGAGGTCTGCCTTATAACGGTCTTCCCCACCGGTCGAGCCAGCGAAGCACAGGGCGGCGTTCAATCCAGACGGATAACGAAATCCGCTCTGCAGCTGCATGCAGTGCCAAAAGCGCAAGCGCCCATGCGGCAAGCACACCAGTCGGCGCTGTCAGGGCACAAGCGGAGCCGACGGCAAAACCAAGGCTGTTTGCGCCAGTGTCCCCGAGCATTAACCGTCCCTGAAGATCCGGCCGGAACAGCAGCAGAGCCCCGGCCAAAGCCGGCAGCTGCGCAACCAGTGCCATTCTCGTCTCGGCTGTAAAGGCAAGCAGAATCAATAGAAGCATTACGTAGCTTTTGATGGCCCGCCCGGGGCGCAAATCCAATAAATTGACCGTATTGGTGCTAAGCACGATCACACCCCAGCCCAGCAGAATGCGAACCATGGATCCGCCTCCGAAACAGGCGGTTGCTAAAGCCAGTATACAGGTGCCTGCCGCTTTAAGCATGCCTGTGGTTACGATTCCCCGTTTCCGGTATTCCCGAAAATGCCCTCGAAGCCCTTTGATCTCGCGGTCTCCGGCCGTATCGTCCAGCCAGCCGATCAAAGCTACGCCTGCCGACGCAGATGTGTAGGCCTGCAGCCATGGCAGGCGATCCGCCGGAAGCAAGCTGAATGCAGGAACATACTTGTCCCATAAAGGCAGCGTCAATCCGTACAAAAGCGTCAAGACAGCAACTAGAACGCCTGCTGCCGTCGGGATCTGCTCCTGCCGGTAGTTGAGCCGGACGATGCCGTGTCCGCTCAAAAACGCGGCAGTTCGCGGCAGGAGCCACCGGCCGGACGATGCCGTTAAAGCCCCTGCCCCGATCAGGGTCAGGGTGCCGTGCGCGACGGAAACAGCCATTTGTGAACCAGCGTCCTTCCTACGGAGATGAACTGCCGGCCGCGGTGGCAGAAGCCGCGGAAGTCCCGGCCCGTTTCGCGGTGCCGAAACGGGACCTCGACTTCACGGATGCGGTAGCCGGCGCGGGCCGCATCGATGGTGAGGCCGACTTCGATGCCGAACCTGCGGGCCAGCTTCGGCGCGCCGCTGAGCACTTCGCGGCGCAGCGCGCGCTGTCCCGAAAGCGGAGCAGCCGCGCTGTAGCCGCTGAGCGCGCGGATCCCGAAGCGCGCCAGGCCTTTGACCAGGCCGAAGCCGCCGCGGCGCTTCGGCGCAGGAAGCCGGGCGACGGCCATATCGGCGTCGCCGCTCAGCACGGGCGCAAGCAGCACCGGCAGATGCCGTGCGCTTGCTTCCAGATCGGCATCCAGGAACACCAGGATGCCGCCGAGGGCATGGCCGGCGCCGAGCTCGAGCGCCGCACCTTTGCCCAGGTTCACTGGGCTGACCAGTACCCGGTCCGCCCAGGGGAGCGCCTCGCTGAACGTGTCGTCGCTGCTCCCGTCGTCGACGACGAGCAGCTCATCCCACAGCGGCGGCGTCCCAGCTTCCGCTCCGCTTCGGATCGCATGCAGCTCCCGGAGCGTATTTCCGATGCGTCCGGCTTCATTCCAGGCCGGAATAATGATGGAAACGGTGCGTTCCATGCGCAGCTCCCTCCAATCCCTGCCGGCCTGCTGCCGGTGCGGCCGCCGTCAACGGATTCCACCACAGCGCTGCCGCTGCCGCAATGCCCAACAGAAGACTGGTGCCTGTTTTTGCCAAAAACCTCCAACCCCGCATTGGCCGCCCCCGTCCTGCAGGGGCATGCCTTACCTTGGTTCCTGCCAGGACAGATATGCCCCTGGCATCGATAATCCTGGCCCCCGCCTTGATGCGGACCAGAACCGAACCTGCCATGCCGCGGCGGCCTTTCTCCAGGTAATCGGCCATCCCGATATGGCTGCCGACCGTAATAATGGGATTCGCTCCTGCTTCATAAGCGGCAAGCAGCGCTACATCCTCGCTGGTTCCCGGCGAAGCAAGAATTGCCGCCTCAAGTCCCAGTTCCCTTACTCTCTCCCATCCGGGCGACCGCCCGTCCGGATAGGCGTGAACCAAAAGCTGTGCACCGGAGGCTAACGCCTTGTCCGACACACTGTCCATATCCCCGGCAATGAATTGCGGACGCCAACCCTGGTCCAACAGCGCATCCGCCCCGCCGTCCACACCGATCAAGACCGGTCTCTCTTTTTCAATGTAGACCCTAAGTACAGCCAAGTCCTCTTTATAGCGGCTGCCTCTTGCCACTACTACAGCAGGACGCCCTTCCATACACGAACATGCTTCCGGCAGCTGCATAGGCTGAAGCACGAACGACGATTCCGCTTCGGCATACCTAAGCGTATTGCCGATAAAGCCTTTCAGCATGGCGGGCTCATTGGCTTTGGCCTGAACAAGCTTCGCGGCAAGCCGCTCCTCCGTAAACGGAACCAGCCGTATTCGCACCTGCGGCGCTTCCAACACGCCATCTTGTATGCATACCCGCGTCCCGGAAGCATTTTGCTCCTGACCGCAGGCAGCCGCCAACGTCCCGAAGCAGTCCCCCGGGGCCTCAAAAACCGGGATTCCTGCACGCAGCAGCACTCCCGCTCCCTGCGCCGGATAGTGGCCGCTCATCGTCTCCGCACAGTTGACGACTGCGCAAACCCCTGCTTCCAGCAATCCTGCAGCTGCAGTTTCATCCAGATCGGTATGCATCAGGACTGCAATATCCCCCTGCCTCAGGAACGAAAGCAGGTGTTTCGTTACTTTTCCCGCTTTGGCAATTCCTGCAAGGCTCCTTGCTCCCCCGCCCCCGTCCAGCCTAGTCATCACTCCGCACACTCCCTGTCATTGATACAGCTAGTATCGGCACCCCCCTGTGAAAATATTCCATAGCATATTTCCGCTTTTGGACTTGCATAAGTTTCGTTGGTTCGCATAAAATAGGAACATATATTCGTATTTTGGCGGTGAACTTAATGCCTGACCCGAATCAACGCCCAGCCTGGCCTACCGAAGAGGAGCAGGGTATGGTCAAGGAATTTCTGCTGCTGCCTATGGTTCTTACCGTGTTTGAGCGCGATACGAAAATCATTGCCAGCCATGTCAAGACTAAGGCTCCGTACGAACAGGCTCTCCAGCTCGCAATGGACCGGGTGACGGCCAATTTAGCCGAACTTAAGCGGGAGTTCCGCCAGAGAGGCATCAAAGTGTTCGACAGCGAGCGGACTGCAAGCGGCGTGCATTGCAAATATCTGTGCAGAGGTTATGAGAATCAGTTTGACATGATGTGGCTGTACATCCGGGCCGAGGTTGAACTCAGAATGAAGCATTATCTGGGTGCCCACCTGAAAGCTTATTTGACACTCAAGAAACGTTAGGTACTCCAGAGACAGTCCTCAGGCCGCTTGCCGGGGAGGAAGCAGACGTACTTGGTTCCGCTAAGCTTGTGCATCCAGCCCCGTTCAGTGTAACTGAAGCGGCAGCACAATATCGGTTCTACCCTGTTCATCCCTTCTTCGCGGACGGTTTCCAGGCGCTTTAGCATGCCGAGCAGCTTTTCTGCCTCGGGACCGTCAATCCCTTGCTCCACCCACGCTACCGGTTTATAGCGGACCGTACGGAAGTGGAGTCCAAGCATCAACGCGAACCCGGGCGCTGTCCGGTAACCGAGAATGATTCCGTCCACCATGCGTTCATGATGCAGCCGGCGCCAGTCCGGGGAGCGCATGCCCGGAACATAGAGCGAGCTCTTCTTTTTGCCGATGATCCCTTCCCATTTCTGTTCCTTCGTAAATTGCAGCAAGCCGGTTCCGCTGCCTTCCGACACTGGCGAAAGGACCAAGTTGGCGCCTGTCCCTGCCGTTTCCGCCAACCGTTCTTTACGCAAGGCAAGCGTTTCCTGCATCATGTCCCTTCCATCGTACAGCAGGTCGAACACAACCAGCGTCAGCGGATGGGTCCTGGACGCCTGCCTGATGCTGTCGCTTCGGCTGATTCGCAGCCTGTAGGCTGCATCGTCATAGTCCGGTCTGTTCCCGCGCAGACACACCGCCTCACCGTCCAGTACCGCATTGCGGATGCTGATCGACTGTGCCCACTTTTCCAGTTCGGTGAGCTTTTCGCCGATCTCTTCTCCGGTTAAAGAATAGGCCTTCACGTTCAGCCCTGTTTTATGGATCTGAACCCGGAATCCGTCCCATTTAGGCTCATAAATCCAGCCGGGATCGTTCAATAGAGACAAGCCTTTCTCTGCTTTCATCGGTGCAATCCACTTCATAATTCCGGCCTCCGCTGGCATGAATCCCTTTTTTTGTAATATATATTACTTTCCCCGCAAAAAAACATTGAAACCTTCCATGATGTTCTCTATACTAATCTAGCATTATTTATTACCAAAATTAGGAGGAAGTAACTATGAAGTTAGGCATCAAGAAACTTTACTTAGCGATTACCTTGCTTATTCTGGCAGCTTTGACTGCGTGTCAGGCTATCGGGGGTATCGACTTGAATCAGGTGCTTTTGGACAATACAACCGTTTCTTCCGCCGAAGGCAAGCAATCGGTATCATGGGTGCTGGAAACCGATCCGAACGCTGAGCTTACTGCTCAGGAACGACGCGGATTGGAGCTGCTCGGATCCGGTTCCCTGGACATACATACTTATAAAGTACAGGACGAGAACCACGCTTCGGTAAAAGGATCGCTGACACTGGGATCCAAGACCATCCCCTGGGAAATGTATATGGATGAGAAACAATACAGTTTTAAGGTCGAAGGGCATTCCAAACTGATCACTTTCCCCGCAGAGGAAGCTGCCGAGCTCGGCACGAACGGCCTGGAGCGGGATAAAGAGTTTCGGGATAAAATCATGAGCACGCTGATCCGGAACCTGCCGAATCCGAAGAACACGAGCTTTGCACTGAATCAGAAAGAGGTTATTAACGGCGAAGAAGTGAACCTCACGAAGATCTCCATGGATATTAAGGGTTCCGATCTGCATGAAGTGCTAATCGATTTTGCCGGCAACCTTCTTAAAGACCAGAACAACATTCGCTCCATTATATCGTTCTTCTTTGAAAGCTTGGAGGAAGCGGATGCGGATGCCGTTCGTGAAGAGGTGGACGCTGCTATGGATGAATTCCACAACTTCATGTCCGAGTTCAAAGAAGATATGAGCAACGACGACCAGATGATTTACAAAATACTGAACAACCGCCATAATTCTTTCAAACTTGAGTTCGGTATAGATTCCGCCATGAAGATTCGCCAAAACCGTATGGAAATGTACTACCGTATACCGAAAATACCGGGGGAAGTCGATCTCCCCATCCGATCTGTCAAAATCGTAAGTACAAGCGAAATGTCCAAACAGAACGGGGCAATTACACCTGATCAGGCAGCGGCGGGAATCCAGACAATGGATGCGGAAAGCATTACGAGCCCCCGCACCTTTATCGCTCAGCTGGACTCCAAGTCCGCCCTGTATGATATTATGAAGAATGATTTGAAGCTCGCACAGCGCAACGGCGAATTTTACATTTCCGATACGGACCTGTCCCTGCCTTCCGAAGCGTATAACGCGTACGGCCAGCCTTACGTCAAGAAAGGTTCCGTTATGATCGGTGCCAAATTGTTAGCCGAGCAGATGGAATACAGTTTCATCTGGGATGCCGGCAATAAGAAACTAACCTTGAAAGACAACGGACGCTACATTCAACTGAAAGTCGGCTCCAAATCGGCGGTGGTGAACGGTAAACCTGCCGCCCTGCCTTATGCTCCTCATGTAATCAACAATGTGCTTTATGTACCGGCGAAGCCTGTAGCTTCCGCTTTACGTACATCCCTTTCTATTGAGGATAACGAAGATTTCGGAACGGTGATCCTTTTCACTGCTGAATAAAGCCAAAAAAAGCTGCCACGGTTTTTACCGGGCAGCTTTTTTCATTTCAAACGGCGCGCTCCTTCACTCACTTAATCCAAATTCCAGCTGTCAACTGTTTCATAGGCCGTATTGTAATCGTATCCTAAACCCATCAAATAGGAGACGGCGGCTACTTCTGTCATAGCCTGATCATATCCTCTTGCTTCCGCTTCGTTTAAGCCGTAGGAAATGAGCGGTTGGACTTCTTGGATCACGCTATACCGATTAACGGGCGGGTAAGACATGTAAGGCGAGCCGTAGCCGGATGGTGCATACGGCATGATGGAAGGCATAGTACCCATTCCGTAAGGTGTGCCCATATACGGGTTCATTGGATAAGGTACGCCCGGGTTGAAAGCAGGCATTTCGACGTTAGGCCCCAAAGGCAGTGTCTGTCCTTTGTAAGCCGGGGATATATTGCCTTTGCTAGCAGGACCGGTATATGCCGGAGACACGTTGCCTTTACTAGCAGGACCGGTATATGCCGGAGACACGTTGCCTTTACTAGCAGGACCGGTATATGCCGGAGACACGTTGCCTTTGCTAGCAGGACCCATATATGCCGGAGACACGTTGCCTTTGCTAGCAGGACCGGTATATGCCGGAGACACGTTGCCTTTGCTAGCAGGACCCGTATATGCCGGAGACACGTTGCCTTTGCTAGCAGGGCCCATATATGCCGGAGACACGTTGCCTTTGCTAGCAGGACCGGTATATGCCGGAGACACGTTACCTTTGCTAGCAGGACCCGTATATGCCGGGGATACGTTGCCTTTGGTTGCAGGTCCGGTATATGCCGGGGATATGTTGCCTTTGGTTGCTGGACCAGTATACGCAGGAGAGACTAACCCCTTGTTTGCAGGTCCGGTGTATGCTGGCGATACCATCCCTTTCGTTGCTGGCGACACCATCCCTTTCGAAGCAGGAGCCATATTGCCTATGCCTGCAGGCATGACAGCGCCAAGATTCACTGGCGGCAGCATTGCCGGAGACACCAGATTCTGGTTCACAGGCGGCAGCGTGGCCGGGGATACCAAATTCGGATTCACCGGCGGCAATGTTGCCGGGGATACCAGATTCGGGTTCACAGGCGGCAGCGTGGCGGGAGAAACCAGATTCGGATTCATTGGAGGCAGCGTTGCCGGAGAAACCAAATTCGGATTCATCGGAGTCATTGTTGCCGGAGAAACCAGATTCGGATTCATCGGAGGCATCGTTACCGGTGATACCAGATTTTTATTCATCGGAGGCAGCGTTGCCGGCGAAATAGCTGCTGTAGGTACCTGAATCGGCTTAGGCATCGGCATTGGAGCCGCGGATGTCATCGGCATTTGTTTATTCAGATGTTCCATTGTTCCGGAACCGTGTGTTTTTACATTCACGTCCGCTTTTTTCGTTGTTTCCATTTTCATGGTGGTTTCCGCTTTTTTCGTTGTTTCCATTTTCATCGTAGTCTCTGCTTTTTTCGTTGTTTCAGCTTTTATAGCTGTAGTTTCTTGTTTCGGAGGAGCTGGCTTTACTACGGGAGCTGTTGGCGTTTTTACACCTGTAGGCGCCTTAACTCCCGGCTTCATCGGCTTTTTTTCCATTCCAAAATCTCTCCTTATACAATAGGCTTCTATAACGTATGCATCAGCCCAGCAATAGGAGCTTGACCCTTGAGAAACTGATTATTTTTTATTTAGATGTTTGTCGATTTATGCAATAATAGAAGGGAATGACAGTTTATAGGTACCGCAGGAAAGGATTGTTAGATTTTGTTCAAGACCATCTTATTACAGGAACTGCATGGTTTAATGTATTTTATGAGCGCCGCCTTGCTATACCTTGTCATAACACCTACCAGACTTTACACAACCCGCAAACGGCAGTGGTTATTCATTGCCATCTTAGCCGTCCTCAGTTATTTCTATCTCTTCTATGAGGATATTCGACCGGAAATTTACGTGCTTCACCTGATCCCGGTATGTGTAGGCTTCACTGTACTGTACGAGGGCCGCTGGCCGGCAATTTGTACTTGGGCTGCATTCAATTTCGGCAACTCGCTGATTTTACATAATGAGATTCTCCCGGTGATTTCAGCAACCACGGTCATGCTCGCCGTCGGTCTTGCTTTTCAAAAGAAATATACCAGCGCTTCCGATGTAAGCAAATATTTCGTTTCGGTCGGCATCTTGACACTATACTTACTGATGGTTTCCCTAATGAATCCGTCCATTATCGATGACGTTCCCTTTTTTCTTCTAACGGTTGCCGGCTCGTATCTATCCACGCTGCTGACAACATTCCTGTATGCTAACGTAAAGCGCCAGGAGATTGTGAAAGAGAAACTGATTCACGCCGAGAAGTACCATCTGATCGGTCAGCTTGCAGCCTCCATCTCCCATGAAATCAGGAATCCGCTAACCATATCCAGAGGTTTTATGCAAATGATGCGTAAGCCCAGTCTGGAAGAATCGGAAATTCAGCGTTACGTAGCACTTTCGTTGGAAGGCATCGACCAGGCAAACTCGATCATTACCGATTATTTGAATTTTGCCAAACCGAATATTGACGTGTGTGAGCCGCTGGATTTGAACCAGGAGATCCGGTCCGCCCTTCCCTTCGTATCCTCTCTGGCAGCACTTTCCAATGTAGAAATTGTGTTACAATCCAGGGAAGAAACGCCTGTCATCATCATGGGTGATTCCAAAAAGCTGCGCCAATGCCTTCTGAATTTAACGAAAAATGCAATTGAGGCTATGCCTGACGGAGGCCGCCTTACCATCGAAACACTGAAAAGCCATGAAGGTGTTGAATTACATGTGAAGGATACGGGAATCGGTATGTTTAAAGACCAGTTAAAATCCGCAGGACTCCCATTTTATACTACGAAGGAAAAAGGTACGGGACTAGGCTTGATGGTGGTCACTTCTATGTTGAAAACGATGAACGGGCGGATTTCATTTGACAGTAAGCCGAATCAGGGAACACAGTGCAGAATTGTTTTCCGTCAAACAGGATCATCGGGGAAATCAGCTTCTTCTTCTATTACAATGTAAAAGGAACCGCCTGTAGCGGTTCCATTTTTTTATAGATATGAAACAGGAGTATGCTCAGCGGCGGCCGCGTGGACGATCAGCCGATGCGAACCTGCGTGTACAGGATGGCAGGTAATCAATGTTAAGAATCTTCCGGAAGCAGGCTGCTGCAAGACCGAGGTTTCCTCCGGTTCGATGATTTCCGTTCCGCTCGCTTCGTAGGTGTAAGTTGTTCCGCTGGCTTTCACTTAAATCACATCCCCTTTCTTTCAATTCAATGTCTGCCTTGTTTATTTGGTAAACGGTTTATCCCACAGTTAAACACATTTGTTCAAACCAATGGCCATAGAGAATAAAAAAACCACTCTCCAAAGGGTTTCATTCCCTGTTGAAAAGTGGTATTTATCCTTACTCACTCAAAGCCCCTAACCCTCTCAAGACACCTTGTGCTCAATACGCAGCTTGTCGGCGACCATGGCGATGAACTCGCTGTTCGTCGGCTTAGATTTGCTGATATTGATCGTATAGCCGAACAGGTGTGAAATGCTGTCGATGTTGCCTCGCGTCCAGGCTACTTCAATGGCATGTCGGATGGCGCGCTCCACTCGGGATGGAGTTGTCTTAAACTTCTCGGCAATGGCCGGGTACAATGTCTTCGTAATAGCACCCAGTATTTCGATATTGTTATATACCATCGTGATTGCTTCGCGTAAATACTGATATCCTTTAATATGCGCAGGAACGCCGATTTCATGTATGATGCTCGTAATATTGGCATCCAGATTTTTGCCTTTGCCGAGCGGAACCACATTGGATTTCAATCCCCCGCTGATCAGCGAAGACGTAGGCGCGGAGGAAGCCGTCATAGCTGCAGCTTGGCCTTGTACCAGCTGCCGGATCCGGTTCGTCAGAATCTCCATATCGAACGGCTTCAATATGTAATAGGAGGCTCCCAGCTGTACTGCCTTCTGCGTGATGTTCTCCTGTCCAAAAGCGGTCAGCATGATGATCTTGGGCTGTGGTGACATATTCAATTCCCGAAGCTTTTCAAGGACGCCCAAACCGTCCAAATGAGGCATAATAATATCCAGAATCAGCACATCCGGTGTTTTTCTGGCCTGCTTCATGTAACGCAGCACCTCTTCACCGTTATAAGCTACACCTGCTATTTCCATATCTTCTTGCTCGGCAATGTATTCGGACAAAAGGTTGGTGAATTCTCGGTTGTCATCAGCTAAAAGAACTTGAATCTTTTGCAATGTCTGGATCCTCCTTCATGGGCTTCGAAAATGTGAGTGTTGCCTTTCTATTTCCGTAAGTTAAGGGATTCGACAAAGCCGATCAAATTCCTTCTGTCGAAAATTATTTTTCTTTATTTTTTTACGGCATTACATTATAATTAATAATTTATCTTATATTCCAACAGGATTCTTCAGAAGCCAACTTTATTCGACAAAAAAGAAAAATCTCAAGGCAGCTAACTCGCCTCAAGATTCATCACTGGTTTCATCATTACTCCCGCGTCCTGCAGCATCCATTCAATAAAACAGCCGTAACCGGATGTAGGATCATTCACAAATACATGGGTTACTGCACCAACAAGCTTTCCGTTCTGGATAATCGGACTTCCGCTCATCCCCTGCACGATACCGCCTGTTTTTTCAATCAGCCGGGGATCCGTGATCCGAATGACCATACCTTTGGTTGCTGCGTAGCGCTGTTTAGCGACATGAACGATTTGGATCTGATACTTCTCAACGGTTTGACCGTTCACCACTGTCAAAATCTCCGCCGGACCTTCTTTTACATCTTCCGCAAAAGCTACAGGAAGCGCCTCTTTCATCGCACCATGATCCGGAAACTCCGTCATTTTTCCGAAAATGCCGAAATGTGTGTTTTTCTCAATGTTGCCTAACACCTTTCCGTCCCGAAACAAAGTAGCGCGTTTCTCTCCAGGTTCCCCGTTGGAGCTTTTGTCGATGGACGTAACTGTAGAATGAACCACTTGGCCTTCACCGACTTCAATCGGCGTTTGGGTATCCATATCCGTAATTACATGCCCCAACGCACCATATACGCCTTGATCCGGAGCATAAAAAGTTAACGTTCCTACACCTGCAGCAGAATCCCGAATGTACAATCCGAGCCGGTAAGCTTGATCTTCCTGATCCAATGCCGGTTTAATTTGCGTTGTAATCATTTGTCCATTGCGTTTGAGAGTAAGCTTCAGCTTTTTGCCTTCGCGACCTGCCTTCTCTACAACCTCCGCCACTTTTGCTACATCGTTGATGTAGATGCCGTCAATGGCTGTAATAAGATCTCCTAACATAACGCCCGCTTCTTCTCCAGGGGAAATTTTGCGGCTGGCATTCTCCTGCACCAAATGATGCCCGACCACCAAAATACCGGCTGATCTGATTTTCACTCCGATCGTTTGGCCGCCGGGAATCACCTTCAAATCCGGGACAACATTGACTTCAACGGTTTTTAGAGGAATGGTACCGAATAATTTCAACTTCATGTGCGTTTGCCCTGCCCGTTGAGTTTGGAGGTTCAGCGGCTGCTTCAAATTTACTTGGAATGAAGTCCGGGAAGTTCCATTCACGGCAAGCACTTCCGGATGATCCATCGTAATTTGGGCTGTCACCGGCATGGGCAGGTTCAACATCTTACGTTCTCCTGTAAACATCCGCAGTTTCTCGGGAAAAGAGGCAAAGTTCTGGAAAGGAGAGGTGGTGCTGAATAAACAAACGATAAAGACCAGAAGCAAGCCTAACAGCCGTTTGCATTTGATGGAGTTCAACTTAAGGTCACGCTCCCTTATCTTCTCTTCGCTTGACGAGAAACATCAGGTCGCCAATTGCGTACCTATAAGGTAACCCCCCACCAAATGTTTTATTACTGTTAAACCTTATCGCGGTTTCCTTACATCACGCTTAATTTCTTACTTTCTGCCATGGAAAGCATCTCGTCCGCATGGTGAAGAGTGGTTTCGGTAACTTCAACTCCGCCCAGCATCCTGGCCAGCTCCTGTACTCTTCCGTTATGATCCAACTGTTCGACTTGGGTAGCCGTGCGCTCATGTTCCACCGTTTTTCGGATTTCATAATGAAGGTCGGCCATACAGGCCACTTGAGGCAGGTGGGTTATAGAGAATACTTGGCAGCTGTCCGAGAGGGCGGACATTTTCTCTGCGATGGCTTGGGCAGCACGGCCGCTGACTCCGGTATCCACTTCATCAAACACAAGAACCGGGATTCGGTCCACTTTGGCAAAAATGGATTTCATCGCAAGCATAATACGGGACATTTCTCCGCCTGATGCAATTTTACTTAAAGATTTCAAAGGCTCGCCCGGGTTTGGAGAAATCATAAACTCGGCCGTATCGAATCCTTCCTTCGTGAAGCGCAGCATCTGCCCGCCAACTTCCCAGCCGCGGGGATCCGTTACTTTACTTAGCTCCACCTTCAGAACCGTCCTCCCCATTTGGAGATCTTTAAGTTCCGTTTCGATTTCACCGGCCAGCTTTTCAGCCGCCTGATGTCTCAGATCGGAAAGAATGGACGCCGTTCTTACCGTTTCCGCAAGCTGCTCATCAGCGATATGCTGCAGCTGCTGGATCCGCTCGTCTTTATTTTCAACCAGTTGGACTTCCGCTTCGATCTTATGCAAATAGGCGAGAATTTCTTCCACATTATCCCCGTATTTACGTCTAAAGGATGAAAGCAAATCCAGCCTTTGTTCGATTTCATCTAGCCTGTCCGGATTGAATTCCACTTCGTCCCGGTAGTCTCTTAATTGGAAAGCAGCATCCTCTAACTGAAAATAGGCGGTTTGTACCTGTTCCAAAAGCGGTTCAAGGGCTGCCTTATCATAGCTTGCGATCTCTTCAATTTTGGTGATGGCTTTACGAACGGAATCCAACCCCCGGCTTGTGCCGTATAAAAGATCGTAGCTGTCGGTAACGGACTGAGCCATCTTCTCCGCATTCGATAGTTTCCGCTTCTCTTCGGCTAATAATTCATCCTCACCCGGTTTTAGCTTGGCAGCTGCAATTTCCTCCATTTGAAAACGGTATAAATCCATCATCTGCAGCGCCTGTTTACTTGTTTCCTGCAGGTCCCTGAGTTCTTTCAAGGTATTTGTATAGGCGTAATATGCATGTTGATATTCCTCTTTAGCCTTACTGATGTTTTCTTCACCGTACAGGTCCAGCCATTTGAGATGCTGCTCCGATTTTAATAAAGACTGGTGCTCATGCTGTCCATGGATATTCACGAGAGTTTCGCCGACTTCACGAAGCATGGTCTGGTTAACAAGTTGTCCGTTCACACGGCTGGCGCTTTTGCCTTGAGCGGTGACTTCCCGGCGAATAATCAAATGTTCCGAAGCATCCCCCTCGATCCCCTGCTCCTTGAGAACATTCCATACCGGATGTTCCTCTTCCAAATCAAACATCGCTTCAATTTCTGCCTTCTCGCTGCCGTAACGAACCAGGTCGGCCGAACTTCGCCCGCCGATAATCAGGCTGAGGGCATCGATGATAATCGATTTCCCTGCACCGGTTTCCCCTGTCAACACATGAAATCCTTTTCCAAAGCTGACGTGAATGCGTTCGATGACCGCCAAATTTTTAATAGAAATTTCGACTAACATAGAGCACCATCCTCACCCATGAACTAAGCACTGCTTATTAAGAGATCAAATCAAGAATCTGATCCACTGTCTCTTTACATTGTTCTTTTGTTTTGCAGATGACCAAAATCGTATCATCCCCGCTGATCGTCCCCATGACGCCCGGCCATTCCAGGTTATCCACCTGAGCAGCTATGGCATTGGCGGTTCCCGGCAGACTTTTCATAACGATCATATTTTCTGTGTAATCAATGGAAAGAAAGTTATCGGCCAGCGCCCGCTTCAATTTCTGAACCGGATTAAATTTCTGCTCAGCAGGCAGCGAATATTTATAACGGCCGTCAGCAGCTGGCACCTTGATTAAATGCATTTCTTTAATATCTCGGGAGATCGTCGCCTGTGTCACGTTTAATCCAGCTTTGCTTAGTTCCGCAGCCAGCTCGTCCTGGGTTTCAATCTCTCCGCCCAATATAATTTCCCGAATTTTCATATGCCGCTGTGTCTTCATTCCAACCTCCTGGAAGTGTACCTTACTCCAAATCCACTGTGAATTTCACTACACGGAGCGTTCCCGCATCCGTATCTATATAGATTACCCCGCTCATATCGCCATACAACAGCTGATAGATGAGTAGACTGTCCCTTAACCCAGAGCCCGTCAGTTCGACAGGCATCCGGCTTCTGGCTACCTTAACGGCGAACAGTTCATCATCTTTGCGGACAAAATAGTCGATAAACAGCCGGCTTTCCAACTGCTGGGCATCCATTTGAATCTCAATCGGAATTCGTTTCTTTCCATGTATAATCTCATAACCTGTATCCGTTAACAAGGATGCGGCTTCGCCGTCAGGTTCGTAGCTGTCGTAATCCACAGGTACGGCGGGTTTTTCGGGTTCATCAAGCCATGTGTTAAATCTCCGGTAGAGCCCGTAAATAATCAGCATGACAAGCAGGACCATCACGAACAATTCTCCGTTAATCCCCATACGATCACCTCAGCATACGTATTCGCGCGGGCGAAGACGAATTCCTTCTACGGCGGAAGAAGCTCATCCGGCGTAGGATGAGCTTCTATGACTGCTGTTGTCGTATGCTGATGGGCTTGGCCGTAAAAGTCGCGTGAGCTGACTTTACCGTTTGCTGAATAATAGCGTCATAGGGTGGAGATACGGATGTTTCCGTCCCCCCCAAAGTCCAATGCGCCAAAAACTCTACATTGCCTTCGCCGCCGGTAATTGGCGAAAAGGTAAGATCCTGCAGCTGAAAGCCGATCGAATCCGCAAAAGCCAGTACCGTCTCCAACACTTCCTGATGCACCTTCGCTTCCCTTACTACACCGTGTTTGCCCACTTTCTCCCGTCCAGCTTCGAACTGGGGCTTAATGAGCGCAGCAACATGAGCGGCAGGGCTGCCGGCAAGAAGCTCCTTGAGCGTAGGTAAAATAAGCCTGAGAGAAATAAAGGAAACATCAATAGACGCCATGTTCGGCTGCGGGCCAATTAAATCTTCCGGCTTCAAATAACGAAAATTGGTTTTCTCCATAACTTTGACCTGCTCGTGACTGCGAAGGGACCAGTCAAGCTGATTCGAACCGACGTCAATTGCATAAACAAAAGACGCTCCATGTTGAAGGGCGCAGTCCGTGAACCCGCCGGTCGATGATCCGATATCCAGCATAACAGCATCTTTCATCGGAAGATGGAACTCGCGGATCGCTTTCTCCAGCTTCAAGCCGCCTCTGCTGACATAAGGATGCAGAGCACCCTTCACACGGATGGGCAAATCACGGGAAACTTTCATCCCGGCTTTCTCCATCCGTTCCTCCGCTACGAAAACAAGGCCAGCCATAATGGCGGCCTTTGCTTTCTCCCTGCTTTCATAATATCCCTGCTCTACGAGGAGCACGTCCAAACGTTCTTTTCCTGCTGACATAACTAACTCCCTTGCCTTAAGCGCGTTGACGATGTTTCGGCATCAGGTTGCGGACTTCCGCAGCAATGTGCTCCGCATCTAAGCCTACTTCTGCACGCTGCTCTTTCACGCTTCCGTGCTCCACGAAGTAGTCCGGTACGCCCATATTCTTCACTTTCATATCCCAAATATTCCGCTCTGAGTAAAATTCCAATACAGCGCTGCCGAAACCGCCGCGTTCGGAAGCCTCTTCTACCGTGACGATCGGCATATTCTCTTTGGCCAGCTGCAGGAGCATAGCCTCATCTAGCGGCTTAATAAACCGGGCATTAATTACGCGTGTGGGAATGCCCTCCCTTTTCAGCTGCTCTGCAGCCATCTCGGCCAGCTCCAGCATAGGTCCGACCGCCAGAATGGCTGCTTTGGGGCTCGGGCTGTCTATAACGGTTTCCCACTTGCCGATCGGCAAAGCACTCATTCGTTCGTCAATCTCAACGCCGCGCGCATTTACACGAGGGTAACGGATAGCGATAGGACCGTCATTATATTGGACCGCCGTGTACATCATGTTGCGAAGCTCGTTCTCATCCTTCGGCATCATGATGACAATGTTCGGAATGTGGCGGAGGAATGCGATATCGTATACACCATGATGCGTTTCACCGTCAGCACCGACGAATCCGGCACGGTCGATAGCAAAGATGACGTTCAGGTTCATGCGGCAAATGTCATGTAAAGTCTGATCATAAGCCCGTTGCAGGAAGGTAGAATAAACCGCAAACACCGGCTTGAGCCCTTCCAAAGCAACGGCTGCACACATCGTTGCCGCATGTTCTTCCGCTATGCCGACGTCAATCATACGGTCTGGAAATTTCGCTGCGAATTTAAGAAGGCCGGATCCCCCCGGCATTGCCGGCGTGACTGCCAGAATACGCTTGTCCTGTTCAGCCAGCTCCATTAAAGCATTTCCGAATATTTCGGTATACATCGGATGGCCGACGGCTTTCACCATCTGACCCGACTCAATCTTGTAGGAGGAAGCTCCATGCCAAGTATGCGAATCCAGCTCAGCAGGCTCATACCCCTTGCCCTTGCGGGTTATGACATGAACCAGCACCGGGCCTTTCACTTTATCAGCCTGCCTGAACGTTTCCAGCAGCAGCGGAAGGTTGTGTCCGTCGACCGGGCCGATATAATTAAAGCCCAGTTCTTCAAACAGAACACCGGAGACAACCATATACTTCAAGCTGTCTTTCACTTTCTCAGCCGTCTTGGCAAGCGTTCCTCCGATGGATGGAATCTTCTTCAACAGGCCTTCCAATTCGTTCTTCGCCTTCTTATAATTCTTGTCAGACCTAATGCGGCTCAAGTAATTATGGATGGCACCAACGTTAGGAGCGATCGACATTTCGTTATCATTCAATACAACCATGAGATCTTTCTTCTCATGGCCGATATGATTCATCGCTTCCAGAGCCATTCCGCCGGTCATCGCACCGTCCCCGATCACGGCGATGACTTTGTTGCTTTCACCTTTCAAATCGCGCGCTAAAGCCATACCCATCGCCGCGGATAAGGAGGTGCTGCTGTGGCCTGCTTCCCATACGTCGTGGACACTTTCATTCCGTTTAATAAAACCGGACATGCCGTTATGCTTGCGCAGCGTGTCAAACCGGTCCTTGCGGCCGGTCAGGATTTTATGTACATAGGATTGGTGTCCCACGTCGAAAATAAACTTATCTACGGGGCTGTTGTACAAGTAATGCAGCGCTACGGTCAACTCCACAATCCCCAGGTTCGAGGAAAGATGGCCTCCGGTTACAGACAGCTTCTCAATGAGAAACGTACGAATCTCCTGCGATAACCGTTCCAATTCTTCCGTCGTAAGGTGCTTCATATCCCCCGGCTGATTAATCTGATCGAGCAGCACGCTTGTTTCCCCGCTTTCCGTTCTTGGATTTGCTTTTCTTGCTGTTAAATACGCGTATCCCTAGATTTTGTTCCAATATATGAAAGAATTTGCCGATGGACAGCACAATTTCAGTAGAATAATGGATTGCAAATGACTTGCCCATTGCTTTCCCTCCTACCGTAAAGGCAGAAACCAATCCGGCAAAAACAACGCTTACTACAGTAGATAGTGCTGAATTTTCCGCATTCACCGAAATCATCAATTTCAAGACGACTAAAGCGGTTGCTGTGCCGCTGATGACACCGCAAATATCTCCGATCACGTCGTTACAGAAATTGCTGAACCGGTCAGCGTTGCGAACGATGCCGATCGCCTGGCGCGCACCCTTTACTTTCTCGGATGCCATGGCGTGAAAAGGCGTTTCGCTTGCCGCCGCAGCGGATAATCCCATCACATCGAAAACAATGCCGACTAGAATCAGCAGGAACACGATCAACATCCCGATGCTCCATGCCGCATCCTCCAGCAATGCCGTTGAAGCTATGGAGAAAATGCATGCCAGCAGGAAAGATACCCCGGCAATAAAAATGCTCCATTTCGACGAGTGGGCCAGTGAAAATTTCATTAGTTCCTTAACTCCTGTCGTCTTGCAACTCTATCCATAATTTTATAGGGTTTTGAGTGGTAACTTCTTGAGTAAACGCTATGGCTTAGGTCCAGTAGGTTTTCCCAACGGAGAACACCCCTTCGTCGCCGAACAGGCGGTTTCCCTTTATGCTCCGCTTGACGCCGTCGCCGGCAGCCAGACTGGATTACCACTTAGTCCATACTATAATCCCCAAGAAGTCTCACCAACAGGTGAACAGTCTAGGAGTTTTCCTCTGCAGCCCTGAACTCATCCCTTAGCCTCTTTTGCAAAACAGATTTCATATAGCATCCGGCGAAAGTTTCTTTGGCCTAAGAAACAAGCTCCTACCATCTATAATCCCCTCTGAATCACTCAAGGCAGGCTACGCTGCATCCAAGTCATTTTAGTCGACAGCCGCGCTCTTGCTTTAGACAAGCTAGAGCCGGACCGGGCAGGTGAGACTCGAACTGCAGGTTCATACCCCAAGCCGTAGCCGAGCGCACGGTGGCGCTGAAGCCACGCACTTGGGCCTCCGCGGAAGCGGGGTCAACGCCCACATGCCATTGCGGATCGCCCCACAACCTTAACTCCCAGCATCAGCCCCCGACTGGGCGTCAGAAGCCAACACCAGGAACTTCATCGATGTGCCCTTTAGCGAATTTTTAGGCCCGCCTTCAGAAATGGTAGACTGACTAGAATACTGCACCACTCAAATAAAGATTACTACCCATTATAACATATCCCGGTTTCAAAACCCAATGGTACATCCTATCTGTGTTTACAGCTGTTTAGTAGTCCCGGCGCATCAGGTAATCGGCCAGCTGAAACAGCCGTTCCGGGTTCGGAAGTCCGGCAGCGGACAGCGATTGTTTGGCTTTGCCGGTCAATTCCTCTACCTTGGCTCTGCATGCATCGAGACCGATCAGATATGGATAAGTCACTTTCTGGAGCTTTTCATCGCTTCGCAATGGCTTACCTAATTTCTGCTCGTCACCCGTGAGGTCGAGAATGTCGTCCTGAATCTGGAACGCAAGACCTAAATGCAGGCCGAACTGTTCCAGAGCTTCGAGCTGGGCGTCGGATGCGCCTCCGATTCTTCCTCCGGCTTTCAGCGAGAATACGATAAGATCGCTTGTTTTGTGGATATGAATGTACTCGAGCTGTCCGATATCCGTAATGCCTTGTTCTCCCAGGATATCCGCAGCCTGTCCGCCGACCATTCCCCGCGCTCCCGCATAGTATGACAGATCCTCTACGATCGCTAATACACGCTCCGCAGGAATACCGCCTTCCCTGCATGCTTGGGCAACGCTGAAAAAGGCATGGGTAAGCAGGGCGTCCCCTGCAAGAATCGCCATCGCCTCACCGTAAATGCGGTGATTTGTCGGCTTCCCTCTGCGGAAGTCATCGTTATCCATAGCCGGAAGATCGTCGTGGATTAAAGAGTAAGTATGTATCATTTCGATCGCGCAAGCGACAGGCAGCGCAGCCTCAATGGTCCGCTCTGCGGACGGATCACCCGGTGCATGCATAGCCTCTGCAGCCGCCAGCACGAGAAGAGGCCGCAGGCGTTTGCCTCCGGCCATCAGGGAATACTGCATCGACTCCGACAAGACCGCCGGCACATCCCATGCCCTGGGAAGAGCGCTTTGAAGCTGATGCTCCACCCGAGATGCGAATGCTCTCATATAGTCAGTGAATGATAAAGGCGAGCTCACAATGCCTCCCCTTTCTCCTCGGCACTGCCGGGAAGGAACGGTTTCTTCGTAAAGTTTCCGTTCTCCTCCATGAGGGTCTCGATTTTGCGTTCCACTTGTTCCAGCTTGCTGCCGCATAACTGGGACAGCTTCATGCCCTCCTGGAACAATTCAATGGCCTGCTCCAACGGAACATCCCCGCTTTCCAGCTTGGCAACAATGTCTTCCAGCTTCTCCATCGCTTCCTCAAAATTCAGGATTTCCTTGTTCGTTTCCGTCTCCATCTCCGCCGTTCTCCCCTTCCGTGGATTCCATGGACCACACTTGGCAATGCAGTTTCCCGTCTTCCAGCCTTACTTTAATTACATCGCCCAGCTGGACGTCGTTTACATTCTTGATCAGCCGCTTCTCCGTCTCATCATAGACGAGGCTGTATCCGCGCTGCATAACCTTCAGCGGGCTTAAAGCATCCAGATGCCGCATATGGCTCAGAAGCAGCTGGCTGCGTTGTTTTTGGATGCCGAGCATCGACTGTACAAGCCGCTGGCTCGCTTGCTCAGTGCGCCGTCTGGCATAGCGCACCTGTTCTTTCGGATTGAAGCCGGCGAGCAGCCGGTCGGCTTTGCCGAGCCGGTCCGCCGCGCGGTTCATCCGCAGCGTCGCTTTATACTGCAGCTGATCCCGCAGGCGGTCCAACCGCTCAGCGTGCTGCAGCAGATGCTTGCGCGGGTGAAGGAAGAACGGCGAGCGCTGCATGCGCGCAAGCCGTTCGCGTTTGCGCTCGAGCTGCTGCGAGAGCCCCTTGCGCAGCCGCTGCTGCAGCTGAGCGATCTGTGCGCTCAGCTCGGCGAAATGCGGTACAGCCAGCTCGGCAGCGGCCGTAGGCGTGGCCGCACGCAAGTCAGCCACAAAATCGGCGATCGTGAAGTCGGTTTCATGGCCGACAGCGGAAATGACCGGTATCGCGGAGCGGTAAATACTCCGTGCCACGATTTCTTCGTTGAATGCCCACAGCTCCTCGAGCGATCCGCCGCCCCGTCCGACAATAAGCACATCCACTTCACCCAGCCGGTTCATCGACTCTATCGCTCTAGCGATCGAAGACGCGGCTTGCTTGCCTTGTACCAGTACGGGAAACAGCAGGATCGGCACCGAGGGATGCCTTCTCTGCAGAGTAATCATAATATCCCTCACAGCCGCGCCGGTTGGAGAGGTAATTACACCTATCGCACGGGGATATTTCGGAATCGGTTTCTTAGCGGAAGAGGCAAACAGCCCTTCCTCTTCCAGCTTTTTCTTCAGCTGCTCGTAGGCAAGATATAGACTTCCGATGCCGTCCGGCTGCATTTGAGTGACATAGAACTGGTAATTTCCGTCCCGTTCATAAACCGAAACGTTGCCCCTGGCAAGCACCATCGTGCCTTCCTTCGGGATAAAGGGCAGCCGCTGATTGTAAGAGGAGAACATTATGCTCTTGATCCGGCTGTCCTTATCTTTCAGCGTAAAATACATATGTCCGCTGGAATGATGCGTAAAGTTGGAAATTTCTCCGCGGATCCAGACATCCTGCAGCAGCCGGTCGGATTCCAGCTTCATTTTAATGTACTTGTTCAGTTCTTTAATCGAATAAATCCGGTCAGCGCCTTGTATCGGGTTCCCTGGCGATCCCACTGTTCGAACGCCTCCCTGCTTTATCGGATTCCGTTAATTTGTTTGGCCGCCTTCAGTGTATTCTTCATCAGCATCGTAATGGTCATCGGTCCTACACCGCCAGGTACCGGCGTTATATATCCCGCTGTTTCCAGCACATCGTCATAATCGACGTCCCCAGCCAGCTTGCCGTTCTCCATACGATTCACGCCCACATCAATAACGATCGCTCCCGGTTTTACAAAGTTTTTTGTAACCATCTTTGGACGACCTGTTGCAACTACCAATATATCCGCCTGCCTTGCAATTTCCTCTATATTGGCAGTACGGGAATGGCAAATCGTCACCGTCGCATCTTCCCTAAGCAGCAGCATAGCGACTGGTTTGCCTACGATGTTGCTTCGCCCGATTACAACCGCATGCTTTCCGCGGATTTCATGGCCTGTCCGCTTAATAAGCTCAATAACCCCTGCAGGGGTGCATGGCAGCAGGCTTTCGTCGCCAATCATCAGATTCCCGACGCTGTGAGGATGAAAGCCGTCCACGTCTTTCTCATAGGCGATCGCATCGATTACCGCTTTCTCATCCATGTGCTTCGGCAGAGGAAGCTGAACCAGGATGCCATGAACCTTCGCGTCTCCGTTAAGCTTCTCGATGAGCGCCAGCAGATCAGCCTGGGTTGTGTCTGCCGGAAGCCGGTGAACTTCGGAGTAATATCCCAGCTGCTCACAGGCTTTGGCCTTACTGTTTACATATACTTGCGACGCAGGATCTTCGCCTACCAAAACAACGACAAGCCCCGGCTGGATGCCTTTCGCCTGCAGCTGCTCCACTTCGGCTTTTAAGTCCTCCCGAATCTGTTCGGACACTTCTTTCCCGTTAATGCGTTGTGCGCTCATGAAACCCATCTCCCCTAACCCTTGTAATGAAGTGAAATACATCCCATAATCTATGTGAATTAAGCCTTGCTTTTGGATTTGATTTCGTCCAGTTCCTTGATCATTTTGCCTAACACGCCGTTTACGAATTTACCGGATTCATCTGTTCCGAAATGCTTCGACAGCTCGATCGCTTCATTAATGACAACTTTGGCAGGCACATCGTCCTTAAATACCATCTCATATGCAGCCAGTCGCAAAATCTGCCGGTCCACCCTCGAAAGCCTGTCCATCTGCCAACCTTTTAAATATATGGACAATAAATCGTCAATCTGCTGTTTTTGGGCTGAGATCTGCTCTACAGTCGTTTTCACATATGCTGTAAGTTCGTGTACATCCGAAAGTTCGACGTTAGATTCATTATCCTGTTGAGCTTCTTCGATGAGCATATCCACAGCATGGCCCGCAGACACCTCATTCATTTCAAGCTGGTACAAACTTTGCACCGCAATTTCTCTAGCTAACCTTCGTTTCACGTATGGTTCCTCCCGGGATGAAATATCTGTTACTTTGTATTATGACATATCCACGCCTTTCCAAACAAAAAAATCCTGACACGCCCCGGAAAAAGGACAGCAGAAACAGCCATCCGCTTACCGGGGAGCGACACAGGATTTACTTCAACCTTCTTTTCCTGCTTCGAAACCAATCATATACCGGGCCCAAGGGAATCAGTTCTTCCCCGCGGTCTGCTCTGCTGCCAATCCAAAAACCGATGCCCAGCAAAAACATGAACACAAGCATATTCCAGAATCCGAAAAAGAGATAAATGATTCCGAAAAAAAGCCCTGCCCCTGCGCCGCATACTTTCCCCGTATGGGTCTCCCATAGATTTCTCCACATGCCGGGACCCTCCCCTATTCCACTCTGCTTTTAAATGTTTGAGTCTGAGGCTGAGTCACATTAGCGACATAAACAGATACCAGCGCTACCGGAATACCCGTAATCTCTTCCACATGACTTTTTACCGCACGCTGAATCTCCTCGGACAAATTAGGAATCGACGTCTCGCCGTCGACGAAGGAGCGGATGACGATTTCTAGCCCGGCATCCGTTACGCGGATTCTCGACTTCAGGTCTTTCACGCCGCGAATGCGGGAAGCCGCCTTCAAGGAAAGATTCTCCACCGTATCCACTGAAATTTGAATATCTCCGAATTCCGTCCGCTGGCTGATCGACGGCGATTGCCCGGAAGCGCGGCGAAGGGAAATGTACAGCATGCGAAGCCCCATCAGAAGTATAATGGCAGAAGCAGCAACAATGATGATACTGAGTACAGGCCATTCGTAAATATCATCGATAAAACGGCTTACATCATTCAAGGGAAACACGCGCAAGCCTACGAGGGCTGCTATAAAAGACGCTGCAATGACCGCTAGGCTGAAAATAAACAAAAGAAGCCTGTCCATAATTTTAACCACGACTGCTTGTCCCCTTCCAACATTAGAGCAAACCCCCTAACATCTGCAGGGGGTTCGCCTTCGTATCATTCTGTTCTTCTATCGGAATTCAATGCCTATTTCACCCGAAGGACGGTGTCGTCTTCCTCAGTCTTCTCGGCACCTTTAAATAGAACATCATGAATATGTACATTGACTTCAACTACATGAAGGCCCGTCATCGAATCGATGGAACGCTTCACATTACGCTGAATTTCACTTGCCAACTCGGGAATTCGCACGCCGAACTCAATAATAACGGAAACGTCTACGGAAGCTTCCCGCTGACCGACAGTCACTTTCACGCCTTTAGACAAGTTCTTGCGGCCGAGCAATTCCGCGATACCGCCTACGAAACCGGCGCTCATTCCGGCAACGCCCGGCACCTCGACAGCCGCCAGCCCGGCGATAATTTCAATTACTTCAGGGGCGATCTGGATGTTACCGATATCGGTTTTCTCAAAATCCGGAGCTACTGTACTCATATCATCACACCTCCTGGCGCAAGTGGTGCGAACCAACGTTCGCATACACAAGCTTTCTTACTTTAATAATATAGCATTTGCGGAGATTTATGACAAATTACAGTTCATTCACGTCGTTCTCTTCCAGGAACTTAATGTCGAAATCGCCGGAGATAAACTTCGAATGATTCATCAGCTTCATATGAAACGGTATCGTCGTATGGATGCCGTCTACCGCGAATTCAGCAAGCGCCCGTTTCATCCGGTCGATCGCTTCCGTACGCGTCTTGCCCCAAACGATCAGCTTGGCAATCATCGAATCGTAATGCGGGGAAATCGTATAACCCGGATAGGCGGCACTGTCCACCCTAACGCCTAAACCGCCGGGAGGAAGGTAAAAATTGATCTTCCCCGGAGAAGGCATAAAGTTCCTGTCAGGGTCTTCCGCGTTGATCCGGCATTCGATAGACCATCCGTCAATGACTACTTCTTCCTGTGTAAAGGACAGCGGGTTCCCTTGGGCAACCGATATCATTTCCTTAATCAGGTCTACGCCGGTAATCATTTCTGTAACAGGATGCTCTACCTGAATCCGCGTGTTCATCTCCATGAAGTAGAACTGTTCATCCGGACCAAGCAGAAATTCCAGTGTTCCTGCCCCGGAATAGTCTACCGCTTTGGCCGCGCGGACAGCCGCTGCGCCCATTGCCTCGCGGGTTTCTTGCGACAGAGTGGAGCAAGGAGCTTCCTCCACCAGCTTCTGACGACGCCGCTGTACCGAACAGTCGCGTTCTCCTAAGTGAACGACATTCCCGTGCTTATCCGCAATGATCTGTATTTCAACGTGTTTCATACCTGTCAAAAACTTCTCGAGGTAAACGCCTGCATTTCCGAATGCCTTTTGTGCTTCCTGCTGAGCCATCGTGATCTGCTGAATCAGGCTGTCCTCGTCTTCGGCAATGCGTATGCCTTTGCCGCCGCCGCCAGCCGTTGCTTTGATAATAACTGGATACCCGATCTCCCGGCCAAGCCGCACGGCCTCATCCAAGTCTTCAATCAGCCCGTCCGAGCCCGGAATAACCGGTACGCGTGCGTCCTTCATCGTCTGTTTCGCCACGGCCTTGTCGCCCATCCTGTTGATCGCATCCGGGGACGGCCCGATGAAAGTAATATTGCATGTCTCGCAAATTTCAGCGAAATCCGCGTTCTCAGCGAGAAATCCGTAGCCTGGATGAATGGCGTCGCATTCCGTAAGCGTTGCAACGCTCATGATGTTCGTAAAATTCAAATAGCTGTCTTTAGAAAGAGTGGGCCCTATACAGTAAGCCTCATCCGCAAGCCTGACATGCAGGGATTCACGGTCCGCTTCGGAATAAACGGCTACAGTCTGGATGCCCATCTCGCGGCACGCGCGGATGATCCGCACGGCAATTTCTCCCCGGTTGGCAATCAGAACTTTGTGAAATTTCATGTTAGTCGCTCCATTCTTATTCCGGTTTTACCAGAAACAGCGGCTGCCCGTACTCAACTAGCTGTCCGTTCTCCACCAGCACTTCCACGATCTCGCCTTGAATTTCGGCTTCTATCTCGTTCATCAGCTTCATCGCTTCCACGATGCATACTACGGTCTTTGGCTTCACTTTATCTCCTGTGCTGACATACGGAGGTGTTCCGGGTGCAGCAGACGTATAGAACGTTCCTACCATCGGCGACACAATTTTATGTAAATGGGATGTGTCTTGTTCCGGTACGGACTGTACGGATACGGAAGCGGATTCCCCTCCTGCCGTTACCGTTGCCTGCAGATGATGAGGCGCTGTTCCATGCAGCGGTGCCTGCGAATAAACAGCCTGCGGCTGTTGAGCTTGTACCACGTAAGTTTCCGCCGGATTCGGCTTCTTGATGAGGATCCGCGTGCCTTCGTTCTCAATCTCGAATTCTTGAACAGAGGTTTGGTCTATTAACTTAATCAGATCCTTGATTTCACTAAGCTTAAACAAATACGTCACTCCTTAAGAGTTATGCGAAAGCGGGCGGGCCTGCTGCGGCCTTATGCTTTCAATATTCCTGATATGTATGCAAACCCATCGCAACTTTAGTTATTATATCACAAAAGGAAGAAATAGAAAGAGCCCGTTTCCGGGACTCTTTCCGCGTATGGCTTCGCTATAGTAATCAGGACCCGGAAGTTACTTCTTGTATTGGACGGATACTTTATCCGGATCCACTTTCAGTTCCGTGATGGTGCGGTCGAGGATGCTGACCGCCTCGCTTGGCTGGAGTTTCTCAGATTGGACAATGACCGTCCATTGATCTTCATCGTTCAGAACTACCGCGTTCTGGTATTCTTTCATAAGCTCTTCTTCCAAAGTGGTCAGCTTCGCTTCGCGCTGCTGCATCAAATCAATGTCGTTTTGCGCCTGCGTTGCTTGTTCAGGGGTATTTTTCATATCAACTGTCATTGCTAACAGCTTTTCATACTGCTTTGCGAAGTTATCGTCGCGTTCCATCGCTTTCTGGGCGAAGAAATCCGCCGAGTTCTGTCCTTGCGCTTCCACCATTTTCAATACGGCCTCATCCGTCAGATCCTCTGTGCCCAGCATATCCTCAGCTGCCGTTTCTTTATCGGCATCTTTCGAGGCGGTTTCGCCGGACGATGCGGAATCTTTGCTTTCAGCCGCAGGATCGGCTGCTTCCGATTTGTCTGCCGGATCCGATGTGCCGGCAGCATCGGTTGTCTCCACAGCTTCCGCACCTTTCGGAGCGTCTGTCACATCTTCCGCCGTAATCGCTTCGCCTGCCGCTTCCGTTGCTGTATCTTCCATCTTCTGCTCGTTCAAGCTCTCAGTCGCTGTAAGGTCCGTATTGGTGCCCGGCGTATCCGTGAACAGGTAGTATGCGGACAGAACCACCATCAAGCTCAACATCGATACCAGCCAAACCGTTTGCCTTTTTGTATTCATTGTTAATTCCTCCTTGGTATTAGTTAATTTATTGTTTTCTAGGGACCACGGAAATCCGGTGTGACGGCACGCTGAGGCCGCGCTCCACCGCTTCTTTGATCAGCCGTTTCACGGTGGCATTCTCAGCGCCCTTGGCTACGATAATAACGCCCCGGATTTGCGGCTGAATTTTCTTCACGATGATGGGCTCCTGGTTCCCGCCGCTTTCGTGAAGGACGACGTCGCTGCTTTCATTCACATCGCTGATATGCCTGCGTGCGCCTCCAGGATCATTCTCATCGGTGACCTGCTGCGTATTTTTTGTATTGGACTTCACGACAACTTCTTCGGTGGAATCCACCGTGACCAGAATATCGACAGACCCGACACCGACGATTTTGTCCAGAATATCCTTAATCTTGGATTCGTACTGCCTTTCGTACGTACTGAACTCCGACTCGTCTTTGGCGCCGCCGAACGCGGGTTCCGCCGCCTGCCCGGGTGAACCCCGGCTTTCGTTTAACGGATCCAGTTCCTTCACCGTCACAAACGAGTTTACGATCATCAGCGCGGCGCCGGCCAGGCCCAGCAGGACAATCCAGCGCATGGTCTGCGCCCGTCTGCTGCCTCCTGGACCTCCGCCGGCCCATTTCTCCATCCATTCCGTAAACTTTCCCACCTTCGTTCACCTCATTTCTCATCCGGGCTGCCGGCTTCTTCCGCATAGGACACCTTCAGCTGTTCCGAAGTCAGCCCCCATTTGGGTCCCAGCTGTTTCAAAAACCGCTGTTTTGCGGCTTCGGCCTGTTCTTTCCATCTATTGTCAACGGCTCCCTCCAAGGAGGAATCCCGGGATTGTTCCACATCAATTTGCACTTGGACCGGCTGAACGGGCTGCATCGTCCATTCGCCCTCCCCGCTGCTCTCTGAGGCTGCGGCCGCCTGGACAGCAGACACTTCTACTTCGACTGTATCCAGTTTCAGCTCCCCGTCCTTTCCTTGGACCGTAGTCACCTTCACTTCTACAACTTTCTCTGTATTTACTGCCTGGAGTTCATCCCGGATCATGCCGGCTAGCCGCGTCTCCACAATTGGTACGGTCAGCTGCATCTGCTCGGCTTGAAGCTTAGTTCCCCCTGCAAGAATCTGTTCTAAGTCCGGCTCCCCGGCAGACCCGCCCGGCCTTGCCTCCGGCAGGGATTCGATGGCTGACGTCAGCTTTTTCTCACTCCAGTCCGCCTTCAGCAGCTGGACAAGAGGCGAGAGAATCGCCATTAGAATAAATAAGCTGACAACCAGCTTCACGTAGCGGGTCAATGCCTTATTCGGCAGGATCAAGTCAACGAAGGCAGCGAGCAGAATAATCAGAATAATATCTTTCAGCCAGCTGCTAAGCCATTCCAGCATCGTTGTTCCTCCTTAGCGCATCATCACGGTCATATTGCCCGCCGTAAGGATGATGGTGATCGACAGGAAGAACATCAGGCCTACGACGGCCAGTGCGGCGAATACATAGATCATGCTTTTGCCGATGGTCTGGAGACAGCCGACGATCGGACTGTCGCCGAGCGGCTGCATGACGGCGGCAGCTACGTTGTAAATCAAGGCCAGCGTCAGGATTTTCAAAGCCGGGAACGCGCAGAGGAAGATCAGGATGACCACTCCGGCAATTCCGATTCCGTTCTTCACGAGCAGTGAGGCACTGATCACCGTATCGGCCGCATCCGAAAACACTCTTCCTACTACGGGTACAAAATTGCCTGTCACATACTTTGCCGTACGGATGGTCACCCCGTCGGTCACTGCGCCGCTTGCGCCTTGAACCGATATGACACCGAGGAACACGGTCAGGAATAATCCCATGCAGCCGACGCTGATCGTCCGGAGCAGATTCGCGAGCTGGGTCACTTTATACTTGTCCGACAGATAAGAAACGATATGAAGCACTGTCGAAAAGAAGAGCAGCGGAAACACGATGACGTAAATCAGTGTGCCGATAGTGTGGATCATGAAGACAATCAATGGATGCATAAGCGTTACGGTGGCCACATTCCCCATAGAAGTCAGCAGGGTCAGCATGAGCGGAATCATCGCCATCATGAAGTGAATCATGTTCTCTATGGCGTTTTTCGCATAACCGATCGCTACGCTGAAAGAGTTAATGGCCAAGATAATTAAAACCATGTAAGTGATCGAGTATGCAATCTTGCTTACAGCACTGCGTTCAAAAGCGGACTGCAGCGTCTCCAGAATGGTGCTGAACACGGTAAGGATGACAATCGAAGCGAGCAGCTTGCCGTTGTACAGTATTTCATGAAGCAGGTATTTCAAAATTCCTTTGAACACATCGGAGAGATTCAGCCCTTTGCCTCCGGGAACAAGCATTTCCATAAAAGTAGGAACCTGTCCGTCCGGCAGGTATCCGCCATACTCTTTTACCAGCCGGTCCCAGAACTGCTCTACCTGGTCCGTGGGCAGGTTTTGGGCCTGCTGCTCAATCAGCGCGTCGGCCGGAGAGGCCGCTAAGCTTTGTGCCGTCAAATAGAGAAAGGCAGCCAGCATCATCGTTAGGACTGCTCTCCAGCGTGTGCTGTTGAGGTATGACATGATCGATTCAACTCCCGGCTGCTTATCTTTGACTCACCCAACTTTACCGGCCCTAGGCGGGCAATAGTTTCAGCACGGTTTCCACGATGACCGTGATGATAGGGATGGCCATGACCATGATCAGGATTTTGCCTGCTAATTCGATTTTGGAAGCAATGGCCTCCTGACCTGCGTCGCGGACGATTTGAGCTCCGAACTCGGCGATGTAGGCTATTCCGATGATTTTAAGAATTGTTTTGAGAAAAATCATGTTAATTTCTGTTTTCAGCGCCAGATTTTCCAGCACATGGATGATTGATGATATTTTGCCGATGAGGAATAAGAAGATTCCGATCCCTACGAAGACGGACAGCAAGAAGGCGAACACCGGCTTCTGTTCTTTCAGGATTAGTATGAGCACGGTGCTTACAATACCGATCCCGACAATCTGAATGATGTCCATGCTTCACCTACTGGAACAGAAAGATGGTTTTGATTTGCCTAAAGAGGTCGTCCAGCATGCGGATGACCATAAACAGGACCACGACAAATCCGATCAGCGTCGCCCAATGCGCATAATCCTCTTTGCCCATTTGCTTTAATACAGTATGGATCATGGCTACGATAATGCCGACGCTTGCGATTTGGAATATGCTCGTCACGTCGATGTTCATCAGGCACCTCTTTCAATACATCAAAATAGCGACCAGCGCACCGCCTAAGGCTCCGAGGCTTTTCCACATCGCTTCGTACCGCTTCTGGTCCTCCCTGGCCGCCGCTTCCTCGCTTTGCAGCTGATTCATGGCCAGCTTTACGTGCTTGATCTGATCGTCCCTGTCGCTGATGCCAAGAGTAAACCCCAGCTGCCTCACCACCTGCCGTTCCGGCTTGCCGAGCGCCGTCCGGGTCCAGACTTCCTCGATCGCGCCTTGAATCGCTTCCGCCGCCGTCATTCCTTCTGTCTCCCGGAGCTTGCCGGAAGCGGTTCTAAACAGTGCCGCGAGCGGTTCCGGCACTTGCGCGGAGAGCGACTGCAGCGCCTCGGGGAGCGGTGTAAACCCGTAGTGGATCTCGGTTTCCAGCCGCTGCAGCGCTTGGATCAGCTGGCGGATCTGCTTCGGCCGGTTGGCGTATTTGGACGCCTGGGCGAAGCCGAACAGCGTGCCGGCGGCGACAACGATCACGGCTCCGACGAGCCGGATCATGCGGGGCTCTCCCGGTACGCCGCGGCAGGAGCCGGCGGCCCACCCGGGTGCGCCGCCGGGTCCGCGCCGCGCTGCATGCGGCGCCCCAAGCCGTCGAACACGGCTTGGGTGCGCTGCCCGGCGTGCGAGCCGAGCACCACGTAGCGGCCGAACACGCCTTCCTGCACCAGCGCCGCCAGCCCCGGGCGGTGCCGGATGTCGTCCACGCTGCGGCCGTGGACGGAAGCCATTACGGTGATGCCGGCATGGAGCGCTTCGTGAATCGCCTCCGCGTCTTCTTTCCTGCCGATCTCGTCCACAACAAGCACGTCAGGCGACATCGACCGGATCATCATCATTATTCCCTCCGCCTTCGGGCAGGCATCAAGCACATCCGTCCGGGCACCGACATCGAACGTCGGAACGCCCTTGACACAGGCGGCGAGTTCCGAACGCTCGTCGACAATCCCCACTTTCCGGGCCTTGATATGCTGGGCCGGAAAGCCGTTGCCCGCGATGCGGGCCAGGTCTCGCAGCATCGTTGTTTTGCCCTGCTGCGGCGGTGAGATCAGCAGGGTGTGGTGCAGCATGCGCTTGACCGGATCCATCAGCAGCGGAAACAGCCCGTCCGCCGCTCCTTTCATCTCCCTCGCCAGCCTCAGATTGAAGCCTGCGATATCCCGTACCAGCTTGACCTGCCCGCGGTCCAACACGGCCCGGCCGGCCAGGCCGACACGGTGTCCTCCCCGGATGGTAATGTACCCGCGGCGAAGCTCTTCTTCCAGTGTGTACAACGAGTGATTGGACAACAGATCGAGCAGCTTAAGGCACTCTTCCCGCGGCGGACAGTAGGCGACTTCCGGGTGCTCCGACAGCGTTCCTTGTGGGGATACGAAGCGGAAGCATCCGTCGTAGACGATTTCCAGGGGACGGCCTTCCCGAATCCGGATTTCTTCCAGGCGGGCTTGTACCTTGTCCGGAAGCGAGAGAATCAAACTTTTTACCAAAGAGGGAAGTACAGCATAAAGATCAGCCGCCATTGAAATTCGCCCCCTTCACCTTGATACCCTAACTTATGCGACGCTAGTGAAAATATGACTAGTAAATCGGAATTGGTAGAAAGCTTTATTTTTTGATAATGCCGATAAAGAGACAGCACACGCCGGCCGCGATCCATAGAAACTTGCTTGGAGACAGCTTATCCGCGATGCCTACGAGACCGATCGTTGTTGTCGTAATCAACACCAGCGGTCCTACCAGAGCCAATCCCGAATTAACCATAATGGCTTTTTCGACCTGATTGAATCTGAGCATTAACAGAGCGGCAATAATTTCGATCGTACCTGAAGCCAGCCTCAACATAGCCATAGACATCACAATTTTATTGATCATGCCCGGTTCCCCTCCTTCTATTGAGTCATCAATTTACTGTATGCGGGCCTGTCTCTTTTTAGGCATACGGACACCACCCCATAGGTGCATGCATATATTGCTCAAAGATGATTTTGGCTGCCGACGGCGGCCGTTCCTAAGGAAATCAAAGATGCTCATTTCAAATAGAAGCGAGGAGAACATGCCAATGCAACCAACTTCTCAGACAGTCTGGCACAGCCTGCTTGCAGACCCCTCCGGTCAAAGGGAAGCCAAACCGCGCCGCTCAGGCAAAACGATGGTCATTGACAAAGGCTTGGGCCTGCATGCTTATGAAGATCTGGTGCTCACCGCCGGACCTTACATTGACTTAATCAAACTGGGATTCGGCACTTCGGCTCTGTACCCGTTGGATGTGCTAAAGAAAAAAATCGAATTGGCCCGCGCCCACGACATTCTCATTCTTCCAGGAGGCACTTTTCTGGAGGTAGCCGTTACCAAAGGTCTTACGGATTCCTATTTTCAAACGGTCAGCGAGCTGGGCTTTACGGCGGTGGAGGTTTCCGACGGCACGATTGAAATCGAACGAAATTTACGTATCCGGCTCATTTTGGAAGGAATACGCAGCGGGCTGCAGGTATTTACGGAATATGGAAAAAAGTGCTGGGGATCTTCTATCGAAATCCAGGAGTTGATCCGGACGGTAGAGTCGGACCTGGAATTCGGCGCGCAGCTTGTAACGATCGAGGGGCGTGAATCCGGCATGGGTGTCGGCATTTTTGATGAAAAAGGCGCCTTCAAGCAGGATGATTTCAAATCTATCGTCGAACATCTCCCTCACTTGTCCCGCATCATGTGGGAAGCGCCGCTAAAATCGCAGCAATCACAGCTGCTGGGCATGCTGGGAGCGGACATTCATTTAGGCAATATCGCACCTGACGATGTGTTTTCCTTAGAAGCGCTGCGGCGCGGGCTTAGATCGGATACGTTCAAACTGGGAGAACAGATTGATTTCGTAATCTGACAGCCCCTGGATCCGGCAAGCGGCAGGCAGAAAAGGACAGGAGGTGGGATTGATGCAAGTCCACGTGATCTCCAGTGTAAATGAGGCAGTCAGCGAAGAACTTCTTCATAAAACCGTGATCGCCATCGACGTTTTACGAGCCACGAGTACGATCACTGCGGCATTGGAAAATGGAAGCACCGGTGTCTTGCCTGTCGAAACAGTACAACAGGCACGCACGCTGCAGGATAGGGGGGATGTGCTCGGAGGAGAACGGTATTGCCGGAAAATAGCCGGATTTCATCTGGGCAATTCCCCTTTGGAGTATACTTCACAGGAGATTCAGGGCCGCAGGGTCATCCTGACAACCACGAACGGGACCCGCGCCCTTCACAAAGCCCATAAAGCGTCTCATGTGCTGGCCGGATGCCTGCGCAACGCAGCCGCTTGCGCGAAAGCAGCCATCCGGCTTGGACGCGATACCGTTATTTTATGCGCCGGCACTAAGGATGAATTCTCTCTGGAGGACGGCTTATGCGCCGGGTTGATTACCGAGCATATTCTCCAGGCCAGAAGCGGCGCCCTCGAGGTTAATGATTTAGGTTTGGCACTGCGTGCGGCATATTTGCACAGCAGCGGGAAGCTGACTGAAACGCTGCTGGCCTCAAGCAACGGCAGGCGGTTATTAAAGATAGGATATAAAGCGGACGTCGTGTACTGTGCGGAAGCGAATGTTTCCAACCTAGTACCCATTTTGGAACAAGGCACGATGGTACCGTTTCATTTATAACTGCCGGGTTTCCTACAGCCTGCAGACCATACAAGTTCTAAACAGCCCGTCCGTTCATAGACTAAGATAGAATCTATAGGACAGGGGCACGGGCTTGCCATGAACGGAGATATCGTTTTACTGGCCCTCATCGTTATCGGGCTTATCGGGAGATCCCACATTATTACCACGGCCGCTTGTATTTTATTAATCGTGAAACTGATCCATCTGGACCGGTTTCTTCCTTCCATTGAACGCAGGGGCTTAGAACTCGGACTGTTGTTTTTGACGATGGGCGTTTTAGTGCCGTTCGCAAGTGAGCGGATCAGCTATAAAGACATATTGGCCGCCTTCAGCACATGGCCGGGTATTGTGGCTTTGCTCGGAGGGGCTATTGCAACCTATATGAACGGCAAAGGTCTGGACCTGCTGAAAGTGGATCCCCAAATGATTGTCGGCCTGGTCATCGGCTCGATCTTCGGCATTATATTTCTGCGGGGCATCCCCGTGGGACCGCTGATGGCGGCCGGCATTACCGCCATGCTCCTCAAAATCGTACAGCTGATTATGAACCGCATCACATGAGAAAGCCCGCCGGTCTGCCGGCGGGCTTCTTACTGCTATTTCCTATCTTCTATCGGCAGGACCGCCGACAAAAGCCTGTTCATTCGTATCTAAACCGTAAGCTGTATGAAGATCAGCGACAATTTCATGGAGCAGATGATTTTCCACGACGCAGGATGTCTTGATTTCAGAAGTGCTGACGAGCTTGATGCTTACGCCGCGTCTGGAAATCACTTCGAACATTTTGGCTGCCACTCCCGGCGTGCTGACCATACCGGCACCGACGATGGAAACTTTCACCAGATTGTCCTCAAAGGTAGCTTCACGGAACCCGATCGCAGATTGAATGCCGCGGATGGTATGCAGCGCTCTGTCACCGTCCGACAGGGAGACTGTGAACGAGAAATCGGCCTGTCCGTTCATTACACCGCTTTGCACGATAATATCTACGTCAATGCTATGTTCTGCCAGGGAAGTAAATACCTTAGCCAGTTGGCCTGGAACATCGGGTACTCCCAAAATACTGATTCTAGCCACATTCTTGTCGAATGCAATGCCGCGGACTGCAACGCCTTGCTCCATCTCGGCTTCCTCCTTCACTAAAGTTCCTTCGTTATGGGTAAAACTGGACCTCACGACCAGCGGCACTTGATAATGCTTCGCGTACTCCACTGCACGCGGATGCAGCACGGCTGCCCCCAAGTTGGCAAGTTCCAGCATTTCGTCGTAAGAAATTTCGTTCAGCTTACGTGCTACCTTTACAACTCTAGGATCCGTTGAGTAAACTCCGTTCACATCCGTGTAAATTTCACACAGATCCGCACGGATGGCAGCCGCCAGCGCAACAGCCGTTGTATCGGAACCGCCCCGTCCCAATGTAGTAATCTCTCCCGCTTCGCTCATCCCTTGGAAACCGGCTACGATAACAATCTGGTCATCGTCCAACGATTTCAGGATCCGTTCAGGCCGGATGTCCATAATCCGTGCTTTTCCGTGGACGCTGTCTGTCCGCATCCCTGCCTGCCATCCTGTAAAAGAAACGGCTTGGGATCCTTGCGCATGAATGGCCATGGAAAGCAAAGCGACGGAAATTTGTTCTCCGGTCGTAAGCAGCATATCCATCTCTCTGGCAGGCGGATTCGCCGAAATCAGATTCGCCTGGTCAATCAGGTCATCCGTTGTATCGCCCATTGCTGAAACGACCACGACGCAGCGGTTCCCCTCCCGCTTTCTCTCCAGGATCCGGCCGGCTACCCTTTTCATCCGTTCGGCATCCCCGACGGAGCTGCCGCCGAATTTCATTACGATCAGTGACAACGCTCGTTCACTCCTCATCTTGACTTTTCAAACTATTCAAACATTATAGCATAGGATCAAGTTCCCTTACGTATAAAATTTCATTTGAACGCTTATAGAAAAGGCTGATGCCCGGCCATGTGAAACGGCTTACGCCGTCCTTCAGGCGGGAAGATCGTTTCATTCCGGGGTATTATCAGAACAGCGTATAAGGAAAAACTTATACTTGCTGAAATTTAAATAAAAAACCGTCCCCTATGGGACGGTTTCATTGTATAAACGTTACTTAAGCCCGGGAAATATACTTTCCGTCACGGGTATCGATAAGCAGAACGTCATCCTGATTGATAAACAGAGGAACTTGTACATTCAAGCCGGTTTCCAGCTTAGCGTTCTTCGTAGCGCCGGTAGCCGTATTACCTTTGATGCCCGGTTCTGTTTCCACTACTTTCAGTTCAACGCTGTTAGGCAGGTTGATGCCGAGAATTTCGCCCTGGTAGGAAATGATGTTTACTGTCATATTCTCCTGAAGGAAATTCAATTCCCATTCCAGCTGGTCACCGGAAAGGGAGAACTGGTCGTATGTTTCGTTATCCATAAATGTATATTCATCCGCAGCGGAGTACAAATATTGTACCGCACGGTTCTCAACGTGAGCGCGGCCGATCGACTCGCCTGCACGGAATGTGCGTTCTACGGTGTTGCCGTTACGCAGGTTCTTCAGCTTGGAACGTACGAAAGCTGCGCCTTTCCCCGGTTTTACATGCTGAAAATCAAGAACGGAAAACAAATCGCCGTCTACTTCTACTGTTAGTCCTGTTTTAAAATCGTTAACTGAGATCAATGAAAGTCCCTCCTAAAATTGGTCCAACACGCTAGATCGTTGTAAATTGCTTCGAAGCCTGTGTAAGTATCTTAATCCCGTTCTCTGTAATGACGATGTCGTCCTCAATCCGGACTCCGCCGAAGCCGGGAAGGTAGATTCCAGGTTCCACCGTAACGGTCATGCCCGGCTTTAGGACCGTGCTGCCGTTAAGGGACAATCGTGGCGCTTCATGGATTTCCATACCTAAACCATGTCCGGTTCCATGACCGAAATACTCCCCATAACCATACCTTGTGATGATATCTCTCGTCAAGGCATCCGCTTCTCTTCCTGTCATGCCCGGACGGATGTGTTCCAGCGCATGCAGCTGTGCTTCCAGCACAATATCATATATCTCCTTGTGCTTCGCTTCAGCCTTGCCCAGCACGATCGTCCGCGTAAGATCCGAGCAGTAATCCTTATACAGAGCGCCGAAATCGAATTTCACGAACTCATTGCCTTGGATGACACGGGGGCTGGCTACTCCATGCGGCAGAGCGGAACGTTCACCGGAAGCGACGATCGTCTCAAAGGATGTGGAAGTCGCACCATTCCTTCGCATAAAAAATTCCATCTCCAAGGCGACTTCTAACTCAGTCATGCCAGGTTTGATGAATGTAAGAATATGCTCGAAGGTACGGTCCGCCAAAGCTGCGGCGTCCTGCATAACCTGCAGCTCATGCTCGTCCTTGATCATCCGCAGTTCCTCTACCAGACCATCTGTCGGTACCAGTTCAATGGCACCCAGTTCTTTGGCGTAAGCCGTATAGGTGGCGTAGGTTAGATCCCCCTGCTCGAAACCGAGTTTCACAATGTTCATGCCTGTCAATGCATCCCGGATGGAATGAATGGGATTCTGATGATGTTCGATCACTTCATAATGTACGGCTTCGGCCGGAGCCTGCGTCATATAACGGAAATCCGTAAATAGGACGGCACGCCCTTCGGTGATAAGCACATAACCGGAACTTCCGGTGAATCCCGAAATATACTTACGGTTAAAGCTGTTGGTCACAAGAAGAGCTTCCAGACCTTGCTCGGCCATCTTCGTTCTTAAGCTGTCAATTCTACTTTGCTGCATGATCCGCATCCCTCTCCCCTAAATGTCGGCAGAGCGCTTGCAGGCCCAATTCATAGCCGTAGGCGCCCAAGCCTGAAATTTGCCCCAGTACCACCGGAGCCGTCACGGAAACATGGCGGAACGTTTCCCGCTTATGTATGTTCGACAAATGTACCTCTACTGCGGGAAGCTGCACCGCCGATAAAGCATCCCGTATCGCGTAACTGTAATGTGTAAACGCCCCGGGATTAATCAGAATCCCGTCCGCTTTGCCATAAGCTTCGTGAATCCGATCGATCAGATAGCCTTCTACATTGGACTGAAAAAAGCTTACTTCCACGCCAAGGACGGCAGCTGCTTCCTTAAGCCTGTCCTCTATCGCTGAAAGCGATTCGGAACCGTACACACCGGGTTCCCGGATCCCAAGCATGTTTAAATTAGGACCGTTCAATACTAGAATCGTTCGTTTCATCATCCTATGGCTCCTAACCTGCTGGCAAAAATATCATTGCCATTTTACCATATTCCTCACGGGTTTGAGAACTCTTACTTAGTATGTTCCCCGTGTCCATTCCGTAAACAGTGGCAAACTTGAAGCGATTCCTTTAATATAGGAGATATCTACACATAAGGGGAGTTGACATTCGTTGTCGAACAATCAGCCAAATAACATCTACGGGGGCCAAGCCGTTATCGAAGGCGTCATGTTCGCAGGCAAGACCGTGAACGTCACCGCCGTCCGCCGCAAAAATCAGGAAATCACCTTTTTCGAGGTGCCGCGGCAGGATAAGGCCTGGGTTCAATCGCTCAAAAAAATTCCGTTAATCCGCGGGATTGTCGGTATTATAGAAGCAAGCGCTAAAGGTTCCCGTCATCTGAACTTCTCTGCGGAAGCCTATGCAGACGACGAAGCAGGTCCGGAAAACAAGGAACAAGGCGGCACGAAGGACTCCAAAGGCGGTTTCAGCCTATCCATGATGCTCGGCGTAGCCGTGGTCGGGGTACTTTCCTTCTTATTCGGGAAAGTCTTGTTTACGCTTGTACCCGTATTCATCGAGGATTTCCTCTTCTCGGACGCATTTCAGAACAGGGCGCTTCATACGCTAATTGAAGGTATTATCAAAATACTGTTTCTTCTTGCGTACCTGTTTCTTATTTCCCAGACACCGCTAATCAAACGGCTGTTCCAATATCATGGCGCTGAGCATAAAGTCATTTCAGCCTATGAAGCAGGGTTAGAATTGACGGTTCGCAACGTCCAGAAATTCAATACGCTGCATTACCGCTGCGGCAGCTCGTTTATCATTTTTACAGTCATCATTGGAGTGTTGATTTATTCGCTTGTGCCTTACGACAATCTATGGGAACGGGTTTACCAGCGGCTGCTTCTGCTGCCCTTAGTTATCGGGGTTTCTTATGAAGTTCTTCGCTTCACGAATTCCCTGCGCGAGACACCGGTACTCCGCTATCTAGGCTATCCTGGACTTTGGCTGCAGCTGCTGACCACGAAAGAGCCTACGGATGACCAGGTCGAAGTTTCCATCGCTTCGTTTCAACGTATGCTGGAAATCGATTCCGCCCCAGCGCCGGTCCAAGTAATCCGGGATGCAGGCCAAAGCCAGGGAGCCTAACCAACTTATCTTCATAAGGGGGCACGCTATATGTACGGAAGACAGCGGATTGTATTTTATATAATTATGGCCCTGATGCTGATCGGACTGTTGTCCAATCTAAGAGCGTTTATAATACCGGTAATCGTTTTCGGCGTTGTATTCCTGCTCTACAAGTTCCCCCCAACTTCCTTGAGAGGGAAATTCCGGAGCTTCAAGGCGCCTGGAGGCAACCGAAACAGCCGAGGGCCGATCGATTTGAACCACACGAAACCGAAACGTAAAAAGTATCCTTTTACCGTCATTCAGGGAAACAAGAAGGATGATGATGACGATACACCAACCTATCATTAAATCAGCAAAACTTCCTCTGATCCTATCGGTCCGAGGAAGTTTTTTATTCACACCATAAGTTTATGCAGTCCTTTCGGTTCCTTTTCCCTATCGATATAAGTCTCTAAATACTGTTTAAACGACCAGCGATCAAAGAAAATCCTGCCTGCTTCACGCCCTGCTTCATACAAGGCCTGGCTTTTTTCCGGGGAAACCGAAAACTCGGTTGTGCCTACGATGTCCGCAGGTATTTTGATGGTACGATAATCGTTATGCTTACCAATATAGCGCTCATCATGAGCATTCAGCATCGTTTCGAACAAAGCCTGAAGCATCGTAAACGGACCATTGATCCTGTTGGGCTCCCCCGTCCTCTTTCCAACCAGCTGAAAGCCCAGCGTCGGCAGCTTGGGCATCCTGCCATGATGTTCATCAAGCAGCCATAACGGAAAATTGCTGAGAAGCGCACCGTCTACAATGTAATAAAATTGCTTATGGAAGGCATCCATCGGATTTTTGTCCCTCAAAGGTTTCCGAAGCAGCACAGGTTCGAAAAAATAAGGAATCGAGCAGCTCATCCGAACCGCTTTAGCTACTTCGAATTGTCCCGGCTTTATTCCGTAATGGATGAGGTCATCCGGGAGTACCAGAAGCTTGCCCTGTGTAATATCAGAAGCAATTACTCTTAGTTTTCCCGGAGGGAGATCGTTGAAGGTACGAATCCCTTTGGCCTGTAAAAGGCCCTTAACCCATAATTCGAGCCGCTCCCCGGAATAAAGCCCTTTCCGAAGCAGAATGCGGAGTGCCGGTCCTGCATAGTTAATACGGTGTAACCAGTCTCTGGCAAGAAAATGGCTGAAGGGCGTTGAACTTATAGTTTGCCTCATCTCCTCGGCAGTATAGCCCGCGGCAATTAGGGAAGCCACGATCGAACCTGATGAAGTGCCGGCCACCTGATGAAATTTGATTCCGCTGCTTTCCGCTGCCGTTACGGCCCCTACAAGTCCAATCCCTTTAACCCCGCCTCCCTGAAATACTGCGTTTACGTCCATTCTTGCTGCACCCGCTCTCTATCGACTGATGCCATCCGCTATTACGTATGTATGAGACTGCGGTTTGTACATATTCCGGCAGACATAAAAAACCGCATCTCTTCTATGAAGATGCGGTCTTGGTTATTCGTCCATTTCATTACGGATATTCTGCAATTCCGCCAGCCGTTCCGGGCTGCGGGTAAAGTATTCGACCAGCGTCTCGATACAGGTGATCGAATCCCAGCTTAAATGATGCTCAATTCCTTCAACATCCTTGTAAATGTTCTCGTTCTGCACGCCGATAATATGTAAAAATTGCTCCAGCAGCTGATGGCGGTCAACGAGCCGCTTGCCCATCTTCTTGCCTTTGGAAGTTAAGATTAAGCCCCTGTATTTCTCATAAACCAGATAATTGTCCTTATCCAGTTTCTGTATCATCTTCGTTACGGAGGAAGGGTGCACTTCCAATCCTTCGGCGATGTCGGAAACACGCGCGTAGCCCTTCTCGTCGATTAGCTTATAGATCCGTTCCAAATAGTCTTCCATGCTGGGGGTGGCCATTCGTGTTCCCCTCCTTCAAGCAGTTCAAATTCGCAGTACTCTTTATGATACCCTTGGTTGTCCATGAAATCAAGTCGTTCTGGAATAGACGCAAACATGACAGAATATTACCATGTTTTACGAAGTGAAGTACGGTGAAAACTACAACTATCTTTATGGAAAGGAGGCGGAAAGCCGATGACAACCTTAGTGCTGGAACCCGCAGATAAAAAGAAAAAAGCACCCCGAAGTACGGGAGAGTTCGCTCCCGAACTTGCTTATTTTGAACCGGAAGCCCTGAAGTACCCGAAAGGCGAACGGATTTTTGCCTGGGTGAAAGAACAAGGCATACCGTACCGGATGACTACATCCCATAACCGGATTACGAATCTTCCGGGCGAAACCGAACTTGAGCAATACAAAATTGCTAAGCGTACCTTGGTTGTAGGAGTAAGGAAAACATTAAAATTCGATACATCGAAGCCTTCCGCAGAATATGCCATCCCCGTAGCTACCGGATGTATGGGGCACTGCCATTACTGCTATTTGCAGACTACGCTCGGAGCCAAGCCCTATGTCCGGGTTTATGTGAATACGGATGATATTTTGAAGCAAGCTAAACAATATATTGAGGAGCGCAAACCGGAAATTACCCGGTTTGAGGCAGCTTGTACGTCGGACCCGGTCGGTTTGGAGCATATCTCCGGTTCTTTGAAGGAATACATTGAATTTATGGGGAAGGAAGAATTCGGTCGTCTTCGTTTCGTGACAAAATATCACCATGTGGATCCCCTGCTGGATGCAAAGCATAACGGGCACACCAGGTTTCGGTTCAGCGTTAACGCGGCCTACGTCATCAAAAATTTCGAGCCTGCTACTTCCCGTTTTGAAGAACGGATTGAGGCCGCCGGAAAAGTGGCAAAGGCCGGTTACCCTCTAGGGTTCATTGTGGCACCTATCATATGGCATGACGGATGGGAACAGGGGTATACGGAACTGTTTGAGAAGCTGAAGAATACGCTTCCGGAAGAAGCTACGCGAGACTTAACCTTTGAGCTGATCCAGCACCGTTTTACCAAAACAGCGAAAACCGTGATAGAGAAGCGGTATCCTAAGTCCAAGCTCGAGATGGACGAAGCCAAACGGCAATATAAATGGGGACGCTGGGGACAAGGAAAATATGTGTATCCGAAGGATCAGGCTGAGGCCCTCCGGGAGTTCATTACAGAACAGATCTTTGAAAAGTTCCCTAAAGCAAAACTGGAGTACTTCACTTAATAGGAAAAAAAGCCGACCTATACAGGTCGGCTTTCCTGCTTTATTATACGAACGTACGGCTGATAATTACCAAAAGGATGAATAATACCAGGATCATGCCGACATCGTAAAAGCCGCCGTAGCCGCCGCCGCAATGTCCTACGTTGCCCACACCTGTGTTCGCATAAGCGTTCAAATGCGCATCCGCGTGTACCCCTGCATTCAGTCCTGCGTTAAAGCCGCCCATTCCTGTTCCAATTCTTGTCATTGTAACATTCACTCCTTAGTTGTGGTTTTTGGTTCTGGGTGATGAACCACTGTATACTATGAGTGAAATGGCCTGTTGTTCTGTACGAATGTCCCGGTTCCTCTAAAATAGGCAGGTTGGATACCAATTCCGCCTAAATCATCAGGAGTCGATCAAGAACTGAAACCCCGGATGTTTGTAAACTAGAATGAAGTTCGGATCCCGGCTAAGGTTGTAATCCAAATCCTCCGGAGTGAACAGTCCGAAGTCATTCGGCAGCGTGTAACCAACTCCGAAATGATAACTTAACCATACCAGCTTTGAACAGTAAACCGACGTCCAGGGATCGTCCAATGCCACGTTGAGATCAAATGAAAATGGCGGAAGAACCGTCCCCTTTTGCAAGTGCTCCCGGCTCTTTAAGAAATAATCATACGCGCAGCGTGCAGCCGCCGTTCCCCAGGAAGGGTCTTTGGGGCGATAAACGGCACAGAGCGGATGCGGGGAGAAGAAGGATTCTTTGCTGGCCAGCTGAATGTAGGGATAGCTGATTACGGCTTCTACAATATGGCGTTCATCCACGGCAATGGCGCTATGGCCCAGGTAACCGGTAGGCACGTTCAATTCATTATCGCAAGCGGTAAGGATATCTCCGGGCAGAAGGCCGATAGATGTACCCGCCCGGTATTGGGTGTGGTCATTACTGCTCATGAGGAGACTCCACCTTCCTTTATGCATTACAGTTACCTTACACCATATTCGCCCATCGGGATGAAAAGAACTTTGCGCAAGGTGAAACGGCTGACGCTGTACTTTCAGGCGCAGAACTCGTTTCATTCCGGAGAAATATCAGAATCGGGTATAAGAATAAATCTTATACTTTCTGATATTTTGAAAAAAAGACCCCGCAACCGCGGAGTCCGTCATTCTAGACCTATTAAAATTTCAGCCATTCCGGCGTAATCGAATTTAAATATCTCGTCAGAACCGTCATTTGATCCGTGTACAACAGTACCCCAATGATCAGCATCAGGATCCCGCCTATTTTCATCAATAGATTAGAGTATTTTAAAATCCAGCGAGTGCTGCCGATGAAGAAGGCGAGCACAAAGAACGGAACGGCGAAACCGAGCGTATATGCGGTAATCAGAGGAAACCAGGTGCCCGGCTCCGTAGCGGCCAATGTCATGATGGAGCCCAGGATCGGCCCGATACAAGGCGACCACCCGGCAGCAAATCCGATCCCGAGCAGAAACGAGCCCGCATAGCCGGCCGGCCGGAAATTCATTTGAAGCTTACGCTCTTTCATCAAAAATTCAGGTTTAAAAATACCGAGCAGGAATAATCCCATGACAAAAATTAGGATGGCGGCAATCTTCTTAAACAAATCCCTGTAATTCGAATCAGCAAACACGTCCGAAATAATACCTGCCCCAAATCCCAGACTGTAGAAAATCATAGAGAAGCCCAGGATGAAAAACAGCGTATGCGTCATCGTCCTGATCCGCACTTCCCGGGTCCGTCCTTCCGATGATTTCAGCGTAGTTACGGAAATCCCGGTTATATAGGACAAATAGGAAGGATACAGCGGCAGACAGCAAGGCGAGATGAACGATGCAAGCCCCGCCCAAAAAGCGATCCAAACGTTAATATGCGCCATAAGATGGTACGTCCCCCTATATCGATAATCCCCTGCGGAAAGTCAGTTTAAACAGCAGCGTCAGTACAAGAATGCTGATCAGGGAAAGCACGACGGTAGCTCCTGGAGCATAGTTGAACAGTCCCGCAATGAGCAGCCCGGCTACAACGGAAATCTCGGAATAGATGACGGACCAGATCACTGTCTGTTTAAATCCCCGCGAAAATACAAGGCTGGTAGCCACCGGGATCGTCAATAGAGCAGAAACCAGCAAGGCACCGACAATCTTGATGCTGACGCTAATGACCAATGCCGTAAGAATAGTAATGACCATGTTCAAATACTGAATCGGCAGACCGCTGACACCCGCCGCGTCTTCATCAAACGACATCAGGAAAAATTCCTTAAATAAGAAGAACACAACACAAAGCACAATCACTGTTACAATGCCCACAATGAGCACATCCGTGTTATCGAGCGTATAGATGCTTCCGAACAAGTAACTCGTGACATTCAGGTTAAATCCTTTTCCTTGGGAAAACAGAAACGTCGCCAGCGCCACGCCGCCCGACATAATAATGGCGATCGACAGTTCAGCATAGGTTTTATACGTTTTGCGAAGCTTCTCTATTCCGAACGCGGCAATAATGGAGAATACAAGTCCCATGCCCAGCGGATAGATATTCACAAGAAATCCGAGGGCTACGCCTGCGATGGAAACGTGCGCCAGCGTATCCCCGATCATGGATAAACGCCGCAGTACAAGAAAAATACCCAGCAAAGGGGCAGCCAGTCCAATGAGCACGCCGCCTAGAATGGCCCGCTGAAAAAAATCGCTGTACAAAATATCCAAACTTTCCAACTGCTAAACTCTCCCTCTAAGCCGGCTGCAACAGCTTTTAATACGTGACGTGGGACTGCAGCTTGATCCGTAAATCCTTGAGGCTGTGAGCCAAGTCCGTTTCCCGGCAATCCTCGATCTCATGCGAATGTTTCACATAGAATTTCAGTTTGCCGCTGCGTTCGACCGGCTCTTTGCCCAAATAGGTTTCGATCATGTCCATATCGTGGGAAACCATCAGAAACGTGATATGGTGATGCTGATGCATATGCTTGATCATGTGGAAAAATCCCTGCTGGGTCTCGATATCAATACCGACCGTAGGTTCGTCCAGGATGAGCAGATCCGGGTTGTTCACCAAAGCCCGAGCCAAAAATACCCGCTGTTGCTGCCCTCCCGAAAGCTGCCCGATCCGCTTCTCCGCCAAGTCTTCAATGCTCATTGCATGGAGCGCATCGTCGCATTTTTGCAGATCGGTTTTGGTCAGTCGCCGGAACAGGTTTTTCTTGCCGTACAACCCGGACACCACAACTTCGCGCACCGTAGCGGGGAACAGCGGATTGAGCGAACTCTTCTGGGGCACGTATCCGATCCGCTCCCAATCCCGGAACGTGGTTATCGGTTCACCGAAAAGCCGGATCTCGCCTTCCGTCGGCTTTACCAACCCCACAATCATACGCAGCAAGGTTGTTTTTCCCGCCCCGTTGGAACCGATCAGCCCTACAAAATCCCGCTGTTTCACCGAAAACTGCAAATTCTCGATCACCGGCTTGTGGTCGTAGGCAAAAGAAAGGTCACGGATCGTAATTACGTCCTCGTGACATGCTGCCGTGAATAAATCAGGCTGGGACATAACAATGCTCCTTTACGTTACAAGTACCTTTATTGTAATGCCTTCAATAAATTTTGCAAATTTCCGTTCATCAGAGAGATATAATCTTCGCCTTTCTTCTCTTGTTCTTCGGTTATGCCTTCCACCGGGTTTAGAACCAGTGTTTCAACACCGGCTTCAGCCGCCAGTGTTTTGGCTAAGCGGTCCGACACAAGCTCCTCAAAGAAAATATAACGAACTTTATGTTCTTTCACAAATGTAGCGATTTCCAGCAAGTCCTGGCCCCTTGGCTCCGCATCGGGCGACAGTCCCATGATGGAAACCTGATTCAACCCGTAATCCCGTGCCAGATAACCGAAAGCCTGATGGGAAACCACGATATCTTTCTTGGCCGCCTTACCCAAATCTGTCCGGAACTTGGCGTCCAGAGCCGCCAGTTTTGCCTTGTAAGCTTCGTAATTGGCCTTGTAGTCCGTCTCGTTCGCAGGGTCAGCCTGAACTAAGGCGTTCATAATATTTTGCGCCATGATCAGCGCGGAGGCAGGGCTGGTCCAGGTATGAGGGTCATTCGCCAAATGGTCGTGTTCATTCTCAACACCATGCTCTTCCTCTGCGTGTTCATCCGTATGTTCTTCTTCCGTGTGCTCTGCCGTTGAAATCAGCTTGATTCCTTTACTGGCTTCTAAAGTCTTCAGCTTGGAGTCCGCAGGGATATTGTGAAGAAAATCGCTCACCCAACCTTCAAATCCCGCTCCGTTATAGATAAACAGCCGGCCTTCCTCAATGTTTTTCATATCCCGGCTCTTCGGGCTCCAGTCATGGGGTTCCACGCCTGCAGGCACCAGATTGGAGACGTACACATGGTCACCGCCGATGTTCCGCACAAAGTCGGCCAATGGGTAGATGGTCGTGATCACCTTTACTTTTCCTTCGGCAGCTTTGTTTTCCGCAGCGGAATCCTGCCCGCACGCCGTTAGCAGCAATGCCAGGATGACAGCGCTGATCCCGATTCCCAATCCCCGATTCCTAAACCTTCTCATCTCAAAACACCTCTTCACGTATATTCATAGGCAAGCGGAAAGAGCAAACTTACCGTTTGTTATGTGTAAATCGTAAACATTTCTATTTACAAGGTCAGATTGATTATACGAGGGAACCGGGCCCTTGTCAACGGGATTACGGCGGTTAGTACCTTGTAACATAAGGATGCCCTACGAAAAGGGGCTTCCCCCTTCCGTAGGGCGGTCCATCAGATTAATTGTTCATTGCTCCGGCTTATTTTACGAGAGCGCCGTTCGGCATGCTGTCCGGAACTGTTGCCAGCGTAAGCTGATCGCCTTGCGAAGCAGCCAGGATCATTCCCTGCGAGAGCTCGCCGCGCAATTTGACCGGTTTCAGGTTCGTCACGCAAATGACTTTCTTCCCTACCATCTCTTCGGGAGAATAGAATTTAGCGATACCTGAAACCACTTGGCGCTGTTCGTAGCCGAGGTCCAGCTGCAGCTTCAGCAGCTTATCCGCCTTGGCCACAGGCTCGGCGGAAAGCACTTGCGCTACGCGCAGCTCCACCTTGGCGAAATCGTCAATGCCGATTTCCGCCTTGAGTTCCGGCTGCGCGGCCGCTTCTCCCTTCGGGGCTTCCGACTGCCCCGAAGGCTGTGCCTCACCGGCTGTTCCAGCCGAAGCCGCAGCGCCTCCCATCGATTCCGCGATGAAGGCGACTTCCGGCTCCGTTTCCAGCCGGGGGAACAACGGCTCCCCTTTGGCCACGCGGGTTCCCGCGGCCAAGGTGCCGAAGGTATGCACGCTGTCCCATGCGGTCAGCGTGCCTTCCGCTATGCCGAGCTGCGACCAGATCTGCTGCGGCGTGCGGGTGAGGAACGGTTGCAGCAGCACGGAGACGATCCGCAGGGATTCGGCCAAGTGGTACATGACCGAACCGAGCGTCTCACGCTTGCTGTCGTCTTTCGCCAGCGTCCAGGGCTGGGTCTCGTCGATATACTTATTCGTGCGGCTCACAAGCGTCCAGACTGAGCTTAACGCTACCGAGAACTCCATCTGCTCCAGTGCCTCTTCGGCTTTCTTCACGGAAGTCTCCGCCGTTTCCTTCAACGCAGCGTCATACTCCGTAGCTCCCGGCAGGTATGCCGGGATTTCTCCGCCGAAATACTTATCGATCATCGCTACCGTCCGGTTCAACAGGTTGCCCAGATCGTTCGCCAGGTCAAAGTTCACACGTTCCACGAAGCTTTCGGGTGTAAAGGTGCCGTCGGATCCAAAAGGCACTTCACGCAGCAGATAATATCGCAGCGCATCCAGTCCGTAGCGGTCGATCAGAGTGACAGGATCTACGACATTGCCTTTGGATTTGGACATTTTCCCGTCTTTCATCAGCAGCCAGCCGTGCCCGAACACCTTTTTCGGCAGCGGCAGATCCAGCGCCATCAGCATAATCGGCCAGTAAATGGTGTGGAAACGGACAATCTCCTTGCCCACCAGATGCACATCGGCAGGCCAGAACTTGTTGTATCTATCCGGATTCTCCGTATCGTATCCCAGTGCGGTGATATAGTTGGACAGCGCATCGATCCAAACATAGATCACATGCTTCGGATCGCCCGGAACTTTGACGCCCCATTCGAACGTAGTCCGTGAAACCGCCAAATCCTCGAGGCCCGGCTTAATAAAGTTATTAATCATCTCATTCTTCCGGGATTCCGGCTGGATGAAGTCCGGATGCTCCTCGTAATATTGGAGTAGTCGGTCCGCATACTTGCTCATCCGGAAGAAATAGCTTTCTTCCTTCACCAGTTCCACGGCACGCCCGCAGTCCGGACAATTTCCGTTTACAAGCTGGCGCTCCAGGAAGAAGGATTCGCAAGGGGTACAGTACCAGCCCTCATACTCCCCTTTATAAATATCGCCCTGTGCTACCAGCCGTTCAAAAATACGGGCAACCACCGTCTTATGACGGTCCTCGGTCGTGCGGATGAAATCGTCATACCGGATCTCAAGCTTATCCCATAGCTGCTTAATGCCGCTTACGATGCCGTCGACGAACTGTTGAGGCGTCTCTCCCTTGTTCTCGGCGGCACGCTCGATTTTCTGGCCGTGTTCATCGGTGCCTGTCAAATACAGCACATCAAAGCCCCTGAGCCGCTTATACCGGGCCATCGCATCTCCTGCTACCGTAGTGTAAGCGTGTCCGATGTGAAGCTTATCGCTCGGATAGTAGATCGGTGTTGTAATGTAAAATGTTTTGTTGTTGTCCGTCATAGGAAGCAGCTCCTTCGTTAAAGTTTACGTCTCGGGGCAACAAAAAAAGCCCTGCCCCATCCAGCTATGGGGCGAGAGCTTGTGCTCACGCGGTACCACCCAAGTTCCCCTGCTTCCCAATCATGTAACCGGGATGCCGCAGGGCTTATAAGCTTCCTTTCGGAAGCCGTTCCGTTAACGCCGGAATCCGCGCCGCGGCTCACGCTTCTTTCAACTAATAAGAAGGCTCGCGCGCGGTTCCTCCCGGACCATCTTCCCAAGTCCGCCTATACCGGTTTTCAGCTGCCCCGGCTCTCTGGTAATAGGCTGTGCTTCGTACTCATCCGTTCACAGGAACGTAATAACCTATGTTGTTCTATACTAAGGTGAATATACCGTTTTTGCAGGTGCTATGTCAAGTTTTAGGGGCGCAGGGACGCCGCTTTTCGGACAATAGGCTTTTTGGGAACTGCAGCAGGTTTTCCGGTTTCATCGACTATTGTTTTCCGGGTGCCGGCCGTTACGGCTTGGGGGACTCTTTTACGGGCGGAAGTTGTGCGCCGTTTCTTGTTTTTGCGGCCGGGGGAAACCTTCTTTCTCCTATATCTTATCTTGGTTGCACCGGGAGTCCCCGTTTCTGTCAAAAGAGGAGCTGTTTCCATCAAAGCGCTTTCTGCCAATTCCGGCTCATGGATAGCAGGCACTTCCGGAGAAGCCGCCGCAGGCGTATCCAGCTCAAAGCCGTCGAAGGATAAGTCCCTTTTCATCGACCGGGCCAGTTCCTCCCACTCTTCTTCCTGCAGGGGCTTTTTCACGGCGACCAACTGATACAGAATTTCGACGGATGGGCTCACCTGCGGTTCCAAAAGAAGTTCCCGATCGTCCTCATCAAGCAGACCGCAGCGGTATTCATCACCGCAAGACAGCTCTATATTCAAAAGCCGGAAATCCATCCCGGGTTGTTCAGCACCTTCAGAGTAAACGAAAGACGATGCGGTCTCCCCGCGTTTCTCACTCTTCCGGAACCAGCCCTCAGGAAACTTGATCCGGTGCCGAAAGGGCTCCCAACATTCCGTGAACAGCCTCGGCGTATATTCATTAAAAGGAAAGGCAGAGCCGGGGATTTCCGAAGTCTTCGCGGTCCGCGAATAGGGTGCGATAACATATACAATCGACTTGTGCTTGCATACCCGGTAAATGTCACGCATAACCTTCATCGGATCTACCGACCATTGTAGGCAATGAGAAGCCACTAACTGATAAACTGAATCTTTTTCCAAAGGCAGGCCTTTGTCCATATCACAGACGATATCTACTCCGGGAATACCGAACTTGTCTATGCCCACAAATCCCTCCAACTTTTGAAAACCGCACCCTAACTGTACCCGCATATCCGTTCCCCCCATCCCCCAGTCATCGCCTGCTGATCCGCCGCCCTTGCATCATCATGATCCAGGTACTATAAACTATGCTGAACATGACAGTTGGTACGGAACCTTTGGCAAAATGGGTCAATCCCCCCTTACGGCCAGATGGACTTACTGTAAACAAGGTGAAACGGCTTACGCCGTCCTCTCGGCGAAAGGATCGTTTCATTCCGGAGAAATATGAGAACTCTGATATTACAAAAAAACCTGTCCAAGGACAGGTTGGGACGCTGCAAAAGGCTGCTCCATTTAGTCTTCTTTAGTTGAGCGTGCGGCAGAAGGAACGGGGTCGTACCCCCCGGGGTGAAACGGGTGGCATTTGCAAATGCGCAAGGCTGCCATGACCGCCCCCTTCCCGGCGCCATGCACTTCGATCGCTTCCAAAGCATAGGCGGAGCAGGACGGATAGAACCGGCAGGTAGGGGGTTTCAATGGCGAAATCCATCTGCGGTACACATGAATAGGGCCTTTCAGTAACGAAGCGATCAAGTCTGCTGCTCCGTCCGGCAGTCCTGGCAATAGCCGAATACTTCGAATTTATGTTTTACAACTTGAAAGTGGTCCGGAACTTTGCAGCCGGTATCCATCGGGCAGAACACCAGAGGATAAGTTTTTTCGCATTGCAGGCAGATCAAATGATGGTGATGATGGGCCTCCTGGCAGTGGACTTTGAATTTGATCCCGTCTTCAAAGACGAACTGCTCGAGCACTCCAAGTTCATGAAGAACCCGCAGGTTCCGGTACACCGTGTCAAAGCTCAACCCGGAATAGGACCTGCCCATCTCATCGTACACGTCTTTGGCTGTCAAATATCCTTCCGCTTCGGCAAACAGCTTGGCAAGAGTCTTTCTCTGGTCAGTAATGCGAAGGCCCTGTTCAGACATAACCTTCACGATTTGGTCCGTATTCAAGCTGCAACCCCCTCTTCCGTAATAAAATTATAATGCCTTAATTTTGAAAGCGCGTCAAACCGACGGCCATGGTACCGATTCAGCGCAAAAAAAGGCGGCCGATGCACGGCCGCCTGCTTCACTTATTTTTGAATATCAAGGAAACCGTAAAGTTCCTCAATGACCTTGTTGGCGGAAATGACGCCGCCTGATGTATTCCATGTTGTATCATCCACTTTGAATACCTTGTTGTTCTTTACTACGTTTAAATTTTTCCATAGAGGATCCTGCATCCACTCTTTCTCCAGATCGGTGGCTTTATTATCCCCTTCTTCATAGGTGAAGTATATGAGGATATCACCCTCCATATCAGGAATCCGTTCTTTGGATACGTCATCGGAAAACTCATCTTTATCCTGTGCGGCAGGACGCGCCATGCCAAGTTCACTTAAAATCATTCCAGAGAACGTGTTCTTGTAGTAAATGCGCACTTTGCCCGGCATGAAACGGACGATGGAAACCTTCGTGTTCAGCTTGTCGCCGGCTTTCTCTTTAAATGCTTTCACATTCGCATCAAACTCAGCAATGACTTTATCGCCTTCCGCTTTCTTATTCAGAGCTTCGGCATAGAGCTTGAAATTATTCTGCCACTCTCCGCGAAGTGTCTCTGACATCACCGTCGGAGCGATGGCTTCCAGCTGTGAGTAAATCTTCTCCTGGCGGAACTTCGTGCCGATAATCAGATCGGGAGCAAGCTCAGCAATTTTCTCCAGGTTCGGCTGGCTTTCGTCGCCCAGTACTTCAACGCCTTCCATATCCGCTTTCAAATGTTCATACCACGGGTTTCCTGTCCAGGATTTAACCGCTCCAACCGGTTTAACGCCCATGGCCAGCAGCGCTTCGGTTCCTTCATTCGTCAGCACTACAACACGCTTAGGCGTACCTTTAATGGTAGTTTCCCCCATCGCATGTTTCACTTTATATTCGGCATTCTGTGCTTCGTTACCGGAAGCACCCGCATTGTTTCCTTGATTATTTCCTTCCCCGTTCGAGCTGCCCGCGTTGTTTCCGCATCCTGCCAAAACGAGTGCAACCATAAGTATTACGATCAGTGCTTGTGTAACATTGAATTTCCTGCTTGCTTTCATGTTTCTCCCCCTAGTGATAATGATTCTCATGTGCAATCTATGTATATCCTAATGGAGAAGCTTGCTTCTGTCAACCATCAATTGAGAATGAGTATCAGAGTCATTGACTTGTACACTCTCATCCCCTAAACTTAAGCGAGGGATTCTATCGGTTGTTATTCGAATTTGATCTTACTTGAAACGAAATTATATCTGATCTTATCTGTAAGGAGTTTGTTATGCCTTCCGTATTGCTTCGTTCTAATGCTGCCCGATGGGCAGGCTTGGCCTTATCTATTTTCATCCTGCTGCTGCTGGCGGCGGCCGGTGTTCTTTATGGAAGCAAGCTGTTTTCTCTTGCCGACTTCACCGGGGCGCTGACCCGGTTCCAGGGTACGAATGACCAGATTATTATCAAGGATGTCAGAATACCGCGCGTGCTGATTGCAGCCTGCGTTGGGGCAAGTCTGGGCGCCGCTGGGGTTTTGCTCCAGGCGCTCACGCGCAACCCTGTCGCAGAACCCGGGATTTTCGGATTAAACGCCGGGGCCGGGCTAAGCATAGTACTTGCCGTTACCTTATTTGGAACAGCATCCTTGCAGTCCTTCACTTGGATCGCTTTCCTAGGGACAGCCCTGAGCGGGGCCGCCGTTTATTTTCTCGGATCGCTGGGACGCGGCGGTTTATCCCCTGTTAGGGTAACTTTGGCAGGAGCAGCCGTTACGGCGCTCGCAACCTCTTTTATCCAAACGGTACTGGTCGTGGACCAGCGCACGACGGAAGAAGTGCTTTTCTGGCTCTCCGGTTCGGTCGAGGGCCGCAAGCTGACCATTCTTTATCATGTGCTGCCTTTCATGGCTGCAGGTTGGGCCGGAACGCTCCTTCTTTCCAGCCCAATGAACACGCTCATGTTAGGCGATGACGTAGCCAAAGGTCTCGGGCAGCGTACCGTGTGGGTGAAAGCAGGAATGGCTGGCTGCATCATCCTGCTCGTAGGCGCGTCTGTCGCAGCTGCAGGACCGATCGCTTTTATCGGGTTGATTGTCCCCCATCTGGCCCGCTATGTTGCCGGAGGCGATTTGCGGTGGATGACGGCTTACAGCCTTCTTCTTGGAGCGATCATGCTGATTTTAGCGGATATCGCCGGCCGTTTCGTGGCCATGCCGAATGAAATGCCGATCGGTGTGATGACAGCTCTGCTGGGGGCGCCTTTCTTCATTTATACCGCCAGAAAGGGGTTGAGCCGATGAAGAAAATTCCAGCTGATCATACATTTTATACATTCCGAAACAAGAAACTGGGCTTGTCCGGACAAATCCGGCGAAAAAACGTGTGGATCATGTTTTCTCTGCTCTTTCTCTTGTTCGCGCTTCTGGTAGCAAGCGCATCTATCGGAGCGGTTTCCCTGGAACCCTTCCGCGTTCTGAAGGTGTTCTTCGGTGCCGGTACGGCCAAAGATACGCTCATTGTGAATCAGCTTCGCATGCCCCGGGCGGCCGCTTCCATTCTTATCGGAGCCGCGCTGGGTGTCTCCGGAGCCATGATGCAGGGAATGGGACGCAATCCGCTGGCATCGCCTGATATTCTTGGAATTACAAGCGGCGCTTCAGCCGCAGCTGTCGGGTTTCTCGTTCTGTTTGAAAGTGCCTCCATCCACTTGCTGCCTTTTGCTTCTTTCGGCGGCGCGCTGCTGACCGCTGCCCTGATCTATGCCGCTGCCTGGAAACGCGGCGTGGGACCGCTCACCTTCGTGCTGGTCGGCGTAGGGATCGGCTTTGTGATGTCGGCTCTGACGACGCTGCTGATCGTAACCAGCCCGATGTACTTGACCAGCAAAGCGCTGAACTGGCTTGCAGGAAGCGTCTACGGGACTACTTGGGCCCAAGTGGGCGCTCTGACTCCGTGGTTCTTGATATTCTTTGTGCTTGCGCTTCTGTTCACGCGAAGACTGAACGCGCAGCAAATGGGCGATGACGCCGCACAAAGCGTAGGCAGCGCCGTGCAGAAAGACCGTCTGCTGCTGCTGCTCATCATCGTTGCCCTTGCAGGCTCTGCTGTAGCGGTTGGAGGTGCTATCGGCTTTGTTGCTTTGATAGCCCCGCACATCGCACGCAGGCTGGTCGGTCCGTCTTTTGGCTCGCTGCTGCCGGTGTCCGCTCTAACCGGAGCTGCCGTAGTAACGGCTTCCGATCTGGCTGCGCGGACCGCGTTCAGTCCGCTGGATTTACCGGTCGGCCTCATCACTTCCGCCGTCGGCGCACCCTTTTTCATTTATCTGTTGTACAAAAATCGTAATAGTTAACTTACGACCTCTCATAAACATCAATGGAAGGAAAGATGCTTCATGTCCGTTCTTGCGGCCCGCGACCTAACTTTAGCTTATGGAGATCAGACGATTATCAAGGATCTGAGCCTTCATGTTCCCCAAGGGGAAATCACTGTCCTGATCGGCAGCAACGGATGCGGGAAATCCACGCTTCTTCGTTCGCTGGCCAGGCTTCTCAAGCCCAAAGGAGGCAGTGTACTGCTGGACGGGGAAGACATCTCCCGGGTTCCGACCAGGGATATTGCCAAGAAACTGGCAATCCTTCCGCAATCCCCGCAAGCTCCGGAGGGGCTGACTGTATATGAACTTGTGAAGCAGGGCCGGTATCCTTACCAGTCCTGGCTGAGCCAATGGTCCGAGGAGGACGAACGGAGCGTAAGGAAGGCGCTGGAGGCTACCGAACTGATGGAACTCACCGACCGTACGGTAGATTCCTTATCGGGCGGCCAGCGCCAAAGGGCATGGATCGCCATGACCCTTGCTCAAGGCACGGAAACGATTCTTCTGGACGAACCAACCACATATTTGGATTTAACTCATCAAATTGAAGTTCTCGACCTGCTCTTTCATCTGAATGAGCAGGAAGGCCGGACCATTGTTATGGTACTCCACGATATCAACCTGGCCTGCAGGTATGCAAGCCATATGATCGCGGTCAGGGACCAGAAAGTGTACGCTTCAGGCAGCCCGGAGCAGCTGGTTACAACCGAGCTGATGAAAAGCGTGTTCGATCTGGATTGCCGGATTCTTCAGGACCCGCTTTTCGGTACTCCGCTATGCATCCCTTACGGCAAAGGAAGACACACCGGCAACACGTAATCTACAACGATCGGAGGACTGCAGCATGCTGACACAGGAGGAATTGGCAAGAATAGAGAAGCAGTACGGACTTTATCTTGGAAGGAGACCTGCCGGGACTGCGGCGGTTCACGGTTCCGCATTGGCAGTTCCCGACAGCTTAGCAGCGTTCATAAGCATTCATCAGGAGGCTTTACAGGCTCCTCGGGCTGCGGTGGCCGCTTCTCTTTTTACCAAATCCTATGCGCGTGCGTTATGCGGGTTATTAGATCTTTGGTATGTGCACAGGTTGGCACCGCTTCCTCAGCTTAACGCTTTGGAAGTGATCAGCAACGGACTCGGCGGGATCATGCTGCATGCTGATCCTTCCATGCTTACCGCAGTGAACCATGAAACAAAGGGAGTTACGGGAAATCACGTCTTCCGTCAAATAGCGTCTGACCATCTGCAGCCGGTATTGGAGTCCATCCACAAACATTATCATCTGAAGCTGTCCCTTTTATGGGAAAACGCCTATATTTATCTGGCGAATCATTACAAGCTTTGGGCAACAGAAGCGGCAAGCGAGCAGAAAAAAACGCGTATAAGGGATGATTGGGAATTCATCAGAACATCGGAATTCCCCCTCGATCTTCCCGGGAAGCTGCAGGACCATCCGCTGCATCCTGGAACGACCTTCCGAGTCAGAAGCAGCTGCTGCCAGAAGCACCTGCTGCCGGCGGGAATTTCCTGTACGGTCTGCCCGCTCGTGACAGAGGAAGAAAGAGCGAAGATCCTCAGCCGCAAAGGCTGATTCCCCTGACCTTCGGACTTATTTCCCCTGCCTCCTGCTCCGTATAAAGATGAACAACGTAACGATCAGCGGCACGGCAATTTGCATAGGGACATGCATGTAATAAGGCACGGCTTGCAAACCTACTTTAATATGGTCCGAATAATTTCGGCTCATCGCAATGGAAAGCCATAACATCGCCCCCCCGATTAAAACAGCAACCACTCCTCTTTCCCCTTTTCCGCTCATTTTCAATAAGGAAGCATAGCTTGTAACCGCGCCGTAATAATACACCGCTATCTTGAAAAATACACCTACGATCAGCAGAGACAGTACAACTGCATCCAGCCTTTGGATAAAATCCCCTACTCCTACTTTTCCAAGCACGGTCATCAGCGGAAACAGCTCCATGGAAGCACGGTCCGGCCCCAGCACCGCGATCTCGGTCCATATAACGGCAGCAAGGGTCACCCCTCCAATGAATACCGCCTTAAGCATCGTTGCTAATATATTACTGTCTTCCTTTCTAAGGGTCGGCAGGATCATCAGAAACACGATCAATTCCCCGAAAGGAAACGTTACCGTCAGCGGAAAAGCTGTTTGCAGCAAAGGCTTCAGCCCGTCTTCAAACAGCGGTAAAGACTGCTCCGGCTTTACAATGCCCGACATCCCAGTGAGGAAGGCGACAATGATGCCTACGAAAAACAGAAAACCAAACATGATTTCGGAGCCCCGGGCCAAAACTAGAATTCCTTTATTGAACGAGTACATGATCAATATCATCATAACGGCGTTCATTACCAAAACGGGCGTCTCGTTAAAGGCCGTAATGGAGATTAAGTAGCCGAAATCCCCTAATACCCTGGAACCGATATACAGGAAATAAAGCATATATCCTAAAGCTAATGCAGTACCCGCATAGGGACCAAGCAGATAGACCAATGTTTCTGCCCAGTTCCTCGAGGGTGAGAAGCGATATATGTAATAATACATGGCCATAAGCAGCAAACCGGCAGCCATCCCAATCAATACGGCGACCCATGCCGCCTGTTTGGCCTGAAGTCCCAAGCCTACTACAACGGAGCTGCCTAATTCGAAAAGGAACATCATGCAAAAAAGCTGGCGAGGCGCTACGTTACCTTTCATTGATATTCTCTCCCCGGGTTTTCCCAACAAAAGTGGAAGCCAACAGGATCAAGGGGATGCCGACTCCCCCAATAAAAGTAAGTACAGGAATGATTTTCATGGTAGCATAACCGGAATAAGTGGAGTTCGGGGAAATAACCAACGTAAAAGGGACCATGAAGAAACCAAAAGGATAAATAAACGGTTTCCACTCCTTGGACCTTACCATTCGAGCAAAAAGGGTTAGAGACACATAGTAGCAGACAGCGGTTTTAAAAAAGATCGTGACAAACCAAATGCCCGCCATTAAAATTTCCAAACGGCCGAAAAACCCTCCCCCGTGAAGGGATTGAGCAAGTCTAAACGTCGGAAACACGTTATAGCCTGTTAATTCCGCGCCTTCAATCATGATACAGAACAAAGTCAGCATAGTAATGATTGCGCCGCCAAAAATAATAGAAAAGAGAAAAGCTTTACGAAGCATAGTTGCCCGGCTGGTTGCCATGGGTGCTATAGACAAAAACAATACCATTTCCCAAAAGGGAAACGTCTGAAAAAACAGGGCTCCCTTTGCGATCCCTTCCCAGCCGTATCCCAAAATAGGCTCCAGCTCTTCCAATCGGGCGTCATTGGTTAGGAAAATGATAAAAATAAACAAGATAAAAAGGATAAAGGGGAAAAACAGCTCTCCCGCTCGGGCTATGCTGGTTAACCCTACCTTCATGGCATATGAGGTGAGGAGCACAACTACAAAAATAAGCACTGTCATGGGTGTTTCCGGCAGCAATTGTATTGTCAGAAAACCGACGATATTTCGTATATTCCCGGCAATTAAGATCATAGCTAAAAGGAGAAGGAACAGGTTTATGACTCCGCCTGCCAGCCTTCCCAGTTTCTTGAAAGCATACTCATCAATAGATTGTGCATTCATGCGCTTGTAAAGCCCGCTGTACAGAAGCGCGAAGAAACAGGCCATTCCCATGCCTCCAATACTTGCCAGCCATGCAGCTTCTCCCGCAAACTTTGCAAACACAGACGGAAGAAGCGAGATAGCCCCGCCAAGCACATAAAGCAGCATGATGATGGAAAGCTGTCTTATATTCATCGAATCCGAACCGCGCATTCATAGCCATCCCTTTCAGAAAAGAAAGCTTATTTTATTACCAATGTAATCAAATGGTCGATCCATGCCAATGGAGTCGCTTGTATTCCGACGATATAGACTGCAACATTATAGAGAACTGCAACAATCAGCAGCACCAAGAATGCGCAGATCGTATTCCATGAGCCGGATCTTCGCAGTGTCGGCATTTCGAGCCGCAGGATCAGCAAGGTGAAGGCGCCAATGTAAAGATACGTCATGTTCCGCTCTCCGCCGGCCTGATCGCTTTATTCAGCGTGCCTGTTCTGCGAAGCGTATATCCGACATGATATCGGACTTTTACCCTTGGAAACATCTCATCCCACTCCTTCTCCATTCTCTTCCACTGCTGCGGATGCTTTCTATGAAATGTTTCTCCAAAACCGAAGACATCACACTTGCATGATTTAGCTTTTTGTACGGAGCTTTCCATAATATCTAACACCGCTTTTCTGCCAGCCCACTCCAACTGCTGCATGACCTTGACATCGGAAATATCGGCGTCACACATGACTTCCGCTACATTTGCTTCAATCACGGAATGTACATCGATGACCGGCTTGTTATGCTCCAGGCTTCCTTTGAATTTGGTGTCCGCTTTCACGACTTCTGCGTTAAACACGCCTCCCTTCGGACAACGGACATGTCCGACCGTATTTTTTACATTGTCCATAATGTAATTATAGCCTTTGCTTTCCTTCTCATTGAGCCAGGCTACCAGCCGATCCTTTTTGAAAACAGCTAAATTTCCAATGGTTAATCGGGCAGGTGGGTCAATCGTCTGCATGGAATCCAGTGACTCCCCCTCCGAAACGGGACCGGCAATTTCGACACCGGTCAATACAGGCCACATATTCTTGCTGATCACTCGGGAAAGAAGATCATCTAAGTAGATGCCGATTGACGGTGCCCATACCTGTTCCGATGTCGTTAAGGAGTTAAACATTTTTTGGGCAGGCACGGTTTCCAAAGGAGTAAATATCCGCAGCACTTTTTGAGCCGTAGTACGTCTTGCCACTAGGATATAGAAGTCGTTCCGGATTTCATGGTCCCGGGCAAGGTAGTCCAAAGCAGGCGCAACGCCTTCCTTTGCCAGTCGCTCGCCGATCACCAGCACCCGAAGGTGAGCGGAATAAATTTCTCTGGGTGTCTGCTTTGTCATCTTGCGAACCGCTTCCAGAATAGTGCGGCCTTCGGCGGTATATACCACTGCAGGAGTTGCCCCGCCTCCCCGGCTTTTTCCGCCGATAGAGGAGGGATTCACCACCTGCGCACTAACCGTATAATTGCCATTCTCCTCTTTATCCAGGCCCAACCCAAGGGTTATGGCGAGATCATTCAGCTCCCTCCTGTTCCAGCAGCCTGGAAGAAATAAAGTTATCATCACAATAGGAAGCAGTAAAATCATCGCGCTTTTAACTGCCTTGATTATGGTTATGGAGCCCAACCCTTTCGCCTCCTTATGCTTGGAATGATGTTTACCGGTTCCGGTCTGCATGCGGTTTACCTCCCAGATAATCCGGCTTTCGCCTCATCAGCCATGGGGGCATACGGAAGATCGCATCACCCTGATCGTAGGTATCATAGGGGGCAAAAGGCGACATGTAGGGGACGCCGAATGATTTTAGAGAACACAGATGGAGAGTGAGGGCAATCAGCCCGACCGTAATTCCGAATAGTCCGAAGCTGCCTGCAAGAATCATAAACAGAAAACGCAACATCCGGATCGAAATGCTCATGTTTACAGCGGGGAATACAAAACTGGTAATCGCCGTAATGGAAACTACAATAACCATGGCCGCCGAAACGATACCCGCTTCCACAGCCGCTTGGCCGATGACAAGCGCTCCGACGATGGACACGGCTTGTCCGACTGCTCTAGGCAGCCTGACGCCCGCTTCCCGCAGCACTTCAAACGTGAACTCCATGGCAATCGCCTCGATCAAGGCGGGAAAGGGGATCCCCTCCCGCTGTGCCGCCAAGCTGATCAGCAATGGAGTAGGGAGCATTTCCTGGTGAAAGGTTGTAACTGCGATAAATAAGGCCGGTGCCAATAAGGAGATAAGCAAGCTGATGTATCTTAACAACCGGATCAAAAAACCGATATCCGCCCGCTGATAATAGTCTTCCGCTACCTGAAAAAAATGGGTGAATAAAGCAGGCACAATAAGCACGAAAGGGGTGCCGTTCACTACAACGGCTGCACGTCCTTCCATCAGGGCGGCAGACACCATGTCAGGGCGCTCGGTGTTAAAAACCGTTGGGAACGGTGTCCAAAATTGGTCCTGTATCCATTCTTCAATATTTCCGCTTTCCAGAATGCCGGGCACCTTGATTGCATGAAGCCGGGCAAAAAGCTCCTGAACAACATCTTCTTTCGCTATGCCCTCCATATACATTACTGCGATTTCCGTCTTGCTCATTTCGCCTATATTCATCTGTCTGCAGCGAAGCCTGGAATCCCGGATTTTTCTGCGTACCAACATCGTATTCGTCCTAAGGTTCTCTGTGAAGCCTTCCCTGGAACCACGAATGACTGTTGCCGAGGAGGGTTCCTCAATAGCTCTCTCTTTCGGGCTGGAAGTATCCACGGAAAGTCCCTTCCCGACTCCGTCCAGGAGGATGACGGTATTGCCGCCCAACAGCTCCAAATACAGTTCCGGCCATGATGTAAGTTCTTTGATGCCGCCGTTCGTTATCGCTTCGTGAAGCAGCCATTGGTAAGCCGCTTCCGGTGTGGCGCTCTCTCGTAATGAGCCGCTCTTTGAGTCGGCAGCCAAGGGCTTAAGAATCGTTTCGTTAACAATGGCTTGACTGGTCAGTCCGTCTGTATACATGACCAGCGCTTGTAAAGGATAGCTGCCGGCTGCTATCTCTTTCAGTACAATATCCGAATCTTGCCCGAGCGACTTCTCGATAAAGTCCCTGTTCTCTTTCATTACACAGGACAAGCTGGGAGACTCCGCAGGCACGCCTCTTTGCATGCGGCTGGACCCGTCCTTCTCGTTAGCTGTTCCTTTCAGTCCAAGTATCGTGGTCAGAAATGACATAGGAACCCTCCTTTGCAGGTAGATTTCCCCTGACTTGGAAGTTTCATGCGCCTCCGGTCAAAGCTCTATTAGCTAAAATTACCCCAAACTATATTTAAAAAGGCTTGCTCGGCCGATAATTTTCTGTCATTCGGGTTACCCTAGCCTAAGGATGTACCAATATGCGCCAAAAGGGGGTACTGTAAATGGCAGGCAACAACCGGGAAGAATCACTGCCCAATCGCGATTTACTGAAAGCGGCCGATGAAGTAGCCGAACACCGTTACAACGTTACCGACTATGAGGGAGAAGGCCAGCTTTCTCAAGGAACAGCCACTACTCATGAGCAGTACAGCGACGCCTATAAAGCCGGAACTTCGGATGGAGTCGTGATGTTAGAAAACGGTGAAACATGTAAGCTTTACGATGATGAGACGGCAACAAATAACGATACCGGGACTGCAAACGATTGAGTCTCCCCCAACGGCTTCCGCTCCTAGCGGAAGCCGTTTTGCATCTGCATCGATCCTGTCTTTCCCCTTTCCATGTTTCAAAGCAAATACTGCCGTTTAAGAATAGGCATGCAAGACAAACCCAATACGAAACGACAAAGGAGTGGTAAGCATGTGGAGTTTTCTTATTAGTATTATTATGGCGATCGTAATCGGTCTGATCGGCGACGCATTAGTAAAAAACGATATGCCGGGCGGGGTGATCGGCTCGATGATCGCCGGCTTTGTAGGTGCTTGGCTGGGTAATCTGCTTCTTGGCAACTGGGGTCCGGACATCGGCGGTTTCGCGGTGATTCCAGCCATCATCGGCGCTGCATTGTTCGTCTTCCTGCTTGGCATTATTTTCAGAATGTTCCGCAGAACTGCTTAATCAACATCCCGAAGTTTAACCATTACTTTCAACCAAAAAGGAGAGGATTTTCATGAGTACTCAAACTAAGAGCGGCGGCGGCATGATGACAGGAATTATTGTCGGCGGCCTGGTGGGAGCAGCTGCAGGGCTTCTATTCGCTCCAAAGAAAGGCACCGAGCTTCGTCAAGACTTAATGAGCTCCTGCTCTACTTTGAATGAAAAGACATCGGAATTAACCGGTACGCTGGGGACAAAGGCTAAAGACCTTGCTTCCAATGTCGGAACCCAAGCCGGCAGCGTTGCGGGTCAGGCTTCCCAGATGTTGAGCAAAGCTAAGGAACTGGGACAAGGCGCTATCGAAGAATACAAAACTTGGCGGAACGAGCAAAAAGCTGCCGATCCGTTTTCCGGGACGGGAGATACAGTACTTTCATCTTCTTCCCCTTCCGGCAAGGAATCAAGTTACAGTGCAACTTCTTCGGCTACATCAACAGGATCCGGTTACGGCTCCACTTCCACATCTTCCACCGGAACCTTAGATCATAACAAGTCTGGTAACCAGTCGTCTAAATAAGCTTAAGCCCATACACGCATTCCAGAGAAATAGCCAGCCGTTCTATCTTCATAGAAACTGGCTATTTTTTCTTCCCATACAACTTGGAGGTGAACAGCCATGCCGGCAAGCACAACGAACAGAAACCGTACCCCCGGTACGCGCACATCAGGAACTTTTACCGAACGGGATTGGACACACAAAGATGTGGAAACTCCCGGCTCCCGCACGGAAGAACAGAAGGACATCCGAAAGCTGGACGGTAAAATTGAGACGTTAAATCACTTTTTTGAAAAAGGCGAGTTTAAGGACATTATTGAAAATTACGGAAACATGAAAAAAAGGCTCTTCAACAACTTTACCGCGGGACTTGCCCGGGGACTGGGAATGACACTTGGAACAGCACTGGTTATCGGTCTTTTGGGATGGCTGTTAAGCATGTTTATCGATATGCCGGTCATCGGAAAATATATCGCCGATTTGCAGGATTATATTAACGCGTACAAATAAGCAAGAAAGCGAGGCGAACCTGCATGAAACCTGTATCGGATCAAGAAACACTTCCTCATACACGGCTGCCCTATCATCTGCTTCATAATGTTTTGACAGGTCTCGGTTACTCACACGGACAAGATGAGGAGGCTTTTACCTATCGGTATGTACTTAGTGACGAATCTTCAAGCGGCGAAACTGTCCTTCTTCTTCCCTATCATATGTCGGCCGATGACCGGACCGCCTCCGTGGAATGGGTCAATGCAGCTGTAACAGCCGGTAAAGCGGAGCAAGAGCTGCGCACTGAAGCTTCGGCCAAACTCCACGAGACAGCGGAAGTTCTTCGGCGGAAGCTGGAAGACTGGGAGAAAATGCAGCAAAGCAACAACAGTTCTATGGCCCAGAACGAAAAGGAAATGATCCGGCTCGGCAAGGATATGGAAGGCATGAAGACGAACGGAGAGCTGCGTGAGCGCGGCGTCGTACCGGATCCGATCCAATCGTAATCATATACATTCTGATATGTTGAAGTACAAGAAAGAACCCTAACCATTCCCGGTTAGGGTTCTTTGCTGGGCTCGGGGGCGGAGCGCTGCAGGATGAAGAGCCGGAGCGCGTGCTGCACAATGACCTTGGCAATGGCATAAAGCGGAACGGCCAGGAGCATGCCCAGAAAACCGGCCAGGCTGGCGGATACTAATAGCAGCATGATGATCGTAAGCGGATGGATATCCAGCTTTCTGCCCATAATATGGGGCGATAATAAATTCCCTTCGATCTGCTGTGCGATAGTGACGACTATGACTACTTTTACAACCATGGACGGAGAGTGAATAAACGCTACAATGATGCTTGGAATGACGCCTATTAGCTGACCCACAGAGGGGATCACATTGGTCATCATAGCCAGGATAGCCAGGAGAAGTGAGTATTCCATGCCGATAATCGAATACCCTATATAAATAATAACACCCAACACCAGGCTTACGATAAACTGTCCCTGAATATACGAGCTGAGCGCGTCATCCATCTCCGTAAGTATTTTGCGCCCCTCTACTTCATGCCTTTGCGGCAGCCACCGAAGCAGAATGTGAGGCACTTTCTCCCCGTCTTTCAGCATATAAAACAGGATAAACGGAACCATTCCGAGAATGACGAGAATGCCTGTAGTGACCGCCATTAAATTGAGCGCCCTGTCTCCTATCGTTGTCATCGCCCCGCTGAAATAGTCTGCCACCCGGTCGGTGAGATCCGTATTTCCTTCCTGAAACAGGCCTCTCGCCCATGGCTTCGCCTGCAATTCCAGCAGCTGGCTTCGAAAGCTGTCGATCAGTTCCGGAAGATTGGCGATCAGCATTTCTACCTGCTTCCTGATGACAGGTCCTATGAACATGCTCAAACTGACTATGACACACGTTATGAGCAAATAAAGCACAACGATCGATAAGGTCCGGCTGATTCTCCTTCGTTCGAGCAAGAGCACCACAGGCCGTAAAATGTAGTAGAATACACCCGCAAGCAGAAAAGGGAAGAACAGAGCTTTCCCTATCGTCCACAAGGGCCTGAATATAAAATCCACCTGATGCAGCAGCCAGACAATCACGAGAAACACGATCATCCCGTAGCCGATTCGAAAATATTTGCCTTGGGGCATACCAGACACCTCTCTATATACACATCATAAAAGCGGGCCTGCCAGCCCGCTTCTGTCAGCACTTCTATGACTGCCGGATTAACCGGCCAGAATCGTTGACCATTCGTCTTCCGTAAATTTATTATGGATGACCCATTGGACGGTAATGCTTTCTTTGTCCGGTTTATTAAAGGAGTTATTTTGAAGATAATATCCCTTTTCTTTTGCAATGGTATACATGTGGCAGAAATACTGCGACGCTGAAATCGCATCATCCTCATTTGTAAACGTTTCCAAAGGAATCCCGAACCCCAGCGGGTTTAGCAACGATTGAATGCTGAGCTCGTACTTGGCCTCCGTCTTCTCAACAACCAATATTTCGCTGTCAAAACATTTCACACGATGTTTCACCTTTTGCATTGTTCTCACCACCTGAAGGGATTTTGTAAGGCTTTTGGGGTTAGTTATCTTTACCCTTTGCCCATATACTTGAATCGTTTCCTCGATAATTTAACTTTGGTTTGGCTCGGCCAGCAGCCGCTTCAGCTTCTCCATAGCTCTGCGCTGGATTCGGGAAACACTCATTTGGGACATTCCCAGCTCCTGCGCGATCATCCGTTGGGAATACCCTTTTTGGTAGCTTAGATTCAATATACTCCGCTCTTCTTCTTTCAGTCTCTCAAATGCCTGCGCAAGGTCCAGCCTATTCTCAATCTGTGAATAATCGTCCGCGTCCGAAGAGATCATATCACCGATCGTTGTTGCGGCCTCCTCGGCCGATAGAGGCGTATCCAAAGATACATATTGATAGCACTCTCTTCCCGCCAGAATTTCGACCGTTTCCTCCACTGAGAGCTGCAAATGCTCTGCAATCTCGGCTATATTGGGGGATCTTTCCAGCTGCATGGTCAACTCGTCTATTGCCTGTTGGAACAGGACTCCCTTTTCCTTGATTCTCCGCGGAACTTGAATATACCAAGAGCTGTCCCGCAGGTAGTTCTTCATCCGTCCAATCAAGCTTTTCATCGCATACGGCTCGAACGGGATCCCCAAACTTGCATCATATTGGCTGAACAGCTTCAATAATGCAATTTGTCCTATTTGATACAGATCTTCGTACAGGTCATTGCGGTTGCGGGACATTTTGATGGCGGCCAGTTTGACCATCGGTTCGAAGTGCTGCAGAAGCTCGGTTGCGACATCATGGCTGCCGGTTTGCTGATACAGCTGAATCCGGTCCAGCTGTTCCTGCTCAAGCGTGCGCCCGGTCTGCGGCTTCATAACCATCCGCTCCTGTGAACTTGTTTCATGAGCACCACTTCCGTACCGCCGTCCTGCGTAATATGCACTTGATCGACAAGGCTGTTCAGCATGAGCATGCTTAGTTGAAAATCGTCTTGAGCCGGCGGGATCGAGCGCTGATAGAAATAGCCGGATTCCTCGTCTTTTACGATAATCGTAAGGGTTTCACTGTCCATTAGAAAAGAAAGCTGCAGCTCTCCGCTTTTCCCATTCCGTTCTCCAAAAGAGACGGCACCCCGGCAAGCTTCGGTCACAGCTATTTTCATATCTTCCATATCTTCAAAACAAAATCCCATCTTGCTTGCTATGCCGTATAACGCGGCAAGAACTACATCCATATAACGTTCATCCGCCGGTATGTATAACTTCACCGATTCTTTCTCGTTAGTCATCGCTCTCAATCCTTTCCAAATGAGGGTCACGGTAGATTTCACGGCGCGTCCAAACTGACGCATGATTTATTTCTAATTAAACCCAAACAAAATGTTTGAATCGGAATTCTCTGCCGGTGTTTAGCCAAAGGGCTGTAAGGTTAGATAAGGGGTAGGCAATACATCTTGATCCATAAAAATAAGTTCATTGGAGGAGAAATACCTATGCCAACCAAAACAAAAAATGTAAATACGCTCGAGGAAGCGCTGAATCAGCAGGTAGCCAATTTCTCTGTAATGTACATGAAGCTTCACCACTATCACTGGTTCGTTACCGGCCCTACTTTCTTCTCGCTGCATCCGAAGTTCGAAGAAATGTACAATGAGGTCACCCTTCATTTAGACGCACTGGCTGAGCGAATGCTGGGTCTAGGCTACAAGCCGGCTTCCCGGCTGCAGGACGTGCTGAAAGCCGCTACGATCAACGAAGCGGAAGGCGGCGAAAGCGCAGAAGAGATGGTAAATCAGGTGGTTGCGGATTTCACGCAGCTTTGCGATGAATTGAAGGAGGCCATTACGATGGCGGAGGAAGACAAAGAAGACGATGCTACGGCTGACATGCTGACGGAGTTCAAGCTGGCGCTGGAAAAACACGTGTATATGATGAATAACTTCCTTGGAAAAAAACGTTGAATTGATACTGGAGAGGGGCGAACATCTTGAATACTGCAGGAAAGCAACAAGAGGTGAACCTGAAACGTCTGCAAGGGAAAGTAGCCTTTATTACCGGTTCCGGTTCCGGCATCGGGAAAGCGGCGGCCCTTCGGCTTGCAGAAGAGGGAGCCAAAATCGGGCTGATCGATCTGAAAGGCGATAATGTCAATAAAGTCAAACGGCAGATCGAAGAAGCCGGCGGCGAAGCGATTGCACTCGATGTGGATGTTTCCGACCCTGTGCAGGTAAAGCAGGCCGTGAAAGAAGTCATCGGTACATGGGGAAAGCTCGACATTGTGTTTGCGAATGCCGGCATTAACGGCACGCTCGCTCCGATTGAAGATATGGAGATGGAGGACTGGAGCAAAACGATCAGTATCGACTTAACCGGCACCTTCCTAACAGTGAAATATGCAATACCGCACCTCAAAGAAAATGGCGGAAGCATTATTATCACCAGCTCCATTAACGGGAACCGTGTTTTCTCCGGCTTCGGAATGAGCGCCTATTCAACTGCAAAAGCAGGTCAGGTTGCCTTTATGCAAATGGCCGCTTTGGAATTGGCGCAATACAAAATACGGGTCAACGCGATTTGTCCCGGTGCCATCTCTACACATATTGATCAAAGCACAAAGAGAACCCCTGAACTTGATAAGATCGAAATTCCGATCGAGTTTCCGAAAGGCGGAAGCCAGCCGCTGGAAGACGGCCCAGGTTCCCCTAAACAGGTAGCAAATCTAGTGCTCTTCCTTGCCTCCGAGGAATCGAACCACATCACCGGCACTCCGATCTATATCGACGGAGCGGAATCACTGCTTAGATAGGTAACAGAGTAACATAGAAACGTAGAAACACCTGGCTGTTATACCTATAGGGTATGGCAAGCCGGGTGTTTTCTGTTGTGATAAACCAATATAGCAAAAAGGAAAATAAGCAGCTCCCCGACACTTGATCCGGGGAGCTGCTTTGGCAAGTACATAGATTCAATTCAGATTAACAGGCCGCTGCTATAAGCAGGCAACTCTTTGTCTACGCCGATATAGTCTTCTTCCGGAGTAATAACACCGTTAGGTCCTATAATGACATTTTCGTAATCCGCATCGGCATCAACACGACTTCCATGCAGAACGACACAATTTTTGAGCCTTGCACCGCGAGCAATGCGGGATTCGTGAAAAATAACACAGTTTTCTACGTTTCCTTCAATGATGCAATCTCCTGCTATCAGAGAATTCCGCACAATGGAATGAAGGGCATATTGGGTCGGCGAGCTTTCGATCGCAGGCGTAAAGACCGTTTGGTCTCCTCCAAGCAGCTGCTCCCATACCTGCGGACGAAGAAGGTCAAGGCTTGCTTTTAAATAGCTGGATGTGCAGCTTATGTTGGCCGTATAGCCGTAATACGGATGAGCAAACACTTCGCAGGCGCCGTCCGCATGAAGCACTGCATCCATAAGGGTAGTAAATTTGCCTTCGGCATAAGTTTTACGGACCTGTTGTACTAAAAAGTCTTTGCTCATCACCGCCGTACCCATATACACATTCTGAATGCCATGGTTCCAGGCCGTATGGCTTGGAGCCGCGCCAGTAACATATCCCTTGCTGTCAAGCTGCAATACATCGCAGCCTGCCGGCATTTCTTCCTGAGCAGGATCAATAGGTTTGTACAAAACGGTGACATCCGCATTCCGCTGCTGATGCATTTCGAACAACTGCAAATAGTTGGCCGAGCTGATCATATGGCTGGAAGTCAGCAGAACATAAGATTCCGGGCAGCTTTCCAAATAATCGAGATGGGCATAGAATTTATGAACATCCCCGGTCAAGTAACCGAAATCCAGGAACGTCGGCAGCACGGTCAATCCCCCTCGGCGGCGTTCCATCCCCCATGCCTTGCCTGACGAAACATGATTGATCAACGCACGCGAATTCGCATTGGAAAGGACCGCTGCTTTAGTAATGCCGGAATTCACCAAATTCGATAAGGCAAAATCGATCAGCTTGTAATTCGCGGCAAACGGGAGTGTGCCTACGCAGCGGTTCCAGGTAAGTTCCGCCAATGCCTCTTCTTTGGTATGTGTCAGGTTAACGATTCCAAGAATATCCTGCATGTTATCCGATCCTTTCCAGTAAATGTAGTAGCTGCTTTTCGCGTGAGGTGAAGATGACCTTGTTATCCTTCTCCAGTGGAACTATGTCTTCCTTGCAAACCAATGATACCGATTGGGAGTTGCCTACGATGTCGCCGTCCGCAAGCACCGTTCCCTCCCCGATAATCGCATTATGGATTTGAACGTTTCTGCCGATTTTCACGTTCGGCATGATGACGGAATTACGGATAACGGAACCTTCACCTACTTTGACTCCATACGAGAGAACCGAAGACGAAACGTCACCTGAAACTTGGCATCCGTCGCTCAAAAGCGAGTTGGCGATAGATGCGGTAGCAGAAATATATTGAGGACTTCTCGACTGGGAAGCGGTGTATAGAGGCCAGCGCTTCGAATTCAACTTGAACAGCGGCTGTTCGCCCAGCAAATCCATATGAGCCTCCCATAAGCTTTCAATCGTTCCTACATCGCGCCAGTAGCCTTCGAACGGATAGGCATACAGCTTCACCTTGTCAGCTAGCATAGCAGGAATGATATCTTTGCCGAAATCATGGGAAGAGCCGGGAATCAGTTCGTCCCGCATCAAATATGTTTTTAACACGTCCCATTTAAATACATAAATCCCCATGGAAGCCAGGTTGCTCTTCGGATTGGCCGGTTTCTCGGCAAATTCCGTAATCCGGTCCTCGCCGTCGGTAAACATGATGCCGAATCGGCTTGCCTCTTCCCACTTCACGCCTACGACCGAAATGGTCACATCCGCTCCCGTAGTTTTATGTCGATCGATTAAAGCGCGGTAATCCATGTTGTAGATGTGATCGCCGGACAAAATCAGTACATATTCCGGGTTGCAGCTATCCAGATAAGCGAGATTCTGGTAGACCGCATTAGCCGTCCCGGTGTACCACTTCATCTCCTTCTTATCCATATAGGGCGGTAATACGGTTAAGCCGCCGCGGTCATGATGCAAATCCCAAGGGGTTCCCACACCCAAGTGCGAGCCTAAAGCTAACGGCTGGTATTGCGTCAGCACACCAACGGTGTCGATACCGGAGTTTGCACAGTTGCTCAGGGCAAAATCGATAATGCGGTACTTCCCCCCGAAATGTACGGCGGGCTTTGCCACATTGGCTGTCAGAGACTTCAGGCGGGTCCCTTCTCCTCCTGCCAGCAGCATGGCAACACATTCTGTTCGTTTCATTCTCTATCGTCACCTTTCATCTGGTTATCAAGTTTATAAACGCGAATCTACTCTATTAACGTTTGTATTGATTTATACACTCGCTACCGTCAGATGAAACAAGAAACATTGTAGAAAGTTACAGAAGTTTCAAAGTGTCGAAAACAGTTGATAAATGTAATAAAAGATATAGAGCGGGGTTTTATATAAAGAAAAAGGAGGATTCATCGTTTGAATTCAGAAACCGGAATATGGGTCGGACCAGGGAATATCGCTTCTCCGGCTGCCTGCGCTTCCTTGAAAGGGCATGTAGAAAGCGATACTGCCGTCATAGGGGGAGGGTTTACGGGCTTGCTATGCGCACTGAAGCTTGCAGAGGCAGGGGAGAACGTCGTTCTGCTGGAAGAGGGTTCGAATCCGGCTGTAGAAGCGGCGCATGCTGCTGGGACCATAATTCATACCGGATCAATGATGCTTCATGAGCGGGCAGCCGTCATCGGGACAGACGCAGCGGTGCAGTTTCAGCGGTTCTGCTGCAAAGCCGCGGCCGACCTGCAGCGGCTTGGCACACAGCTGCCGCACGCCGCCATCCAGCGGCGGAGCAGCCTCCGCTTCGCGGACAGCGACGCCGACACGCTGCGGCTGGCAAGAGAGTACCGTGCGTTCTCCGCGCACGGGATCCCGGCCGCCTTCCTCGAGGAATCCGAGCTGCGGCGGCTGTACCCCTTCCGCAAGGCCGCTGCGTTCTGCACGCACGGCCATGCGGAGATGAACCCGGCCGGCTTCGCGGACGGCCTGGCAGAGCGTGCCCGTACAGCCGGGGTGCGGCTGTACGGTGACAGTGCCGTCCTCGGCCGGGAACAGGCCGGACGGCGCTACCTGCTGCATACGGCCTTAGGCCGGGTAAGCGCCCGCAGCGTCATCTACGCAGGCGGGCAAGAAGGACCCGGGGCCGGATGCAGCAGAAAAAACCGCGTACGGAAGATCCGGACGTACGCGGGGATTACCCCGCCGCTCCATAACCTGGACCGGTGGGAATACAGCAGCTTTCTTGAGAATACAGAGCAGGCTCAGCTGCGTGTACGGACAACCCCTGAGGGGCGGCTTCTGGCATCTGTTACCGAACATGCGGTACCGGACAGGCCCGTTCTTCCTTCAGAGAGACAAGCGTCTTTCCGGAACCTGCAAGACAAGCTTCGCGACCTGTTTCCGGAACACCCCGTCAGCCTTGAGAAACAATGGATCCTTCACGGGGAAGATGCGGGAGCATCGCTTCCTGTCATCGGGGAAGATTCCGAGAAACGCGGGATCTATTACGGATTCGGGAGCGGTTATAATCAACCCGTTCTGAGCATGCTGGCAGCCGATATTCTTACCTGTCAGGTACAAGGACAAACCCACCCGGCAGCAGAGCTGTTTCGTACATCAAGTAAACTATCTAACGTGGTTTGAACAAAACAGCCCCGGTCACCCGACCGGGGCTGCTGCTTTATCCGTCCATAACATCCTGATAATCCGTCAACAGTTCTTTCAGCTTATCTACCGCCCGCTTCTGGATCCGGGACACGCTCATTTGGGACACGCCCAGCATTTGGGCAATCATGCGCTGAGATAAGCCTTTCTCGTAAGCAAGGGTAAGCACTTTCTGTTCATCGTCTTTCAGTTTGACGAAAGCCTCGCGAAGATCAAGCTTCTTCTCCACGGAATCATAATCATCCACACCGCTGCCGATCAAGTCGCCGATGGTTGCCGCGCTTTCCTCATGGGAAAGAGGAGTGTCAAGTGATACATATTTATAGCACTCCCGGCCGGCTAGAACCTCCATCGTTTCTTCCAGGGACAATTGCAGGTGTTCCGCAATCTCCTCGACAGAAGGCGAACGCTCCAGCTTGACGGTCAGGTCGTCAATTGCCTGCTGGATAACAAAGCCTTTTTCCTTCACTCTGCGCGGAACTTGCACATACCAGGCTTTGTCACGCAGGTAATTTTTCATATGACCGATGACGCTTTTCATTGCATAGGGCTCAAATTGAATGCCGACGTTGGTATCGTACTGGTCAAATAACCGGAGCAGAGACAGCTGCCCCACCTGATATAAATCTTCATACAGATCCGGGCGGTTGCGCGAAATTTTGCCGGCAGCAATTTTGACGATGGACTCATATTGCTTCAATAAAGCTGTGGCAATATCATTGTCGCGGGTTTGCTGATATTCCAGAATTTGAGCAATCCAATCATACTGCGGTTGTTGCGAAGCAGAGCCGGGCATCATGCCATCTCCTTCTCCGCACTGCGGCTAAGCAGCTTTGTCAGCACTACCTCCGTACCGCTGTTACTTTCAACGCGTACATCATCCATTAAGGCCTGCATCAAGTACAAGCCCAACCCGCCCGCTTGAACTTCTTCCAACTGCTTGTCATGCATCGATGCACGGTTCGGATCGCGGCCTTCCACATTGAAGCTCTTGCCTTCGTCTTTCACCGTAATGCTTAGAGAATCCACGCCGCGCTCGAACCGGATTTCCATATAGCCTGCCGCTATGCCCTCATAAGCATGAAGCACTGCATTGTTGCAGGCCTCGGATACAGCTACTTTCATATCTTCAATCTGCTCATACGAAAAGCCCATTTTGACAGCAATGCCATATAAGGTCAGCCTTACGATATCCACATACTCCGCATCTGCCGGGAGTTTCAAACTTACGTATTTGTCTGCTGCATTCATTCTTCTCTTCGATCCTTTCTTTATGCGAATTGTCCGTTTGTCGGGATGAATTTGGAAACGCCGGTCATGTCGAACAGACGCTTGATTTTCACTGGAATGTCTTCTACAAGGAAAGGCCCCTTATTGGCAGTTCTTGCCTTGAGGATCGAAAGAATGATTCCAATGCCTGTGCTGTCAATATAGGTCAGGTCTTTCAGATTCAGTACCAGCGTTCTTTCCGTCTGCTCCATCAGCGGTTCAACGGCTGAGCGCATCTCGCCTGCCATGGAAAGATCAAGCTCTCCGCTCACATACAGCACGCATTCATTCTCTTTGTTTTCCGTTCTGATTTGAAACTTATCCATCTGATTCATTAAGATCCCTCTCTATAAATAAAATATTTTTTAGTATATATAGCTGTCTGTTCTAATTAAACCACGTAACATCAAATTGAAACACAAATTTCATAACAAAACTTTTCCAATATGTGGAATGCGCCTGTTTAGAGAAAGGTCGACCGTGGTAAGGACTGATAGACGGCAAGACATTCAGACTGCAGATTACCAACTTACCTAATGGAGGTTATGAATGATGGATGAGAATAAAAATGTAGAAATCGAACAGCGCCATGTAGAGCATAAATCGGATTCCAGCCTGGTGGCGTCGACACTCATTAAGTATGTGGCTTATATTATCATCATTTTCGGTATCTTATACTTCCTGGTGCAGTATGTTTTCCCTAAGTTCTGACCCGCGTCTTGTACATTCCATAAGAGGTGACATCTATGAAGAAGGCACATGTAAATGCAAAAAAGGATAAACAGTTCCGCCAGCCGAAGCAGGCTCAACGCCGCTCTGAGGCAGTTGAAAATCCGCTCAAAGAATTTTACAGCCTGATGCTGGAATACGGCACACCGAAAACAAAGCAGCAAATTCTGCAAATGGATCTTTCGTTCACTAAGTAAGGCTATCGGGGTCTTTCGAAGAGGAGCGACCGCGTTCAAATGTAGGTTTATTCGCCTTATGTGGTAAAAAGGCCGAACCCATAACCCGGGTTCGGCCTTTTTTTGTCGTTACAACTTCATATCTTGATTACTGTTAAAACACTCATTCAGAAGATTGCGTAATTGCTTGATCTTCAACGGTTTGGTTAGAACGGACTGCATTCCTGCCTCAATACATTTGTTCTTATCGTCATCCAGAACGTTGGCGGTCATGGCCACGACAGGCGGAGCATTTTCATCTTTGCTTTGGATCAGCCTGCAAGCCTCGAGCCCATCCATTACCGGCATCTGCATATCCATCAGGATCAGGTCATACCGGTTTTGTAATGCCAGATCAACGGCGGCCGCCCCGTTCTCAGCCAGGTCCATATCTATTTCTAATTTCCCCAGCATACATCCGATCAGTCTCTGATTGATGACATTATCCTCCGCCACAAGCACGCGTTTTCTGGCGGAACCCTGATCGGTATGGGGGCTGCCTGCAGCCAGCCTGTCTTCCGCAATAAGGGATTGAAAGGAGACAGGCTGCTCGTATCCTTCCGTTGCAACATCCCTGTTCTTGGACTCTTCGAACTCCAATACATCCGGATTATGATATGGGGCCAGCAGCAGGGTGAAAATAAACATCGTCCCCTGCCCTTCCTCAGGCGTTTCCACATAAATCCGGCCGCCCATCAGTTCTACCAGGTTTTTACAGATGGCCAGTCCCAATCCCGTTCCGCCGTATTTGCGGGTCATGGAAGAATCCAGCTGAGAGAAAGGTTTAAATAAATGTTCCACTTTGTCCGGAGGGATGCCGATTCCCGTATCTTTTACACAGAATCGGATTTCCATCAGCTCATCATCTTCCTGAATCTTGTCTACCAGGATATAAACGCCGCCTCTTTCCGTGAATTTGACGGCATTGCCGACGAGGTTCATCAGAATCTGCCTTAGACGGGTAGTATCTCCAGAAAACCATGCGGGAAGATCAGGAGTTACACAGTAGATCATTTCCAGATCATATTCCTTGGATTTCGCAGTGAACAGGTCCAAGGCTTCTTCAATCAGACCCTTCAGATTGAACGGCTGCTCTTCGAGCTCCATACGGCCCGACTCCATCTTGCTGATATCCAGAATATCGTTGATGATGGCTACCAGAGCGTCGCCGCTTCTGCGGATAATATCGGCATACTCCTGCTGTTCCTCTGATAATCCCGTTTCCAGCAGTAAATCAGTCATGCCGATAACGCCGTTCATCGGCGTGCGGATTTCATGGCTCATCATCGCCAGAAATTCGCTCTTGGCTCTTGCAGCGATCTCAGCCCGTTCCTTTGCCTGCAAGAGCGCCCGTTCTGTCCGCTTTCGCTCGGTTATGTCGCTGATCGTGCAAGCGAAAATGCGGGCTTCCTCGATGATGGCCTCCCCGATTTGAATTTCAGCGTCGAAGGTGCTTCCATCCATTCGCTTGGGCTGTACCTCCGTTAATTTCCCGACGATATATTTGCCGTGAATCCCCACACCGTTGTTTTCCATATCCGAAAGGAAGGGCAGCAGCCGGGTAATATCCTGGCCGATCAGCGCATCTCCTTGATAGCCGAACATGGTCTCCACTGCAGGATTGACAGCGAGAATACGGCCTTCGTCATTAAAAGTGACCATAGAATCGATCGAAGTTTCGTGAATGACCCTGGCCTGGGCTTCCGCCTTGGAAAGACTGTACGTAACCCGCAGCAATTCACTGTTCATCTTTTCGAGTTCATGGGTTTTCTGATGCAGCAGCCTCGTCTGGGTCTGAAGTGTCTTGTTGCTGATATAGAGACTGACGAATCCTTCTATCTTAGACTTTAAAATTTGCGGTACGAACGGTTTCACCATGTAGTCCATTGCGCCGACGGAATATCCGGCAAACAGATGGTTGGTTTCTTTGCTGTTGGCTGAGATGAAGATAATCGGAATATGCTTTGTTTTCTCTCTCGCTTTGATCAGTTTGGCCGTCTGAAACCCATCCATCCCCGGCATCTGAACGTCCAGTACAATAACCGCAAAATCATGCTTTAACAGGTAACGGAGCGCTTCCTCCCCCGAGCCGGCCTTAACTAGATTATAGTTTTCTTCGGACAGTACTGCCTCCAGCGTCAGTAAATTTTCAGGCTGATCGTCCACCAGCAAAATGTTAATTGTGTCATCCATTTCAGAAGACAGCATTACGCTTCCCCTCCTTTCCGGCATTATGTGAATTTCATATATAAGTTTTCCCGGTCGCTGATGACCTGGTAACAGTCTGCGTAAGAAGTAAAATGAATGGACTCCTTACTGCCCAAAGCCAAAAATCCGTTAGGGCTGAGGCTTTCGTAAAACAGCTTATGAACGCGGTCCTGCAGCTCTTTATTGAAATAAATCAGTACGTTGCGGCACAAAATGACCTGAAATTCGTTAAAAGAACGGTCGGTCACCAGATTGTGCTCCGCAAAGATCATATTTTTTTTCAGGCTGGGATCAAAGATGACCGAATTATACTTCGCGGTATAGTAGGAGGAGAAAGACTGCTTCCCCCCCGCTTCTATATAATTCTGAGTGTATTGCTTCATTTTCTCAAGAGGATAAACTCCGGCTTTTGCTTTCTCCAAGGAAGCTTGATTCATATCGGTCGCATAAATCCGGGTACGGTCGTATAACCCTTCTTCCTGAAGCAAAATGGCCATCGAATACACTTCTTCCCCAGTGGAACACCCTGCATGCCATATACGGATATAAGGATAGTTGCGAAGAACGGGAACGATCTCTTCCCGGAATTTCAGAAACATGCCCGGGTCCCGGAACATTTCAGTGACGGAGATGCTTAAGTCAGAGAGAAGCCGGTCCAGGCATGCCCTGTCATGCAATGCTTTCTCCTGCAACCCCGAAATGGTTTGAAGTTTCTCCGAATAAACCCGGTGCCAGATCCGCCTTCGCAGTGAGCTGTAGGCATAATTGCGGAAATCAAACCCATAATAACGGTAAATCCCTTCCAACAGAAGCCCGATTTCAATCTTCTCCCGCTCTTCCTCGTCGGTATGCTTATTTTCCATAACCCAACCTTCTAACCCTTATTTGTAAAGCCAAACTCTCATCAGGGATAATAATTGCTCATTCTGGATCGGTTTTATAACATAGTCGGATGCCCCTGCTTCAATGCATTTCTGGCGGTCTTCCTTCATGGCCTTCGCGGTGAGCGCAATAATCGGGAGCTTCTCGAACTTCGGATGCTGTCTGATCAGGCGCATCGCCTCGTATCCGTCCATCTCCGGCATCATGACATCCATAAGGACAAGATCGTACGGAACCGTTCCGTTCAAATGCTCCAGCGCCTCCTTGCCGTTTTCGGCAAAAGCCACCTCCATGCCGTTAGCTTCCAGTATACTGGAGATGGCAAAGACATTGCGGATGTCGTCATCTACCAGAAGGATTTGTTTTCCTTCGAAAATGGCTTCCTTATTCTGATATTTTCGCAGCATCTCTCTTTTATCTGCAGGAAGGTCCGCTTCCACCCGGTGTAAGAACAAAGCGGTTTCGTCCAACAGCCGCTCCGGTGATTTGACATCTTTAATAATAATAGATTCGGCGTATTTCTTCAGTTTGAGTTCGGATTTCTTATCCAAGTCCTCATTTGTATGAATAATGACCGGCAAGCTTTGCAGCTGATGAGTATCCCTCAGCATATCCAGAATGTCGAAACCCGACATATCCGGCAGGAACAAATCCAGCACCATGCAGTCAAACTGTTGGCCGGAGAGCAGTTCCATCGCTATGCGCCCGGTATCTGCACAGGTAATCTCGATATCGTCGTGTCCAATCAATTCTTCCAGATTGCGGCACTGCTCTTCGTCCGCTTCCACGATCAACAGCCGTTTCAGCTTCTTTTCAAGAAATCCCTCAATCCCGGAAAAGACTTCTTCCAGCTGTTCCCTGCCGGAAGGTTTTTTCAGAAAGGCAAGTGCTCCCATCGAGAGCCCTTGAAGAATTTCTTCATTCACTGTGATCACATGAACCGGAATATGCCGCGTCCCGGAAGCATTCTTGAGATGATGCAGAATCGACCAGCCGTTCATCACCGGCAGCTGAATATCCAGCAGGATGGCTTCCGGCGTATACATTTTGGCCATGGTCAAGCCATGGTCCCCCTGTAAAGCCACCAGTACTTTAAACCCGCGTTGGCGCGCCATATCCAACAACACCTTGGCAAAGTTCACATCATCCTCAATGATGAGGATCACGCGGTCCTCCTCGTCCAGATCATCCCGGTCGTCCTGTATTTGCATGGCTGTTGCGGCCGGTTCCTGGATTTCCTTCCTGGTTGCCGCAATCGTAGCGATTACTTCATGATACGCCGGCAAGGTTACTACGGGCTGTTCCTCCGCAGCTGCGGCTGCCTCGGATGAGAGCTCCATGCTGTAGTAAAGCGGAAGAGTCAGGGTAAACTCGCTGCCTTTGTTTTCTACACTCGTTACAGAGATTTGGCCTTGCAGCAGCTTTGCCAATTCCCTGCTGATCGATAGGCCGAGTCCCGTGCCGCCGTAGTTGCGGCTGGTTGTTCCGTCTGCCTGCCGGAAGGCTTCAAAAATCATTTCCTGCTTTTCTTTGGCAATGCCTATGCCGGTATCTTTTACTTTGAATTCAATCTTCTTGTTTCCGGATGCAAGTACGTTAACTTCCACATAACCCTTTTTCGTAAATTTAATGGCATTTGAAACGAGATTTTTCAAGATCTGCTTCAGCCGCTGCTCGTCTGTGTACACACTTTTCGGCAGCTTCGGATCAAGCCGGACGATGAGTTCCAAACGTTTATCGGCCGCAACGGGGCTGAAGACTCTTTCGATATAAGTGGCGACTTGCTCCAGTTCGACTTCCTCCGGATATACTTCCATCCTGCCCGTTTCCACTTTGGATAAATCCAAAATCTCATCGATCAGCTTCAGCAGGTCGCTGCCGGAAGAATGAATCGTTTGGGCGTATTCCAGCTGCTTGGAATCCAGGTTACCGTTCTTATTATCAGCCAGCAGCTGGGAAAGAATCAGCAGGCTGTTAAGCGGCGTGCGCAGTTCATGAGACATGTTTGCAAGAAATTCCGTTTTATACTTGGTGCTCATGGCCAATTCCATTGCCTGCTTCTCCAGCGATTCCTTCTGGAGTTCCACTTCCTGATGTTTCTGGTCCGTCTTCCTGATTTGCTGTTCGAGCAGCTGGGTTTTCATCACCAGCTCTTCATTGCTGTGTTCCAGTTCCTCCTGCTGTCTCTGCAATCTCTCTTCTGAAAGCATCAGGGCTTGCGTTTTCTGCTCGAGCTCCTCATTTGACCGCCGCAGCTCTTCTTGCTGCGCCAGCAACTCTTCCGACTGCGCCTGGGCTTCCTCCGTCAGCGACTGCGATTCTTTCAGCAGCTCATCCACTCTCATCCGGTCGATGAGCCTGCTCATTAAAGTACCCATCGTTTCCGCCAACTGTCCGACCAGATCCAATTCACGTTCGGTAAATTCATGAAACTTGGCTAATTCTATAACAGCCAAAACCGACCCTTCAAAGCTGATCGGCTGCAGAAGCAAGAACACTTCCTCCGTTTCGCCGATTCCGGACTTTATTTTCACATATTCCGCTTTGACGTTATTCAGCAGGATTCTGCGGTTATCCTTGGCAGATTGGCCGACCAGCCCTTCACCCACCCTGACAGGCTTCACGTCCGAAACATCGTAACCGTACGTTCCCGCTAACTTCAAATAGGCTAGATTCTGGCGGTCACGTATATAAAAAGCAGAGAATGCAGCCCCCAAAATCGGTGTATATTCACCGGTAAATTTGTGCGCCAGTTTCTCCAAGCTGGTTAAACCGCTGTATAGTTCAGTAAGCCGTGCCACCTGAGTTTTCAGCCAGCTTAAATCTTCTTTCTCTTGTATCAACAGCTGGTTGTTACGGTTTCTCTCTTCCAATGCCGCGGCCGAATCCTTGATAAAGTGAGCAACCTGCCCCAATTCATCCTTGGATGTTATTTTAATGCGCTGCAAAGCTTTGAACTGTCCTGAAGTGAACCCCTTAATGAGCGTATTCACCGTTGAAATGCCTCGGGAGACGGACAGTGTTGTCCAAACGATAATAAGTACACCAATCAGCAGCCCGGCTAGCGTAAGTATAGACAGCCACATGATCGATTTATTAAATGTGGTTGCGGACAAATAGAATACGGTTTCTATTTTCTTTTCTTCAAAAGATAGAAATTGCTCGGTAAAGGTTAAAAACTCTTCTTGGCTTTTCAATCCTTCAGACGAACGCAGTGAAACGGCCTCTGTATACCGTCCACCCTGTATCATGGGAATGACCGTGTCCACATAGGTCATGAAACGTTTGGCCAGCTCAGCTGATCTTTCGGACATTTGGCTCTCTTGAACATCAACCGTGCGGACCGCAGACAGTTTCTCAAGTAACTCCAGCACTTGAGATTGAGCCGATTTCAATTTCATCTCGTTAGCAGACGTAGATTCCCTTTGGATCATCGCATTGGCAAGCAGACGCGAAACAGTATTAACCTGGCCGCGCAAACTTTGGATGTATTTGTAATTCTGATACGGATCGTTATAAATCGTCTTCAACTGATGGTCAATAGCCGACATCCGGTTATAGGCTACCGAAGTCAGGATCAGCATAATCAGCATCATTGCGCTGAACCCGAGCAGCAGTTTACCTCTGATTCTCAAGCGGGTTCCCCTCCCCTTCAATACATGATTGTTTCTACTGCTTGTTACCCGCGGATCCGTCAGGGGTAAGATCAATCATCACAAAACACATATCGTCCTGTTTCTCCTGTCCTGTGAAGAATCTCTCTCTGATTTGTTCCAAACTCGAGTCAGCATGCTGCACAGCCAGTCTGGACATTGCTTCGATCTGATCCTCCTCCGGATCCAGCTGTTCCAGTATCCCGTCCGTATACAGCAGAATTTTCGCCCGGTCCGTATATTCCATCAAGCCGGGAGTGACCTCAATCGTTTCAAAAAAACCGACAGCGCTGGATCCTTGCGACAGCGAACGGCATTGACCGTCGGGCGACAGCAGAAAACCGGCAGGATGGCCTGCATTGACATATTCGATCGTCTTCCGATTCGTATCCACCAGAATGTAAATGGCCGTAAAATAATATTGGACAAAATGTCCGGGAACGTAAAGCAGATTCATTCTCCGGTTCAATTCCTGTATGACCTTCTCAGGTTTGGCAAGAGTGGTTATAATATCGCGGAGCATAGAAGCAATAAACATGCTCACCAGCGAAGACGAAATACCGTGTCCCATCACATCGAGCAAAATAATGCCGTACCTGTCCTCATCTACCGGGTACCAGGCATAAAGGTCTCCTGCCAGCTCCTGTGAGGGCTGATAGATTGCGTCGATCTTGATGTTCCGTTCCAGCAGCGCCGGTGTGAGCACCCCGTGCTGAACCTGTTTGGCCAGCTCCAGCTCATTTCGCATGTGATCGTCCCGTTCCTTGTGCCAGTCCTTCTCGTATTTCAGCCGCAGGGCTACCCTGATCCTTGCCAGCAGTTCAACGCGGTTGATCGGTTTTGTTACATAATCAATGGCCCCGGCATCGAGCGCTTCCGCAAGTTTGTTGGAATCGCCTAATGCGGTAACCATGATGACCGGGATGTTGCGGTGCTTTTCCGATAACTGCAGCTTCCGGCATGCTTCGATACCGTCCATGTCCGGCATCATAATATCAAGCAGGATCAAATGAACGGGTTCTTCCCCTTTCCCTTCGGAGGTTTCAAGCAGCTCAAACATCGCCTTCGCTGACGAGGCGGCCATAAGCTTGCGGTAGCCCGCTTTTTTCAGTATTTCTTTAATAATAATTAAGTTCGTGGGGTTATCATCTATGATCATTATACTCATGTATGGAGAGCTCCTTTATTTTTCATACCCACTTCGAAGTGCCGATTAAGCATTTGTAACCATACTAGTCCATCCCTGTTTGAAAGTCCATCCTTCCACAGCCAGCCTGTTCCATAAGAAGCGGTTTCTGCCAATTTGTCTTACATACGGAAATATACCAATCTAGATGAGACTGTATTCTCAACTGGATTGGTATATTGTTAAGCTTGGCCTTTTGATGTAAAGCATCTTGGGCTAAACACAAAGGCAGGAACTATAAAATACATTAAACCATACGGTGCCGTTTGAAACAGCCTCTCCAAAAAGAATCACGTTTCATCTCCAAAAAAGTAATCGACACTTACAATTGCTCCCGTTTCAGGGTCGGTGTACGCTTTAAATGCGGTGTCAGCTTGAATGAAGACCATCCCGTCTTCGGCCCGGTAATCGGCAGCGCCGAACACCCCGGTCAGCCCGGCACGGCTGATGCCTACCAGCTTCCCGTCCAATGACATGTATCTCCTTGCTGCCGCCAGGGAAATATATTCTACCCGGCCATCATAAAAACCGACCTTCGCATCCCGGTACCGATATTCTTCCGTGCCCAGCAGCCTGTCTTTTACTATAGAGACGGGTTCTCCTTTCTTTTGAACAACGGCGGTTTTCGTCTGCCCCAGCGAAATTCCGTTCACCTGAAAGCGAGATGGTTCCGCGGAAGCTGAGCCTTCTTGAAGCAGCGTTCCCGCCGCTGCACCCGACACCGTCAAACAGAGCAGTAATCCCCAAATCAGACGTTTCTTCATAGGTGTCCGCCCCTTTCGTAAGCAGCCTGCTTTAGAAGGTGGATTTTACTCTGGATGATTTCCAGCGGTTCAAGATGCGGCTTCCGAGAGATACATAGTTCGCAATATGGGACAACCGGTTCAGCGTAGAATTCTGCTTTTCTTGCGTGTAGCTTCCATCAGGCATAAAATGCGTTGCGGTCGTAGTCTGTCCGCTGTGGTTTCCCAGTACAGACGCAGCTGCATGTTTCACTGTTGCAGTGACTTCATGAAGGACCTCGCCAACGTCTTGAGCCGTTTCGAAGAGAGGATCGACCGAACTGATCTTGCCTTTCACATCCGCTGTAATCTGATTTACCGTGTGAATGAGTTGCTTTGCTTCTACGGAGAGATCATTTACCGTATGCTGCACCTCTGTGAGTGTCCGGTTTGTCTGATCAAGCGACTCCATTACTTTCTTTAATGTTTTAATTAAATATACTACTAGAAATGTGAATGCCACAGCGATAAGCGCAACGCTTAATTGAGTAATCATTTCATATCCTCCTTAGGAATCTGTTGTGTCGATATGTATGAGAAATACCCTGGGGCGTCGGCTTTGAAACAAGGGTGCAGCGCCGAAATACCCTGTGTTTCAAGCCTGGGAATTGGGTTTAAGTTAGAGCATGACAAAGCATACTACACCTAAGGAGGCTGAATACAATGTTAAAATGGAGCTTTATCTTTCTAATCATTGCCTTGATTGCAGCCGTATTCGGATTTATGGGTATCGTAAGTGCAGCGGCAGGCATCGCCAAAGTGCTGTTCTTCGTGTTCATCGTGCTGTTTATCATTTCCCTGTTCACAGGAAGAAGCAGCAGGGTGTAGATTACACACCAAAAAACCGGAGCCTCGCGGCCCCGGTTTTTTTTGCATTTATAAGCGTGTACCGTCTTTCGGTTTCAGTACGGAGGGGCGTTTCTTCTTGGCCGGTACCGGAGAACGAACGAGAATGTCAGCCATTGCTTTTATGTTTAATGGAAGCAACGGCCACAAATACGGAGTATCTAGAGGCCTGGTGAAGGCGAGCAGCACAAACCAGAATAAGGTGCCGGCTGCCAGCCCGACCCAATGGAATAACCCCGTAAGCAGCAGCAGCGAAATACGTACAATTCTGGTAGCCATCCCGAATTCATAACTGGGAGTAGCAAAGGTACCCAACGCCGAAATGGACAAAAACAGCAGAATATCCTTCGATAACAGCCCCACATCCACCGCAATATCTCCAATCATTAGAGCAGCCACCAAGCCGAGGGCCGTCGCCAAAGAAGAGGGAGTATGAATCGCCGCCATCCGGAGCGCATCAATACCGACTTCAGCCAGCAGAGCCTGCACGACAAAAGGAACTTGATTTTCCTTCGCTTTGGGGAGAAGGAAATGTAGCATATCCGGAAGCAGCTCAGGCTGCAAGGCAAACATAAGCCACAGAGGCAGCATAAATACGGAACCTAACATGGCGGCAAATCTGACCCAACGCAAATATGCTCCTACGATCGGCTTCTGCCTGTATTCTTCGGCATGCTGCACGTGATGGAATAATGTGGTAGGCGTAATCATGACACTTGGCGACGTATCCGTATAAATAAGAACATGTCCTTCCATTAAATGAATCGCAGCTACGTCAGGACGTTCGGTATACCGGACCATTGGAAATGGATTCCAGTGTTTTTTGAACAGAAATTCCTCGATTGCTTTATCGGCCATTGCCAGGCCTTCCACCTCGATCCCTGTCAATCTGCTCCTGATTTCACTGACCAATTCATCATCCGCTACGTCTTCCAAGTAAGCCATTGCTATATCGGTCTTGGAACGTCTGCCGATCTGGATGTATTCCATCCTAAGGGAACGGTCTCTCAGACGCCTGCGGGTTAATGCCGTATTGAAAATGAGGGTTTCCGTAAAACCGTCCCTAGCCCCCCGGACAACCCGTTCAATATCAGGTTCATCGGGGCCCCGGGCAGGATAGGTACGGGCATCAATCAGCAAAGCTTCGTCGTAACCGTCAATGACAAGAACAGGCGGACCGGCAAGCACGGCACCGATCAGCTTTTCCGTTTCTTTGACGGTTTCCGTCTCCACGTAGGCAATATGGGTATGCAGCAGCTTCATGATTGTCTGAGGCTGTATGTCTTCAGGCTTAAGTTTCGCCAAATGGAGGAAAATCACGTTCAATACTTCATCTTTAACAAAACCGTCCACGAAGAACAGCCCCATCTTGATCCCGGCGAATTCCAGTTCCCGATGGATTACGTCAAAGCTTTTTTTCACGCCGAGCGCCTGTTTTAAATAAGCTGCATTCGTATCCAGGCTTTTGGTCAACTGCTGAAGTTCCTCATGATTCGTTGGTTCCGGTGTTTTCATGTTCGGTTACCTCCCGATTGCCGGCGATTTGTAGTTCCAGTTTTTCCGAAAAAAGGTCGGGATATCCGGTCACATAATTCCCATTTTGGCTTCTGTTAAATATATGGTAAACTGTGAAAGTGAATTTCAGGTAAAGACAGGAGAGAATACGCTTTATGTTGATTATAGGTATCGCCGGCGGCACCGGTTCCGGCAAAACCTCGGTGGCCCGCTCTATAATGGAACGAATGGGAGATGCGAATGCCGTCCTGATCTCGCAGGACAGTTATTATCTGGATCACTCCGAGCTGTCCATGGAACAGCGTGAACGCATTAATTACGATCATCCGAATGCTTTCGATAATGAACTGCTTCTGCAGCACCTTTCCCGTCTCCGGGATGGAGAAACCGTGGAAATCCCGGTATACGACTTCACAGTGCATGCACGGTCATCGGAAACGGAGACGGTTGAACCGAAGCAAATCGTTATAGTGGAAGGGCTTCATGTTCTTTCGGACGATCACCTTCGTTCCGGCCTCGACATTAAAGTGTTCGTGGATACGGATGCGGATATCCGTATTTTGCGCCGGGTAGTAAGAGATATCCAGGAACGGGGACGTACCCTGCAATCCGTGGTGGATCAATACTTAATGACGGTGAAACCGATGCACGACGCGTTCATAGAACCTTCTAAGAAATACGCCGACATTATTATCCCGGAAGGTGCCGAAAATCAGATCGGAATCCGCATGCTGACAACATTGACGGAACGTTACCGCAAGCACGGCAAGCTGTAATGAGATAAAGGGCTTTCTCCGCATGATCTTATTAGAAGACCATGCAGAGAAAGCCCTGTTTTATTACCATATAAGAAAGTTTAAGTTTTCGGCAACGAAAACGGCTTTCTTATTGGCGAATAAAGCTACAGTTGAACGCGGTCGCTCCTCTTCGAAAGACCTCGATACAGGTTCATTTCACCCGATCCGGATCTTCAATTTATCATGCCCTTTGCCTTCCGAAGGCTCATACTTTCCTGATCCTCCCGGGGGTTTATCGTTCGCATGGGGATGAATCGCAAAGAGCGAGATCAATGCAGCCAGCAGGCACGCCCCGGAAATCGTGTAAAACATGACGTGGTGTGAAACCCCAAGGAGAACGGAGGCAACCGGCGGGCCCAGCGCAACACCGATAAACCGCATGGAGCTGTATATTGAAGTGATTGTCCCCCGCTGCTCTTTTTGAATCCCTTCAGTAATAAAGGCGTCCAGACAAGGAAGGATTAGCCCCATACCTATACCGGCAAGGCACAGCAGTGCAATAATCCAAGGAATCGAATGAATCATCCCGCACCCAAAGACAGCTGCGGTAAGAAGGACCGTACCGATAAATGTCAGCCATTTCATCAACGGTTTGTTTTTGCCGATTGCCTTTCCTGTAAAAAAGGAAGCAAGGCATAAAGCTGCCAGCGGAATGGCTAACACCGCCCCTTTTAAAACCCCTTTTAAATTGAACAGCCGTTCCAACTCATCCGACAAATAAAAAAGCGTCCCGAAAATAACGAACATGCAGATGACCCCGATCGCAAAAATCGCATAAAGCCACCGGCCTTTTTCCGTAAAAATAAACTTTACGGATTTAAGAAACTGTTTGAATTCAGGCGGCTCTTCCTTTTTCTCGGGAGATTTCACAAGAAATGCAACCATCAGTATAGAAATAGAGCAGAAAATCGGGATAAAAAGAAAGGGCAGGAACCATATAAATGAAGCGAGAAACGATCCTAATATAGGGCTGAGCACTTTTCCGAACGTATTGGACGTTTCTACGATACCGAGTCCTTGGCTTACGTCGCTTTCCCGTTTAAAAATATCCCCGATCAAAGGCAGAACAATCGGTGCGGAACCCGCTGCGCCAATCCCCTGAAGAACACGGCCCCCTAAAATCAAAGCATATGGATGTGGCATCCACCACGAAGCGAGGCCGGAAAGCAGACCGCCCAATGCCGTAGCGATCAGACTTGGTATGATTACAGCCTTGCGGCCGTAACGGTCGGAAAGATAGCCTGCGACCGGAATTAGAACAATGGCCACAGCCGAGTATACGGTAATCAAGAGGCTGACTTGCAGCGACGTTATCCCCAGTCGCGTACGGATAGCTGGCAAAACTGGGATCAGCATGGAATTGCCCAGCGTCATGATGAGGGGGATCGATGCGATCGAAATAAGGTCCCACTTTTTATCCGATTCCATTGGTTCGAACCATCCTTTATCCAGGCGATTTTCATTCCGGTTGTCGGCCGATACTCCTTATTATGGCTCTAATCGCGATTTCCTATGTGTAAGTTTTCGGGAAGAAGGTCTTTTCAAGGATGCAAAAATAAGGTAAACTTAAATTGTGGTGTGAAAATAGCTTACATTCAAGGGTAGGTGTACTCTCATGTTTGATGCTTTATGGGGACAATCATATGATCGTGTTACCATGCCGCCCGGCGCGGACATCTACTCATTTATAGAAACGTATATCGCGAAGCGCGAGCAGCAGATATCCGAGATCGAGAAAGCGATAGAGCGCTATGAGAAGAGGCGGATGAAAGAAGAACAGACCTATCAGGCGATGTCAGGTATCCGCAAAATGCTCACAGGCAAAAAGCCGGACCACCATCTGGCGGTTGAGTACATCCATTATGTGAAGAAACCGATGGAGACAGCACGGCGCCTCCGGCAGGAAATCGAGGCAGCCAAAGCAATGTTGGAGCAGCATAAATCATAATCAAGAAGCCCCGGTAACCTGCGGGGCTTTTGTTGTGCCGTTTAGTCTAACATGTAGTGTTTCGTATCGTACGGCAAGGTATACGTTCAAACCAAAGTGAAACAATGAACAAGGAACCCGGGAATGCGCTGAAGTACAGCATTTCCGGGTTCCTTGTTTCACCACATAAAAAAGTATAAGTTTTCGGATAAACCTACATTTGAACGCGGTCGACTCCTCTTCGAAAGACCTCGATCGAGGTTATCTCATTTGCCGTCCATCGTAGGCAAAGCGATAAAATCGTGCTCTTGGCTGTAAGCCGGCACGCCGTGCACGCCTACGTCCAGTCCGACGAGCTCTTCGTCGGAGGTGACCCGCACAGGCACGACGGCTTGGATCGCCTTCAGGACGAGCCAGGTGAGCCCGAAGCCCCAGGCGCTGATCAGCACAAGTCCAAGCGCTTGTGCGCCCAGCAGCTGCCAGCCCCCGCCATACAACAGTCCGGCCGTTTCCAGGCCGAACCCTTTCGTCAGCTCGGGCATGGCGAACAACCCCACGGCCAGCGTGCCGAGGCTGCCGCTGATGCCGTGAACCGCGAACGCGCCGACCGGGTCGTCGACGCCCCGGCGCTCCAGCATTTCGGTAGCGAATACCATCGCTATCCCGCATACCGCGCCGATCAGCATCGCTGCCCCGTCGGAGACGTAAGCGCAGCCTGCGGTAATACCGACAAGGCCGGCCAATGCCCCGTTAATGACCATCGGGGGATCGGACTTTCGGTAACGCAGCATTGTAAACAGGATGCAGGCCGCTCCTCCGCTTGCCGCAGCCAGCATCGTAGTGACGGCGATATGGCCAATCGCCTCGTAGAAGTTTGCCGCGCTGAGCGTACTGCCCGAGTTGAATCCGAACCAGCCGAACCATAGGATAAACGCGCCGACGGAAGCCAGAGGCAGATTTGAAGGGGGCACGATATTTGCGGAACCGTCCTGATTGAATTTCCCGATCCGGGGTCCGATGAACATCGCTGCGGCGAGGGCGGAAAATCCGCCCAAGGCATGAATGACCGCCGAGCCGGCAAAATCGATCATGCCCAGCTTGCCCAGCCAGCCCCCGACAGCCCATACCCAGTGCCCTGCCACGGGATAGATGATGCCTGTCATGGCAATTGTATAAAGAATGTATGCTTTAAAATTAAACCGTTCGGCTACCGCACCCGATACAATCGAAATGACGGCGATAACGAACGCGCACTGGAACAGCCAATAGGTTTCGTGGGAAATCAGATACTGGATATGTGCCAGATCCCCGTCCAGCATAAATCCGGATGTTCCGATGAAGCCTCCTGCGTCCTTGCCGTACATAAGCGCAAACCCGAACAGGAAGAACACTAAAGCTCCGAACGTAATGTCTACAAACACTTTCATAATAATGCTGACTGCGTTCTTCTGCCTGACAAAACCGGCCTCCAGAAGGGCAAAGCCGCCCTCCATCAGAAGAATCATCGCGGCGCTCAGAACCACCCATATCGTGTCCAGGCCGCCCGCGAGTTGATCAATCGTCATGTTATGCATCCCCTTATGTTAACTAACTTGACTTGTCTCCCAGCACCTCATTATAAAATCATGAGAAGACAGCTGTCAACGGGATTGTGTAAGGGATATTAACGTTACCAGTGCAGTCTGCTGACGTCTAGGATTCCACTTTGGCGGCAAGCACCGGGTTCCCTCTTGGCTTCTCTCCGAACGCATCGGGCTCCAGCGTAATGGCAATCGTATCGTAGCCCTGATCCTTGGAGCTAAGCGTATAATAGACAGCGCCCGATCCATTATGCGATACGAAAGTCCCCGCATTCACCGGTTCCCCGCCTTTGATCAGCCATAGCTGGAACGCCTGATTTTGTTTCAGTTCGGGTAAATTTTCCGCCTGAACCAACAGATGCGTACCTTTGCTGTCAATGACAATCGAGGCACGCCCTTTCGCCACGAGTCCCTCCACTGCCGGATTTAAAGATACGACGTTGTTGGTCTGCAGTCGCTGAACCGGCTTTTCGGGAGCAGCCGCAATCGTCTCCAGCCGGCTGATCTCTTGTTTCAGCTGCACATTATAAAAAATCGATATCAGCGCAGCGGCGGCCAAGCCGTAATTAAGGAACTTGCTCCAGCCGGTCCGCTTGGCTGAAACTTCGTATACCGGACGTTCCGGCGTCACCTTGGGCATAAGATCGTCAAGATCCGAAATCGCGGCAGCCGTCTCCGGATTCGGCTCCGCCTGTTCCGTTCTCAGAATGGAACCCAATATGCGGCCCTTCATTCCCTGAGGCACTTCCACTTGCTCCGCAGCATAGGGAAGAGCGTCCATAACGGGGCTTAATTCCGCCAGCCCTTCTTGGCATGAGGCGCAAGACGCCAAATGCTTCTCAAATTCCGCTTTATCTACTTCATCCAGTCCTTCTATCACAAAAAGTTCTAACAAGTCGCAAGGCATTCCGTGTTGTTCTTTCATTTCCACGCTTCCTCCTTCCCGATCCCCGACAGGGCCGACTTCAGCTGCTTCATAGCCAGCCTAACCCTGCTTTTGACAGTCCCCAGCGGGATATTGTGCCGTGTGGAAACTTCCTGCTGCGTCAATCCCCCGAAATAGATCATTTCAATCACCTGCTGCTGATCTTGATTCAACGTTGTAAGCGCCGTTCTGATTTCTTCTCCGACCCATTTCGTCTCGGCCTGCTTCTCCGTGTCGGTCATCTGATCGGCATACCGCTGCATCTTCTCGGGTTCCGTCATCTCTTTAACCGTGCGGTTTTCCTTCTTCCTAAGCAGATCTATGGCAATATTGCGGGTTAAGGTAAACATCCATGTCGTTACTTTTCCTTGGGAAGGATCATAGTTTACAGCTGCATTCCAGATACGGAAAAACAGTTCCTGAACGATCTCTTCGGCTTGCATCGCATCTTTCACAATCCGGTAAGCGAATGAATACATTGGTTTCTCGTACCGGTCGTACAGCTGCTCCAGGGCTTCTGCGTCCTTGGCGGCAATGCGCTTCAGCAAATCCCCGTCTGCTGCAAGTTCAGTCATTAGTAGGATATCCCCTTTCAATCCAATATCCCTCCCATCCTACACTTCGTAGAAACCGGCGGTTTGGATGACTTGACCTTCAAATTAAAACTAGGCCGCCAACCTACTTCCGGAATCGATACAAAGGTAACGGGAGAGTCGCCTGCTAACTACATAAGCTCATGTACCCGTTTTCGAATCTCCTGTTTGTCAAAATGCTCCCCGATAAACACTGCCACGTCCTTTACTTTCCCCTGAGGAGTAATCGGCGTGAACTCCAGCTGTCTATAAGCATATTGGAACAGATACCTTTTGGACGTATCCGTAAAAGAAACGATGCCCTTAGCACGATACACCTGTTCCGGCATGTTCTCGAACATCGCCTCGAACGACTCGCTGTTTACGGGCTTATCCAACTCTTGCGTATAAACTAACACGTGATTGTGGGAACTTCTGGGCTCGCCGCCTTTCTCCTGCATGCTTCCAGGTTCCGGGTGAACCGCATCCCCTGAAAGAAGTTGTTCCAGATCCGCCGAACACCGGACGGTCACGACGGCCGGGGCGGCCGGATTCCATTCCCTTAACAGCTTCTGAATAGTAGGCAGCTGCTGAGAAGGGATCAAATCGGTTTTGTTCAGGATGATGACCGAAGCGCATCTCAATTGATCTTTCATCAGCCGGTACGTCGGCCCTTTGCCTTTCTGTGCGGCCTCTTGCAGCTGAAGCGCGTCCGCTACAGCGATCACATCTTTCAGCTCCACTCCCGTATACAAGGACAGCTCTGACAGTTCGTCCAGCACTTCCATCGGATTCGCAGCGCCGGTAGATTCCACAATAACGACATCGGGAGCATGTTCTTCCAACAACCGGTGCAGCTGGAATCCGAAGTCCCCCCGAACTGTGCAGCAAATACATCCGCTTAACAGTTCCTTCATCGGAACCTCTTCTCCCAAGAGCATTCCATCCAGATTTACTTCCCCCAGTTCATTCATAAGAACGGCCGCCTTCTTGCCGGTCTCAACAAAATAATCGAGCATCCTGCCGAGCAGTGTCGTCTTGCCGCTCCCCAAAAAACCGGTCAGGAGATAAACTTCCGTACTCTCAATCTTCATAAATCCTCCTCTATGTATTGCTGATTCTATTACTAAGATACCTTGTCTAACTTGGGATTACAAACTAATTAATCGTAAAATTTACGTTTAGCGTGCTACATTATAGGACGGGCTCATATACTCTAAAAAGATCACATGTGGAGGGATCCGAAATGCCGGCAGCTGTCACCCCGTTCCTAACTTTCGATACCATCCAGAATTTTAAAACGATCGTCTTGGGCATTCTGCTGGAAGCCCTGCCTTTTCTGCTGTTGGGTGTATTGGTATCTTCCCTGCTGCATACCTTTGTGTCGGAAGACAGCATTAGGCGGGTACTTCCAAAGCACCCTGCCTTAGCGATTATCACCGCCTGTTTGATTGGGATTGCCCTTCCATTATGTGAATGCGGCATGATCCCCGTCGTCCGGGGGCTTATTCGAAAGGGGATGCCGGTTTATGCGGGAATCAGTTATATCCTTGCCGCTCCCATCCTGAACCCGGTTGTGTTTGCTTCCACTTCGATGGCTTTTCATCATCAGCCGGAGCTCGTGTATGCCAGAATGGGACTGGCTTTTGCGGTTTCGGCTGCAATCGGCGGCATTCTCTATTTTACTGTCAGACACAATCCGTTGAAAAACGCCTCTTCCCATCATCACCATGTCCATACCCATGAACACCATCCGCATGGAACCGCCGGGATCGGAGGGAAGTTTAGCTCTTTCTTCTCTCATGCTTCGGACGAATTTTTTGATATGGGCAAATATTTGCTGTTCGGCATTCTGCTGACCGCTCTGATCCAAACCGGAATAAGCCGGGACACGCTGATGTCATTAGGCAGTGAGTCCGCCGGGGGGCATATGTTTATGGCTGGACTAGCCTATGTGCTTTCCATCTGCTCCACTTCGGATGCATTTGTTGCGGCGTCTTTCACATCAGCGTTCAGTCCGGGACCTCTACTGACGTTTCTTGTTTTCGGGGCCATGCTGGATATGAAGACGACCCTGATGCTCTTCTCGGTGTTCAACAAAAAGTTTGTGCTGTACCTGATGCTGCTCATTACTGCCTCGGTACTCGCGGGTTCACATCTTATTGACGCCTTATGGCTTGCAAAGTAAGGGGGATGACGAGGGATGGCTGATTTACGTATCCGAAAGGTGCACACTGTTCTGAGGGCTGTTATTCTTGCCGGGCTCGCATTATTTATTGCGGATTTGGTCAAGCGCGGTTCCATGTCCTTATATATCGCGCCCCGTATGGAATTGTATGTAAAATGCGCTTCGCTCGTTCTTTATGCAGGGGCTGTTTATCATATCTATCGCCTATTCCGGCTGAAACCGGAGACGGAACATGATTGCGGCTGCGGCCATGACCATGCTCCGCCTTCCTCTTCCATTCGGAGCCTGGTCATATATAGTTTGTTTATTGTTCCCGTTGCTATGGGTATCCTGTTGCCGGATCATACGCTCAGCAGCTCGATGGCCGCCCAAAAAGGAATGAATTGGAGCGCTGCTTCCGCGCTCAAAACCGGGAATGATGCCGGGTCAGCCCCTTCGTTGCCGGAAGGGAAAAAGCCGTCCCTGGATAGCCTCTTTCCCTCGACTCCGTTTACAGAGGAATACGCAGCTTATGCGAAACAACTTTACAGCCAAGACCTGATCCGGATCACATCGGAAAACTACATTGATGCGTTGACTACCCTCGACCTGTACCAGGAAGCCTTTGCAGGCAAACGGATCAGTGTCAGCGGCTTTCTATTCCGTGATGAGACCATGGCCCCGGACGAGTTTGCGGTCAGCCGCTTTAGTGTCCAGTGCTGTTCCGCGGATGCGCTTCCGCTTGGGATCTTAGCGGAACTGAGGAATGGCCGTAAGCTTCAAGACGATCAGTGGTTTCGTGTGACGGGTAAGCTGACCGTCATCAAGCGGAACGGTGAACCGCGGATGAAACTCGAGTTGTCCAGTGCTGTTGCAATTCAACCTCCTAAAGACCCTTATGTGTACCAGAGCGCCGAGCTGCCCGAATAAAAACGGCCGCACCCTTACGGATGCGGCCGTTTCAGCTTATAACGACATTCTGTAGATCGCTAGAATATCCTCTTTATTCAATGCTTTGAAGTGACCCACTTGACCGCCGGCAGCCAGTACCTTGTCCGCCATGAGGTCCAGTTTCGAATCATCAATACCGTAGTCAGCCAATCGGCTTGGAGCTCCGATGGAGGTCCAGAAGCTGCGAAGCGCCTTGATGCCTTCTTCTGCGACGTCCCTGTCGGATTTGCCGTCTGCTGATATGCCGAACACATTGACGGCCAGCTGTTTGAAACGGCCAACGTTCTCATCAAGTACATAGGTCATCCAGTTCGGGAACAGGATGGCAAGTCCCCCGCCATGCGGAATATCGTATACGGCCGATACCGCATGCTCCAGACCATGATTGGCCCAGTCGCCGAGAACGCCCATGGACAATGTTCCGTTCAGCGCCATCGTCCCAGAGTAAAGGATTGTCTCACGGTATTGGTAGTTGGTCAGATCTTCCACCAGTTTTGGGGCGGTCTGGATTACGGCGCGAAGAATGGATTCACAAAAGCCGTCTTGAACCGGCGTATGCGGATCATGGTGAAAATACTGTTCGAATACATGCGCCATCATATCGGCAATACCGTATACCGTATGGTCCTTAGGCAAGGAAGCGGTATGCTCCGGATCCAGGATCGAGAATTTCGGGAACACGGCCGGGCTGCCCCATCCGTGCTTCTCGTTCAGTTCCCAATTTGTAATGACGGAGCCCGAGTTCATTTCGGAGCCGGTTGCGGCCAGGGTAAGCACGGTACCGATAGGCACTGCCTCGGTCGGAACCGGCACTTTCTTGCTCACAATATCCCAAACATCCCCGTCATATTTCGCCGCAACGGCAATCGCCTTAGCTGCATCCAGCACGCTGCCGCCGCCTACCGCCAAAATCAGTTCAATGCCCTGCTCTTTGCAGATTTGGCCTCCCTTATTGACGGTGGTGTGGCGCGGATTCGGTTCCACCCCGGACAATTCGTGGACTTCTGCACCGATTCCTGACAACAGGCGCATCACATTATCGTAAATACCGTTACGTTTAATGCTTCCTCCCCCGTAAACCAGGAGAACTTTCTTACCGTATTTCGGAACTTCAGTAGTCAACTGCTCAAGCTGGCCTTTACCGAAGATTAATTTCGTAGGATTCTGAAAAGCGAAAGATCTCAATACATTCATCTCCCTGTCCCTAACGGTTTATATGTACCTTACTAATTGTAAGAAACGCCGGATACAAAGTCAAATGAACGTAATTTAAGCCTGCGAGGCAAGCTTTTCTCTCATATAACATTTTCGGCATAAAGGAAGATATTTATCGTTCCCGCCGATTTCAATCTGTTCCCCTGTAAATACGGCCTTGCCGTCCTTAAACCTGGTATTGAATCTCGCTTTGCTTTTGCAGTACCAGCAGATCGTTTTGATTTCTTCAATCCGGTCCGCGAGCTCCAACAGCCGCTTGCTGCCTTCGAACATATCGCCTTGGAAATCCGTCATCAGTCCATATACGATCACAGGGATATCCTGCTCATCCACAATTGCGGCCAGTTGATCAATAATTTCACTGCTGGCGAATTGGCCCTCGTCAATAACGACGCAGTCCGGTTTCTCTGCGAGAACTTTGTCGTAGACCGTCTCATCCAAAAGCAGGGCGTCCCGCTGGATACCGACCCTGGACGTAATTTTGCCGACCCCGTGGCGGTCATCGATTGCCGAAGTAAAGATCAGTACTTTCTTGCCCTGTTCTTCATAGTTGTTCGCAATTTTCAGGATATCAATGGATTTGCCGCTGTTCATCGTCCCGTAACGATAATAAAGTTTAGCCATAATACGCTTCCCCGCTCCGCTTCAAATTAGGTTATAGTTCAAAATCCGTAGATAGTAAAGTATACACAATTGCTTGTTTAGCTGTCTATGAGAAGCTGGCGGGGAAGGTAAGGTATCCTTTATCTAGCCGTTTCCGGCTCTTCCTGCAACCATGCTTTCTACCTTTTTCCGCCGCCCATGCCGTACTTGATCCCGTTAATCATGCCGATGTGCAGGCCCTCGTGATAAGCCGAGAACAGTAAAATATCCGCCGCGGTCTCCATCCGGCGGCCGACACGCTCGAACGTCTTTACAGCGGGGACTGCTAATCCGTCCGGCAAAGCCGCGCGGAGAGAGGGAATCTGTCCGGCCAGCACCTCGGCAAGCTCGGGCAGAGCCGGGCCCGGTGTCATCCACTCGGACGGCCGCGTCCCGTTGGCGAAACGTTCCGGATAGCCGTCCGGAAGCATCAGCGGAAGTCCGATATAATAGTGCGCCAGCTGAGCTTGTATCGTAGCGATATGGCCTAAATGCCAGCGGAAGTTGTTCGGAAAACCCTCAGGCTGCACATCGCAGACTTCTTCCGTCATTTTAGCGATCCAGCGCAAAGTGATATGTCTAGCCGTTTCCAATTGATACCAAATAGATTCTTCCAACATACAGCATTGCCCTCCCTGTATTCGGTTATCTACAATCGGTCAATTTTATTCAGGAAATGCTTGATACACTGGTTGTATTTTTCTGTTTCCGATGCATGCACATCGTGGCCGGAATGATGGAATGTAACGAGTTCCCCAAAAGGAGGAGCATCCCTGTATTTACGTTCATCCTCAGGTGTGATTAGGCCGCCCTCCAGGGCACCTCTCATAATAAGTACCGGGAATCGTGTGCGCGCTAAAGCGTCATAAAATTCAACGGCTGCAGCTTCCTGCTCAATGCCTTTCACCGCCTTTGGACGGATCGCCTCCAGCCTGCCCGCAGGGACTAAATAATTGGTAATATAATCTTCAGCCCATCCGGACGGCATGACTTTATGCTCCGCGGGATAATCGACAAGAATCATCCCGGACAACAACGGATTCCGCTCCGCCAGGAAGCCTAAAGCGTAAGAAACGCCGCGCGAATAGGCGAATATAACATAGGACGGATAATCCAGCTCGCATAAAACGGCTTCCATATCCGCCAAATGATCTGCCAGCGCCTACCCGGACTCCGGCGTCCCGCTTTTTCCCCGCCCCCGAAACGTAACGGCCGCGCATCTGCGGTCCGCTGTTTCATGAGCGGGATATAATCTTCCGCATTCATCGATAACCCGGGACAGATGAACAGCGGCACTTCAGACGACGGTTCCTCGGGAATAGACTCGATATAATGGATCTCTGTCCCGAGACTGGTAACCCAATTCTCCTTAATTACCATGAACTATGCCTCCTGTGGCGCAGATTCATTACCTGTCTGCCGCCAGCCCGTTTCTGACCAGTTGCAGCATCAGTTCCTTATGATCGGGATGGCAGGCGATCAGATAGGGCTCCTTGCTCATCCCGGAAAACTCATTCCCTTCAAAGTCCATAACGATACCGCCTGCCTCCTTAACCATAAGTACGCCGGCATATAGATCATCGCCTTCGGAGTTGTACAGTACGATCCCGTCCAGCGTTCCTTTGGCGGTTAAGCACCATGCCAGTGAAGGCGCCCAAAGCCGCAGCGTTCTTTTGCAATGAAGATCGATATACTGCTTGAGTTTAAAGGCTTCAGGGTGTTTTTGCACGGCATGGCCTTGAATCCAGCTGATCGTCATTTTACGGATATCGGAAGATCTGGGCGCAGCCTGCACCAACGGATTCGAGTTGCATTCGGCACCCTGGCCTCTGACGGCCGTGTATATACGGTCCGTAACCGTTTCGTAAATGACGCCAAGAACCGGCTCTTTCCGGTATAACAGCGTGACCGACACTCCGAACAACGGCAGTCCGACAGCGTAATTGTTCGTTCCGTCCAAAGGATCTACCAGCCAAAGCCAGTCTCCTTCCGCCCCGCTCCACCCTGTTTCCTCGCTGCGGATCTGATGATCCGGGAAGTGGTATTGCAAGCGTTCCAAAATTTCTTTTTCCGCTAAGAGATCGACTTCGGTAACCAAATCCCCTGCATCGTCCTTGTCGTTGACCTCGAACACCGCTTCCTTAAATTTTGCCAACTGCACTGTTCCTGCGGCAAGCACTGCCTCAACTGCTACTTCTTTTGCATATAATAGAATCGGCTCCATAATTACTCCTCATCATAAGTCTTCCGTAAACAACATATGCGGTTTAGCATTCCGGTAATAGTCCAGCCGATCCTGCAGCGTTCCCGTGTGCAGCTCAAGTTTGTGTCCGTCTGGGTCCGTAAAGTAAACCGACCTCGCATCCCGCGGATCGCGTTCCCTGCCAGGCAGAAGGTTCACACCGTTGTTCTTGAATCTGTCCTTGAATACATCAAGCTCTTCTTCAGAGACGGAAAACGCAAGATGAGTATAGGAGAACTCGATCTCCTTCCGCGGAATCTCCGTCTCCATATTCAAAGCTATCCACATGCCCGCCAAGTCAAAATAGGCCGTGCTTTTCCCGCGGACCAGCAGCTTAGCGCCCATCATCTCTGACCAGAACCTGCAGCTCTTCTCCAAATCGGAGACTGAAAAACAAACGTGATTCAACCCTTTGATCATACTGTCAGCGCCAAAAAAATAATTGTAAAATTCCGTGTCCTTCTTATATCCAAGCGACTCATATAAGCGTTGTGCAGCCGTATTGTCCAGGGCTGTGCTTAGACTCAGGCCTTTGGCCCCGGTTTCAACCGCAAAAGCCCTCGCTGCTTCCATAAGAAGCCTTGCCGCACCCTGCTGCCTCCCCTCGTGGGCTACAAACAAATCGTTAAGGATCCACAGCCGCTGCATCGAAACCGAAGAGAAAGACGGGTACAGCTGAACGAACCCGATGAAAGCGCCTTCTTCATTTCTTGCGGCAAACAGTACGGATTCGCCGCGGTCGAACCTTTCATGCAAGAAAGCTTTGGCACCTGCCAGATCCTCCGGTTGTCCGTAAAACTCCCGGTACGCGTTGAACAGGACTGCAATACCGTCTATATGTTCTTTAGAAGGCTGTACTATTTCCAACTTATTCATATTTTTCTCATTTCCCCTTACTCCCATGGTTTGGACAACGAGATATAAGACGCCAGCTCCTTTGCCTGATTCCGGCGGGTTTTGCGCAATTCAGCACGTACCGCCCCGGTTTCATGCAGTTTCTTCTCTTCCTCTGTCTCGGGCAGGATCTGCGGCACTTGCTGCGGTTTCCCCTCCGGGCTGATGCTGACAAAGGTAAGGAAGGCCGTGGCCGCTATTCGCCGTTGACCTGTATTCAAGTCTTCCGCTATCGCTTTCGTAAACACTTCAATGGAGCTTCGCCCCGTCCAGGTAACGAACGATTCCAGGCACACAGAATCCGTAGGCTTAATAGGTACCAGAAAATCCACTGAATCCGTAGAAGCGGTCACTACATCAGTACGGCAATGCCTGCGTGCGGCAATGGCCGAATTGGCGTCAATGTTGCGCATCAGGATCCCCCCGAACATCGTGTTATGATTGTTCGTCTCATTCGGCATCACGAGATCCGTACGGATGACCCGGGATTCTTTCACAGTTTTGGCTTCCATTGCGAACACTCCTTAACTATGCGTTTCCTGCTCCTATTGTAGCTTACTCACCTAAAGGTTGCCAAATACATCTCTTTCCGTGCCGGAGGAATCGATGCCTGCTTCGTCGTATATATGTAAGTGGAATTGCTCACACATCACAGGCAAAAAGGGGCTGCAATCTAGAATGCGGAAGTATGTTAAAGAATTTTTCGGACATAAAGATGTCCTCGTAATGTGCGCGCTCTTGCTGCTGGCTTTCGGCTATTGCGCAGACAGCCTTGGCAGATGGCAAAGCTGGGCCGCCATTGCCTCCGGCGCGCTGACCTATACGTTCAGCGAATATGCGATCCACCGCTTTCTATTTCACTTAAAACCTCCAAAAAACCGGCTCTTCCTTTCTTTTCTCCGAAGGCTTCATTATGACCATCATGTAGTACCTGACGATATCAAGCTGATGCTTCTGCCCGTATGGTACAGTTTGCCGCTGATTTCAGGGGTTTGTGTGCTGCTTTATGTGCTGACCGGTGATACGAAGACTACAGCTGCCTTTTTTACGGGAACCGCAGGGTTTCTGCTGTACTACGAATGGACCCACTATGCAGCCCACCGTCCGATCGTGCCCAGGACGCCATGGGGACGTTGGATGAAAAAGGTGCATTTATGGCATCATTTCCAAAATGAGCACTACTGGTTCGGCGTGACGAATACGCTGTACGACCGCCTGTTCGGCACGTTCCGCGAACCGAAGCAAACAGAAAGAAGCAGCTCGGCGAGAAATTTGGAGACTTGAGATAAACCTCGATCGAGGTCTTTCCAAAGCGGAGCGGCCGCGTTTACATGTAGGTTTATTCGCCAATAAGAAAGCCTGTTTTCGGTCCCGAAAACTTATGCTTTCTTAATGTGGTAACACAAACAACCTGTAATGGAGACTGACGGCTCCTTACAGGTTGTTTTGCTTACTTTTACCCTATTGTTATCCGGCCATTTGATTCACTGCATCCTTGGGCGAGAAGACGGAAATATGATCCACTTTCCCCGAAGCTGAGGGAATGACAAATTTCAGTTCATATTGCTTGTTCACCCGGTACACATAAATCCTGTCGTTTCCGGTCTTTCTTACCTCCGCCGGTTCCCCCAGAGCTTCTTTTATCTGAGAAGCTGTAATGCTGTGCAGTTTCGGGGATAGGGAACGTACATCGAAAATCTGGCCGCCCTTGTTGTAACCAAAGACGGCCTGCCTCTTCTTATACACTGCATAAAACCCTTTTCCCGCCCTGTCCGTGGAATCCGGCTCACCCCACTTAGCGGTAATTTCATCAATATGCGATGCATGCGCGGTAAACTGGATCCCATTCGCTTTGCCTTTCTGTGCATCTTTATAGATCCGCATGATTACATTCCGCGTCGAATCAGTACCGGACGGCGCTGTCTGATGATGGGCCGTATGCCCTTGCTGCGGCGCAGGAGCAGGCGAAGTGCCCGATTGGTCCGTATTGTCAGGAACAGATGGTTCCGTTGTTCCTGCTCCTGAAGTATTGGACGGAGGAGAGGCAGTGTCCGGAATCGGTTTTTGGTCCGAGCTGGAGTTGCCAGGAGAACCGCCGCTTCCGCCGCAAGCTGTCCATAGAAAGGCACAAGCTATGAGCAATCCTTTATCTGCAGCATTTTAGTCGTTTTCATCCTGTTTCCTCCTTGCAGATTTTTGTGTTAGATCCTTATATTTACCCAAAAAAACGTTGGAAAACCGCATCCGGGAGGGCAAGCGAAAAAACCTGAGTTTCCTCCGCTCAATTCGCAGATTCCGCTCAGGTTGATGTTCATTCTATGTACGTTCAACCATTAGTCCGAGTGTTCCGTTTCAAAATAGTAGTGGTTATGCAGCTTGCATCCCGGGTTAAAAGCAGCACCACAGGACGGACACGAATAATCGCAGTCCATATATTGCCGTACCGTTAATTTTGAGCGGCAGTTTCCGCAAAGAACCGCGGGGGTGTTCCATTGTTCGGCAGGCCATACGGCAGCTACATGTCCAGCTTCCTCTTGATGGCAATAGTAGCAGCTATAATAAGTTTCGCAGCACTTCATCTTGATGGCAATGATATCCCGCTCGCTATGATAATGCTTGCAGCGGGTCCGGCCGTCGATCGCGCCGTGTACCTTCACTCCGATCTCCCCTATCCGAATTACGCCAAGAGAGGCACCCGCCTATTCTTCGTAGATCATCTTGACCGTCATCCCGCCGTCGATGACGAGGTTTTGGCCGGTGATGAACCCGGCGTGCGGGCCTGCAAGGTACAGGCAGGCTTCGGCGATATCGCCGGGGACTCCGACACGGCCGGCGGGATGCTGCAGGCGGTCGCGCTCCGAGTGGCGCGGCGTCTTGGTCCGCGCCGAGTATTGCCAGTCCCCGGTCTCGATCCAACCGGGGGAAATCGCGTTGACACGAATGCCTAGGGGGCCGAGGCTCACAGCCATCGCGTGCGTTAACGCGAGGATGCCGCCTTTCGATGCCGCATAGGCTTCCGTGTCGGGCTCCGACATCAACGCGCGTGTGGACGCAATGTTGATGATGCTGCCCCCGCCGCCGCTGTCACGCATGCGGCGAGCGGCCTCCTGTGCGCAGATGAAAGCGCCGCGAAGGTTCACCCCGAGCACGCGGTCGAAGTCGGCAAGGGACAGCTCCAGCATGGAGCCGCCCTTGCCGATGCCCGCGTTGTTCACCAGCACGTTGGGCGCGCCGAACTCCTCCCCGGCGACAGCGAACCAGCGGCGGATATCCGCCTCGCTGGCATTGTCACCGCGCAGGAACAGGGCGCTCCCTCCGAGCTTATGTATATGCCGGATCGTTTCCAATCCGGCATCCTGATCAATATCGCTGATGGACACGCGATATCCTTCCTCCGCAAAGCGGAGGGCCGCGGCGCGGCCGATGCCCTGCGCCCCGCCTGTAATCATCACGGTTTTCAAACGGAACGACCCACCTTTGCTCCTGCGGAATCCATAGTTTAATTAGTATAACGACAGCGCCAGAGTATCCGTTTCTTTAGTGGAATAAAGAATGGCATCGCTGCCGACAATCTCTATACTGTCAAGCGAAGTTAGAAACCGGGTAACGGTACGCTTCCCTGTCCGAATCTTCAGGTTGATCACTTCAATTAATTTATCCAGTGCTTTCTTGCTTTTCTCTTCAAAGTATACTGGAACTTTCTTATTTTGGACTTCAATAACAGTTTTCATAATTAAAGACCTCCAGTAGGCGACAGTTTTAATAAGTATAACGTGAAACATCGTGAAAAGGTTCACTTCGTGCCCTATGAAAATAGTATAAATTACGAATATTAAAATAAACTTAAAAAATTGCAACGAAATATGAACAATTACGTCACAACTTATGGAAATTCAAACAAGGATTTACGGCTCCTCTGCCCATATGGTATAAATTAGAAAGAAAAGGGACTTTAGCGCTGGTTCTTAAGCACTATAGAAAAGAGGTAAAAGATGCCAAAAGTTGTTATTTTGGGCGGCGGTGTAGCAGGAATGAGTGCTGCACACGAGCTGGCCGAACGCGGTTACTTTGTTGAAGTCTATGAAAGGAAAGGTTTACCAGGAGGCAAAGCAAGAAGCATTCCCGTCAAAGGCTCAGGTAAGGACGGCCGGAAGGATTTGCCTGGCGAACACGGATTCAGATTTTTTCCTAAGTTCTATAACCACATTACCGATACTTTGAAACGCATACCTTACCAAAATAATAAAAAAGGTGTCTACGACAACCTCATCGAGGGAACCCGGCTCGGGTTGGCCCGCTTCGATCATGAGCCAGTGGAGTTCTGCACAGAGCTGCCCAGATCCATGTCCGATATCCGCACGCTGATCAAGTCGATGTTCGATAACCGTCTTGGGCTCAGCGATGAGGATATCGAACATTATGTCAATAAGCTGTGGCAGGTCATGACGGCTTGCGACGAACGGCGTTTCCTGGAATATCAGCGGGTCGGCTGGTGGAACTTCATTCAAGCCGACAAACAGTCGGAGGCCTACCGCAAAGTGTTCACAGGGTTGACCCGGATTCTGGTAGCCGCCAAGTCGCGGGAAGCCAATGCTTTTACGGTAGGAGCCGTCTGCGGGCAGATCATGATGGATATGGTCACTCCGGGGAGCGCCGACAGGCTTCTGAACGGCCCAACGAATGAAGTCTGGCTCTATCCATGGTTAGAACACTTGAAAAGTATGGGCGTTGAGTATCATCTGGATGCAAAACTGCTGTCCATTGACTGCGTAGACGGAGTAATCGAAGGCGCATGGGTGGAAATCGCCGGACAGCCGGTCCGCGTCACCGGTGATTATTATATTTGTGCTTTGCCGGTAGAAGTGATGGCCGGCCTCGTGACCGAACCGATGATCGCTGCGGACCCCCTGCTCGGCCGTCTGCCGGAACTGGCGAAATCCGTTGACTGGATGAATGGGATTCAATTTTTTCTAACGGAAGACGTTCCTATTATACACGGGCATATGATTTATATGGACACGCCTTGGGCGCTTACGTCGGTTTCCCAAAAGCAGTTCTGGCCCCATACGGATCTGTCCGGATACGGCGACGGTAAGGTGAAAGGCGTACTGTCCGTGGATATTTCCGATTGGACGACGGAAGGATTGATATACGGCAAACAGGCCATGTACTGCTCTCCTGATGAAATCAAAGAGGAAGTTTGGCAGCAGCTGAAGCAAAGCCTCAACGTGGACGGACAGACGGTCCTGTGCGACGATGCGCTGCACAGCTGGTTCCTTGATGACGACATTCAATACCCGAACCCGGACGGGGCCTGTTCCAATATGGAACCATTGCTGGTGAATAAAGTGCATACATGGGATCTGCGCCCGAATGCGTACACTCAAATTCCTAATTTATTCCTTGCTTCCGATTATGTGAGGACCAATACGGATTTGGCTACGATGGAGGGTGCGAACGAAGCGGCCCGCCGGGCGGTCAACTGCATTCTTGAAGCCTCTGGCTCCGATGCCAAACCTTGCCGGATCTGGGAGATGTACGAATACGCCTCCCTCGTGCTTTGGCGCTCACACGACCGGGAACGGTTCCAGAAGGGTCTGCCCTGGAACGGCCATCTATTATAGTAAACGCAATCATTTATGGTATAATACGTATGGAATTACATACTATCTTTGGTCCATAGGAGGTTTTGTGACTTGGCTTACCAACCCAGTAAAGAACGATATGCTTCGATGAAGTATAACCGCGCCGGTAAATCCGGACTTAAGCTGCCCGCCCTCTCACTCGGCTTGTGGCATAACTTCGGCGGAATTGACACTTTGGAAAACGCACGGTCCATGATCCACAGATCTTTCGATTTGGGCATTACGCATTTTGATTTGGCTAACAACTACGGCCCTCCTCCGGGTTCGGCGGAAGAAACGTTCGGCCAGGTTTTGAAACAGGATCTGGCGGCTTACCGCGATGAGCTGATCATCTCCACAAAGGCCGGCTACTATATGTGGGAAGGCCCTTACGGCGAGTGGGGCTCCAAGAAATATTTAGTCAGTTCCCTGGATCAGAGCCTGAAGCGGATGGGATTGGATTATGTCGATATTTTCTATCATCATCGTCCGGACCCGGATACGCCTTTGGAAGAAACGATGGCGGCTTTGGACCTGATTGTACGTCAAGGGAAAGCTTTATACGTTGGGATTTCCAACTACCAGGCGGATCAGGCTGCGGAAGCGATCCGTATCCTGAAGGAACTGGGGACGCCGATGCTTATTCACCAACCGGTTTATTCCATGTTCAACCGTTGGGTTGAGGACGCTCTGCTGGATGTGCTGGAGGAGAACGGGGTCGGCTCCATTGCCTTCAGTCCGTTGGCTCAAGGCATGTTGACCAACCGCTACTTGGACGGCATCCCAAGCGATTCCCGTGCAAGCAGAGGACATTTCCTCAAAGAAACCGACGTCACCGAGCAGCGAATCGCCAAGGTGCGCAAGCTTAATGAAATCGCCCAGGAACGAGGGCAGACTATGGTTCAGCTGGCACTTGCCTGGGTACTTCGCGGCGGTCGTGTTACTTCTGCACTGATCGGTGCAAGCCGTGTAAGCCAGATTGAGGAGAATGTGGCTGCTTTGAACAATCTTGACTTTACAGCTGAAGAGCTGGAGCGGATTGAAGCGATTTTGAAAGACTAACTTCATGTAAGCTAAGCATTTCAGAACCGGAAACGGTTTTCTGAAATGCTTTTTTATTTGCCAAAGAGCGAGTCGGCTGCTTTTCCAACTGGGTAAATGACAGAGTAACCGAAAAATGGGACTTTCTGACGCTATCCAATCGTTTCATGAATTTGTATAATGATTGTATAATGTATGTAAAATCTATAAAACGAACTAAAATCTTTTTTCTGGAGGTGTCCCCCAATAGTGGATTCTAACTCCTTCCGACGAAGGGAAACGGAGCAAATTTATAAACTTCGTCACGTTTACGCCCATTGAAGAGGAAGTGACTGCTATTTACGGCCGATGGCCCTCAGGTTCGTTTCCGCCAGCGGTGGTACGATTTCCTTACTAACGGCGAAAAGCGGATCCGTCTAGGCAGCAGCCCGTGGTAAGAAAACTGGTATTCCGGCAGCCAGCCGCCTTTATCGCAGCCGATCTTATACCGCAGCCAACCTGCACCACGATCACTCAAACATCATGTAACGCTGGCCCGTTTAAATAAAAAGGCAGTGCACTCCGTAAAGGTGCACTGCCTTTCTTGCCATTTGCGAACATCATTTATACATCAAGGCCTGTAAATGACATAGCTGGTCGGTGTTTCCCTCACCAGCACCTGCAGGCAATGCGGCCGGTTGGGTCTTTCGCTTAAATAAGCTTCGATCCGCTCCCAAATCTGCTTCGCTACCACTTCCGTCGTTGGAAATTTGCCGCTTTCCTCCCCGGGGGCCCCGTTAAATTCTTCATGTCCGTTCAGCAACGTATGGTCATACCGCCCGTGAATCAGTTTCTTCAGGTCGGCGAAGTTTACCAGAAAACCGGCTTCGTCCAGCTCATTGCCTACGATCGTAATGTCTGCGACATAGGTGTGTCCATGCATGTCGGCACAATGGCCGGCCGAAGAGGCCGGAATGAAATGGGCTGCGGCAAAATTCATATCTTTGTGGAGCTCGTATTTATAAGAATGCGGTACGCTTGGATAATATTGAAATAACATAGGTAATCCTCCTTACAGGATGCTTGGCACAACATACCTTAGTATACTGTATTCTACCCGTGATTCAAGCAGTCAACCGCGAAAAAAAATCACACAGCTTGAACGCCGTGTGATTTCCAGTGACTATCACGATAACTGCTCATTGTAAAAGAATAAAGCCAGTGTCCCGGGTCCTGCGTGAGCGCCGATGGCACCGCCGATCATATTCGTAACGAATTTGTCGCATCCGAACTTCTCCCGGATCATGCGCTCGAGCGTTTCAGCCGCCTCCGGATCGTCTCCGTGAGAGATCCCGATCGTCTGATCTTTCAGATCGGCAGCCCCCCGCTTTTCCATCAGTTCTACCATCCGTCCGAGCACCTTGGACTTTCCGCGGATTTTCTCCAGCGGCACCAGTTTCCCGTCTTCCATGTGAAGTACCGGCTTAATATTCAGCAAGCCCCCGATAAAAGCCGATGTCTTGCTTACGCGTCCGCCCCGGTACAAATACTCCAGATTATCTACTGTAAAAATATGCTCCATATGCTGTGCTGCATACTCGGCGGTTTCCGCCACCTCGTCTGCATTCTTGCCTGCAAGGGCCGCTTCTGCCGCCTTTACAACCACCAGTCCGCAGCCTACAGAGGCGCATTTGGTGTCCACAATCCGCAAATCCAGATCAGGATACTCCTCCTGAACCATGTCTCTCACGAGCAGCGAAGTTTGATAGGTCCCCGAAATTCCGGAGGAGAAAGCTACATAGACGCCGGATCTTCCTTCCACCGCCAGTTTGGTAAACGCCTTGCGGAACTGGTCGATCGATACTTGGGCCGTCTTGTAAACGTGACCTTCCCTCATCCGTTCAAACAGCGTTTTCGGCTGCAGCGTTCCTCCGTCCGAATACTGTCCCGCCGCATCGGATACACTTAACGGCAAAACTTCAATTCCGTACTGCTCGATCAACGATTTCGGTAAATCCGCCGCACTGTCCGCAATAATGGATACTGTCAAGGTGACCACCCCGTATATAAAATTTCTGGTCCTATTATACCATGAATTCAGAAAGAAACGGTTGAAATTTCCTGACCCGGCGGGACTTATTCCCGGATGTGCCGGTCCACCAACTTATCAAGCCTGCTCACTTGGAAACCGTAGTCGTAAATGGCTGCCGCTACAATCGCTAAACGAAGCCGGCCGTCTTTCCGGTCCGCGTAAGCGTCCATAATGCTGCTCAGAAACTCCTCATTTTCCTTGTCCATACAGTACTGATCGGAATGATCCGGCTTAATGATGCGGTCAAACTTCAACAGTACATGCTCGTGATACTTGTTGATTTTCTCCAGTATTTGATCGAAATCCGCATCGGTATCTTCTGCTCTTGCCGCCTGAAAATAGTGCTGTTCCGCCGTTTCCAGAATTTCATAGCCTTTATGAAGGGTATTCAGCATTTGCTTATATACGACCAGCAGCCGAACATCACTGAATTTCTTATGCTTGAGTTTCTTCTCTTCCTCTTCAAACAGCTTATATTTGTTGATAAGCGATTGGATCGAGCGCTCCAGCTTTTCTTTCTCCTCTTGAAACACATTCTCCTTGATCTCGTTGGAAATCAGTGTGCGGAGCAGCAGGGACAAATTGCCGAACACCTGCTGTACATGCGAAAAGAACTGGCCTTGCGGCTTCGGCGGAATGAACAGGATGTTGATTAGGAAGGACGAAATAATACCGATGATCGTAAGCTGAAAACGGTTCAAAGCAAACAGGATGTGATCCGCTGCTTTCATGACCCCCGGCGCCTCCATAACAGCGATAACCGTAACGAGAGTAAGACCGATAGACTCCTCCATTTTCAACTGCCGGCATAGCACAATGACGATGATACAAGTAACCCCTACTGCAATCGGATCATTCTGAAAAAAATATCCGGCCACGAGGGCAAGCGCCGCGCCAAGCGTATTGGTTTGCAGCTGTTCCAGCAGGTACCTCCAGGAACGGTAGATCGAAGGCTGCATGGCGAATAAAGCAGCAACCGCGGCGATGATGGGCGGGGACAAATTCAGCAGCATGCTGGCATACAGGGCGAGAGTAACCGCGACTCCCGTTTTAAAAACTCTGGCCCCTAACGTCACTCTGATGCTCCCCTTTCCCTTTATTTATCTATTATGAACCAACTTACCTATTCTACATGCAAAAGGGAGCCGATGCAAAGTAGCCCGCTTAGCCCGGGTCTGGGCAGGGCAACAAAAAGAGCGCCTTTCGGCACTCTTTGCATGGATTCCATTGGCTTACTATACGTGTTTCCATTGGGTACCTTCTCCGGTTACGGGACATACCGGAAAATAGTTTCCCTTCTCAAACTCAGCGCGTTCGCCTGCATTACAAACATAAACGCCGGTTTCTGTGACCAAATCCCCAGTTTGATGAAGATGATCCTGAGGCCGCCATGTCGTATTGCTTCCGTCCGCCGGGCATGCCGGGAATTTATCGCCCCGGGCCAAGTCGTATTTGACGCCGTTTTCGCTAATGTAGGTGCCCGATTCCAAAACCATCTCGCCGGTTGGATGCAGCTGTATAGAATTCAGCATTCCAAACACTTCCTTCCCTAGGTTGAATAGTTGCCGTAGCTTCAAGTAATTACCCCGTTTTTACAATTTTAAATCTTGGAGGCTTGGAATCCACAAAAAGGACTTCTGCGAATGTGCAGAAGTCCCTTGATGTGTACTTATGTTATAAAATAATGATGGCTTACCCGATAAATTCCTGTACCCACTCGCCTTGGTAATAACCTACACCGATTTTGGTGAAGCTGCCGTTGAGGATGTTGGCACGGTGGCCCGGGCTGTTCATCCAGTCGTTCATGACTTGTTGCGGCGACTGCTGGCCTTTAGCGATGTTCTCACCGGCAGTAGAGTATTTGATTCCATAGGAATTCATCATATCGAACGGCGAACCGTACGTAGGTGAATTATGGTCAAAGTAATTTTTATTGTACATATCTACTGCTTTGTCATGTGCCATTTTGGATAAGGCAGTGTCGAAAGCAACGGGCTTTAGACCGGCTTTGGCGCGCTCCTGATTCACAAGGCTCACTACTTCTTTGACATAGCTGCTGTCAGCAGAGGCTACAGGCTGCTGCGGTACCGGTTTTGGCGCTGTTGGCTGTTGTACTGCCGGCTGCTCAACAGGCTTCTGTACCGGAGGCTTTTGCGGAACCGGTTTTTGCGGGGCCGGCTGCGGCACTGCAGGTTTTTGCGGGATCGGCTGCGGCTTTACAGGCTGCTGCACGACAGGCTGCTGCAATTGCGGCAGTTTGACGATAAATCCGGGCCAGACCAGATCCGGATGCAACATTTGCGGGTTAACCGCAACCGTATACAAGTTACTGTTCACCTTCACTTGATACGTTTGCACAGCAGGCGTACCTGTTTCGGCAAACGCAGCTCCGGCTCCTAGCACCGGCGTTAAAGCGATTACGCCTGTAAGCGCCATTTTTTTCAAGTCCAATAGTTTCATAAAATCTTCTCCCTTCGAATTCGGCCTGCGAGGTTAGCTGACGGGTTAGGGACGGAAGAGTCTGCCCCGCCGCAAATGCGGCTTCACCCCAAAACTGTGGGTTCCCCGCGCTCACTTATGAGCTTCGGCCTTTATGTTGTGTTGGACATGTAACAGCTTACCACGGGGGAAACTGGGATTCATTGTGAAAATGTTGGCAATTGGATATTTTTCGAGGCAACTGGGCATTTCAGCTACGGTACAAACACCCATAGGCGCCATTTAGCATATCGTATTCCATGACATTTTACCGGCAAAGGAGTTTATGCCACATGACGCAATACGATTGGCACAATGAATCGTCCGGCCAGCCGTTCTCCACTGGCGATGCCAGCTCCCGGTCCTTGTTTCCCAGCCCGGGACCCGGACCTGAATCTGGAACCGGGACCGGAACATTCCCGACGCCCCGGCCCCGACCCCGGCCCCGCCCGCCTTACCCTGGACCAGGACCGTTCCCTGGACCGTTCCCTGGACCATTCCCGCCGTATCCCGGCCCCGGACCGGTCTCTTCCATTCAGGTAACCATTTCGGGAGATCGATCGATCCCAATCTTCCCTAGAACGTACAGTGTCCGGTTTTTTCCAGGCATCACACTGTATCAAGCACTGCTTGAAACCGGCCAGGTCCAATTCGGTATTGGCGGACAGATTCGGGCCGTTTCCGGCATTCGCATCGGCTATCAGGTAGGTTATGAGCTGAGAGTAAACGGCAGGCTGATCACGGGCAGTTCCCTGTTCGTTCCGCTCATTCCGTTTGACCGTGTCTCTTTAAGGCTGATCTTCCTCGGACCTTTCCCTACTCCTTATTGAATCGACAAAAGAGCTGCCGGCTTACTAGCCGGCAGCTCTTCTATTGAGATTATAAAGTTGGTTCCGGTGCGTTTAAATTTTGGACATTAAACAGTCTCGCGTAAGCTCCGTCCAATCTCATCAGCTCTTCGTGCTTCCCTTTTTCCTTGATTTCACCGTGCTCAATCAGTACGATTTGGTCCGCATGGGTGATCGTGGACAGTCTATGCGCGACAATCAGCGTAGTACGGTCACGTGCCAACGACTCCAGAGAAGCCTGAATAAGGTGTTCCGATTCCAGATCCAAGGCGGAAGTCGCCTCATCCAGCACAAGGATACGCGGGTCTTTTAAAAATACTCTGGCAATAGCAACCCTTTGTTTTTGGCCGCCGGACAGTTTCACGCCTTTTTCCCCGATTTCCGTCTCGTATCCATTTGGAAGCCCGGTGATAAATTCGTGCGCATTCGCCGCCTGAGCCGCCTGGATGATTTCCTCTTCCGTTGCGTCCGGGCGCCCGAACAGAATGTTTTCGCGAACAGAGCCGCTGAACAACAGATTATCCTGAAGAACCATGCCGATTTGGCTCCTTAAGCTGTGGATGGTCACGCTGCGGATATCTGTCCCGTCTATCCGGATCGCTCCTTCCTGAATATCGTAAAAGCGGGGAAGCAGGCTGATCAATGAGGATTTGCCTCCCCCGCTCATGCCTACAAAAGCAACCGTCTGTCCCGGCTCTATATCCAAATCAATCCCCTTTAGCACCCATTCTCCGTCCGGATTGTATTTAAAGTGAACATTGTTGAAACTGATCCCCCCCTGCACCCTTTGCAGCGGCCGGGCGCCCGGCGAATCCGATATGTCATATGGTTCATGAAGCAGCTCCATGACACGGTCAAGCGAAGCCGAGGCCTGGGTCAGTTCGGTTGAAGAGTTCACCAGCCTGCGAAGCGGCGAATATAACCGGTCAAGATAGGCAAAGAAGGCAACCAGGGAACCGACACTTATATTTCCCTGGATTACCTGATAGCCGCCGTAGCTGATAACCAACAGCGGAGCGATGTCTGTAAGCGTATTAATTATGGAATTCGTCATGGCATTCCACCGGGTCAGGGCCAGCGCCCTCTCCAGAAAGTGCCCGTTCTTTCGGTTAAACTGGCTTTTTTCGTGTTCCTCTAGGGTGAAACTCTTAATAACGGGGATCCCGTTTACCCTCTCGTACAGGTATCCCTGCATTTCCGCCAATGCCTGCGAGCGGGACCGGGAGAGGAATCGGAGCTGTTTGTATAATTTTTTCACGGCAATCCCGTAAAAAGGGAAAATCGCGATGGAAACAAGCGTCAACCCCGGATCCAGGGTGAACATAAAGCCGATAGCGATCGTGAGCGTGAACAAATCCAGCCAAATGTTCATCATGCCGGTCTCGACCAGGCTCTTCGTCTGTTCGGCGTCGTTGATCATTCTGGAGATGATCTCGCCTACTTTGCGGTTGTGGTAGTAGCGGAGCGAGAGTTTTTGAATATGGTCATACAGCTTGCTTCTCAGATCGAACAGGATCCGGCTGGTCGTTTTTTGCGCGAAATACTGCCTGATATACTCTACCGGTGCTCTAACCACGACAAATAAAGCAAAAGCCCCCGCCATAACAGTCAGCAGCTTGCTAATTTTCTCGTCCGCCGGCATTGGTCCCAAAAGCAGATCGTCGACTACATATTTCATAATGATCGGCAAAGTCAGCGGAATTCCGAACTTCACCATACCGATCAGGACTGTAATTATGACCATGCGCCTGTATGGCTTTACAAAGGTTAAGTATGATTTAAAACTGGACAATACATGTACACCTCCCGTTACTACACTATAGTCATGTAAGTACCGGAAAGCAAGAGCCGGGCGGTAACGGTTTTGACAGGAGGGATTGGACTGGGTTATGATGAATGAATATGACTATGCGTGTGAAGCACACCGCCTTCTTCCTTACTGGGAGAGGCGGTTTTTTGCGTTTATTGCGCAAAGGAGGAACTGGATATGGAGGAGATATACGAGGATTGGATGTGTAGGCAGCTGAGCTCTTGCGACGGGGAGCGGAAACGCCGGTTAGAGGAACATGGATACGCCGAAAAGGCGTTTCTGAAGCAGGTTTGGTGGCCGGTTGCGGGGCACTTCGACAGCTTCATGCCGAATATGAAGTGGCGGATTTCCGCGACGGGTCTCGGTTTTTGGACTTCGCTTACTTGCGGGGGCCTCACCGGATTTGTATCGAAATCGACGGATTCGGGCCTCATGTCAGGAACATCGACCGCCAGCGGTTTGCGGACGGTTTGAACCGACAGAACCAGCTGGTTCTGGACGGTTGGAAAGTGTTTCGGATCTCCTACGACGACATCAAAGAACGCCCCCGCCAATGCCAGCAGTTCCTTCAGCAGTGGCTGGGCACTTTCTTCGGTGCTGGGGGCGGTTCGGGAGTGGAGGATTATCAATTTAGCTTAAAAGAGAAAGAAGTACTGCGCTATGTAAGTGTGTCGGGTAAATACAGATTAACAACTAAAGAGATCAGCGATTTACTCGGCCTCAGTCCCAAGTCAGTAAGAAAGATATTAAAAGCGCTAACAGCGAAACAAGTATTAAATCGACTCCTACCGGGCCGCAGGAGAGTACATGCATACCTGCTCAACCCGTCTTTTTTGGAGCGGTGGAGGAAATCCATGCTTTAGGTTTACCTTAGAAGAGCACGAATGCATCTGGTACGGTACTTTTGGGCGCTGCAGCGGCACTAGCATTTCTGTAACGGTACTTTTGGGCGCTATAGGGGCACTGATGCATCTGTAACGGTACTTTTGGGCACTACAGGGGCTTCGGCACTCTTGTAACGGTACTTTTGAGCGCTACAGAGGCACTGGTGCATCTGTAACGGTACTTTTGGGCGCTACAGGGATACCGGCACTTCTGTAACGGTACTTTTGGGCGCTACAGGGACACCGGCACTTCTGTAACGGTATTTTTTGGCACTACAGGGGCACGGGCACTCTTGTAACGGTACTTTTGGGCGCTAGAAGGGAAGCAGCATATCTGCATAGGTACTTACTCGGTCACATCACATTAAGATTGCCCGTTTAACTTCGACCGGACATGTTTAAGTAATGCTATGAACAACAACACAACTAAACTAGGAGGTCGAGAAGAATGAAGAAGCATATTGTTGGCGCGTTTGATACAAGGGATGAAGCAATTCGGGCGATTGAGGAATTGAAGGCGTTGGGCTATCATTCCGATGACATTTCTATTGTGAGCCGGAATAAGGATCATTTGGAGACGATTAGCGAGGAGACGGGTTCCAGCGTACCGGAAGGTATGGCTACTGGCGCCGCAACGGGCGGTGTGATCGGCGGTGTGACTGGACTGCTGGCGGGTATCGGCTTGCTGGCGATTCCAGGTATCGGGCCTCTGCTGGCGGCGGGGCCGATTGCAGCGACGCTTACCGGCGCAGCGGTTGGAGCTGGTGCAGGTACGCTGGTCGGCGGATTGATCGGCCTCGGCATTCCGGAAGACGAGGCGGAACGGTATAACGAGTATGTCGATAATGACAAGCTGCTCGTGATTGTCAACGCCGAGGCGGACCGTGAAGCCCGCGTATATGACATCTTCCGTTCCCATGGCGCTTTGAACTCCGACACGTATGGTAATTACGACTCAAGAGTAGGCACAACTTACGGATCGGACCGCACTTTGCTTTAATTGTTAACTACACAGCAACAAGCACAGAACGAAACCGTTCTGTGCTTTTCTTTTTGCCCTGCTGTCCTCTCAGGGTATCTGAGGTAACGGCTTCGGTAGTAATTCGGACACGGTTACGAACCGGGTGGTTTTGAACGTAGGGATCGATTGGGCCAGCAAGGCGGACGTAATTTTCCCGGGAGGCCCCACATGCCCGATGGTTACACAGGTTTGATGAGAATCCAGGTACATTTTCAATTTGGAAATTTGTTTGGACACATGGGCGGCTGAATACACATCGTCCAGAAATACCGCGTTCCTGACCACAGGCACCCCCACTTGTTCAGCGACTTGCGGGATCACGCTTTTAAAGCTGGTCCTGCTGTCCAGGAAAAACAACCCTTTGTCCTTACAGACCTCCAGTACGACTTTCATCACACGAGGGTCTGCCGTAGCTTTGGAACCCATATGGTTATTCATCCCCACCGCAAAAGGAACGCTGTCAATGGCCGCCAGCACTCTCGAGCGAATTTCTTCATTTGTCAGATCGGTTGTAATCGCGCCGGGTCCCAGCCAACTTTTTTTGCCGCGGACCGGTTCCATCGGAAGATGAACGATGACCTCTTTACCGAGACGGTGCGCGGTTTCCGCATCCCGGCGGGAAGAAGGCAGCAGCGGCATCACCGCCACAGTCAAAGGTATCGGCAGCTTCAGCATTTCTTCCGTTCCCTTCATGTTATTGCCGAAATCATCGATGACTACGGCAATCCTTTTTTCCGCCTGGGTGTACATCTCTGCAGGCACCGCTGAGGCAGCCGATAAAGTGGGCAGCATGTAACAACTTATCGTTATAGCGCACAGCGACACGAGAAGCAGCTTCCACCTCTTTACTAACTTCATAGCCCATGCTCCTTCCAAATTCCAATTGGGTTGCGGGCCTTTAGCTTTCCCAATTCCGCCCAATAAAAAACAGCCTTTCCCGAAGGAAAAGCTGTTTTCTTGAAAGATACGGTTACCCTGACGTTCCGAAAAATTTAACACACATAACAACGAATGCCGCGATAGCAAGTCCGAAGCTAAGCAGGCTGTCTCTGACCCGTTTTTGAAAAAAACGAAGCACACCAAAGCTGAACAGCGATCCAATCAACAAGATGAAAATGACCGCCAATAGAAAAAACTGCGGAGTGACACCGGAAAGATCGACGAGGCTCATGAATCAACATCCTTTATCTCAACATAGGTTTGTCCCCAAATTATAACGCTAGCTTAGGTACAAAACAATAGGTTTGCAAACTTGTGCCGCATCAAATCACCTATTCAATCGATGAGATCCGGTTCAAAAAAGTCCGCGTTCTTGGATTCTGTGACTGTTCGAAAATATACTCCGGCGGGCCTTCCTCAACGATGATCCCCTGATCCATGAACACCACTTTATCCGCAGCATCCCGGGCAAAACGCATTTCATGCGTAACAACCACCATCGTGATGCCTTCCGACGCCACTTCTTTCATTACCTTCAACACTTCGCCTACCAGCTCCGGGTCCAAAGCAGAAGTCGGTTCATCAAACAAAATGACCTCCGGCTCCATAGCCAAAGCACGGGCAATGCCTACTCGCTGCTGCTGTCCGCCTGACAGCTGATGCGGGAACTGGTCGGCTTTATCGGCAAGTCCCACTTTAGCGAGCAGTTCCTTCGCTTCCGCCGCTGCTTGAGCGGATGGTTTTTTTAACACCGTAACAGGTCCTTCCATCACATTCTGAAGCACGGTTTTGTGGGGAAACAGGTTGTAGCCCTGAAACACCATGCCCGTCTTTCTGCGCATGGAAAGGATATCGGTTTTCGTCACTTTCGCATCCGGACTAAACCGGATGGACTGATTGCCGATTTCTACGACCCCTTCGGTAGGAATCTCCAGCAAATTGATACAGCGCAGCAGCGTGGTTTTGCCGGAACCGGACGGACCGATGATAACTACTGTACTTCCTTTCGATACTTTCAGATCCACGCCTTTAAGCACTTCAAGATCGCCGAACTTTTTGTGCAGCCCTTGCATCGTAATCATTTGGCCGCCTCCTATTTGGAAACATAACGGTCGTTACGCCGTTCTAAATATCCTTGTAATGTCGAGAGTACGGTACTGAACATCAGGTAGATAAAGGCCGCTTCAATGTACAGCCAAAGAGGTTCATAGGTGGCAGCTGTGATCCTCTGCGAGATCTGAAACATTTCTGCAACAGTTACTGTTGCCGCGAGAGACGTATCTTTAACTAAGCTGATAAAAGAATTGCCCAAGGGCGGCACAGCCACACGGACCGCCTGAGGCACAATAATACGCCTCAGCGCCTGCCTGCCGGTCATGCCTACTGCGTAAGCCGCCTCCCATTGTCCTTTAGAAATAGACTGCAATGCAGCCCTGATTACTTCAGAGTTATAGGCGCCGACACTTAGCGTAAATCCGATCACTGCTGCGGGAAACGGGTCAATCCTTATACCAACGCTTGCAAGCCCGTAGAATATAATAAACAACTGCACGATCAACGGAGTGCCGCGGATAATCCATACATAAAAGCGGGCAGGCCACTCCAGCAGCTTCACCCCGGACATCCGGGCAAGAGCCGTAAGAAATGCAAGAATAAGTCCTAGAATAAAAGAGACGATGGTAAGCGGGATGGTAAACTGCAATCCCGCTTTCAGCATCGGCCAGAAAGAATCCATAAGGATTTGAATGATCCGTTCCGTTCTATCGTTCATTCGCTATCACCTGTTTCTATTTCGATACGTCTTCCCCGAAATACTTGTTGGAGATCTTCAGATACGTTCCGTCCGCCGTCATGTCAGCAAGCGCCTTGTTTACAGCGTCTACCAGTTCTTTACTGTTCTTTCTTATCAACAGCCCGCTTTGCGACGCATTCTCTGTTTCGGCTACTACTTTTACCGGAACGTCGGGACGCTGCTTTTTGAAGTCCAGGAAGGACAGAGAGTCATTGATCGTTGCATCGATTCGTTTGGAAATGAGAAGTTCCATCGCCTGGTTGAAACCGTCGACAGGAACAATTTCCGCTCCATGGCTTTTTGCAATGTCACCGAGATCGCTCGTAAGCGACTGTCCGGACTTTTTGCCTTTCAAGTCGTCAAGTGATTTGATGTCATCGTTGTCCTTATGCACCATCAACACAGCTTTGGAAGTGATATAAGGATCGGAAAAATCATATTTCTCTTTCCGGTCGTCGCGGATCGATACCTGATTGGCTACCATATCAAAGCGCTTCGCATCCAGTCCGGCAAACATGCCGTCCCATTTCGTTTCGATAAATTCTGCCTTTACCCCAAGGCGCTTCGCTACTTCCTGGGCGATTTCCACGTCAAAGCCTGTCAGTGCGCCGCTCTTGTCATGGAATGTAAAAGGAGCATAAGTCCCTTCCGTACCGATACGCAGGGTGCCATCCTTCTTGATCTGCTCCAGCAGATTAGCCGGTGCAGCTGCATTGCCCCCGTTGTTTCCGGCGGAATTGTTGCCCTTGTTGCCTGTATTGTTATTGTTTCCGCAGGCACTGACCACCATAGCCAGTACGAGCATCAACATTGCAAACGTGAATCCTTTTCTCATTACCTTCATCCCCTTGATGTTTTTTTAAAATCCCTAGTGGAATAGTACGAATTATACTCACTCCGACAAATTTCGTCAAATTTAATTTTGCACGCTGCTGATTTTCGAGAGGTATACCTTTCTAGGTTGCCTATGAATTGACAATTTATCCTTAATGGGGCGATCCGTTTCAGACGAAAAAAATAGCACACCGCGTATTACCCGCAGATGTGCCGCAAGAATCTCCCTTTTACGATCGATATTGTTTTATGAATTGAACGGCGTTACGGATGTCCTCTTCCGGATTCTCTCCCACTTCCCGCTCAATGGTCAGGTAACCCTCATATCCAATGTCCTGCAGCGCCTGAAAGTAAGAGTCGAAATCCACGCTGCCCTTGCCTAACGGTACTTCACGAAAAGCCTCGCCTTGTTCGGCCATCTCCGCTATGTGTGCATGATTCATCCCCTCGTATCCGTAAAAACCGTACACATCCCGGGGGTCGATACTCCTTAACCGGACACCGTCCTTGGCATGCGTATGTACAATATAGTCCTTAAGCAAATATACGCCTTGAACCGGATCATCCCCTGTAACCATTGCCATATTCGCCGGATCAAAATTTACGGAAACCCCGTTCGTAGGCAGGGAATCGAGAAACTGTTTCAAATGAGCGGCGGTCTCCGGCCCGGTTTCGATGGCAAAATAGGCATTCACGCTTTTTGCATAATTCCCCAGCTCAGTGCAGGCATCATGGAGGGCTGCATACACTTCACTGTTCTTATCTTCAGGGATGATACCAATATGGGTTGTAACAATCGGGCTTCCCAAATCCAGCGCCAAATCCATAATACGTTTAGATTGTTCCACTTTGGCCCGATTTGCCGCACGATCCTGAAACCCGTGGCCACCTAAGTCTCCGCAAAGCGCCGACACTTCCAGTCCGAGGCTCCCGATGTATTTACGAAGTTCCCGCCTTTGCTGAGGGTTCAACGCCGCAGGATCCATCTCCCCGGATACCGCATAAATCTGCACGCCATCCGCCCCGGCCTGCTTCGCTTTGATAAGCCCTTCTCTCACACCTGATTTGAAACTGTCCACAATCACGCCGATCTTATTGTTCAACTTCATTTGCCGTCCCTCCTTTTTACTTAAAAAGCAGCGTCATCTCAAATAAAAGAAGTTCTTTCCTCAGATTACCAAGCCTCTCTCCAAGGTGACAACGGCCGGCGCCGTCCTTAAACGAACAGTTCGTTTCATTCAGGAGAAATTTCAGAATCAGATATTTTAGGTGAATCCAACAGCTCCAGCCGCTCCATCGCTCTCCGTTTCCGGTACAGCATTTTCCCTGCTTCCGCCACATCCTGCAGCGTACTCCGGTTGATCAGCGATCCAAACACCATGCCTGCCACGGGAACCATCTGAAACAGCTTCTTCCAGCCGAAGTTATCACGGTAAACTTGTACAACTTCCATCCAGCCTTTTAATTCTGAAATGACTTGGCGCGGCCCTTCTCCTGAATGAAAGGCAGAAAGTTCGTCCAAAACCGCTTTCTTACCTACAATATCCGAAGAAGCGAACTGAAGCACTTTCACGGCGAAAATCCGTTCCTGTTTCTCATGAGGATCATACCCGTAGCACAGGGCAATTTCGCCTATGCATTTTAGGGAAAGTCCCAGTACAGCAGGAATATCCGCTGCCAGAGTAAATACCCCGCCAAACCCGGTTGCAGCCCCTTGAACGGCAGCGAACCCGGAACGGTCTCGTGCCAGCTTATCGGCGGCCTGATCCATCCGGCTTAAGGGCAGCCGTTCCATAAGATCTGACCCCAAAGCCTCCCCGCTTGCTCCCAAGCGGCTAAGCACCGCTTTTTTGGATATGAGATAACGTCCTCCGGTCTGGATGTAACTGCCCAGTTCGTTGACGATGAGCCCTATCTTTTTTTGCACAAAGGCAGGGGTCAATTTATCCAGCAGCACGAACGGAAGTCTGCCGAGTTTCTCCCAGAACCAAAGATCTTTCTGTTCCGACTCCCATTTGCGGATTTCATGGATGGCCCGGATTAACTCTTCCCGTGTATCGGGTACCGATGTTGGATTCTGTAGTTCTGCCATACACACACCCCCTATATTCCAATACGTAGTATTCCGTGTCCGGATGCAAAAAAAAATGAACCCCGCCTCATCCTTCGGAGTTCAATATCATTTCAGCAGCCCTTTCAACTTCAGAAGCTGAACAGCCGCTTTCACATGAAATTCGCTAAAACCGCTTCGTTTGGTCAATTCTTCATAGTTCTCAGTGTCAATGCGAAACGTGGTCAGCAAGTCATAAATTTGTCTCTCTGCCGTACTTAAACTTCTGTAATCGTACTTCAAATTCATGGTTCCTCAATTCCCTATCTTCTTAGTGAAAATATTTCAAAGAGTAATTACCCTTATGACGGGAATAAGAAACAACAAATTACGCGATATATGGCATCAACTTATCCACCAAACGCTCCAGTTCCACCTGTTCCTCACTGCTGAAACGGTTTTCTTCAGGACTGTCGATATCCAGCACGCCGATCAGCTTTCCATTTGAGATCAAAGGAATCACGATTTCGGAAAGGGAAGCGGCATCGCAGGCAATGTGACCGGGGAAATCATGCACATTCGCAACACGGATCGTTTCACGTTTAGCTGCGGACGTGCCGCAAACTCCTTTATTTATGGGAATACGGACGCAAGCGGGCAGCCCTTGAAACGGCCCCAAAACCAGCTGCTCCGTACTCTCTTCATATAAGTAAAATCCTACCCAATTGATCCGGTCCAGAAATTGGTTCAACAAGGCAGCGGTATTGGATAAATTGGCGATCCGGTCAGGCTCGTCCTCCAGCAGCGCCTGAAGCTGACGGCCGAGAAGCTGATAATCTTCCTGCAGATTCCCAGTGTACATTGAAGCATGAAACATATTACGTCCTCCTAATAGATAAGTCTGACTCCATTGATGATGTAACTATATCAGGTTCTAAGCGGCGGGTACAGAGGTGCTCCAGACTTTGGATGTTTCAAAACCTATGGGCTGTTTTACAAAATAGGAGTTGTTTGTGACTTGGGTATCGTGAACGATGCCCTTGTTTCTTTGTGCGTATAATGTGAGTTTTACGCAGCAAACTAGAAGAAAAAGGAGAATACTATGACTACCGCAAATACTGCATTGCAGCAAGATACAAAACATCCACCAGGTTTGTATCTCCTATTTTTTACCGAGTTATGGGAACGGTTCAGTTTTTATGGAATGAGGGCGCTTCTGACATTGTACCTCACAACTGCGTTGATCTCCGGAGGACTGGGATACAACGAGGCGACGGCTTTAAGCATATATGGACTATATACCGGTGCAACCTACTTTACACCTATGGCCGGGGGTTATCTGTCCGACCGTTTTTTAGGCCGGAGGCTAGCCATTACTATCGGCGGGATTTCTATGGCGCTGGGCAATTTCGCATTGTTTGCCGTCCACTCCAGGACCGGTCTGTATTTGGGTCTTGCCCTTCTGATTTTCGGGAACGGATTTTTTAAACCCAATATTTCGACCTTAGTAGGGGAACTGTACGGAAAGAACGATCCGCGGCGCGATGCGGCGTTTACCATTTTTTATATGGGAATTAATTTGGGAGGGTTTCTGGCTCCGCTCGTGTGCGGATTTTTGGCAGAGGAAGCCTTCAGGACCACGGTAGACGGTGTGGTGAGATACGGGTTCCGGTACGGATTTCTTGCCGCGGCCATCGGCATGGTCATCGGCCAGATTCTGTTCAATACATTAGGCAACAGGTATTTAGGGGACATCGGTAAAAAAACGGCAGCCACTGCCTCCGGCCCCGATGCAGCCAAATCCCGAGAACCGCTGACCCGGGGGGAAAGGCAGAGAACGGCCGTAATTATCATCATCACTTGCTTTGTCGTGTTCTTCTGGGCCGGGTTCGAGCAGGCGGGCAGCTCCCTCACCTTATATACCGAGAAGTTCGTAGACCGGGATTTGTTCGGATGGACCGTGCCTACTTCGTGGTTCCAATCGGTGAACCCGCTCTTGATCATCCTGCTGGCACCCGCCGTTTCGGTATTATGGCTCAAATTGGCCCGCTCCCCGCGAGGAGATCTGAAAGTGCCTACTAAAATGGCTTTGGGGATGATTTTGCTCGGACTGGGTTATATGGTACTGCTTGTTGCCGTGTCCCAATCCGGGGGAGATGAAGCGAACATTACACACAAAGTGAATATGCTGTTCATCGTATTCACCTACCTGCTTCATACGCTTGGGGAACTGGCCTTATCTCCGGTCGGACTTTCTCTTGTCAGCAAAATCGCTCCGTTAAAATTAGCTTCACTTCTCATGGGCGTATGGTTTGCCAGCACCGGTGTGGCCAATATTTTGGGAGGGCAGCTGGCTGCTTTCACGCAGTCTCTCGGCTACTTCGAGGTATTCCTGGTTATCGGTGTGATGGCCATTGCCTTGGGTTTTGTACTTCTGGCTTTATCGCCAAAGCTTGTCCGGATGATGGAAAGCGAATAACATTGTTGGGTTACAGCCGCAATTCCCCTCTGTCGTGGAGGGGAATTGCGTTTTTTTACCGCATATGAAAGTACACGTTTTCTGAGACTTACACATGAACGCGGTCGCTCGCTTCGAAAGACCTCGATAAGGTCATTTCTCATGTTCGCTCCTGACGTTCGGCATGCAGCTTACGAAGTTTGGGCGGAGCGGTCCGATGGTATGCTTCCTCGATCAGATCCTTAAGTTCCTTCCAGTCCGTACGTTCGGATAGATAGACCGTCACCCACCCGTGCTGTCCGATATAGGGTGTCCGGGTATATACGTTACCCTGCAGCAGCATGCTTTGTGTTTCGGGGGAAGTCTTAATCGAGCAGGACATTCCATTCTCGGAAGCGCCGAGCATGATGAACGGTTTATTTTTCACCCGAAACGAAGTATGCCCGAACCCGTCGACGGCTTCCGTCACCTCTGGATAGACTTGTGCCGCCGTGCGGACTTTCGATAACAGTTCAAGATGATCTTCCCTTGTGATCAGACGGTCCATAGTAATCGCTCCTTATGGCTTCATCATACCCCGCAATTCACCGCCGCGCGACAATAACGGGTAGAATTTGGTATGCTTATCTTATCATGTTTTATTATGGAAAGGATGAGAAACCAATGACAGAACGCACGATCATTGCGCTCCATGGCTTCACCGCGGAACAGGAAGCAGCTATACGTGAGGCCGCTCCCGGCTGGAACGTACGATTTGGCCGGCCGAAGGACTTCACGCCGGCAGAATTGCAGGAAGCCGAAATTCTTTGCGGCTGGAGTCCCGATTATACGGAGCATTTGCTGCGCCAGCCATCCAAGCTTCGCTGGGTTCAGCTTTGGTCTTCCGGAGCCGATTACATGCCGCTTGATCAGTTGGAACAACGAGGTATTCTGCTGACGGACGCGTGCCATGTGCATCCGGTACCGATGGCGGAGACAGCCATCGGCATGCTGCTCATGCTGTCCCGCAACTTGCACCACGCGGTGCGCAGACAGTCTGAAGCAGTCTGGAAAAGCAGTCCCGTCTATACGGAGCTGCGCGGACGGACGCTCGCTGTCATCGGCGCCGGCGCGATCGGAAGCGAGATCGCGCGGCTGGCGGAGGCGTTCGGCATGCAGGTCATCGGCGTGCGCCGTTCCGGGCTTCCGGCTCCGCATGTCACAGACATGTATAAACCGGCACAGCTCGACGAGGTGCTCGCACTCAGCGACGCGGTCGTGAATGTACTTCCGTTGACCGCGGAAACGGAAGGGTTGTTCGATGTCGGCCGCTTCGCTGCGATGAAGCAGGGCGCCTGGTTTGTTAACGTCGGCCGCGGGAAGTCCGTGCGGACGGAGGCGCTGATGGAGGCGCTGCGCTCGGGGCATCTCGGCGGCGCCGGCTTGGATGTGTTCGAGACGGAGCCGCTTCCGCCGGAACATCCGTTGTGGGCGATGGACAACGTCATCCTCACTCCCCATATCGGCGGCGACACGGACCGCCTGAAGGAACGGGTAGCGGAGCTGTTCAGCGCGAACCTGCGGAGCTACGTAGAGCATGGAAAACCGTCGATGAATCTTATGGATTATAAGCTTGGGTACTAGTTAGCTGTTGTATACAGAATAGGTCAGATTGATAAAGGAGTATCCAGACATGCTGAAACTAGGAATCATCGGATTGGGCGACATCGCATGTAAAGCTTATTTGCCGGTGATCACGGCGCGAAACGATGTGGAGTTGGTGTTCTGTACCCGAAACAGGCAGACGCTGGAGCACGTCTCGTCCATGTACCGGATACAGAACAAAGCAGCTTCCGTTGATGAGCTGCTGCTGCACGGGATTGATGCCGCGTTTGTTCATACGGCTACCGAATCGCATCCTGAGATTGTGGAGAAGCTTCTTCGGGCAGGCGTTCATGTCTATGTGGATAAACCCATCGCCTACACGTATGCGGAGTCGCTTCGCCTCGTGGAACTGGCGGAGAACATGACCCTCATGCTAGCTGTCGGTTTTAACCGGCGGTTCGCGCCCATGGTTGCTGCCTTGAAGGCTGAAGATGAACGCCGGCTTGTGCTGATGCAGAAAAACCGCACCTACCTTCCCGGCGAGGTGCGCCGGTTCGTGTTCGACGACTTCATTCATGTCGTCGATACGGTGCGCTGGCTTGCTCCCAGCGAAATTACCGAGATGCGCGTCAAGGCGCTGCAGAAGGAAAGCCGTCTCCATCACCTCGTACTCCATCTCGATGGCGAAGGTTTCTCCTTGATGGGCCTAATGAACCGAGACAACGGCAAAAACGAAGAAACGCTCGAGGTCATGTCCCCCGGCAACAAGTGGGTCGTCCATGACCTGAACACGACCTCCCGCTTCACCGGCGGCGAAGAGCGGCTGCTCCGCTTCAAGGACTGGGATCCGGTCCTGTACCGGCGCGGTTTTGTACAAATCATCGACAGCTTTATCAACGATGTCCTCCGCGCCCGTCAGGCTGTTCAGGGCAGCAGCCATGCCGCTGATGCAGGCGGAAGCGGCGCTGCCTCCGGCACGTCCATCTCCCCTCGGGACGCTTTGGAAACGCATCGGATCTGCGAATGGATTGTGGGAGAGTTGAGTAACAAGTAGCCTCGGTAGGAATTAAAAGAAATTACTGCCTCTAATTTCCATGATTTTCTCTATACAAACTGTATAAGTAACATTTCTTCCTCTATTCCCTCGGTTTTCAGTCAAAAACAGCTAAATTAGGTGGAGTAAGAGTAATCTATTCCCTTATTTGATGTTTTTCAGGAAAATCAGCTGGAATAGAGGAAGTTTTCTCCTTTAGCGAAAGTGAAGGATGTTATAAATGCAGGATTTACCTCACCAATCCAAATTCACCCTTGCCAGCTCATATTTATGGACACGCTCCCCTTTTCCGGCAAGTAAGGGCTTAAGCATACCTTGTTGACATAATCTTTTCAGAATAAGTCTTGCAGTTTTCGGAGTTACATTTAAATGAGCAGCTACTACCCGAGGTGTTACAATACCGGCCGATCTATACGCAAGCCTGACTACTTCTTTTTCCTCTAAACGGGATTTTGTTGTGGATTTGTCCGCCGCTTCAAACTGGTTCAACATCATTCGCAGCAAGGTGATACATAAATCAGGGCGTTTTTCTACATCGTCGTATGCAAAAGAAATGATTCGGTAGCCGATCGATTGCAGAAAAGTTTCACGGTTAACCTCGCGGCAAAAGCCCCGCCTGTCCAAGTCCCTCACGTGAGTCGCATAACCTTTGATTAAAATCACTAATTTAACCTGCCCCGATATCCACAAAAAGTCAGCATAATAAGGTCGCCCTCTCCAATCCATTACTTCAAATTCCGGATGCAGATCGCGCAGATGTCCCCTTAAAGGCCACCAAACCTGCTGCAAAAATAGGATCTCCCCATGTCCGTGACCTCTTTCCAGTCTACCCTTATGCTCCCCCGTCCTGCTTGACAAATGTTCCTTTAACCACTGTGCATGAGTATCCGCAAACGACATCTTTTAACCTCCTCAGCATAAAAAACGCCCTATCTCTCCTAAATAGAGAAACAGGACGTACTTCGTCATATCCATAGTATACTTTTTTTGGGAGTGCATAAACAGTACTTGTTTCACCCTCCATCCCCACGGGTACTAGGTAAGAAATTGATATAAGACCAAGGAGATGGACAACATGGCGAACAAATCGATTGTTACCTTAAAGCATGGAGATAGCTGGGTCAATGAAATTAACGGGAAACCGGAAGGTGCCGGGAAATATCCAACGCAAAAGGAAGCGATTGAGGCAGCGGTCGGCATTGCGAAAAGGCGGGGGCTGGAGCATACGATTCAGGGCGAGAACGGCCGGTTCCGGGAAAAGAACAGTTACGGTCACGATCCAAGGCACATTGAGGGGTAAGCGAGCTAAGACATACAACCGCCGGGCAGCCGCCCGGCGGTTGTTCGTGTACATCGGATCAACGGTCTATAAAGGTGCTATACAGCAAGAAGGCGGCAAACATCAGGATATAGGCTATGATCGCCCATCGGAGTACCTTTCTCCATCGTGACGGAAAGTCGGTCAGCTGCTTCGGCAGACGGTGCCCGTTCACTGTATCCACATGTTTCAGCGCATCGTTGAACCCCTCCCGGACATCCAGTTGCCGAGAGACAGGGTCCGTTTGCACACTCTGATGGATCGTTGCATCCTGAAAAGGGTTATATGGATCTGAGCTCTGACTGCTGCCTAATTCGGATTCCAACCCCTTATGTTGTACGTTGTCTTTAGCCACAACGCTCACTCCCTGCCAAAGTAATCAAGGTGCCGTTCCTACACTCGCCACTGCCCAGATGATACCGAATTTCTTCAAGTAAAACACATCCATCTCTCCCCCGGCAGCCTGTTCCCGGTACCCTTCGCTCGGAAGAAATAAATGGCCGTATTTCGGGTCGTTTCTGGTTGAATCGGGGATAAGAGCTGTTACGGCGCGGACCGGATGCCCCATAAATAAGATGTATCTTCGGATGACCAAGTCCGGAGAAAGCGAAGTGACGAACCACCCGACGATGATTACTGTAAAAAAAAGGAGAGCGCCTTTCTGATAGGAATTCATAGCAGCTTCTCTCCCCTACTTTAACCCGACAGCCTGATCATAGGCGTCAAATATTTTCCTGGCGATGGGCGCAGCGCCGTAGCCGCCATATCCGCCGTCGGGAACTACGACGGCCACGGCAAGCTTGGGGTTGTCAGCCGGTGCATAGGCGATAAATACCGCGTTTTCAATCGCTTTGCGGTTGCAGACATCCTGCTGGGACGTTCCGGTTTTGGAAGCTACCTGGTATGGAAACCCTTCAAACCCCTGTTTCTTTACGCGCTCCATCCCGTCCTGCACGATATCCCAATACCTTTTTGGAAAGGACACCGTGTTCAACACTTCGGCCTTATATCCGCGTACCAATGTCTGATTATCATTGGTAGTGATTTTCTCAACAAACTGCGGTTTCATCCGCTTCCCACGGTTCGCCAGCATCGCTGTATACTGAGCCAGCTGCAAGGCCGTATACCGGGCCTGCTGGCCGAAGGATGCCAAGATCATCGCTGATTGCGGAGAAGCCGCCTTCGCTTCATGGAAATAGTCTACAGTTCCGTCGCTTTCGTTCGGCAGCCCGCTTCCCGTCACAACCCCCAGACCAAACTGCTTCATATAGCGGTCCCAAACCTCGACGGATTTGCTTCCTTTATACTTCTGATACAGTTTATTGCCGACCATGGCGGCCATGAACGTGTTGGATGACTTTGCTATCGCCTCGGCAGGCTTGAGAGGTCCGTACGCATGGTTATCAGCGTTCGTCAGCTCTTCCGGTTTTCTCCCGTACTGGAATACCCCCGTATCTTGATAAGTGGTGCCCGGCGTGATGACACCTTCGGCCAACCCGACCAGCACGGTCAAAGGCTTCTGCGTTGATCCCAGCGGTAAGATTGAAGTCGGGTAATTTTTCAAAATGTTGTCCGGCCATTCCGACTTGGATGTTTGAATCGTGCCGTTGGACATCCGTTTCTGGAATTGCTTATACACAGCGGGGCTGATTCTGCCGGATTTCCAGATGTCCGGGTTATAATCCGGCATGCTGGCCATGGCCACTACTTTCCCGGTGTTTACCTCCATGGCAACTACGTAACCAGACTTGGCATTCGGCGCATATTGAAATTTGTTTCCATAAGAGCGGTTAATGACGTCAATGTGCTGAACGATGGCTTTCTCTGCTGCCAGCTGGACCTGTTTGTCAATGGTAAGGTGCAGATTATGGCCTTTTTGCGGAGGCTGCACCGTTACGGAACCGACAATATTGTTCACCGAGTTGACCGAGTAAGTTTTAAGCCCGTTACGCCCTCTCAATTCCTCCTGATACATCAGCTCGAGACCGTCAAAGCCTACATTCTCAATCATAAGGTACTTGTTCAGGGCATCGGACGAATCTTTGGCCTCTTTCAACCGCTTCTCCTTTTCCCTGTAAAAATCAATAGATCCTACCGCTGTATTATACGGACGCAGGTAACCGACCAGCTGTACGGCTACCGTGTCCGGATCATAATTCCGGATGCTCTCCTCCACTATTTCCACACCTGGAAGCTCGTCGCGGTGCTCCATCACATAAGCGATTTCCTCATTGCTTAGCTGCGATTTGATTCGTCTGGGTTCAAAAGCATAATTAAGAATGGCCTTCTCGCTTCCGTCAGCCTCTACGCCCGCATCCATCGCCTTCAGGACTTCCTCCTGCGTCATTACTTTCTCCCCGGCAGTATGGCGGCCGTACTTGTTGAATATACCGGACACGCGCTCAGCCAATGTTAAAATCTCTTCCCTTGGCATGCTTGTATCCAGCCGGTAATACAGCGACTGCGTTGAAGTAGAATAAGCGAGCGGATGGCCTGTCCTGTCCAAAATATTGCCGCGGATCGGCGGAATGGAAACGGATTTGCTGGTACGGCTGTCTTCCATCCGGGACATGGCCGGACCTTCCACAAACTGCAGCATGGCTAGGCGAAGGAGTAAAGCAGAAAAGATAATAAAGGCTGCGAAGAAGAAAAAATGAAGCCGTAACATATGATTCCTGCGTGCCGAAGCCTGCTCTTTGGACGGTTCGGTCTGAAATGCCTCCTTACATATATACCAAAATCTGTATATGTTCATTCTATTTTACTTCACGCCCGCGAACAAGAGACTAATTGCCCAGAAGCCGCCGTTGTGGTATAGTGGAAATCCTTAACTTACAAGGGATTCGATCACATAAGGAGGTAACTGATCTTGGAAGGAAAGACTCAAAGTGCCTTTGCAGAAGAGCAGCTGCAGCTCACCAAAACGGCAGCGGTGATGGATGAACAATTAAGCCGTCTGGAAGGGATGTCCCGCTATACAGGGCATGACTTTACAGAACAGGTGCTGGAGGAAACGAGAGAGGCCCGGCGGCGGAATTTGAGGTCCTCGCTGCATGAGCCTTATTTTGCGCGGATGGATTTTGAGGAACAAAGTCCGAAAGCAGCCGAACTCTCACCCCTCTATATTGGGAAAAAAGGCATCGACCACGAAGCGACGAACAAGCCGCTCGTGATCGATTGGCGCGCGCCGGTAGCAAGCCTGTTCTATTCGTTTACGGGGGGAAGCGCTCCGGCAGCGTATGACTGCCCGGAAGGGACGATCGAAGGCAAAGTCCATTTGAAGCGGAATATCGTCATCCGTCAAAGGGAGCTGGAGCGTGTAGTCGATACCTACTCCGGTGCAGACGGGGACGGGGAAGCCTCGGCAACGGATGAGTTCCTGCTGTACCGGCTGGGCGAAAACAAGGACAACAAGCTGCGCGATATCGTTTCTACGATTCAGGCCGAGCAGGATAAAATCATCCGCTCCCCGCGCCAGACCGCATTGGTCATTCAAGGGGTTGCAGGCAGCGGTAAAACGACGGTTGCGCTGCATCGGCTGGCCTTTTTGCTCTATCAATACAGGGAGCAGGTACGGGCTGAGCGGATGATCATTTTGGCCCCGAACCGGATGTTCTTGGATTATATTTCGGGCGTTCTGCCTGAGCTCGGTGTAGGCGACATTCAGCAAACTACGTTCCAGGACTGGGCGCTTGAGCTGCTGGAGCATGAAGTCAGCCTGGTGGATGCGGCAAAAGAACTGGAGCATTGGTTCGCTGTAAAGGCGGAGGATGCGGATCAGAATGAGATTACCCCCGGCCGTTTTAAAGGTTCGGTGGAATTTCTTGCTTACATCGATCGGTGCCTGGTCGGCATGGAGCGCCGGTTGATGCCGCGAAGCGAGTTTGAAGCGTGGGACACCGCTGTTCTTCCTCTCACGACGATTAACGAATGGTATACGAAAGAATATGCGCATTATCCGCTGGTCAAGCGAAAAGAACGCGTAGCCGCCCGGATGGAGCGCTGGCTGCAAATGGCTCTGGATCAGGTCAGAGACCCGAACCGGCGCAAAGATTTGAAGAAAAAGGCGGCTGCCCGGCTTAAAGCTTACATGAAAGAATGGGGCGATACGAAGCCTTTCAGCATCTATCTTGAGATTTTAGCACACGCCGACCGCAGTGACCTCGTTCCGGAAGAGCTCAAGAGCTATGTCCCCTCTTCTCTGGCTGAGGAATTATCCAAAAACGCCAAATCCCGAAAAATCCGCGAAGAGGACCTTCCCGCCCTCGTCTATATCCGGCACGCCCTGTACGGGGATGAAAAGCGGGTCAAATTCGACCATGTGGTTATCGATGAGGCGCAGGATTTCTCCCCATTCCAGGTGGCGCTGCTTAAGCGTTTCACAAGGGACACTTCCTTTACGATTCTCGGCGACTTATCACAGGGCATACACGGGTATAAAGGTATTCGGGCATGGGACGAATTTCTCAGCCTGTTCGATGAAGGGGAAACCGGGTACTACCAGTTGGACCGCAGTTACCGTTCGACGATGGAGATTATCGACTTCGCGAACGAGGTGCTGCTTCGGGGCAGCGGGGCGCCGCTCCTGGCCGTTCCGGTATTCCGGAGCGGTCAGGACGTAGGCGTCCACTACGCCGCGCCGAAGCAGCGGGGCGCAGAGCTCGCGCGGCTCGTGCGCGGGCTCGGTGAGACGGCGGCGAAGACAATCGCCGTCATCGGCCGCACAGCGGCCGCTTGCCGCGAGCTGCAGCGCGAGCTCGCGGCGGAGGGCATCGAGGCGTCGCTCCTCGATGCGAAGCAGTCGGCGTACGGCGGCGGATTGTCCGTCGTACCGGTGTACCTGGCCAAAGGCCTGGAGTTTGACGCCGTCGTCATCGCAGATGCCGACGAGCGGAACTACCGCGGCCGCCCGGCCGATGCGAAGCTGCTCTATGTCGCGTGCACCCGCGCGCTCCATGAGCTGCATCTACTTTACAGCGGCACGGTATCGCCGCTGGTCAAACAATAACCGCGCCGCGGGGTGTGCCGCCTGCTAATGCCATATTAAACAACCCCGGGGGGTCTCTCCCGGGGTTGTTCGGTTTGTCCATATGAAATCCCTGCAAAACATGGTTCCCAATCGCCTGCAACGGAGACTTCATGTAACGTTATTTCAGGTTTAACTCCAGCACCCAATCTTCTTCGTTTCCTGACGTTGGAGGAACGTAAACGCTGCCCTTGATCCCCGTTGCGTCCGCAGTCCTGCTGAAGCCGTCCCGGGGGCGTATCCACATTGCTTCGGTAATGTCCGCTTCCAGCAGAGGCAGAGCTATCTTAACTGGCGAACCTTTCGGGGTGTAAAACAAAGCCCGCGTCCCGCTTCGCATGCCGCAAATATAACCTCCTCCTTCGACGGTGGAAACAAGTACACCTGGTTCGCATGGACGAAACACCTCTCCGGTATCGTCAGCCTGTACAAGCATCTTCAATAGCTGCAGCTGGTTCGCCCCCGGCAGATGAAGAGCCTCCTTCCAGGGAATAGAGGAATAGCAGATCGGGAGCCGCCGCTCATCCCAAAATTGCCACACGTCATGGCAGCCGTAAGTAAAGCCGCATGCGCCGGAGAATACAGACCAGTATGCGGACTGGCGGACATCATATTCGTTAAAAAAACCAAGTTCCGGATTCCAGTTGACCGGGTGATGCTCGTATCTCGGTTCTGCCTCGAGAGTCGGTTTAGGTGGGGTAAGCGCATAATCCCTTCTGGTATATTCATAGGAAGTCGCCTGGTCCCGCTCAAAATGGTAACTTCCCGATAAATTGAAATCCAGCCAGTCCTCCTGATGAAAGTAAATGGATGAGCCGACACACACATGAAATGAGATCAGATGGGTGCCCCCATCGCCTTCCCGAAGACCTCTCGCCATCTCGCGCCACAGCTGCTTCAACTCCCCTGTAGGGTCATTGCGTTCATGGTAGTCACGGTCGCCGCCAAGTATCCAAATGATACCGGGCATGTCACGGTAACGCTTCCCCAGCCACAGTCCGTACGTATAAGCCCGGTCGTAAGCTTCCGTTGTTCCTTGGCCCTGGTATACCGGATGAAAAATCCGCGGCCCGTCTCCCGGTTCCAGTACTTTGTCTCCCCAAGTCGGAAGCAAGCCAATATATATACCGTATGCACCCGCAAGCCGGACTACCCGGTCCATATGTTCAAAATACCGTGCATTCGGCCTCTTCGGATCCTCATCCTTAAGCGGCAGCTCCCCATAGGCATTAGGCGTGCGGATCCCATCGTGTTCAGCCAGTGCAGCGGCCAGCAGGACATTAAAACCCTGCGCCTTCCTGACTTTCATATAATACTCCGCGTCCTCGAGCGTCAACCTGTGAAACAGCTCCCATGCTGTATCGCCGAGCCAGAAAAAGGGCTTGCCGTCTTCCGTTATTAATCTCCTGCCGGATTCATGCACGAGCAGTCTTTGCATAGGTATTCCTCCCTCTTGTCGATCCCAAAAGAAACATCTGGCGGCCGTACCCATTAGAGAACGGATCAGATCCACCTGCTGAGCATGCAGAAATTCGTGGCAAATGCATCGGTTCGTTTGCAGCCGAATCTAATTAGGTTTAATTTTCTTACTATGTACTATTGTGCTGGCTTAAGTCCGCGTTAGAAATGATGCAATTTTGATAAAATGAAACTTTGTTAGCCAATTCGCCATTTGCGGGATTGGATGATGCAATTGCGCAAATGGTAGGGACGGGGGCTGCCCTGTATGCAAGTTACATGCGTAACTTGAACGGCAGTATAACATCCCTAATTTCAAACAACAGATTGCTCGCCGCAAAATGAACAGCAATCCGCTCCTAACACAAAAATGGGATGCCCTTAGAGGTATAAGCTACCTTTAGGGCATCCCCATCTTTTAAACTGTGTCCTTGCTCCATCAGTGTCAGGCTTGCTGGTTACCGGTAACACCCTGAAAAGCAAAGCTGAACGTATAGCTCCTGTTTGCATAAAGCATAAACTCACTGCTAGGAAGCGCTCCCCAGCTGTTGTCTCCGCCTACGCCCATTTGCTTGTAATTTACTCGGACTACGGTTTTATCGGACGCCGGCAGCTTATGAGGATGGTCGTAAGCCTCCAGCTCGAACGGCGTATAAGGCAGTGCGTTCAGTTCGAACGCAGGCAGCCCCGTAAATTCGAGCCCGACCCCGGCCGCATTCGTAATGGAAGCGCTTCGTACGTCCGTCTTGTTGCCGCACTCCTGCGGTCTCAGATACAGCGTAAACTGGTCCGCCGTTTTCCCTGCATACCGGCCCAATCTGGCGCCGGTATTCCGGTCCCAATAGTTCTCATGCGGTCCACGACCGTACCATGTAAGGTTTTCGAAGGAGGCGTCCAGCTCCAGCATCATTCCGATTTCCGGAATCTCCGGCAGGCCGGCACCCGGCACCAGCTCTTGGATCACTTGAACTTTCCCGTCGGCAGCTATGCGATAATCGAATGACAAGGCCGATCCGCCCTCCAGACTATACCTCACCACTACGGTGACCGAACTTTCCTCCGCTTTCCACCGGAACTCTCTCAGCTTCCGGGAAGCGCCCGCTTCGCGCCAGATTACTGTCCGCTTCGCATGGCCGTTCCCCCTGTCGTTATCGGTGTACGCACGCCAGAAGTTAGGAACGGCTGGTGCGCGCAACAACGATGTGCCCTCAAAAACATAGGAATCTATAGCCCCGTGCTCCAGACTGAAAGTCAGCTCGAATCCGCTGCCGGAAACTTTAAGGTTGCGCTCCGTCACTTCTGTCTGCAATGTACCGGCAGGAGCAGCAAGCGATTCTTCAATTATAACAGCTGCATTCGCCGGTACGATAAACTGCTCGTAAGCAACCTCGTGACCCTTTTGCGCCCAAGCGGTATCCTGTTTCAGTACAAGTGAGATCGTCAACACGTGTTCTTTGGAACTGTCTCTGGCTTTCGTATACAGAGAGGACAGATCAAGCTCTGCCGTTTCCCCCGGAGCTGCGCTTACTTCAAGCATCCCCCGGGAAGTTTCCACACCGTTCTCCAGCCACTGCCACTGCAGATCATACTCTTCCAGATTTGTAAACAGGTTCCCGTTCCAAACCGAGAATTTGCCTGCTTCGGCATCTAGGGCGGCAAATCTCGCATTTTGGTAGCACTTCTTCACTTCCATCAGTTTCGGGGAGACAGTCGCGTCCGCAAAAACCAGGCCGTTTCCGCAGAAATTGCCGTCATGCGGGGTTTCCCCGAAATCGCCGCCATAGGCCATATATTCAACGCCGTTCTCATCTTTGGTACGGATCGCCTGATCAATCCAATCCCAGATGAACCCGCCCTGCAGCAAAGGATATTTGTGGAACAGCTCCATGTAAATATGGAGGCCGCCGCTCGAATTCCCCATTGCATGGCTGTATTCGCACAGGATGAACGGCTTTGTATTCCCAACCCTGATATACTCTTCCAGCATATGCGGCGTCGAATACATCTGGCTTTCCATATCGGAAGCCGCCTCGGAAGCGCGCCATTGGAACAGGCCTTCGTAATGCACAAGCCGTGACGGGTCAGATTCCCGCAGAAAATCATGCATTTTGATAAAATTATCCCCGCCGAACGATTCATTTCCTAACGACCAGATGATGACGGACGGATGGTTTTTATCCCTCTGGAACATCGAGTTAGCCCGGTCCAGCACGTTCTCCGTCCACTCCGGTTTCGAGCCGGGAACGGTGTCTCCTTCGATCTTTTGCCCATAGGACCAGCTGCCGTGCGTTTCCATATTCGTTTCGTCAATGACATAAAGGCCGTATTCATCGCATAGCTCATACCATTTCGGATGATTCGGATAATGGGAGGTGCGCACCGCATTAATATTATGGGATTTCATGAGCTTCACATCCCGGACCATGTCCTCATAAGAAACCGCGCGCCCGTGATCGCAGTTGAATTCGTGGCGGTTAACGCCATTGAACAGGATGCGCTGACCGTTAATTTTCATCAAGCCGTCCTGGATTTCAAACTTACGGAAGCCGATTTTGCATGAAACGTACTGAATGGTCTGCCCCTGCCCGTTCTGCAATTCCAGCACAAGAGTGTAAAGGTTCGGGTGTTCGGCACTCCACAGCTTCGGCTGCGCAATATGTTCCTGTCCCCGCCTATTGTATTTTCCATACGATTGGCTGATAACTTCAAAGGAAGCAAGGGGATCCGTTGAACCGGCTTCGTATAACGAAGCGTGGACAGCAAGTGTATCAAGCCCTCCCTGCTCCTCATAATCCAGAACCTGAACGTCAACCTGCAGCTGTGCATGCCGGCACTCGTCGTCCAATTCGGTTTTTACAAAGAAGTCATACATATGCTGTTCCGGCGCGGTATACAGGTACACATCCCGGAATATTCCGCTCATCCGCCAAAAATCCTGATCCTCCAGCCAACTGGCGTCGCACCAGCGGTACACTTCCACGGCCAGTCTGTTCTCGCCTTCCGTCAAATAAGGAGTGAGGTCAAACTCCGCCGGAGTAAACGTATCTTCACTGTACCCGACCAGCTCCCCGTTGAGCCAAACGTAGAAAGCGGATTCTACACCTTGAAAGCTGATGAACACGGGCTTGCCCTTCCAGGCCTCCGGAACGGTGAACGAGCGCACATAAGAGCCGACAGGGTTGTACTCCACCGGTGCAAAAGGCGCCTTCAGCGGTTCCCTGACCGACCAAGGGTAATTGATATTCGTATACTGCGGATAATCGTAGCCTTGGAGCTGCCAGTGAGCGGGCACTTTGATGTCATCCCATGTGTCGGTGCTGAAGTTATTTTTGTAAAAATCCTCCGGACGTTTCGCCGGATTCTCCGACCAGGCAAATTTCCAGGTACCGTTCAGGGAGTGGTAGGAAGAGGAAGATTCGAAATCCCCCTTAAGCGCTTCCTCAAGCGTATTGTAGCTGATCCATGTAGCATGAGCTTCAAGCCGGTTCAATTGAAAAATGTCAGGATTATTGTTCCACTCGGGATACCCGTTGGCAGGGGGAGTATATTTGAATTTGGATTTTGTTTTCAACATGAGCGGACTCTCCTTTTGATAGCGGTGTCATTATAATGTAAGCGTACCCTTTCAAGCCTGATGCGTCTATATAAGATTAAGGGTGGATTATATAAAAAAACAGAAGTTCGCTTGACAACGCTCAAAAGAAAAAGGCCGCTGGGCGGCCCTTATATTTAACACCTTAATGATAATAAGTAGCGTCGAACTCCTGGCCGCAAGGGCCTCCGTCCGGATTCGCCTCAAGCATGACTTCTTCCCCTCTGCTGTTATAGAGCGGACGGTAATGCGAGGAAATGCTTGCTGCCGAACTGTTGGCATAGTGGCAGATGAAGGCTCTGCGGAACCGGTCCTTCGTTTTGTTGCGGTACGAACCATGGATGAGGTTGCCGTTGAAGAACAGCACATCCCCTTTATCCATTGCGACGGGCATGGCTTTCTGATCTTTAGGCGGTTTTACATAGTGCGTAGTGAACGATTCTTGGGAATCCGCCACGTCGGGGCAGGAAATATCCAGCGTATTGGTTTTCGGAACGACCAGAAGTCCGCCATTCTCTTCGTCGGCTGCATCGATTGCTGTCCAAGCGGCAATACAATTGCCCGGCTCCACTTTCAGGTAAAAATTATCCTGGTGCAGCGCCTGTCCACGGGAGCCCGGCGGTTTGTAATAGTACATGCTCTGGGCTGCCAAGGGTTCTTCTCCGTATAAATCCGCCAGCACTTGGAGCACAGGCTGGTGAAGCATATACTTTCTGGCGGTCTCATTGAATCTGTGCGGATGCATCACCCGCGGGTACCGCTTCAGCGGATCGTCGTCGGCTTCCATATCGGGTTCAAAGTATCCGGGAACGGTCTGCTTCGAGATGTCCTCAAACGTCTCTACAATTTCACTGACTTGCTCTGTAGAAAACAACCCTTTAACGACTAGATAACCTTCCCTTTCAAAAAAATCCTTTTCTTCCTGTGTAAGTGTTATGCCTGTCTGCGTCATAGCCAATCCGCCTTTCTTCCACGATAAGTTAGATGATCTTCTATCTCCATCATAAAAGAAACCCCGATCCGCATGAAGTAACAATGATGCTCAAAACCTTAACAATCCTGCTGTCTTCGTAAAAAAACCTTCCCGTCGGCATAAGATCTCCGGCGGAAAGGTTTAAGCATTTATTTCATAAGCTTCCAGGCCATGTCGTTCAGGCGAAGTTCATTTCGGAACGCCAGAGGCGTCGTATTCTTGTCGATGATGACACATTCCAGTCCCGTCATTTCAGCAAAATCAACGAGCTGCTCCGTCGTCACCTCGTAAGAAAATCCGGTGTGATGGGCGCCGCCTGCCCGGATCCATGCCTCTGCGCCGTCTTTCAGGTTCGGCTGCACTTTCCAAAGCACGCGCGCTACCGGGAGCTTAGGCATTTCCTGCTGCGGCTGGACCGCATCCACTTCGTTGATCAGCAGCCGGAATCGGCTGCCCAAATCGATAATCGATGCGTTCAGCGCGGAGCCGGAGCGGCCGTCGAATACCATGCGTGCCGGATCCTCTTTGCCGCCGATGCCGAGCGGATGCACTTCGATCTTCGGCTTGCCGGCCGAGATCGTAGGGCAGATCTCCAGCATGTGCGCGCCCAATACCAGCTCGTTCGCGGGATCGAGATGGTAGGTGTAGTCTTCCATGAAGGAAGTGCCGCGGTTGCCCGCCATGACCTTCATGAGCCTTACGAGGGCGGCGGTTTTCCAGTCGCCCTCGCCGCCGAAGCCGTAACCGCTAGCCATTAGGCGCTGAACGGCGAGGCCAGGCAGCTGCTTGAGGCCGTGCAGGTCCTCGAACGTAGTTGTAAAGGCAGTGAATCCGCCTTCTTCCAGGAACGCGCGCAGGCCGAGCTCGATCCGCGCCTGGTAGCGGATCGCGTCGCGTACGGCGCCGTCCGCGCGTCCTTCCGGCGCGATTTCATATGTAGAGTCGTACTCGTCCATGAGCCGGTTGAGGTCCGCATCCGAGACGGCTTCAACCCGCTGCACGAGATCGCCGACACCATAGCCGTTCACGGACCATCCGAAGCGGATTTGGGCTTCCACTTTGTCCCCTTCCGTTACGGCGACCTGGCGCATGTTATCTCCAAAGCGGGCGACCTTCAGGCTGCGGCTTTCGGCGAAGGCTGCAGCTGTGCGCATCCAGCTTCCGATTTTGCCGCGGACTTCCGGGTCTTCCCAGTAGCCGACTACGATTTTGCGTGCAATCCCCATACGTGCCCCGATAAAGCCGTACTCGCGGTCGCCGTGAGCGGCCTGGTTCAGATTCATAAAATCCATGTCGATCGAGTCCCAAGGGATATCCCGGTTAAACTGCGTGTGCAGGTGAAGCAGCGGCTTATTCAGTTGGGAGAGGCCGGCGATCCACATTTTGGCTGGTGAAAAAGTGTGCATCCATGTGATGATTCCTGCACATTCATCATCGGCGTTGGCTTCAATACACAGAGTACGAATGGCTTCGGGTGTCGTTAGAACAGGCTTGAACACCAGCTCGTACGGAATGGCTTCATCCCCGTCCAATCCTTGCGTAATGGTTTGGGAATGGGCGTCCACTTCCTTCAGGGTCTCCGGTCCGTACAAGTGCTGGCTTCCGGTTACGAACCAGAAGCGGCTTGGTTTGATTTGCAGCATATGCGGTAACTCCTCCTTGGTTTAGTTGGCGTTCGAAAATTGCGCAGCAGGCTGCGAGGCTTCCTCTTTCATCGCTTTAAGGCGTTTCATCACATCATTGTCACCTCGTCCAAAATAATCGTACAAGCGGCTGTATTCCTGGTACAGCTTTTCGTAGACAGCCACATGCTCCGGAATAGGACGGAATGTTTCCTCCCGTACTCGGGCCATGCGTTCCGCCGCATCGACAATCGAGTCATAACCGCCCGCTTCCGCGCCGGCCGCTACAGCGGCAAACATCGCGGCTCCCAACGCTGGTGTCTGCTTCGACGCGGCGACTTTAATCTCGCGGTTGGTCACATCAGCGTAAATCTGCATGAGCAGCGCGTTCTTCTGCGGCAGTCCACCGCAGGCATACAATTCTTCGACGCGTACTCCGCTGTCGTGGAAGGCGTCGACAATTTTCCGCGTTCCAAACGCGGTTGCTTCAAGCAGCGTACGGTATATTTCCTCGGGCTTCGTGAGCAGCGTGCAGCCGAGCAGCAGCCCGGTCAAGTCCGTATCAACAAGCGTAGAACGGTTCCCGTTCCACCAATCCAGCGCCAGAAGTCCGGTTTGTCCAGGCTTGTAAGCCGACGCTTTCTGTTCCAGCCATTCGTGGACGCTGAGCCCGGCTTCCGCCGATGCCTCTTTCACATAGGCCGGAACCGCCTCTTCCACATACCATTCAAAAATATCTCCGACCGCGGACTGCCCCGCTTCATATCCGAAATAGCCCGGGATAATGCCGTCTTCCACTACCCCGCACATGCCTTCGACCTGCATCTCCTCTTCGCCCAACAGCAAATGGCAGATGGACGTTCCCATCGCCATAACCAGCTTGCCCGGAGTGGTTACGCCGACCGCAGGCACGGCGGCATGCGCATCGACATTGCCTACGGCCACCGCAATACCTGGAGTAAGGCCGATCAGTTCGGCCATTTCCGCCGTGAGCCCGCCCGCGTTCGTGCCAAGAGGAACGATGGTGCCGCGCAGCTTCGTAGCCGTCAGCTGCTCCAGCCGTGGGTCCAGCGACTTGAAAAACTCGCGGTCCGGATAGCCGTCCTGCTTATGCCAGATCGCTTTATAGCCCGCTGTACAGGAATTTCTAAGGACCGTGCCGCTCAATTTATAAATGACCCAGTCAGCCGCTTCCAGGAATTGGTCCGCTTGATCGTAAATATCCGGTGCCTCGTTCAGAATCTGCCACGCTTTGGCGATCATCCACTCGGAGGAAATTTTGCCCCCGTATCTTGGCAGGAAGGTTTCGCCCCGCTGCGCGGCGGTTTCATTGATCCGGTTGGCTTCTTCCTGTGCTGCGTGATGCTTCCAAAGCTTCACCCAGCTGTGAGGGTTGGCGCTGTACTGAGGCAGCAAGCACAGCGGCTCACCTTGCGCATTCACCGGCAGCATCGTGCATGCGGTAAAATCGATTCCGATACCGATGACATCGTCAGGTGAAATTCCGGACTGCTTCATCACTTCCGGAACGGAACGGCGGAGCACTTCGATATAGTCAGCCGGATGCTGCAGCGCCCAGTCATGTTCCAGCTTCACTCCGGAAACCGGCAGTACTTCATCGATTACCCCGTGCGGGTAAGGCGTTACATGATCCGCAACTTCCGTTCCGTCAGCCAAATTCACCAGTACTGCACGTCCGGATTGTGTACCGTAATCCACACCGATTGCGTATTTTGCTCCCATTTTGTAACACTCCTTTAGTTTAGTAATGCGGTTTTACGCCGATTATGAGGAAGATTGCCCGTAGTAGGCGTTCGCCCCATGTTTACGAAGAAAATGCCGGTCCAGCAAATCCTGGTCCATAGGCTGGGCATTGAAATTGAGCGCGTAAGTCCGGGAAGCGATCTTCGCCACTTCTTCAAGCACGACTGCGTTGTGGACGGCGTTGTGCGCATTTCGTCCCCAGGTAAACGGCGCGTGGCAGTGGACCAGCACTCCCGGCACCATATCGGGATCGAGATCGCGGAACCGCTCCACGATGACATTGCCGGTTTCGAGTTCATAGGCGCCTTTAATTTCGGCTTCCGTCATGGGACGTGTAACCGGCACTTCGCCGTAGAAATAGTCCGCATGCGTCGTTCCCAGCGCAGGAATTCCTCTGCCCGCCTGCGCCCAGCTCGTGGCCCAAGGGGAATGGGTATGCACAATGCCTCCGATACGGGGGAACGCCTTATACAGCACCAGATGTGTCGGCGTATCGGAGGACGGCTTCAAATCACCTTCTATCACATTCCCATTCAAGTCCACGACCACCATCTGGTCCCTGTGCAGATCCTCGTAGGGAATACCGCTCGGCTTGATGACAACATAGCCGCTGCTGCGGTCTATCGCGCTTACATTCCCCCATGTAAACGTTACCAACTTGTGCCGGGGAAGGTCCAAATTCGCTTCCAGCACTTCCTGCTTCAACTGTTCCAGCATGTGCATCCCTCAATTCTGCTCATATGTAATTTTCATTAGGGCTGGTTCCTTAGCTGCTGTAATTCAATTTATGACGTATTGTTGCCAGTATATCACTTGTACGTACATGTTGGCTATCACTTTTATGTAACAACATATCAGTATAGTTACGAGAGGGGATGCTGATTTTCGTATGAGTTGAAAAATGGGGCTTGGTTACAGGGTTAGTCAGTGCGGAAATTTTCGGCGGCATCACGCAGTTTTGTTCCTGCTATAGAGGGATCATGGGGGTGGATACTTCGCGGGTAAGCAGGCAGAAGCGGCCCCCCTATCAGGGGGCCGCGCTGCCCTGCCCCTGCTGCTCGTTCCGAGCTCGCAGCAGGGTAAAGCGGTTCGGCCGCACAAGGTGGGCCTCCCGCAGGCTGCGCGCCAGCAGCCCGCTGTCGATGCCGAGTTCCTCCGGCATCTCCGGAGCGCGGGCCGCGCGCAGCCAAGCCCGCATCCGTTCCGGCTGCGGCAACCCCCGCGCGGCGGCCGCCAGCTGCGCCCGCGCCGAACCCGGAAACAGGCGGCCGTCCTCCGCCAGTTCCCGGTAAACTTGCGCGAGTACCGCGCTGGCCGCGGCGACCTTCGCGCCGTGGAGCACCTGCCGCTTCCCCCGGCGCAAAAAGTCCATCTCCCAATAATGGGAGAGGTGATGCTCTGCGCCCGAAGCGGGGTGCGACTGCCCGAACAGCAGCATCGCCAGCCCCGACTGGATGAGCGATTCCATCAGGATGCGGATGCCCTGCTCCGTACGCCGGCCTATCTCCTCCGCATGGGCAGCGCAGGCTTCCAACGCCTCTCTTGTAAGCGATGCAGCCGCTTGGCAGTAAGGCTCACCCCCTGCTGCATGCCCGAATTCCCAATCGAACAGCGAGGTGTACTTGCCGAGCATGTCCCCGAATCCCGCTGCAGCTAGCTCCCCGGGGGCAGCGGTCAATACATCGATGTCCGCAAACAGGGCCTCGGGAGCGCAGGCGGGCACGGTGATTTTTTGGCCGCGGATGACAATGGGTGCTCCTTTGGATGTAAAACCGTCGACCGAAGGAGCCGTCGGTACGGAAAGGAACGGAAGCTGCAACCGGTATGCCGCAAAACGGACTATATCATGGATCGTGCCTGCCCCTGCCGCAATGACCGCCTGAGTTACGGATGGCTGTATCGCCAGCATCAGCTGAACGATCGAGGCTTCATCAGCAACAACATCTCCTGCAGCATTAGGAGAGATCACGCAAACCGCAGCATCAATACCCTCTTCTTGCAAAACCTGTTCCAGTTTCCGCCCCGCAGCCTCATAGGTATGGTCGTCAACGCACAGCACCACCCGCTGATACTGCCTCTTAGCCATGTAGATCGCAGCTTGTTGTAAAGCATCCCTGCTGATCACGATCGGATCGATCGCAACAGGTTCATGCCGGCCGCAGCTGCAGGTTTCCGCAGCCTTCCTGACCTTGCTTATCTGCTCGTTCATGAGACCCTCTCCTCTTCCCTGTCATCCAACCGATAATTCACCTTCGACCAAAGGGACCCGGAACCGCTGGACTTTCTACGTTGATGATATCGATCTTGTAGATTCTCGAATAACCAGACTCGGCGGAAAAACGACATCGATGGGAGCGCCCGGGCCTGGACCGCTGCCGCTCATCATTTGCATAAGAAGCTCAGCCGCGCGAATGCCCAGTTCCGCTTTAGGGTGGGAGACCGATGTCAGCTTGACTTCCGTAGCCGTAGCGAGCATCGAATCGTCAAAGCCCACAATAGATAAGTCCTCAGGCACACGTAATCCGGCCTTTCGGACCGCATCCAGGAGCAGCACGGCCAGTTCGTCATTGTAACAGACCGCCGCTGTCGGACGATCCGGCCCTTCGAGCAGCGCAAGCAGAGCATCCATCGTTTTTGTGGCCTTCTCTTCCGTAGCATAGTGAACGACATACTCCGGATGAAGCGGCAATCCATATTGGCTGTGCGCTCTCCTGAATCCTTTCAGCCGGTTTACCCCCTGGAGGTCATCGGTTTTGAAAAAACCGGCAATCCGGCGGTGTCCTCCCTGTATCAAATGCTCCGCGGCCAGAAAACCTCCGGCATCGTCGTCCATTTTGACACAAGCACATTCCAGCTCGGCATACCGCTCATTGATCATGACATAAGGGATTCCGTTATACTCCAGCGACAAAAACAGATTCAGGTTCGGGTTCCCCTGCGCACTCCGCGTCGGCTCCACAATCAGCCCTTGAAGAGGCCTTCCAAGCAGGAGCTTCAAATTCTGCGCCTCTTTGTCCTTATCATTGTCCGTGCTCGACAGCATCAGTCCGTAGCCCCGTTCCCGAAGCACGGCCTCCGCCCCCCGTACGATATGCGGAAAAATGTAGTCCGATATATGCGTTGTCAGCATTCCGACCAAAGGCTGGTCCGCCGCGGGCTTGTTTTTCGGAGCCGACACGAATGTCCCTTTTCCCTGCAGCCTGTATAACCAGCCCTCCTGTTCAAGTTCGCCCAGCGCCTGGCGCACCGTTTGGCGGCTCATCCCGAACCGGCCTGCGATTTCGTTCTCCGAAGGCATCTGCTCGTCCGCTTTAAGCTGACCGGTGTGAAGCCAAGATAATATCTCTGATTTCAGCTGCATATACTTGGGGGCAGATTTACTTTTGTCTGATATCTTTCCTTGATCCGTTCCGCTTTCCTTCAATACCTACACCTCATATAGTACAAATCATGTTTGCTGTCTATTATAACATAATGCGGTAAACTTGTATGTACAAGTGGACTCGGTCCGCTCCTATATGCCATGGTCGTTGCGGTAAAACACTTTGAATTTCATATCTTCATTATAATTGCCGAAACCGGCTCCATATAACGTCATACCCCCTGCATGCCGCGCCCCCTCCTCAACGGCAAAACGAAGCGTCCAATAATGCTGGTTCGTAACAACGTCATCTACGGTCGTGTCTGAAATATGCTCCTCATCGGCGAACGTCCCTTCCCTGGTAATACGGATCACCTTCCACAGCCCGTGCTGGTTCACACTGTCGGACCACCAGTCAGGCGTGTACCTGCCGCGCGATAAACCGAAGTCTCCGGGACTTGTCCAAAAGCCAAGCGGCACCCCGTTCAGGTAAAAAGAAATATCCGAAGGCCAGTTTTCATTCACTCCGGGCGCTTCCGAGGCCAGCTCCGCCTCAATCACTATCTGCTCAACCTTTTGCCCATTTCTGAGATAATTCGGCGTTTGATACTCCACATACCCTTTCCCGAACCATAGAACGCCCGCATTCATACGCTCCGGGTTCAAAAAATGCCTGGGGTCGTCAAATTCCCCAATCCATCGTTCGGAAGTGGAAAGGCCGCATGTCGGATGCACCTCGAACGAAGTGTAATGCCCTACGGGAATAGATTGCTCGTACACGTTCTGCGGTTGGCGCAGCATGGCGGAAGGAAGGGCAATCTCGATCGCCGTTTCGGACAGGGAACAAATTTTGTGAGTCCCCCCGTCTTTTCGGATTCTGGCTGTCGATATCAGGCCTGCTACCTCCAGCTTACGGACGTGCATAGTTACGATGGCAGGGCTCAGCCCCAGCTGCTCCGCCAAATCCTTCACATTGGAAGAGCCATTCCCCAGAAGTTCCAGAATTTGAAGCCTGACGCTGCTGGCCAGCGCCTCGTACAAAGGAAGCCATTTCCGGTCAGTGGATGCATACAGCATCGTATTCCCCCATTCTACTCTACTAATTTACATTTATATGAATTCAAAATCAGTCATGAAAAAGCATTGCCAAAAAGAACCACATCCGCTTTAATGTAATTATAACGTTGTAAGCGCTTTACTTCAATTCACATTTTTATTAATTTAATAAGGGAGGATAAAGGTATGGACAACAGCAATGCCATAAGAGCGGAAATGACCGTAGATAAAGATTTTCAGATCGGTGAGGTCGATAAAAGGCTGTTCGGCTCTTTTATTGAGCATTTAGGAAGAGCCGTGTATGGCGGGATCTACGAACCGGGCCATCCGAAGGCGGACGGCCAAGGGTTCAGGACCGATGTGCTGGAACTCATCCAGGCACTTCAAGTGCCGATTATCCGGTATCCCGGCGGCAACTTTGTCTCCGGTTATGACTGGAGGGATGGGATCGGTCCTCTGGAAGAGCGGAAGTCCCGGTTGGAACTGGCCTGGAGAACGATCGAACCGAACCGGTTCGGGCTGAACGAATTCGTTGACTGGTCGAAAGCCGCAGGCTCCGAGGTGATGTGGGCTGTGAATCTCGGGACACACGGACCCGAAGAAGCACGCAGCCTGGTCGAGTATGCAAACCATCCGTCAGGCACGTATTGGAGTGATTTGCGCAAAAGTCACGGATACGATAAGCCTCACGGCATCAAAACCTGGTGCCTCGGCAACGAAATGGACGGCCCATGGCAAATCGGGCACAAGACGGCGGCAGAATACGGGCGTATCGCCTGCGAGACGGCAAAAGTAATGAAGTGGGTTGACCCTTCCATTGAGCTGGTTGCCTGCGGAAGCTCGAACCTGCACATGCCTTCCTATCCTGAATGGGAAGCAGTGGTGTTGGACCATACGTACGATCATGTAGAGTATCTTTCGCTGCACCAGTATTACGGCAACGCGGAACAGGACACACCGTTGTTCCTTGCCCGCTCGCTGCAAATGGAACAGTTTATAGCCAGTGTTGCGGCCACCTGCGATTATGTGAAGGCCAAGAAACGCAGCCGAAAAACGATGAATCTGTCTTTTGACGAATGGAACGTATGGTTTCATTCCCATGAAGCCGATACCCGGATCGAGCCGTGGCAAACCGCCCCTCCCCAGCTGGAAGATGTCTACACTATGGAAGATGCGCTTGTCGTGGGGTGCCTGCTCATTGCCCTGATGAAGCACGCGGACCGTGTCAAAATGGCCTGTCTAGCCCAGCTGGTGAATGTAATCGCTCCGATTATGACCGAAACCGGCGGCAAGGCTTGGGTACAGCCGATTTACTATCCGTTCCTGCATGCCTCGCTTTATGGACGCGGCCAGGCGCTGGTGCCTCTCGTGAAATCGCCGAAGTACGATACGAAAGAGGTGACGGATGTTCCGTACTTAGAGAGTATCGCCGTTTACAACGAAGAAGCTTCCCAAGTAACGGTTTTCGCTGTGAACCGGTCCATCGAACAGCCGCTTCCGCTTACAGTTGATCTCCGAAGTTTCGGTACCTGTTCCGTAATCGAGCATCTCGTTTTGGAGCATGCCGATTTGAAGGCCGTCAACACATCGGGTGATCCGGACCAGGTTGCGCCTCATAAGCTGGGCAATGCCAAAGCGGACGGGACCGTCGTTCAGGCACAGTTGGGCAAAGCTTCGTGGAATGTAATCCGCGTTTCCGTAAAGTAAGTCTTGATTGAAAACCGGCTTTTTCAGGGATGATCGTTTCCTTGGGAAAGCTTTCTTTTTTTGTAATCGTCACCGGCTGAATCTTGAACAGGAAAAAGGGTATAGTTGTACTAAAGGAGGCCGGAACATGGAGTTTTTCACAACGGATCAGTGGGATTCTCAGCTATGGGAGCGTGCGGAGAACGTGTATCATCAGTCGTTTGCTGCCCACACCCGCAAGAAGCGGGCTGTCATCCAAAGCATGTTTCAGAAACAGATGTGTTTTTTGCATATCGGGGCTGATCACACAACCGGAGAAACGTTGGCAATGGCGATCAGCGGCCGGACAAGTCATCCGCGTGTTCTGCTGATCGATTACATTGGTGTCGCTCCAGAGCGGAGAAGCACCGGAATCGGTACGTCCTTCATGAATCTGCTGAAGGATTGGGCCCTTCGTACCGGAGGGTTCACTACCCTGCTGATCGAAGCGGAAGCGGGAACGACGGCGGAGGATGAGAAACGGCATCATTTCTGGCAGGCGAACGGCTTCATCTTAACCGATTATGTACACAACTACATTTGGGTGCCTGAACCTTATCAAGCTATGTATTGCAAAATGACCCCAGATCCCTCCGTTCCCGAGGACGGCCCTTCGCTGTTCCGCAGCATTACTGCTTTTCACCGGAAAGCTTACCGCGGGGTGTAGGTACGTGCACTCGCTTGCAGGAGATGCACTTTCTATGCAAAAACCCCTGCACACCCGGAAATCAAGCCTGGTTTGTGCAGAGGTATCATGTATCTGTTATTTCATGCCGATATCGTCGAGCATGATCTTGCCGGGTCCGCCGCTGAAGCGGATGGTGATCGAGGTCAGCTGCTCAGGCTGAAAGCCGGGTGATGTCCGGGCAAATGCGGACAGCGGCACAGTCAGCGTTTGAAACACGGGCTCGACCGATTCCTTGTACTTTCCGTCGCGAAGCCGGTGTTCCAGCCACGGTACTGCAAGGAAACGGGTCGGCTGCATGCCGCTGTAGGTTCCGAAATCGCTTAACGGAAGGCGCGAGGTCTGACCGTCCGCAGTCCGAAGCTCCATTGTAATGTCCGGATCGCTCCAATCTTCCGGCACAGTGTTCCCGGCCGAGGATACGTCCCTGCCCATATCAGCCAGATTCAGCACCAGCTCCGACAGGTTTCTGCCCTTCATCTTCTGCCTGTAATCAGGCGATAACTCGATCGTATAGGCTCCCTCATCCTTCCATTCCAGAACGACGCCGCGGGTGCCTTTTTCCTTCCGGTCCCGGTTCAGCGCATCCTGCTCGGTCCAGGACAATCCGTTTCCTTCCGCATTGGCGGTTCCTCCGCTGAGCTCCATCTTGTTCCGGTCCTCATCGAACCGGTCGATCGACAGGAACGTGCCGTCCTCGAACCGATTGATATAGTGCGCTTCAGGCAGCCAGTCCAGCCCTGTCCGGTAATCCTTAAATAATCCCCTGTACTCGCTTGCCCCATGCAAAGCGGTTTCCAGAAAAGCGCTCAGGTACACTTTTGCAATCTTCCGCTGCTCCGCTGCCTTCAGCATTCCTTTCCGGCTCAGCAGGATTCCGTCCGGCATGCTGTTATCCATCCGTCCCCAGTCCGAATTAAATTGGCTGTGATTCGCTTCCCCAATATATAGGGACGATTTAAACCGCTCTGTCCCCTCAGAAAACGAACTGCGGATATACTGCTCTTCCCCGTTAAAATTATTCACATCCCCGTCCTGGGCGCCTTGCATTGTGAAGTAATACGTGTCTTTCAACTTCGCGGCCGTATGGTCCACAGTCGTATCCGTAGGAGCTACGGCGGCCACCGCTTTTATGTTCAGCCCGTTCAAGGAATCCAGTCCCTTATCGTCGGCAAACCAGCGGTCCCTGTCCGCCGCCATCGCCGCGGCCTGTCCTCCTCGGGAGTGGCCGATCAGCCCGATTTGATACCAGTCGATCTTGCCGAAGAAAGGCGACCCTTCCTTAGAACTCAGCTCCTGCAGCTGCTGCAAATGCTTCAGAAGCATCCACGCGCGAACTTTCATGTCCTGATTCGGAATGCCGGACCAGACGGAATAGTTAAGGAAGTTCTCATCCACGGACACCGCAATAAAACCGCGGCTGGCGAATAGCTCTCCCAGGTATGCGTAGCCTGCGTCCGAATACTGCTCCATCAAATGGTTTCCGTGGACGATCAGCACCAGCGGAAACTTGCCGTCTCCTTTCGGCATCCACACCCTTCCGTTGACCGGAAGCGCATGCTGGTCGAAGCCCCAGAACCAGGTTCGCAGCGGCTTCCATTTGGTAATGTAAGCCGAAGCGTCGACCGGCTGCGTCCGCACTTCCGCGCCGCCGGCGAACTCGGCCCGGCGGCGGTCCGTACCGCTGCCGTAGGTGAAGCTGCGGTAGCGGTACGCTCCCGGCGCGGCAGGATCCGCCGCGGCCAGCTGCGCGGGCCCGCCCGCGCGGTCCACGGCGCCTGCCGGCACGCCGGCGCCGTCCGCTTGATCCGCCGCGCTCCCGGCATCGGCCGCGACGGCGTCCCGGTCCGCAGCGCCAAACTTCAGCGCTGCGGGCACCCCGATGGACGGCTGGTACACCGCCGTCCAGAGGCTTGCCGCGGCCAGCACGGCTGCCGCGGCTTTCGCCGGCGCGGGCAGGCGCCGGCTGCGCAGCACGGCGAGGCCGATCCCTAGCAGCTCGGCTGCCGCCGTGACGGCCAGCGCAATCGCCAGCGCCTCCAGCTCGCCTACATCGGCATAAGCAAACGCCGTGTAGGCTACGCCTCCTGTATAAAGTGCATAGGCCGTGTGAAACCTGGGGACGGGGAGGTACATCACCGCGAACACAAAGGCCCCTGCATAACCGGCCAGTACCATCCCCAACAGCCCCAGCAGGACCAGAACCGCAATATCCGCGCCTGCTCCGAACCCGGTAGGAATCCCAAGCGCGGTACAAGCCAGCACCAAGCTGCACATCAGTCCGACCCCAACGGAGGAGGTCCTCCAATACCGGGTATCATAACTCCGCATCCTGGTTACACGGCCGTACAGCCAATCCGCAAAGCGCTCTCCCGGGCGCTGCTGCGGCATGAGTATATTCATAGGAATAATCCCCTCAGATGATCTATTTCTTCTCTCTCGATTATAGGTCATCCCTGGTGCGCAATAAAGAGCAATTGTTGACAGTGGAGTCCGCTCTTACCAATAGAAAAAGAATGCGATATAATATTACCGAAATCGCTTTCTCGAGGAGGACGCCATGACTGAACCCTGGATCCGCTTTCTACTGCCTGTTCCCGAGCAGACTTTACCCTTTTATATTGACAGTATTGGATATAACAATCATGAACAGTTCATGTCCAGGCCGGAGGGCTATCCCTGTTATCATTGGCTGCACACGGCAAGCGGTTCGGGCATTATCCATTTGGAGTCGCACAGCGTGACGCTTCCCGAAAATCACGGCATACTGCTGCTGCCGGGCGTAGCTCATGAGTATGAAGCCGTGGGCGAACGCTGGAGCACTTACTATCTTACATTTAACGGCCAGTTAGTGAATGAAACGGCTGCTTCGCTGGGAATCCGCTTTTCCTCGGTTTATCACTGGCATATTGGAAGCGCATTCAAACAGGTGCTGCCTTCGATGATTTCAGGGGTCGAGGCTTACCGCGATATTACCGGCCTGGACCATTCCATTGAAGTGTACCGGTTCCTGGTAGAGTTGAAGAAACACGGTAAAGTGGACAACCAGCCCTCCTTCTACTCGTTGAAGGAGCGCCTGCTCCCGCTTCTGCAGTTTCTGGAATCCGAATACCGCGATCCCGACCTGGACATGAACACGATGGCCGCCATTCTGGACATTTCCGCCCGCCAGCTGAATTCTCTGTTCCGCAAAGCTTTCGGCTATACTCCTTACCAGTATCTCATTTCCCTCCGGCTGTTGAAAGCCAAGCAGTTTCTGATTATGGACAGGCGGCTCACCGTGCAATCGGTATCGGCGATGACCGGCTTCCGGGAGGCCAGCCATTTCATTGCCACGTTCCGCAAAGCGGAAGGCATGACGCCGGAGAAGTTCCGGCTGATGCACGGCCGTTCTCCCGACAATGCGGCAGCAGCCCGGCAGTAATCTGCCGGGCTGCTTTCTTTTGCCGTGAAACGCTATTTCGCATAACTGTCCCGGTAATCCTTCGGGGTAACGCCGGCGACCTTTTTGAACCGGAACTTGGAGTATTTGAAATCATAAAAGTAAAAGGAGGCTCCACTCAATGATGGGTGCCTCCTTTTAATTTACCGCTGCAGACAATCACACGCGGCTGCCTTGGCTGCTTCCCCGCTCGAGTTCCGGAGCATGAGATCGCCGGAAACCAGCAGCTTTTCGGTAGGCTTGTCCCGGTCAGCGATGCGGCTGGCCAGCAGCTCAACGGCACGGCGGCCGAGCATCTCCTTCGGCACATTCACCGTCGTCAGCGACGGTTCAAGCTGGTCCGCCGGGGCAATATTGTCAAACCCGGTAACGGATATCTCTCCGGGAACGCGGACCCCTGCTTCCACCAGCGTTTGCACCGCCTGAATGGCAATGGCGTCATTGGCGCAAACGATGGCTGTGGGCATCGAGGAAGTTTTCTTTTGCTTTTGAATCCAGCGCCCGATCTGGTCCTGGAACTCCGCAACCCCCTCCAGTGGGTACAGCAGTTCGTCACCTTCATGCCCTGCGTACTCGCTGGATTCCAGCGCTGTTCGGAACCCGAGCCATCTATCGTGAAAGCTTCTTGAAAACTGCAGGCTGCCGAAAAAAACAAGCCTGCGGTGGCCCAGACCTATCAAATGTTTGGTCAATCGGGCCATACAATCATAATTGTTCACGAACACGGTATCCGAAGGGATCAACGGATCTTCATGGTCGATCAGCACGATCGGGATGCCCATTCGGTGCACCTCCAGCAGCATGCCTGTGGAAATTTCCCCTACGCCGATCAGCCCAAGGATGCCGCTGGGGTTGAACAATTGCAGAAAATGTTCGTTGCTTTGCTCCGAGATGATGATCATCCCAAGCCCCATCTCCTCCAACCTGGCCGATACCCCGTCAACAATCCGCCCCCAATACACCGAATCCTTGGTCTGAAACCGGACGTTCGGCATCAGCACCAGCACGGTTTGCTTGTGATTCCCGTTTCCGGCCTGGGCGGGCAGACCCTTCTCCGGCTTGAAATTTATCTTCTTATGCGCAAAATAGCCAAGCTGGGAAGCAGCCTGAATGACACGCTCCTTTGTTGAGCTGCTGACACCCCCTTTGCCCGAAAGCGCTTTGGAAACTACGAATTTCGATACACCGCAGTAATCTGCGATTTGCTGCATGGTTATTTTTTTTGACATAAAATCTGCACCATTCCATCTTTCCTTATTTTGCGGTCTGGGACCGTGCTTGCTTCCATCTGTCGTTCCATTGTTTGAAGCCGGAATCGTCCACATAACCGGATTCCTTCACGAAAAACTCGATCCATGCTTCAGCCAGTCCTTATGCCTGCTCAGGTTCTGGTAGTACACAGCCGTATTCAATTGATTCGCGTAATTGTTATAGGAAATGTACCCGATCAGAGCTAACGGGACGGTGATAATGACGAGAAAGATAAGCAAAAGCTTGCGCTCCATACGCATATTGCTGAACCAGGACCATCTCGTTGTCTGCTGATTGCCTGATCCCTGTGAAGTCATGTGGGTGCCTGTTCCTTGTTACCGTTTCCATCAGTATAGCTTAATTTGTTAGCATAGACACGCCTTTTGTTAGATTTTTGTTATTTAGGGATGGAAAGAGAGATGGGGACTTTTTCTGCTTTTAAGAAAAAGGATGCTATGGTAATATTTGTAGACGTCATCTTTTTGGAGGATTACATTGAAAAAAATAGGATTGTGGATCGCAATGCTGCTCCTTACCTCGTGTTCTCACGCAGAAATCACCAAACTGGATAACAAGTTTAAGGGGTCCAGCCAAGACTGGAAGGCGGAGTATCATGTCAAAGGAACTGAGACATGGGATAAGGTGGATGGGCGTCTTTCTTATGATAACAATCTCACGAAGAACTTCAGTCTCGAATACATTGGAGATCCGAGTGTGAAAGTGAGTAAATTAAAGGTTGAGTACGACGGAAGCAGTCTTGGTTACACCTATGGTAAGCCTGAATTTGTTAAAAACATTCATATTAAAGACAACGGTAAAACAAATTCCCGTGTTTACGCTGACGATTCCGTCATGGTAACTGTCACGATGGATCATAGTATTGAGACGTTTAAACTTATCAATGTTAAGCAGAAGTAAAGCGTTTTTATTTAAGTAATAACAAATAAGCACCTCTCCCGGGTGCTTATTTGCTTTTTGGGTCCCCTAATAAATCCTCTACACCCTATTCGCCGAAAAACACGGTGCCCAACCCGTCTAAAGAACCGGAAACACGCTATTAGCCGGAAAAATCCGCTTTAAGGTGAAAAGTCAGCGAAATAAGGTGGCCTTGATTCGATACAATTCGATAAAGCTGGATATTGAAGAGATAGCGTGTCTGCAGTTCGTTAATCCGACTAGACTTTCACTTGTTCCACCGGAAACTTTGTCTGGAGCAGATGATCGGTGAGATACTTAACGTAACGTTCGTCCCGCGACAGTGCTGCGCCGAACTGCCTTTTTATGTGAGATTCAGCTTCCTGGAACGAAGAAAATGTCTGCTCCTTGATCTGTCCATTCTGCTCAATTCCCCAGCCATCGCGCGTGCGGTGCAAATAATACGAGCTGCCTTCCCGGTCCTCGTAAAGGGCGCCGGCGGCCGAATCTTTCAGGTTATAATAATTCCGGAACGCATCAAGCCGGATCGGTTCCAAAGGGAAAATTTCAGACACATAGCTCCGGTACACTTCCTCCGTCATCATGCAGCCTGAAGCTTTAGCATGGCCGCCCCCGCCATATTGCCCCGCGATTTCCGAGACATCGATATGGTCATGGATGGTACGCAGGCTGACCCGTTTGCCTCCCATATTCAAAATAGCGATATAGTCCAAATGCGGGTTTTGCTTACCGAGCAGGTTACCCAGTTCCGAATGATAGGCCTCTGCATGAACAATGCCCGTGCACAATCCGCCGATAAATGTCTGAACGAGTTCTTTCCCTTTCCTGCGCACATACCGGCCAATCTTTTCCTCTTCCATGTCCAGGATGCGTTCTTCAAAAGCATCAAAAGAGAACGATTCCCCTTTGCGCAGCCTGCCCAGCATACTGGCTTCAAACTCATCGATCGACACCATATAAAACAGGTCGTTCAATCGTTTCGCTTCTTCGTTCCCGTTGGCATCCCATTCCCAAGTGTCATACTGGCGCACCAGCTCTACAAAATGGTCCAATGCCTCAAACCGTTCCAGCAGGCCCTGCTTGATCAAATGCTCGCAGAACAACGAAGTCGCCGACGCAAGCCGGCCGTCCTCATACGCTACGGTCACTTCCGCCCAAGGACGGTCGTTCAAGTGGAGCGCGGATTTATGATGATCGATCAGGCGAACTTGTCCGCCCTTTTCCGCGAACTCGCTCAGCGCCTGTTCATTGGATTCGTGAACTGATAAATCTGTAATAAAGAGCATTTGGTCCGCACGGATTTTCCCTTTCCATCGATCCAGGTATCTCTCTACACTTACGTTTAAGCCTGAAAGCGAGTTATAACGGATATCGGCCTGGTCCCCGAACGCAAGCTTGGCTACGATGCCGCAGCCGACACCGTCCAGATCGTTATGCGACAAAAGGTAATATTTCATAGAAATCCCCCGGTACTTGGCAAATTTACAGCAAGCATTATCTTTCCCCGAAGTAACCCGATAATATTCCTTAGATGTTCTTTTCCGCTTTGGCGCAAACTATCCGCAACATCGGACAGAAAGGACAGGTGCGTGATGGATGACAAGGATTTGTATGAAAACATTAAGTATTGGGCCAAGCAGCAGGAGGACTTGACGAAAGTCCCCCTGTCCTCGGCATTTGAGAGGGTGGAGCAGGAATTGCGGGATGATGAGGAAGGTGAAGCCGATATACAGGAATAATCAGTCCTGCCTCACGGAACGGGCCTGTTCCCGATAATCATTAGGAGTTGAGCCTGTCACATTTTTGAACACCCGGTTAAAATGCCTGATATTCCCAAACCCGGTCTGCTCTGCAATGACGGCTATTTTCTCATTCGAATAAGAGAGCTGCTTCTTGGCTTCTTCAATTCGTAAGTCCGTCCAGTATTCCACAAACGTTTTGCCGGTCCGTTGTTTGAACAGCGTGCTGAAGTAAGCCGGATTCAAATACACCTGATCGGCTACCTCCTTCAGCGTGATGGCTTCGCGGAAATGCCGTGACACATAACGCAGCGCCTTATCGACAGGATCAGAATCCTGCTGCTTCCGCCCTTCCTCCACCGAACGCGCCAGCCGGCCGAGCAGAACACGGCACGCATCAACCAGTTCGGAGCGGGAGGTAATCGAGCAGATATCAAACAGCACATTCTGCATGCTTTTTCCTTGCAGCCAAAGCTTGGTCACCTGCAGCTTCTCAGCCAAATCGTAATAGTAGATCAACAGTTTACTGATTTGCTGCTGAATCGTTTCCGGATTTTTGGACTGCTCACACAAGTCTGTAACAACGGTAACTACACGGCGTTCTGTCTCTTCCTGGCGCCCGTCGTGAATAGAAGACTCCAGATCGTCCCAAGACCAGGGCTTCACTTCGGCCGGGATCGTCTGCGCCATGGCCGTTTGCTCATAAGTAAGCACCTGGTCTCCGCCTAACAGGAGCCGGTACAACAGGGCAATTTTGGCTTCGTTAAACGAGCGCGGAATGTCCCTGATGCCATCTACGATAGTTCCCTGCGCGATAGTTACCGTTAAATTAGACAGTGAAATCATACGGATCCGGATCGTTTCGGAAATATCTGAAAGGCTCTGGGCAGCGGCTTCGCCCTCTTTCAAATTCACTAAGGCAACGACTTCCGAATCCGAGAACACAAAGCAGAACCCGTTTGTCCTCTGGTTCAATATTTCCTGCACGATTTGTTGAATATAGAGCTGAAACAGCGAAGGATCGGCCTTCCGGTAGCGGTCCCTGTCCATCATATCTTTGTCCAGCTTGATAATCAGGCAGGCAAATCGCGGGTCATTGAACTGCACACCGATTTTCGAAAGCAGTTCGAGTTCCTTCTCACTCACATAGCCCCGCAGCAGGCCGGTAATCAAATGCTCGCTCACATGTTTCCTGATTTCGGGATCGCTGCCCGGCGCAGAGTCTGCGGTGGCGGATTTACCGGCTTCCGCGCGGCTTAACTCCTTCTCCAATTCAGACAGTGTACGGAATAATTCTTCCCGTTCCACCGGCTTCATTAAATAATCTTTAACGCCATGGCGGAGGGAATGCTGTACATAAGTAAACTCGTCATAGCCGCTCAGCACGATAACAAGAAGCTCAGGAAACCTCTCCTTTACGATTTGCTGCAGTTGGATACCGTCCATCCTCGGCATACGGATGTCTGTAATCATGACATCAGGACGAAGCGCCTCCAGACGTTCAAGCGCTTCATAACCGTCCACTGCTTCTCCCGCCACTTCCCAAGGTCCCCCGGAGGATTCGATCATTTTCCGGAGCCCTTTACGAAAAATCGCCTCGTCGTCGACAATCAGAATTTTGTGTTTGTCCATAGGTGTCAGGCCTCCCCGCTATTCTTGCCCGCCAGGTAAGAAACCGGCAGCGTTAATGTCGCTTTCAAGCCGCGGTACGGCATACTTTCCAATTGAAGCCCGTAACCCTCTCCGTAATGAAGGCGAATTCTGCGGTGAACATTCAATAATCCGTTGCCCGTAGTTCCTCCTAAATCCTGGCAATGATCCAACCGGTACCGGATTTCCTCGAGTTGTTCCACGGTCATGCCGATTCCGTCGTCTTCAACTGTAACCGATAATACGCCATTGTGCTTAGTGCAGCTTAACGAGATGTTCCCGTCGCCGATCCCCTTATCCAGCCCGTGGTTAATCGCATTTTCTACAATCGGCTGAATCATGAGCGGAATGACGGTACAATCCATCAGCGACTCATCGGCATCCAGCCGGAAATGGATCCGGTCGCCGTATCTCATCTTTTGGATGGTCATATAACCTTTCACATGCTCTATTTCATCTTTAAGGGTGACCGTTTCTTTCCGCCCGCTTAAAGAATACCTCAACAGCCTGCTTAAGCTATTGGTCATCGTGACGATCTCCCGGTTGCCCTCTACTTCGGCATACATGGAAATCGAGCCCAGCGTATTGTACAAAAAGTGAGGATTAATTTTACTTTGCAGAGCCGCAATTTGGGCGTCTTTTTCCCTGATTTCCGTCTCGTACAGCAAATAACCAAGCTCATTTAACCGGGAAACCATCATGTTGAACGCGTTCCCCAGCTGCCCGACCTCATCCGACTGTTTCACGGGAAACTGGACCTTCAGCTCACCATGTTCAACCTTACGCATCAGACTTCTCAGCTTCCGAAGAGGCATCGTGATACGGAATGCGATGAAGGCGGACAACAGGACCGCAAGCAGGATACATAGGCTTCCGATCAGCAGCAGCGAGTTGCGGACGACTACGGTTTCCTTTGTCAATTCCCTTACGGGAACTACGCCGACGGTGGTCCATCCGGTTATTTTGGATTTCACATGGGCAACCAGAAGACTGTTTCCGTTCTGTTCCCGGTGCAGGACGCCTTCTCCGCTCAGCTGTCCCATGGAAGGATACGCATCCGTGTTCTCTTTGCGGATCACCAGATCGCCGATACTATCTGCAATATAAAGCGATTCTTTACTGCCCAGGCTGACTTGGGACAAAATGTTGCGGACAGCCGCCGGATCAATATCGATAACGATATATCCGATCGTTTGTCCGGTATCGAAGCTCCGCAGCTCCCGGGCGATCGAAAACACTTTGTATACCGTACCGCTGGTGGATTGGACTTCATGGGTCGTAATAAATGTCGGTTGACCGTAGCGTCCTTTGGCTTGTTCCAGCCATTCGGCGGTGTCATCGAGCTTATACGTCGTTATATATTGGCTTTCGGGCAGGACTACATAGGACGCGCCTTTTTCCCCGTACAGAGAAACACCCATAATATCGACCCGGCCGTTCAGAAACACTTTGGAGACAAAGCTGTTCAACTGATCGATCTCCTGGAGCTCCAAAGGCTGCCCCGGCTGGCGTTCGGAAGCGAGAAAGTCGAGAATCTCCTGATATTGGTAAGGAATCAGCGACAGCCGATTCAATTCGTTCATATACGTATCGATGTTATAAGTGACTTGCTTCAGCGTCTGCAGCTGGTATTTGCCGACCTGCTGCTCCATCTTGCCCGTAAAGCTGGCGAAGGCGAACATACACATGACTCCCAGCGGAACGGCAATCAACAGGACGTTTATCAAAATCAGCTTCCGGGCCAGCTCAAGGTTTCGGAACCAGCGGTTGGCCGCCTGCAGGGGATTTCCGATGTTCATACTAGGTCACCGCCTTACTTGGACAGTTCGAGATTAATTTGTTTCACAGCAGCTTTTAGTGTTTCCTCCGGAGTCTGCTGGCCGTAAATCATCCGTTCGAATTGACGGATAATCATTTCAACCAAGGTCCATTGTCGTGTATGTCTAGGCCAGTAGGCTACAGAATTCGCTGATGCTGCATAATCGCTGCGGTAAGGCAGCGCCTGAAACTCCGGACTATGAATCACCTGCTTCATACTTGGCACATGGCCTGCTTCCGCCCACTTAGCTCCGTGTTCCGTAAGCCACTTTATAAATACCATGGAAGCTTCTCTTTTTTCTTCAGACATTTCATGCTGCGTCGGAATGGCCAGCGTATGAGAGTCCGCCCAGGCCGCAGGCTTATCATACAAGGTTGGCAGCGGAACGACCCCGAAGTCCAGGCCGGACGCCTTCTCCAAAGCTCCGGTAGCCCACATCCCGGTAATAAAGACTGCAGCCTTCCCTTCATAAAACATCTTGAACGCGTCATTAATGTCCGGTCCGATCAGCCGCGCTTTATATAGGCCGTCAACGTATTTAAGCGATTCCAAAGCTTGTTTATTGTCAAACACCGCTTTGGTACCCTCTTTATTATAAAACGTCCCTCCGCCTTCCATCTGGTTGTACAGGCTCCACCACAACCAGACCGAATCGATTCTGGTGCTCGGCTGGGCGAGCGGGGTAATGCCATCGGGAAGTGAGGCTTGCAGTGTCTTCAAAAAGGCGGTAAACCCTTTGGTACCCTTTGCAAGAACCGGCTTTCCGTCTGCGTTCAGAACACCGGCCGTACGGAGCATCGGCTTGTTATAGTACATAACCAGCGCGTGAGTATCCAAAGGAACGGCGTAGGGCTTGCCGATAAAAGTGGCTGCCTTCATATTGGCTGAATTATAGTTGTTCCATTCGATTCCCGCCTTTTTGGCAGACAACGATACATCTTCAATATAGCCATTCTGAACAAACTGAGGCAGGCTGGAAGCGTGAATAATGGCGACATCCGGGGCATTCCCCGAAAGGACGGCGGTTTTCAGCCGGGAGTAGTAATCATCCAGCCTTGAATTTTTCTGAGCTACTTGAATCGCGGGATGCTCCCTGTTGAACTGGTCAACCAGCTCCGTCATGAACAAATTATCACCGCCGCTGAAAGGTGTCCAATATTCCAGCCGCAACGGTGTTTGAACGGGTGCAGGTACGGCAGGAGACTCGTTCTCTTCTTCTTTGCAGCCTGCCGTAACCAACACGATGAAGATCAATATGAAGCATGTCAGCATGCCTGCTTTACATTTCTTAAAGGACAAGTGGTTCATAGCCCCTTCCCCCTGTTTATGGTGTTATTCCGGTTACATCGATATAGTCCAACGCCAGATCGGCATCAGCCTGTTCAAGTATAATCCCGTTTGCGCCTGACTTCAATGGAACCGTCATCATGACGGGTTGGAAATCATTTCGCTTTGTAGGTTGAACAGTCACCGTCTTCTTCTTTCCGCCTTCCACGCGTAAGGTTACCTTCGCTTCTTTTCCGGAAAGATTGGCAATCGCCAGCCTGATGTTGTAGTCTGCATCATAAGGAACGTTGACCTGCGGGAATCGGACACTCTCCTTCTGCCCGGCCTGAATGTTTAGGATGCCCGTGCCGGAAGCAAAAGCATTCTCCTCAGCGTTTCCGTCTGGTCCAACAGCCGCATCCTCTGCTTCATAACGCGGAATTTCTACCGCGATAACTGACAAGGAAGCATCACCGCCGGTTATGCTGATCTTGTTCATTCCTTGTTTCAAAGGAACATAGGCATAGGCGTATCCCGGTGCGCTGCCTTCCGTCGGCGGCAGTTTAACCTGAATCGGTGCGCCTCCAGCCGTGATGATATCCGCTTGCTTCTCTTCACCTGCGGAGTTTGTGTAATGGATCATAACCGGCGCCTCCAGATCCTGGCTTGAAGGAATTAAATCCACATTATACGTGCCTGCAGCTTCTGATGGCTTTAATGCAAAGATGCCGGATCCGGAAGGATTAGGAATCGCCGTATCTAAGGAGAGCGGTGTACCGAACGAAGGCATACCCTGCTCATCCCAGGTTACTTTTTGGGCCCGGGCTTTGCGGTTGTTCCAGCCGTCGGAAACGCCCGATGTCGCATGGTAGATAATCCACTGTTCTTTACCGTCAGGCGAAGAAACAAATGAATTATGCCCTGGACCGTACACGCCTGCTTTGTCATCCATCGCAAGCAGCGGTTCCATCGTCTTCGTCCAGTTGGCGGCAATCAGCGGGTCCGCGCCTTTTTTCAAACTCAGCATCCCCAAGCTGTAGAACGGCGTCCAGCTGCCCGCCCCGGAATAGACAAGATGAACCGTACCGTCTTTGTATAAAATCGACTGTCCCTCATTAATATAAGGCGGTCCCCCAGCGCGCTCCCATTCCAGATCAGGCTCGGACAGCAGCACCCTCGGACCGCTGATGGTCAGCGGATCGCTCATCGGAGCGATGTACGTATTTTGCTGAATGTTCACATCGCCTTCCCATCCGGACCATACAAAATACAGCTTTCCTTCCAATTCCATTACTAAACCGTCAATCGCCCATTTATCCGTTGCATCTTTGATCTGGCCTTTGAACGTATAGGAGCCCATCGGATCGCCGCTGTCCGCTTCCAAAGCATACATGCGGTGATTCTCGTTGGCACCGTCGTCCGCAGCAAAATAAATGTACCATTTCCCCTGGATATATTGGATCTCAGGAGCCCAAAGGTTCGCGCTGTATTTCGTTCCGACATCCGGGAACCATACCGTTTTCTTGAGAGCCTGCTTAAAGTCGACCGTTCTGGACTTCATTATCGTGACATCCGTCCCGTTATGCGTGAACGTCATATAGTAATATCCGTCTTTGTACACCATGCTGGGATCCGGCGTATCTATGTCTGCCAATGTATTTTTGAATGTACCGCCATGGCCGTTATAGGGAACTGTAATGGCACTCCCTGCAGATTTCTCTTCTTTCACTGCCCATACCCCCACGCCGGCTGCAGCCGCCACTATTAGGGCAGCCGCTGTTCCAGCCATTTTTCGATGAATTGGTTTCATTAGGATCCCGCCTCCGTCATATGAACCTGCTTCGTTGCGCGAACAGGGAGTCTGAATCACTCCCCAGTATTTCAAAAAGAGACCCCAAGGGTCTCTTCTTAAAGCATATAGGATGACATCAATGGTGTTACTGAAACTTACTTTACGCCTGCCTGAGTGATGGCTTTTACGAAGGAGCGCTGGCCGAGCACAAACACGATCAGAACCGGAAGTGTCGCGATGACCGTCATCGACATCAGCTTTCCGTAAGCCTGCGTATAACTTCCTTGCGCCATCATTGCGATACCGGCTGTAATGGTCCGCATCTCCGGAGATGTTGTCGCATACAGCGGCCATACGAAGTCATTGTAAATTCCCATAAATGTGAAGATGCAGAGCGTGACCATGATCGATACCGAAGCAGGCAGCAGTATGCGGGAGTACAGATGCCATTTGTTCGCTCCGTCGATCCGCGCCGCTTCTTCGATCTCTTTAGGGAAGGAAGAGAAAAACTGATACAGCAGGAATACGCCGAAAGCTCCGGATGAATACGGCAAGATGAGCGCATAGTACGTATTAATCCAGCCAAAATAGTTAAACTCCATATACATAGGAAGAAATGTCAGTACGCCGGGAATCATCATGGAAGCGACGAACATCGAGAACATGAATTTGCGTAAAGGCAAATCTTGCAGGCGTGCCAGTGCAAAAGCAGCCATAGAGCTGATCAGCAATACGATCGCCGTCCCGGCAAAGCCGGAAACCAGCGAGTTGGTGATCCAGCGGACGATCGGCACATTCAACATGTCTCCGCTCAGCCCATCCCGGAAATTATCCAGTGTCGGCTTCTTCGGAATAAAGTTCATTTGGCCGGCCAGCGCTTCAAAGTCGTTCTTGAATGAAGTAGACAGCATCCAAATCAATGGAAGCAGAAAGACAACAGCCACAATAATGGCAAGCAGGATCATCATCGTTTTCTTCATGGCGCTACTCCTTTCTTGCATAGGCAATGCGGTACTGCACTGCCGACACCAGCATAATAATCAAAGCCATCAGAATCGCCATTGCGGAAGCCGATCCCATATCTTTGCCTTTAAAAGCCTCGTCGAGCACGTTCATCAGAAGCACTTTCGTACTGTCGCCGGGACCTCCGCGGGTGAGAAGGAACGGCTGTGCAAAAATATTAAACGAAGCGATCGTAGACGTAATGATAATAAACAGCATAACCGGCCGGATGGACGGCAGCGTAATACTTACGAATTTGTTCCAGGCGTTAGCGCCGTCAATGGAAGCAGCCTCGTAATAATCTTCAGGAACTTCATTCAATGCATTGATAAAAATAACCATATTAAAGCCGATCGTCCACCAGAGCGTCGTCATTACCAGAGACACCCAGGCCCATGGAAGGCCCGTCAGCCAAGGAATCGGCGATATATTCAATTTCGCAAGCATACCGTTGATAAAACCTGCATTGGTATCAAACATCATCAGCCAGATAACCGCCATAACCGAACCGGAAATAGCATACGGCATGAAGTAGAAGGTCCGGAACAAGCCCCGGATTTTGCCTGGAAGCGCATTGACCAGCATGGCCAGCAGCAGTCCCAGTATTACCAGCAGTGGGACAGAGTAAATGACGAACTGAAACGTGTTCCATAGTCCGCTAAAAAATTGATCGTTTAAATAAGAGCCTGGCGTAAAAATTTTGACATAATGTTCGAAGCCTACGAATTTGCGTGTAGAGGAAAGCATTTCGAAATTGTGAAAGGAGATATACACACCATACAAAATCGGGAAAAGCAAAAATACGCAAAAACTGGTCAGGTAAGGAAGGACGAACAATGAAGAGGTAAACCGGGATCTCCAGTCACTCTTAACCATGGGAAACTCCTCCAATTCTCGTGAAAATGCAGGAAAACGGGAAGCCTTCCGGCCTCCCTGTCTTCTCTTGCAACCGTTCTGATCTAGTCAGCTGCGGTTACTTCTTCATCGCTTGTCTGGATTTCGCTACAGCGTCGTCCATTGCTTTTTGCGGATCTTTCTTGCCTAGCAGCGCGCTGCTCAGCTCGCCCCAGATCGGCTCGGAAATTTGAGCCCAGTTCAATACGTTTGGAGCAAATTGTACATAGTCGAAGGATTTAGCAACATTGCTTTGCATTTCCAAAGCTTTGAATTCCGCGCTTTCCAGCATCGGTTTGGAAGCAAGCGCCTGACCGGAAGCTGCCCAGTCCATAGAGTTCGTGGACACGTATTTCAGGAAGTCGCCTGCGCCTTTGATTACGTTCGCATCAGTTACATCTTTAGGCATTACGAAGTTATGGGAACCGCCGAATACCGCTTGTTTCGCTTTACCCAATTGAGGTACCGGTGCTACGCCATAGTTCAATCCTGCTTCGTCAAACTGGCCTTTCATCCACGGGCCGTTAAATTGAATTGCGTTTTTGCCTTGAAGGAACAGGGTATTTTCTCCATCTTGCTGTACGTCTCCCGGAGAAATGCCTTTTTCAACTAAGCTGCGCATGTACTTCACCATCTCAACCGCTTCCGGAGAGTTGTAAGCTACGTCTGTTCCGTTCCACAGATCTCCGCCGTTCTGCCATACCAGAGTCGGGAAGATGAACTGCTGAGGCCATAAGGTTGGTAGAACATAACCATATACGCCTTTTGCTTTATCCGTCAGTTTCTCCACTGCCGCATCGAATTCAGCGCGCGTTGCAGGAGGTGCTGTAATGCCTGCTTTCTCAAACAGATCTTTGTTGTAGTACATCACCAGCGGGTGAATGTCCAACGGTACGCCGTACCATTTGCCGTCGATGGTTTCGTAGTCAACTGGAGCCGCCACATAGTCAGCTTTGTTGACGCCGGCTGCTTTCGCCATGTCGTCCATCGGCTGAAGTGCGCCTTTGTTCACGTAGGTCGGAATTTGGTCAACGTGCATAATCGCCAGGTCCGGACGCTCTTTGCCGGTGCTCAGCGCTACATCCAGCTGCTTATAGTACTCGCCGTTCGGCTGGATGACCAGTTTCACTTTATAAGTATCTTGGGAAGAGTTGTATTTCTCTACAATTTTCTTCATGAACTCGCCGTCTGCGCCGGAGAATGGCGTCCAGAACAGGATGTCCGCTTTCTCAGCTTTTGCGCCGCCGTTGCCGGCTGCCGCTTCATTGCCTTTGTTTCCGTTATTGCTGCCGCTGTTGTTGCTGTTGCCGCAGGCGGCTACGAACACAAAGCTTAGCACAAGCAGCATCAGACCAAGGCCTTTTAGTGTCTTTCTCATGTGACAGTCCCCCAAAATTTGGATTGTTTAGAAAGGCGTGCTTGCCGGAACATGTTGTAAACGCTACCTTTCTGAATTTCATTGTACCGGGAGGGAGATGCTGTTCACATGTCGCTTTTTTGGACGTAATGGACATATTTTTGGATGGGGAGGGACATGCCGCTTTGAGGACAGTTTTAAAATAAGAACGTCTTTTAGCTTCCCAGTTGGGCTGTGATGTTACTGGGGGTTGTTTTTCCCTTATTTTTGCGAGGTAAAATAAGAAGGCTGAAGGCAAGATGGAGGATATTAAAAAAGGAACGCCAGGCAAGAGGCTGACAACAAACGCTTCTTACATGGGTTCCTTGTTCTGCTACTTCGGTTTACGAAGGAGAAACAGGGTATGACCGCTGTCCCCTTCCGGAATAAACCGTTCGTTTACGATGTCGAATCCAATGCTGCCAAACCAGCCTGCGTACGTATCCCGGTCATGGTGGCTCCAGAACATATCTGCCCCTTCCACTTTCAGCCAATTTCGCTCTGTTCCGGTCCAGGCCTCATGTCCCGTCGTAACCAGAAAATAACCGCCGGACGCCAGCCACCTGTAGATGGATTGAAACAGTTCATACTGCTCCTCGACCGGCAAATGAATGATGGCGTAAAAAGAGACTATGCCATTGAATTCACCCTCCGAAAAATCCGCCTCCGTCATATCGCAGCATATGAACTTTTCAGCATCAGGCACCAGTGCCCGGGCCCTTTCGATCTGCACTTCCGATAGATCTACTCCCGTTACCCGGTACCTCGAAGATAACAGCTTAGCAGCCGGAACTCCGCATCCGCATCCTAAATCCAATACCTTGCTGCCTTTTGGGACCTTACCGGTAAACTCCTCAGCCATCTCACGGTATCGTTCGGTTTCTGAACCCGCATCATTTTCCCTGTACGCATACGAAACTTTATCGTACCCTGCTTTTACCGTTGCTTTTGGGTCATTCATTCCGGCAGCCTCCTTTCCTGCTGTACCTACTGCCCTGTCCACTCTAACGCCGATACGGCATACCGGCCTTCCGAAGTCAAGCTGATGGACACGAGTTCACCCGCGCAATCGCCGCGGAACAGTACCTCCTCGTTTAAGCGGATCTGCAGGAATCCTTCCGTATGAAGGATGGTGACGGTATGCTCCGTGACCGCATCCTTCCTATGCGGAAGCTTGATCCGCTGCGCATCCGCCAGCCCGTCCAGGCGGATGGCGAGCTCCGCTGACGGCGCGCTGCTGCGCTTGACGCTCACGTCAAAGCGCACGGCTGCGCCGCCCATGCCTTCCGGCTTCCGCAGCGTCAGCGCCGCTGCGCCGCCGGTAGGCTCTCCGCTGAGAGTATCCCCCTCCAGCGTCCAGCTGCCCTGCTCTGCGGCGATGCTGCTCATCGCCGCCTCCGCATTGCCGGCCTCCATCGCCAGGTGACGTGTCACGGCGATGCCGGCGAAGCGGATGGCCGTCGAGTGCGTGCACACGCCGAGACGGCCGCCGCTGTGGCGGCTGCGGAAGCTGAGCGCCCGCACGCCGTCCAGCTCTACAGCGTACTGCGCGCCTGATTTGCGCAGCAGCAGCTGGTGATACGCCTCGAAACGGAAGCGAGGGTGCACCTGCGCGGACGCAGCCGTCCGCCGCACCCCATTCACCGTTTCCACGGCGCTGATCGTCCGCTTACCGCGGTCCAGCAGCACTTCCGTGTAATTTGCTTCGTCCAGGTAAGCGGCAATGATGCCGTATAGCCCGCCCATATGGTTCGGCAGCCAGCGCAGGTTGGCCTCGAACAAGGCGCAGTCGTACGTGCCCGGCACTAGTGCTGCCGCGCGTCCAATGCGCGACAGCTGCACCGCTTCGCGTCCTTCCAGGGCGAATTCGCCTCCGGCAGTTTCCCAGCCGCCGCCAAGGCCGGCCTGATCGCTGCGGGCAAAGCTGTCCGCAAACGAAGGCAAGGCCGGTGCCGGCTGTTCCGTCGACGTAGGCCCGGGAACGAACATCCGCTCGCCGAGCCAAACAAGCGGATCCATCCGCATCTGGCGCAGTTCGGTATCGACCGGTCCCGGACCAACATCTGCGAAGCGTCCGTGGTAGATAACCCAATCATCCACATTATTCGGAGCTTTGGCCACCGAATTATGGCCGACCCCGGAAACTTCCTCATTCTTCATCAGCAGCGGCCGAAACGTATCCTCGTCCGGATATTTCATCCAGTCCAGCTCCGATAAGCCGGCTCCCGGTTTGTCCTGTGCCGAGGAGTACCCGATATAATACGTCGGACGGGTGAAGGCATTTCCGCTGTACATGACATAATGCCTGTCCCTGCGTTTCAAATAGAATGCTCCTTCGATCGTATGCCAATCCCGTCCGTCCCCGAACCGGTTCTCTTCGTAAATTTCTTCGTCGATGGTCGGCTTCACAACGAGGCGGGGGTTTCCTTCCGGTGTCAGCGGGTCGATCAGGCGGTCGGCCAGAATCACGGTACCGGGCCGCTCGCGGTCCGTACCGACTGTTTCATTCGTGGAGTAGAACAAATACAGCTCCCCTTGTGCGTCCCTCACTACATGTGCGTCGATCGTGAAGAATTCGAACAGCGTTTTGGCATAAACAAAAGGCCCTTCCGGCGTATCGGACACGGCCGCCTTCATAAATTCATAATGCACATCCTCCTGCTGCCCTTCCCGCGAAGAATAGTACATATAGAACTTCCCGTTATCATAGAACACCGCAGGCGCCCAGTAATCAAACTCCCCCGAATAGGTAAACGCAAAACCCCCGTGAGTCCAAGAAACCAGATCTTCCGACTGCATGACCGTGACTCCGGCTGCCGCCGTCGCATAAGCATAATACCTGCCGTTATATTTCAAAATATAAGGATCTGGATTATACTGGTAAGGCACGTCCTTAAAGGACCTTGCCCGATCCCCGATCTCGATCCGCAGCGGATTTACGTAACTTTTCATGTGTGAGTATCCCTTCTATATTGAAAAATAAAAGGGCCGGTCCGCTTTCCAACCGGCCCCTTCCTATTACTTTCCTTCGTTAATCGATTTAATGACTTCCAACGGAATTTTCGGCTGTCTGTCATAGGTCAGAAGCCCGTTAATTTCCTGTTCCACGTCCGTAAGCTGCGTATAGCAATAGCCCTGCACTACGCCGGAGAAGATCAGCGGCTGAATAACATTGCGCAGCCGGGTTTCAAAATCCTCGTCGTTCGACGCGCCGGAATATCCCCAGCCTTCCCAATCGCTCTTCTTATATGCAATGCCTCCGAATTCGGTTACCAGAATCGGCTGTCCTTCGTAAGTATATCCGCCTACGCTCAACTGACGGTTCGCAGGCATCGCCGTGACGGCTTTCTCCGCCGTGCTGTAGCGGTCTGCAAGCACTTCACGTCTCCATTCGTAGTCATGAATGTTGAACAAGTCTGTCTTCAGCTGCTCCCAGCCGTCGTTAGAAACGACAAGACGCGTCGTATCCAGCGATTTGGTCAGATGGTACATAGTGAGCGCATGCTGCTGCTGACGGACATCGATCTGCACGTTAGGGATGCCCCAGCTTTCGTTCATCGGCACCCAGACGGCAATACAAGGATGGTTGTAATCACGGTCTACCGCTTCCTGCCACTCTTTTGTAAATCTTCTTACATATTCCTCGGAATAGTCGTAAGCATTTGCCGCCTCGCCCCATACAAGCAGCCCCAGACGGTCACACCAATACAGGTAGCGCGGGTCTTCTACTTTCTGGTGCTTGCGGGCCCCGTTAAAGCCCATCGCTTTCGTCAGTTCCACATCCTGCTTCATTGCGTCATCCGTCGGAGGCGTCAGGTTGCCGTCCGGATAGTATCCCTGATCCAATACCAGCTTCATAAAATAAGGACGGTTGTTCAGATTGAACTTGCCGTTTTCCAATGAAATTTTCCTCATCCCAAAGTAGCTGCTGACCCGGTCCGTTTCCACTCCGTTGACCAGTACCACGAACTCGGCATCGTACAAATTCGGGCGCTCCGGCGACCAGAACCGGTCCATTCCGTGGTCGTTCAGCCCTTTCAGCTTGATAGTGCGGCTCTCATCAAAGGAAGTTACCTGGAACGTATCCTGGGAAACCGGCTCTCCCTTAAAGCTAAGGTTAACTTGAAGACTAACGTTATCGGAGGAATTCCGCTGTAATCCCGCAACAAACGTGCGGATTTGAATTTCGTTCGTATCGATATTCGGTACATATTTCACTTTCTTTAAATGCACAGGACTTACCGCTTCCAACCAAACCGGCTGCCAGATACCCGTTGTGCGGGTATACCAGATGCTGTGGGATTTCTCTTCCCAGAACTGCTTCCCGCGGGGCAAAAAGACATCCGTACCGTAATCTTCAGCCTTAACGATAATGGTGTTCTCTCCACTTTGCAGGGCATCCGTAATATCCGCGTGAAACGGCGTATGGCCGCCTTCATGCTTCACGACCAATGCTCCGTTTACCCATACCGAGGCGTCATAGTCGACAGCCCCAAAATGAAGAATCGTTCTTTTTCCTGCAAAATGCTCCGGTAGCGTCAACGTACGGCGGTACCATACCACGTCATGAAAACCGGTTTCCCCGATGCCGCTCAGCTTGCTTTCGAACGTAAAAGGAACTTGAATCCGCTTACTAAATTCGCGGTTTCCAAGCTGCCAGCGTTCGCTGTCCCCTGCCCGTTGATCGTCAAACTCAAATTCCCATTCCCCGTTCAAACTCACCCAAGCATCTCTGCTGAATTGCGGGCGCGGATATTCCGTCCTAGCTGCGATTGTGTTCATAAGAAAAGCCTCCCATTAGTTAATTATTAAGTTAATTTCATTATATAAAAGTTCAGGAATGATTTTATTTTATGCAACACCTGCTATTAAGTCAACATAAATGTTGATTAATTAACTTTTGAGTTATATAATGGACGCAATAGAAAGCGGGGTTCGTTATGCAAATTGAGGTAAGTACGAAACATATGGCGATATTGGAATGTTTCTCTTCGGAAACCAGAGTCCGCATCATTGAACTGCTGCGGGACAGGCCGCATAACATAAAGGAATTGGCGGAAGCCTTGCAGCTGTCCTCCGCCATAGTAACCAAACATATACAGAAGCTGGAAGATGCCGGCATTATTACTTCCCATAGTTCCGCGGGAGTGCGGGGAACTCAGAAAGTCTGCTCTCTGCATCTGGACTCCTTAACTCTGCAATTTCGTCAACCGGTCCTCCCTGCTGAGGACAGCGCTAAATATTCGGTCGAAGTTCCCATCGGCCAATATGCGGATTACGCCGTGAAACCGACATGCGGCCTCGTATCCGGGACGAAAGCGCTGGGCTTGTATGACGACCCGCGGTATTTCTCGGATCCGGGGCGGGTTCAGGCCGCGCACTTGTGGTTCGGGAGCGGATTCGTGGAATACCGCATACCGAATTATCTTCATGCCGGCCAGTCTGTCCGTGCTGTGGAATTTTCACTGGAGCTTTGCTCGGAAGCGCCCGGCTACAACGAAAATTGGCCTTCGGATATCAGCTTTTATTTGAACGACACGCTTACCGGCGTTTGGACTTGCCCGGGAGACTTTGGCAGCAGAAGAGGCGTATTTACGCCTGCCTGGTGGGACATCGGGACACAACATGGCCTGCTGAAAAAGCTGTCCGTCAGAGAAGACGGCACTTACCTGGACGGCGTGAAATTGACCGATGTCTCGATTCGTGATCTTTCCATTGTTCATGGGGAAGACTTCCGCTTTCGTATCGCGTCGCACGAGGATGCGCGCAACTGCGGCGGTGTAAGCCTGTTTGGAAAGCAGTTCGGCAATTACAATCAGGATATCGTAGTAACGGTTTACTATGATGACTTGAAGTAACAGCATTGTTTACTTGATGACGGATCCGTGTATATCCTTTGTAACAACCTGCAAAGGAGTGGAGCAACATGAACAACAAGCGAATGGCTGCTGCAGCCCTGTGCGCCGTCCTGGCGATCGGACTGGCCGGCTGCGGAAGCAACGACCCTGATGTAGTGGATACGCCTCAAGGCAATGTAAGCGAGAGCGGGAACAACCCCGGTGTAGATGCCGGTTCTTCCGATACTACTTCAGGTTCAGGGAATTCAGGCAAGACAAACGACGATACCGGGAACACCGAGGGGAATGCAGACCGCACCGGCGACACTGCCGATTAGTTCCGGACTTGCTCCAGTAACCGACTTTGTGCTTTGTCATGCGGACGCAAAAAAGCACCGATCCTTCTCGAGGAACGGTGCTTTTTTCTTTCTCGTTTACAGGACGGCGCCAGCCGTTTCACCTTGCAGCAAAACAGGCTTACCCGAACGGGCTGATTCCAGCGCCGCTACAGTCACTTCCTGCGTTTTCAATGCATCCGAGTAATCCGAGCGGATCAAAGAGGCGTCGCCGGTGCGCACCGCTTGAATAAACGCTGCGTTCTCCGCTTCATACGGATTGCCTTGATCTTTCACAATGGTCGTCAGCTGGCCCGTTGCCGTGTGCCTTAGCTCCTCCATGCTCCAGTTCCATAAGCCGTCAGGCGTATAGGCTTTCAAACCGGCCTCGAACACGCCGTCGGGCAGCAGGCAGGTGTTGCTCAAGCTTGCTACGGCTCCCGACCGGAGCTTCAAAACAACGGTCCCCACGTCGTCAACGGATACTTGATCGTATTTCGTATGGACATGGCGCTGGGCATACGCCGCATATACTTCAGCCACTTCCCCTGCCGTGTAACGCAATAAATCGACGATATGGGTGGTCTGCTCCACGAATTGGCCACCGGAGCGCTCCTGCTTCGGCCACCATGCATTGTTGACGAAGTTCCCCATCCATTCTCCGGAAAGCATGCCGACGGTTCCCAGCTTCAGCGCCTCCCGGAGCCGGTTTGCCGTATCCCTGTAACGCAGATGGTAACCCACGGAAGTAATCAGCGGCTTCTCTTCCAGCATGGCAGCGATCCGCCGTGGCTTTTCAATGCCTGCATCCAAAGGCTTCTCTACTAAAAAGGGAATTCCTCTCTCGATCAGCTGCTCCTCCATCGTGCCATGCGATGAAGGCGGTACGCAAATATAAACAGCATCAAGCGTCTCCCCGTCCAGCATCTCCGTAAAATCAGCATACCCTGCTGCCCCGCCCAGCTTGGCGGCAAACAAATCAGCTTTGTCCCGGGACGTGCCGCATACCGCAGTCACCTGTACTCCGTCCATAGCGTTAAGCAACTGGGCATGCACATTTGCAAACCACCCGGTTCCGGCCATTCCAATACGCAACGTCATTCGATCCGCTCCTGTCGATTTAGTTTTTGCCTAGGTCCATTTTGCCGCCCACAATTTCATCTCTTTCAGAATCTGGTGTAAATCCTCCCCTTTGGGCGTCAGCGAGTACTCTACCGTCACGGGTACGGTAGGAAATACATGCCTCTCGAGCACGCCCTTATCCTCCAGATGCCGAAGCGTACTTGTAAGCGCCCTTGGGCTGACCGAAGGAATCAGCCTCTGCAGCTCGCCAAACCTCCTTGTGCCGCAGAACAGTTCCCGAAGAATGAGAAAAGCCCATTTCCCTCCGAGAACGTCCAATGTTTTTTCTATATTGCAATCGATGGTTTCAGGTACTTTCGGTATGTAATTATTCGCCGCCATTCGCCTTGATCCTCCCTGTCAAACTAGTGAAATAAAGTATAGTATATATATTTCATATAATAAAGTGATAAACATTTCACTACTTTCAAAACAATAATTACCTGACTATAATGGGTGTTGTAAAAGGAACTTTGCAGAAGACAAACCAACTATCAGGAGGATTGATCCTATGAACTATCGTAAATTAGGCGGAAGCGGCCTCAAAGTCAGCGAAATCAGCCTTGGCAGCTGGCTGACCTACGGCGGATACGCCGAGCGCGAAAACGCGGTGCAAGCTATACATACCGCTTATGAGGCAGGCATTAATTTCTTTGACACAGCTAATGTGTATGAACAAGGTGCAGCCGAAATTCTGCTGGGAGAAACGATCCAAGCCTTCCCGCGGGAATCTTACGTACTGGCGACAAAAGCCTTCTGGCCGATGGGCGACGGCCCGAACGACCGTGGCTTATCCCGCAAGCACATTGTGGAGCAATGCAATGCCAGTCTGAAGAGGCTCGGTGTGGAATATGTAGATATTTTCTACTGCCACCGCCATGACCCGGAAACGCCTCTATACGAAACGCTGCGGACGATTGATGATCTGGTGCGTCAAGGAAAAGTGCTGTACGTTGGCGTGAGTGAATGGACAGCATCGCAAATGGCGGAAGCGCTGGGGACAGCCGACCGTTACCTGCTCGACCGCATCGTCGTGAACCAGCCGGTTTACAACATGTTCGAACGCTATATCGAGAAGGAAGTCATTCCTTTCGGCGAACGCAACGGCATTGGCCAGGTAGTCTTTTCCCCGCTTGCCCAAGGCCTGCTTACAGGAAAATATACTTCCGCCAGCGAGCTGCCTCAAGACAGCCGCGCAGCAAAGCTGGATTGGATGGCCAAAGGCATTACGGAGGAGAAAATCGCTAAAGTCCGTGCACTGAGCGAAGTCGCCGGCGACCTTGGCATTACTGTCGGACAGCTGGCCCTAGCCTGGATTTTACGCCAGCCTAACGTAGCGAGCGCGCTGGTAGGCGCATCCCGTCCGGAGCAAGTGACAGAGAATGTCAAGGCATCCGGCATCACTTTGGATGCAGAGATCGTAGAGCGAATTGAAGGAATTTTAACTTAACCATCTTGACGCAGGTAATAGCAAATATGAAACTTAAACCCGGGCCATCTGCTGGCCCGGGTTTGCTTTTGCTATATAGAAAGGCTATAGGCTCAGTTTCTTGAAAAAGCTCTTGACTACCCATTTCCGCTCGGTCTTCTTCTTATATTTCGGGAGAGCCCGGTACACGGCAAAGCTTTCGTCCAATGCTTCCCTCGCTTCTTTCTTGCTGCCCAGCCTGCTGAGCAGGTCCCCCATCCGGTAATAGGCCTCACAGGAAGAGCTGTGGATTTCGCGGAAACGGTCCAGATAAGACAGCGCTTTGGATTCGTCCCGGTTGCCGTAATGTTCTGCAAGGATCAGATAAGGTTGGCCGTATTTGGCCCTAGGATTGATTTCGAGCCCTTTCCTGATCATGGATTCCCCTTCCTCCGTTGCCTGTTCTTGCAGCTTCACCGTACCCAGGTCGATCCAGAAATCGGCCGAACCGTCCAGCGGCCGGACAAGGTCGTTAAGGATGCGGCCCGCTTCCCGGTATTTCTTTCTTTCCATAAGCAGTCGTGCCAGTTCGTATTTTGACGAAGTATCGCTCGGACTCATCGCAATCTGCTGCTTTAATCTGCTAATGTTCCTGATCCGCTTGAACGGCTTCGTCAAGCTTGGAAACACCCCTACAAATTGGCGGTCCAAAACATACACGATGGCCAGCATGGCAAGAATGGCGAGAAACGGATTCCCTAATACATACCATAACAAAGAAAACAGAAGAAATTTACTCATTGCATTGCACCCCGATAAATATAGTTTCCTACTAGTTATAGCATAAATCGGCTGGAGTGGGAATGAAAGGATTTTATGGAACCTACTACGGTTGACGTTACGAGAACAGACAAGACGGAATATACTGCTTGCTCCGGCGTCACCCCGTACAATCCGCACAGCACCACAGACGTATCGAACAGAAAGACCGTATAGCCCGGATTCCACTGGTACTTCTTATCCAGATAGAGCGCCAAGATATTCGCCCCTCCCAGGGAGGAACGGTGCGAGAACAACACGGAAACGCCGAGGCCAATAAGTGCTCCTCCGAGGATCGCTCCAATTGCGGGCGGAACCGGAAACGGGGGCAGATACCGGTCCAGGCCGGTGATCAGCGAAAGAAACGTGACGGAAACCAAAGTGGATATTGTGAATGGTAGGCCTAACCGGCGCAGAGAAAAGTAGTAGAAGGGGAGATTGATCAGGAAAAATAACGGAGCGAAGGCGAAGCCGGATACATAATGAAGGGTCAGGCTCAGTCCGGCTGTCCCGCCGGTCAGCAGATGCGCGTGTTTCAGTAATAACAGGCCTGCTGCAGTGACAATACATCCGGCGGCGATCGTTTTCAATCTTCCCATAGCGGTGCCTCCTTGTTGTGTACTTCACCCTGGTGTTATTTTTTGGCCGGAGGCGGCTTATACTTGTTATATCACGAGGACAGAAAGGCGGCGGCCCCGATGGATGCAACCGATCTTCAATTGCTGCTGCTGCTGCAAAAGGACGGCCGAATGACGGTCAGCGAATTGTCCAAACAGCTGAGACTGAGCCGCCCCAGTGTAACGGAAAGGCTCCACCGGCTGCAGGAACGGGGCATTATTGAAGGATTTACGGCAACGGTCTCCCCCGATGCCGTCGGACGCGGAACGCTGTTATTCATTCAGATCAGCGAATTGAAGGTAACACCTTTGGTGTTCGAGAAAGCGGCTGCCTCGCTGCCCGTCGTACTGGAATGCCACCGCGTTACCGGCCACATTGGATACATCCTTAAAGCTGCCGTAGCGGGCATGGAGGAATTGCGCATTCTGGTGGAACGCCTTATGCCCTATGGCACCCTGCAGACTTCTATTGTCCTTGCCTCTCCCGTCGGAGCGCGCCCGGTCGTACCGTGCAAGCTCCAATAATCGATGCCGTATCTTCATTGTAAAGAAACGGAGTTCTTCCGAACATCAAACGATGTAACATAAAATAACATTACCATTCGCATTTTGAATAAAAATGGCTTGTCCTGCCTGCATCCGGTTGACGGGAACATGACTTGACATGCTATGAGAGGGGGTGCCCTTAAAGGTGACTTACACCTTTAAGGGCACCCCCTCTCCAATCAAGCTTTATTGTTCAAGCACCATCACACCATAAGCCGGAAGCGAAATCTCGCCATGCAGCATATTGCCGGTAAGCACATCCTTTACGGGACGTGAGGAAGCTGCTGCAATGGGCTCTCCGCTGTAATTCAGCAAGAAGATCAGGTCCTGCCCGTCCTTGGAGCGGATCCCCATCTCTACGCTTTTAGGCAGAGTCAGCCATTCCTTTACAGGAGACTCCAGGCCCAGCCATTCCAGCAGCTTATCCACAACCGGCTCCGAAAATGCTGCGCCGTAATACCACACTTCTCCCTGCCCGACTTTGCGCTTGGTCATGGCCGGTTGTCCTGCATAATAGTCCGATGCATATACAGCCGTCACTTCCACATCCTCGGCTTCGACACTCAGAATATCGTTAAACCCTGCCGCCCTAATTTCATTGCCGCCGGTCGTTTTCACATTCTCTAAAGCTGCTCCCCACTGCAGCAGCGGCGCCTCTACCGTTCCTTTGATGAGCGTGAAGTCTTCCACCGTTATGCCGCACAGCCCGGCAACAGGGCCGGGAAGCGGACGCATCGGACAGCGGCCGTGGATATCTTTATACCCGGTGCGTGCCCCAAATACCAGCTTGCCTCCCTGCCGCACATAAGCTTCCAGCACCGCGGCCCGCTCATCCGGCAGTATGGCGGGATGCGGATACACAAGCACTTCGTAGCGCAGCAGATCTTCCACTAAGGTATCATTTTTAAGATAAAGATAGTCTGCCGGTATATGTTGATACTGCAGCTGCTTGTACCAGGATTTGACGCTTTGGCCGTTCAGGGGCCCATGCCACACATCGAATTCCGCGTCCCATTGGTTGTCATAGTCCCTGATTATGGCGATACCGGCCTTATACTCACTGCCTGCAGCAAGTTCCCCCAACCGTGTAAATTCTTCGCCGACCTGTGTCAATTCACGGACCCTGCGGTTCGGACGGTTATGATAATCGTTTATCCCGTGCCAATAGATCTCGGTTCCCACCGTTGCCGTACGCCAGCGGAAATAGAGCACCATATCAGCCCCGTGAAGAACGGATTGATACGTCCACAACCTCAGCTGCCCCGGGCGCGGGGATGCCATCTCAATGCGGTTCACCCAGCCGCCTGGACCTGCCTGCTGTTCCATGACACAGAACTGGGGCGATACGGACCTTACGTTGGACAAGCTTGCTCCCCATCGCCGGTCCATGAGCGGTTCCACTCCTCCTTCGGGGAAAATCGTAGCAAATTGCGGATAAGAATCATAAGAGAAGAAATCCAAGTGCTGCTCTGTCAAATCATGATTATCCAGCCGCCCGAAGAGGCCGTTCGTAGTGATCCATTGGGAAGGCGCTGCCGCCCGAATGATGTCCGCCTGTTCTCCGGCAAAGGAAATCGCATTATCCGACGTGAACCGTTTCTCGTCCAGCAGCAAATGCGGATTCGGGGACTGTCCCGGGTTCGGCCGGCTTAAATAAATTTGCCCCCAATCCGTATAGGTTTGGCTCCATACTACCGTTCCCCAGGCCTCGTTCAGACGGTCCAACGTTCCGTACTTGTTCCGCACCCATTCCCGGAAAGCGGCATGATCCGCTTCCGCATAGAACTCACTGATCTCGCAGTTCAGTTCATTGTCGATCTGCCAGCCAATGACGGCCGGGTGATTGCCGTACCTTTCGGCCATTTTGGCTGTAATGCGGTTGCCCAATTCCCTGTATTTCGCGCTGCTGTAGTTGTAATGCCTTCTCATGCCATGCCTGAACAGCACACCTTCCCGCGAAGCGTTGAGCACTTCCGGATACTTCTCGGTTAACCAGGCAGGCGGCGTAGCCGTCGGGGTGCCCAAAATCACCTGAAGCCCGTACTCATGCGCGAGATCAACCGCCTTGTCAAAGAGCTCAAAACGGAAATTCCCTTCTTCCGGCTCCAGGATAGCCCATCCGAATTCCGCTATCCGGATTACACTGATGTTCATCTCGCGCATTCTCCGAAAATCATCGGACCACAGCGATTCCGGCCAATGTTCAGGATAGTAGCACACTCCCAGCTGGAGTCGATCGTTGCGAATGCTTTTAGCCAATGACAGCTCCTCCTCTTGTTTTATTACAGTAGTGGATATAATAGTTTTTTGTTAAAATATTGTTAGAGTTGTTCCAAAAAAAGACTTTACATATCTATCCTAAATGATCATTCCGGTTACAGAAATAGTATATTTTTGCGATCATATATCATCATTTTGTCAAAGAGAGGCCGCTCATGCAGGAAATTATCCCTTTACCGAAGCCGTCTTACGGACGCTACGTTTGTTACCCGGAATATATCGGGAAAGTCATGGACGATGAGGGCCATGCTGTGTACAGGTCAGGTGCATCTTCGGATCCGTTTCATTACACTTACAACCTGCACTTGGTGTTCAAGGGTGAGGGCACCTTGACGTCGATGGGCAGAATCTATGAGTTATCCGGGGGGACCGGCTTTTTGTACGGCCCGGGGTTGACCCAAGAGTATAAAGCTAATCCCGATTGTCCCTGGGAAGCCTGCTGGGTGCATTTTAGCGGGGCATATGCGGCGGAACTGCTGCAGGACAAAGGCACGGCAGATGCCTGGTTATTCTCCTTCTCCGATACCGAAACGGTTCATAGGCTGTTCCATTCTTTGCTGGAATCGGCACGGACCTTCCGGATTGAAGAAGAAGCTTCGATCTCCTCCAGGCTGTACGAACTTCTAGTTCGCATTCAATATCACGCCACGCAGCTCAATGAGCCCAAAGATCCGCAATGGGAATCGATCCGCTCGGCAGCGGATTATATCCGCAACCACTGCCATGAGGATCTCCGGCTCGAAGACATGGCCAACAAAGCAGGCTACAGCCCCTCCTATTTCAGCAGACGGTTTCATGAGATCATCGGACGGCCCCCGATCAGTTTTATGACAGAGAGCCGCATCGTACGTGCGAAGCAGCTGCTGACGAATACCGAAATGACGGTAAAGCAAATCGGGGAAGCGTCGGGTTTTGCGGAAAGCAGCTATTTTATTCAAATCTTCCGCAGGCATGAGCAGATGACGCCTGCACAATTCCGTTCCATGTTCCGGTCGGGCTGACCTGATTCATTTACAGCGATGAAGTACAAATATAAGTTGTCATTAACTTTTCACTCTACTGTTGGAGGCGACCGTATTGGACTTCTATATTTACATTGCTTTGGCCGCTGCCTACGCTGTCCTGTTTCTTGTCGGCGCCGGCAGAATAGCCCGGGGGCAGGGGGACTTTTATACGGGGCTGTTATTGCGGGCATCTGGTTATGGGTGAAACGGCGTTGGCCGTGGATGGCGCTGGCTACGGCGATATTGTTTATCGGACGCGCTATCCCGATGAAATTGGAAAGTTCGGCCATAACAAATGTATTTGAGCTCATGCTAGCCGTTTCCCTGATGGCCACGATCCGCAGGCAGGACAAATACGGCGAAAGCATGCGCCCGCACGGTCCGCAGCACCGCCGAAACTAATTTTCATCCCCTGGTTATTCTGGAAATCCGCATATTTTGTTGATTAATTCTGGTGAGAAACAATGAACATGTAATTTGCAACAACACATAGCAAAAAAACCGGAACCTGTCTGATGGATGTCAAAAGGTTTCCGGTTTCTTGCCGTTTCGATACAGGCCTTCACGGCCGGCTTATTGATTTTGCCGTCCCCTGCCCGGAAGCAGGAACTGCACCAGCGCAACAACGGCCGTATCTACGGCTGTCGCCATCAGCGTCACCGTGAACCAGCTCTCGGTACCAAGCGCATAGTAGAGAATCCCGTGAAATGCAAACAGGAGGACAAACAGCCATAACAAGTTTACTTGCTTAATCCAGTTGACCATCGTGGACTCCACCCTTCACCGTATGAAATATACCGTACACTCATTATGTACCCAAAAAACGGAGGACATACTTCCACTTTGCCGGAAAAAGGAATTCGCTGCTGCGATTCTTTAGGCGCAGCCCTGATTCATATTTACCCTGACGCGATTTATACACACTGCAACAAGCAACCTCAACAAACAAAAACGCAAAAAGGGAGCCCGCAGGCCCCCCTAAAAAAATGATATTGAGCTTGTCCTCTTACAGGCTTACCAGCGCAATCAATCTGTAAATAACTGCTGCAAGCAGGCCCGCCACCGGGATCGTAATCACCCATGCAACCACTATACGTCCAGCTACGCCCCACTTCACAGCAGAAAACCGTTTAGCGGAACCAACCCCTAGAATGGAAGAGGTAATTGCATGCGTCGTGCTGACAGGAAGTTCGTTCAGTGTAGCCGTCAAGATGACGCCTGCCGAAGACAAATCCGCAGCAAAACCGTTTACCGGCTCGATTTTGAAAATTTTGGTTCCCATCGTCTTGATGATCTTCCATCCTCCGACCGATGTACCCAGGGCCATGGCCAGGGCAGCGGAAATTTTCACCCAAGTCGGAACGTCCAACGTCTCCTGGAACCCTCCGGCTACCAGTGCAAAGGTGATGATCCCCATCGCTTTCTGGGCATCGTTCGTACCGTGGGTAAAAGATTGGAACGCTGCGGTGAGTACCTGCATCCCGCGGAAGCCTTTGTTCGTCTTATGAGGATTCGCTTTAGCGAATACCATCTTTAAGATCCACATGATCGTGAAGCCCACGGCAAATGCAATGATCGGCGATAACAGTAACGCGTACAGAATCTTCTTAAAGCCCGCAGGGTTTACCGCAGAGAAGCCTGCCGCAGATACAACCGCACCTGTCAACGCACCGATCAGCGCGTGGGAAGAGGAAGACGGGATACCGAACCACCAGGTAATCAGATTCCAGGCGATCGCCGCAATCAAAGTTGCAGTTACGATCAGCATCCCATGCTCCAGCGTGGCGGGATCGGCCACACTGCCGCCGATGGTCTTAGCCACGCCCGTAAAGGTCATGGCGCCGACAAAGTTCAGCGTGGATGCAAGCAGAATCGCTCTTCTAGGCGTTAAAGCCCGGGTGGAAACCGAAGTGGCAATGGCATTGGCTGTATCGTGAAACCCGTTGATGAAGTCAAATGCCAGAGCCAAAAAGATCACTATAATAATCGCCGTCATGTTTACGAATTCCCCATAATCACGGATTCAAGCATATTGGCTACACGCTCGCAGCTGTCAGTTGCTTCTTCGAACATTTCAAACAATTCTTTTCTTTTTATAAGCTCAATAGGGTCCTTAATTTCCGCAAATACGTTCTTGATGCATACCCGAAGCAGGTCGTCCGCCTCGTTCTCAAGTTCATTAATGCGGATACAATGTTCTCTCATAGCAAGCAGTTTCTTAGTGCTGAGAAGTCTCATCACCTTCTGGATTTCCACCGAACATTCCAGGAGAATTCCTGCAAAACGTTTCATATGCTCGTCCGTTGTCCGGATATCGTACATCTCGAAACGGGAAGCGCATGCCTCCATCTCATCCAGTACGTCATCTAAAGCGGAAGTCAATGCCATAATATCCGACTGTTCGATCGGTGTAATAAACGTTTTGTTCAGCTCTTTGTAAATAAAGTGAGTATAGCTGTCTCCTTTATTCTCATAAGCCTTCATCTTCTTCGCAAAATCACTGAGATTTCCAGGCTGCTCGATACCTTTGGCAAAACATTGCGCGGCTTCCAGCAAATTGTCCGAAATGGATTCCAGTGTGGTGAAGAACACATCTTTTTTCTTAAACATTGATCAGACCACCTATAGCAAATTTTGACGAAAATTATCCCCGTACTATATTATCATAACTTTACAATATCTTAAAAATTAATTATGAACTTTTTTTAAAAACGCGCCGTTTTTTACCCTTTGACTGGATATATTTGTCCGAATATAAGGCTAGTTTAGATCATATGGATTAGTCAACAGTCTATTTGCTCCCCGATGATACAGGTTCAATGGGAGCTGACATGGAAAGGTGGCATGCGGACGATGAGCGAAGAACAGCGCAATACAAAGGAGCAGGGATCCAAAGAAGGCATTCTGACGAACCGTCAAGGTCATCCGATAACGGACAATCAGAACGTGAGAACTGTAGGAAGCCGCGGCCCTACAACACTGGAAAACTACCACTTTATCGAAAAAATCACCCATTTTGACCGCGAGCGGATACCCGAACGGGTCGTCCATGCCCGCGGAGCAGGCGCCCACGGCGTATTTGAGGCGTACGGCAAGGCCGGAGATGAGCCCGTCTCCAAGTACACCCGGGCAAAACTGTTCCAGGAGCCAGGCAAGCAAACTCCTGTGTTTGTCAGATTTTCCACTGTCATCCACGGGAGCCATTCACCTGAGACGCTCCGCGATCCGAGGGGGTTTGCCGTGAAGTTCTATACGGAGGACGGCAATTGGGATCTTGTCGGGAACAATTTGAAAATATTTTTTATCAGGGATCCGCTAAAATTCCCCGACATGGTCCATGCCTTCAAGCCCGATCCGATTACGAATACGCAAAGCATGGAACGGTTCTTCGATTTTGTTTCGCTGACACCGGAAGCAACGCATATGGTCACCTTCCTGTTCTCTCCTTGGGGCATACCCGCCAACTACCGCCAGATGCAAGGTTCAGGCGTCAATACATATAAATGGGTGAATGCAGACGGAACAGGCGTGTTGGTGAAATATCATTGGGAACCTCTGAAACAGGGCATTAAAAACTTGCTGCAAAAAGATGCCCACGCGATCCAGTCCACTGAATTCAACCACGCTACTATCGATCTGTATCAGGCGATTGAAAACGGAGATTACCCGGAATGGGAGCTATGCGTGCAGATCATGAGCGACGACGAGCATCCGGAGCTGGATTTCGACCCGCTTGATCCTACGAAACTGTGGCCGCCTGAGCAATTCCCTTTCCTTCCCGTAGGAAAAATGACGCTGAACCGCAATCCGGAAGACTATTTTACGGAAGTGGAGCAAGCTGCATTTGGTACCGGCGTGCTGGTGGACGGTCTCGATTTCTCGGACGACAAGCTGCTGCAGGGCCGCACCTTTTCTTATTCCGACACCCAGCGGCACCGGGTTGGAGCCAATTATCTGCAGCTACCCATTAACGCTCCCAAAACACAGGTGGCGACCAATCAAAGCGGAGGCCAGATGCAGATCAGGGTAGACCGTGCGCCTGGACAGAACCCGCATGTGAACTATGAGCCTTCTTCCTTGGGCGGCTTGAAAGAAGCTCCCAAACGCGGAGGAGAGCATGAGCCCCATTACGATGCAAAACTGGTACGCGAAAAAATCGGGCGTACTAATGATTTCGGGCAGGCAGGCGATACGTACCGCGCTTTTGAAGACTGGGAACGCGATGAGCTTATCTCGAACCTGGCAGGTGCGCTGAGCACATGCAAAGCGGACATTCAGGAGCGCATGGTCAGCTACTTTACACAGGCCGATGCCGAGTATGGACGGCGGGTGCGCGCAGGCTTGGACCGGACCGGCGCGGAGAACGAGACCGCCAAAGGCGATGCGGTGGACCAGTCCAAAGACAGCGGTCATGAAGCCGATCCGTATTGATGGTGAGTAAGTGAATACGAAATCGAAAAGAAGAATCCCAAATGTCTGCATTTGGGATTCTTCTTTTCTGTTGTTTATAATCCTTGAAGCAATCCTAACCCTGCTTCATATTGTTTCTTTGCCTCCTCAAGCACGGAAGCACTGACTCCTTGGGACTGGAAGCCGGTATACAAGGCGTCAAACCGGATTTTACAGCTGTCCAACGCCGCTTTAGCTTTCGCAATCAGATCCTTCTGCTCCTGCTTGGTCTTTGATGGATCGTATTGTTCATACAGTGCCCGCAAATCCGCTTCGCAGGAAGCCTCCAGAGCTGTAAACGCCTGTACGGCTTCCCTATCCCTATCGTTCCCCGTCATGGAGCCGGTGGAAGGCTCTCCGGCGCTGCCCGGCGCATCATCGTCTGGAGGCTGCGGCTCTCCCTGCTTTCCGTCATCGGGTTTAGCAGCCGGGAGTGTATCACCCAACGTCACTGTCCGGGCGGCTGCGTCCCATTGTACCTGTTGGCCGAAAGCTAAGGCAAACGAGCGGAGAGGGATATAGAATGTCCCTTTGTACAGGACTAATTCCAGCTTAATTGTCACGTTCCTTTCTTCTTCCGTCACAGGTACCGTCCATAATTGGGCCCCTTTCCAAACCAAGGTCCGGGCCTTGCCGGACGGTTGTGGATACGGACTATTCAGACTGCCGGCACCTGCCTTAAGGTTTTCGGACGGAATCTTGCCGGACCTGTGAATCCGCAGCTTCCCCTCCTCCCAAACCGCCGATTTGTGCAGGGCATCGGCCGCTTTTCTCAGAGGCAGATACATTTTCCCTTGAATCGCCGGAGCAGACAGCGCATAAGCTCCCCCGTCTGACGTCCGAAGAACGACAGGCACCAGCGAAAGCGTGATGTCCTTGGAACTAACGGGTACAGCAGCAGCCGTACAGCAAGCGATCAGGAGAAGAGCTGCTGTTTTCCACCATTTCCGCATATCCCTTGCCCTCCGCACTATTCGGCCGCTTTAAGCAGCTTATACAGAATGACGGCCGCCTCTGCTTTCGTCAGCTTGCCATCAGGTATAAACTGCCTGTTGTAACCGACAAAGATGCCCTCTGACACCGTGAGTGCCGCCGCATCTTTCAAGCTGGCGTGCAATTTGTCCGCATCCTTAAATTCGGAGAGGACAGGCGCGGTTTCAGGCTGTACGACAAACGGATTCAATAAGGACAGTGCGCGGGCCGTGATTGCAGCCGCTTCAGCTCTCGTAATCGGGGCTTGAGGCTTGAATTTGCCTCCCGGCAGACCTTGGATCAGGCCCAGCTTTTCCGCCGCGGCAAGATACGGCTCAAACCGGTCCGCTTTGCTCAAATCTTTAAAAGCAGAACCGGCATTCCTGTTTTCCAATCCGAACGCCTGAATGATCAGACTGACAAATTCGCCTCTTGTCAACTGCGAACGCGGTCCATATTCCTCGCCGCTTCCTTCCAATACGCCCTGTGCTGCAAGGACGCTGATCTGGTGTCCTGCCCAAAGCTCCACTTCTTTCACGTCGCTGAAGGAAACCGGGTTTTCAATAATCACATACTCCGAGAAAGACGACAACGGCTTTTCCAGAGTTTGCTCCGTTACTTTACCGCCTTTAAGCTGCAGTTTTCCGCCGGCTATTTTAGCCAGAGTCACATACTCCTTGTTCTTCACGCCCGACACCGGCAATATGACCGTAACAGGCTCATTGAACTGCTCTGCCGGTTTGCCGTTGACCGTTAATGTAAAGTCATAAGTGTCCGACAGCGTCGCCTTAGAGGCGACTACAGAGGCTTTACGGCTGACTGTAAGAACCGCATCCCCGTCAAACAGCGTGACCGGGAAACTGATGCTCGCTCCGTTCACAAGCAATGTGATCTCGCTGATCCCGCTGCCGGCAGCCTCTTTCCATACCTCTTTCGGGATCGTAATCGTGAAAGAGGAAGAAGCGTCTTTTCCGAAATCGGCATACAGCGGGAATTTGATCTTAGGCAGACCTTTCAAAGTGCTCAATTGGGCTTTTACTCCGGACAGAACCGTCTCAGCTTCGTCAAGCTTCCCCGTCACACTGATGCCGGATAAGGTGCCTTGTGCCTTTCCGTTAGAACCTGTAACCGGAAGGGACACCAGAATCAGCTTCAGCAGCAGTTCCTGCAGCGCCTTGTTATAGGCTTTAAACAGTGCTGCCCGCTCCTTCGGGGAAGCATCTTTCCATTCAGTGAGGAGTTTGGCCGTTAACGCATTAATTTGGGCAATAATTTCACTCGCCCCCGGATTTCCAGGATTCCCGGGATTCCCCGGTCCTCCGCCGCTGCCTTCATTGGTTAGGGTGAACGTTTTTTCTCCCAGAGGCCGGCCTAATACAGTCGCCACCGCAGTTACGCTGCCCGAAGCCTCTTTATTATCTATCGTGATGATGCCTTGCTTACTAATTTGGGCTGTAGCCGTTGTGCCTGGTTTAACGGACCAGTCGACCAATGGCGGCGGCACTTCTCTGCCAAACAGCTTCAGCGCAGCCTCAACCCGGGTACCGTGGTTGCTGGTTTTGGCAGCATAGGTTTCACTCTCGGACCGCAGAAACGCGAACGTGAGCGCTTTGGCTGCATCTTTTCCTTTGGGTACCTTTCCCTGCAGATTTGTCAGAGTCTGATTAAGGGCGGGAATCGTATTGGGGGAGTAGCTGTTGTAATAATTCAGAATCTTTCCAATGACATTCTCATTGGCGTTCGGCTCATCCAGCACATCTTTCATCACTGCCGCGGCAAAGGCTTCTTTAGCAGGAAGACTGTTAAGAATGTCGTAAATTTGGGGAAGGGTCAGCTTAGCCGTATGCTCCTTGGCTTTAACTTCAAGGCCTTTGTAGGTGGAACTGCCAAAAATAAATTCCCTGAAATCCGCGACACGCAAATTTTGATTGACCCCGGCTTTGGCGGCAAACTTCCGTGCTGTGTCGTTAAACTGATTTTGCTGCGCGATCTCTTCCAGCTCGCTGCCATCCCCGACATAGGTAATCGCCAGACTTTGGATAAAGCCCAAGATGTCTTCCCGTACACCGTCCTGCTCCTCCGCCGTAAAAGCTGATTTCACTTCGTTCCATACCGGATCGATCAAGGCAAGATCCTCAGGTTTTGATGGATCCAGCAGCTTCAGCTGATCCCGTGCGGCCCGGACATCCGCCCGGTCCTGAGGCACTTGCTCAGAGATGGCGATCAGCGCAATGTGGATTTTCTGCATACGCTCCACAACATAAGGATCGCTAAACTCTGCAGCCCAGGCAGTGGAGGCAGCGCCCAGCTTTTGTGCCAACCCTTTGGAGGACAAGGGAATTCCCTGAAAGGTACCAGCCGTGACACTAAGGGCCAGCAAGGACAGAGTCATCTTTCTTTTCATGTTCAAACTTCATCACTCCATTCGTCATTTACTACTTAGATACAATATGTATCTATCATCCGAGGGATATCCTGCTGGCATGTAAGGAATCGTCATCTTCGTCTACACCAAAATATGTATCAGAACGCCAATTCATGATACATTTCGTATCTTAACTAGGAACAATCAAAAAAGGCCCCGGCTTCTCAGCCAGAGCCCTGCTAAATATAGAAATGTAACCTCATCCTTCACACATAATGCACTTCCACATAAGAGCCGAGCGGAATGATCTCGTATAAGTATTTGCGGACCAGCTCCTTTTCGATAGCCGTAATCGGATCCTCGGACTTGATTTCGAAATGGATGGTCCCTGTTTTTACGTCGTAAAATTGGAAGGACGCGTCCGCATTCGTGAACAGGGAATTGATGACCCGCAAAATTTTGTATTGATCCAGGTCCCGCTGCATAGCCGCTTCCACGATCCGGTCCGGCAAATCCTCAATCATAGGCACACGGTCTGCCCGCAATGCAGGGTAGGCTTTCACATGAAAACAGACATGCTGCAGCAAATATAACGAAGCAAAGTGCTCCAGGTCCGCCGTCTCTTCCTCGCTCAGCTTCAAATCCTCGTTCCAGGCATAGATCATCGCGGTATGTTTACCGCTCGTATGAACGCGCACGTATTTCACATGCGGGCAATGCTTCTTTATCAAATACTCGGAATATAAGCGGGTTCCCATGATATTCCCTCCCAAAATGGAATAGCGCATCCATGTTAACGCTTACAATTATATGCGGAACCATTCTCTCCGGTCACCCGGATCTTACCCTATTTATATGCGGCAGCAGGATGACGTATTCGGTTCCTTTCCCCGGTTCGCTGTTCACGCTGATTTTCCCCATCATGCTTTGGATAATGGTATAGGATACCATTGTGCCGAGTCCGGTTCCTTTCTCTTTCGTGGAGAAATACGGCGTTCCCAGGCGGCTAATCTGCTCCTTGTTCATGCCGTTGCCGTTATCGCGGATGCGCAGCATAACCTGGCCCTGCTGTTTTCCGGCCGTAATCTCCAAATTTCCGCCAAGCGACTCCATCGCCTCGATGCCATTTTTGGCTATATTAATAATGCTTTGGCGAAACTTGGAGCGGTCTCCCATGACGGCCAGTTCCGGGGCGCAGGTCGTAGAAATTTCAACGCCTTCCAAATTCGCATAGGATGTCAGCACCTTGGCAACATAGGCAACCTCATCCGCTATATCGAGCTCCTCCAGCACTTCCGGCTGAGGCTTGGCCAACGTTAAATAGTCGTTAATAATCTGCTGCGCCCTGTCAAGTTCATCCAGACAGATCATGCCGTAGTTCCGCCTTTTGTCCTCGGCCAATTCGTTCCTGGACAGCAGCTGAATAAAGCCCCTCACCGCCGTAAGCGGGTTGCGGATTTCGTGGGCTACCGAGGCGGAAATGACACTGACGACCCGCATCCGCTCATTGTCCATCAACTCCCTGCGGAGGTCCGCGTTCCGGTGAATCGCCTCCACAATATAAACGGCTAAACCGGTAAACAATGATTGGATGGCAAAAATAAGCAGACCCAGCTTCATCTGGTATCCGGGGTCCAGCAATAAATTCACGGTAAGGGCAGCTGATTTGCACAGAAAAGACAATCCTGCAGCGACCAGTATTTTGACCGGTAGACTGGAGGAACGGTACGCCGGCTTGCACAGCAGTATGAACAAGAAAGTTGATGATACGGAGATCAGGTTTAAATAGGCACCGGCGCCTCCGATCCAAAAGCGGTACCCGACCAGCACTGCATACAGGGCCGCAAAAACAGGCACTCTGCAGTAAAAGCCCGCAAGCAGAAACGGGACTAAACGGAAATCAAAAATAAGCCCCTCATGGACGGTAACCGGAAATTTCATACAAACAACCGAAGCCAGCCCGAACAATAGAAACGACAGCACATCCCGCAGCGCGGTTTGGAGTACATGATCTTTTGTTAGGATAAAATGGTAGAAGACCAGCGGAACCAACACGAAGAAAAAATTCAATAAAAGAGGTTCCTCATCGAAAGTAAACATAGATCACCAGCTCCGAACAGAGTATGATTAATTCAGTATGACGCATGTGCATTTTCTAAATCAACAGTTTCCTATACGAAACTAAGATGGACATCAAGCGTCCGGAAGGAAGGATCAGGTTGCAGGCTGTTGTGTATGATTTAGAATTGGTCAAAAGATTTCGTAAAGGCCAGCTAAGTGAAATCGTGGAAATCGGGGCGTGTAAGGTCGACTTGGCCACCAAAACCATTACGGACGATTTTCAAGTGTATATCCTGCCGAAGAGCGGGCATGTGTCAAAAAGTACGCGCAAGTTCATCAAAATGACGGAGGCCGACGTGCAGAGCGCAGTTCCCTTCGAGGAAGGAGTTAAGCGCTTTGCCTCCTGGCTCGGAACAGACTATTATTTATGCTCCTGGGGCCGCGATGACCGGCTGCATATGGTGAACCAATGTGTCCGCACGAAAATCCCTCTGGACTGGTTCGTAAATTACAACGATGTGCAGCAGCAGATCAGCCGGCTCATGAATGATAAGCTGAAACAGCAGCTTGGCCTGAAGGATGCACTGGACATTGCCGGCATCGTGCCCACGGGCCAAGCCCACCGAGGCATTGACGATGCAATAAACACAGCTGAGCTGCTTATCCGTTTCAGCGACAAACTTACGCTCCAGAAAAATGAAATCACCAAGAAAGAAATCGAAGCCGAATATTTGAAATACAAGAGATCAAGAATGCTTCATAAGCGTGCTCAAGCCGGGGCCTCCCCTGCTCCCTGAAATGGCGTTGCTGCGAAGAGAATGTGGCAGCATTTGCGGCGCAGTACTCTAACATCGGTTGATTTCGATAGCAGGCAGCCATTTTCCTTTTTCGGTTACATGGAATCTTGATTTGGAATCTTGCTTTCCAATCAGTTATTAACGCCAAGTAGAAACAAGACCCCGGCTCTAGGCCAGGGTCTTGTTCCCGTTCTGCGGGAGATTGCTATGCTTTACTTGGAAACAGTCTGCTGCCGCACTGCATAATGCCCATGGCCGGTTAACCGTTCCAGCGGGAATACCTGGCGGACAGCTGCGGTAATCACCGTGGCCGCTATGGCTTTCAGAGCGTCGCCGATGATGAAAGGGTAAAACCCGCCGGCAAGCGCCTTTGAGAAGCTCAAGTCTGCGGCATAGGCAAGCCAAGGCACACCGGTAACAAAGATCAAGAGGGAACCAAACGCCATAGTGAGCAAGATCGTCAGGAACGCTGCCGTGTTGTTGCTCCGCAATTTGCTGACGACAAAACCTATCAGCATTGCCGCGAAAGGCCACATGATGACATAGCCGCCCGTGGGTCCTAACAGAGTGGATAAGCCCCCTTTTCCTTGCAGCAAAGGCATGCCTAAAGCAGTAAGCACGATGATCAGCATCATGCTGAAAAAACCGTACCTCGCCCCGAGCAGCCCTCCCGCCAGCAGTACAGCCAGCGTCTGCAGCGTAACCGGAACCGGACTAAACGCCAGAGGAATGCTGACATAACCGAAAACAACCACAAGGGCGGCGAATAATGCGCTGAAGGCCACTCCTCTTAAAGATAGTGCTTGTGCCAATTGTCATTCTCCCTTTCCCATGATAAAGTTATATGTAATTTCGATTGTTAACCAAGTATCAACAATTCAGGTTAACAATTCGCATTATAGCACGCAAAAAAAGGAAATGGTAGACTCATGTCACGTATTTTTTCGCCGGTACTTCAATTGGAGGATGTCACGGTCGACTACATAGGCAATGCTACCGGACACCCCGCATTGGACCGGATCTCACTGGTTGTGGAGCAAGGGACCTGGGTTGCCGTTGCAGGAGATAACGGGAGCGGAAAGAGTACGCTTGCGAAAGCGGCTGCCGGGCTAAGCCCGCTAACGGATGGCAAAGTGATCACTGCAGACGGAATCAGGGTTCATATGGTAATGCAGCATCCGGAGATTCAGATTTTAGGGGAAACCGTTTATGAGGAAATATGGCTCAGTCTTCCGGAGGATTCGCCTGCAGCTGTCACAGAACGCGAAGCGCAGATGAAGCGTTATCTGCGGGAGTCCGGCTTGCAGCATGTGCCGCTACATACCCCTGTGCGCCTCTTGTCCGGCGGACAGAAGCAGCTGCTGAACATTGCCTGCTGCCTTGCGGCGGGTGCCGACGTACTGCTGTTCGACGAATCTTTGTCGATGCTGGACCCGTCCTCCCGAAGCTTGGTGCTTGAGGCCGCATCCCGGCTTCATGCCAAAGGGACGACGATTCTCTGGATCAGCCACAGGATGGAAGAACTGGTATATGCCGACCGCATCCTGCTGCTGGAAGAGGGGCGGTTGGCGTATGACGGGACGCCGGTTGATTTTTTTTACGGTAACGCTGTTACCGGCCAGCTCTCCCCTTGCGAATCGTTCGGCCTGGAGCCGCCGCTTACGGTACAGACCGTAAAAGAACTGCACAAGTACGGGGTCGACTGGCCGGAACGCCCTCTGACTCCGGACCAACTAGCTAAGGCTGTGAACCTGTTATGCCGATAACTATCAGAAATCTCACCGTATATGGAGAGGACGCTAAGGCGGAACCGGTCCTAAAGGACATCAGCTGCTCTCTGCCTAAGGAGAGCCTTACCCTGATCATAGGTAAATCCGGCTCCGGGAAATCAACGCTGCTGCGGACGCTGGGCGGACTTGTGCCTCCGGGGAGCGGTGAGCTACTGTATGACGGAGAGCCCCTTTGGCGCAAAAATCGTGTCAGCCGCCCCCTGCTGCTGCAGAGCGCGGTTGCGTTTCAATTCCCGGAACACCAGCTGTTCGCCCCCACGCTCCAACGGGAATTCGATTATTCGCTGAAGCCTTACCGGCTGCCTAAACCCGAAAGGCTCCGGCGCACGGACGCCGCCATGCACAGCCAGCGGCTGCCGGTGTCCCTGCTGGACGCCTCGCCGTTCACGCTGAGCGGCGGACAGAAGCGCCGGGCCGCTCTGGCCGCTTTAATGGCGGCTGAGGCGCCCTGGCTTTTGCTCGACGAGCCGTCCGCCGGGCTCGACGCCAAAAGCCTCACCCGGCTCCGCGAGGAGCTCAGCCGGTGGAAGGAAAAGCGCAGCATCGTGCTGGTTACGCACGATATCGATGCCTTCCTGCCGCTCGCGGACAGGGTGCTCGTTCTGGCGAAAGGCGAACTGGCCGCGGACCTCGCGCCGGAGCAGCTTTACCAGCACCCGCATCTCCTGGTCGATGCGGGGGTGGGCCTCACGCCGGCGATGGAACTCGCCGGGGCGCTCCGCCAGGCCGGCTGCGCCTTGCCCGAAGGCATCCCGGCACCCGCCGGGATGGCAGCGGCCTTGGCGCGGCGGCTACAGGCCGGCGCAGGGTCCCGGCATAGCCCAGACCCTGCACCCGGCCCCGGCCCTGCCGTTCAGCCACCGGCCTCACGGCAGGAACAGCCTGCTCCCCCGCTGCATACCGGCAGCGGGATCGGCATGCTGTACCAGCTGGACGCCAAGCTGAAATGGCTGGTATACATGCTCATTTCCCTGGGAGTCCTGCTGCAAAGCAGCTGGACCGGCCTGGCTGCGTCCATGCTGATCGTCCCGGTTCTGCTTCTGATGCTTCAACCCGCGGACCGGCGGAAGCTTGCGCAGCTTAGCAGGCCGTTCCTTTACTTTATGGCACTGGCGGTCTTCATTTCGGGCATCGGCTTTGCAACCGAAGCTTCTGTGCCTAGGCTGCATCGGGTCGAATTTGACGGTTCCAGGGCGCTAGGAACGCTGCGGCGGCTTTCCGTACTTTTTGAAATTACATTGCTGGGGCTGGCCTTTACACTGACCACAAGCACCTCCGCCATGAAGCAAGGCCTGGAAGCTGCTCTGAGGCCGCTGAAGAATTTGGGGGCGCCGGTACAAATGCTCTCTTTAGCCGCATCCTTGACCCTTCGATTCATCCCTTTGATTGTGGAGGAAACAGACCGGTTCGCCACTATTGCCAAGGCGCGGGGAAAACGCAGCTTCCGCAAAAACCAGATGCCCGTACGCGACTTGCCTGTTTTCGCCATCCCGCTGCTGCTATCGTTATTTCAATCGGTGGAGGAACTTATTCTCGCAATGGAAATGAAAGGCTTCGGCAGCCGTCAGAGAGAGCAGCTTCCGGTCCTGCAGACGGACAAGAGAATAGGAGGCCGTGCGCTTCGGTTCGGTATCGTTATTTTCCTGCTGCTGGCCGGAATCCGGTGCTGGGAGCAATGGAGAGGAGTGTCGGGTATATGAAGATTCACCTTCGAGGCCATCATTTATTATGTTTATTAGGATTCCGCGGCATGGGATATTCACCCGGGTTCGCGGCCAATATGCGGAACGTGTACGAACAATTGCGCGAGTCTCCGGAAACAGAGGTTACGCTGGTCAAGGGTGCGGATGACCTGTGCAGCTGCTTTCCGGCTGATCAGCCCAATCACTGCGACACCCCGGGAGTGCATGCCAAAGACGATGCCATACTGGACAGGCTCGGGCTGACCCGCGGGGAGACTCTTTCCTGGAACAGCATCGTTCAGAAAATTAGAGTATCGTATGTTCCGGAAGATATTCCGGTACTATGCCATTCTTGTCCTTGGCAGCCTTATGGGGTGTGCGAACGCGGACTCAGCCTGATTGTATCGGGTCAAGACCTGCCTCCCCTTCCTGCGACATAGATTAACATGGAAACCGCCGAAGGGCGGTTTTTTTGGCAATATCAGAGAGTATAAGTTTCACATTATACTCAGTTCTGATATTTCTCCGGAATGAAACGATCTTTTCGCCTAAAAGGACGGTGTAAGGCGTTTCACCCTGCATAGGCCGATGGTTTCCCTCCTTCATCTAAGGGGTATGTATGGATTACGGGTCATTGGTCACTATATAACAGATACCGATATCCACATTATGGAAAGCGATGAAAGGAAGGGTTTCTATGTCAAAATGGAAGCTGATCGGCCTGTCCCTGATTTTGTCTCTAAGCGTCTTGTCCGGATGCGGGAACAATGGGAACAACGGCGGTAACAATCAAGCCGGGGAAGGCGGTTCCTCCGGAGGCAATGGCGGAGGCAAAACAAAAACAATCAAGCTGTTCAACTTTAAAGTGGAAATCGCCGAGGCGCTGGATCGGATGAAAGCCGATTACGAGAAGGAGCATCCGGGCATTAAGCTCCAGATCGAATCCATGGGCGGAGGCCAGGATTACGGCGCCGGTTTGAAAGCGAAAGTCGCATCCGGAGACATTCCCGATATTTTCTTTAACGGAGGGTTCTCAGAACGCGATACGTGGCTGGAATATCTGGAGGATCTGTCTGATCAGCCATGGGTGAACGATGTGCTGGATGTAGCTAAGGAGCCGATGACGAAAGACGGTAAGCTGTACGGCCTGCCAATGAACCTCGAAGGTTACGGATTTGTTTATAATAAAGATCTGTTTAATGAAGCCGGCATTACGGAGCCTCCCCATACGCTGACCGAGTTGAAAGCGGCCGCCGAGAAGCTGAAAGCCAAAGGAATTACGCCGTTCGCAAACGGTTACCAGGAATGGTGGGTGCTGGGCAACCACAATGTGAACGTACCTTTCGCACACCAGCCGGATCCGGATCAGTTTATCGGACAATTGAACTCCGGCCAAGCGAAAATCAAAGGGAACGAAAAGTTCAATCAATGGCTGGATTTGCTTGACGTCACACTGAAATACAGCAACAAAAATCCGTTGACCACGGACTATAATTCTCAAGTGACCATGTTCGCCAGCGGACAAGCCGCCATGATGCAGCAAGGGAATTGGACCCAGGTCCAAATTGACCAGATCAATCCGGAATTAAACCTTGGCGTACTGCCGATGCCGATTAACGATGATCCGGCCGAAAACGACAAGCTGCTGGTTGGCGTTCCGAACAACTGGGTCGTTCACAAAAACTCCAAGGTGAAGCAGGAAGCGAAAGATTTCCTGAATTGGCTGGTAACCAGCGAGTCCGGAAAACGCTATATCGTAGAAGAGTTCAAGTTCATTCCGGCACTGAAATCGATTGAGGTCAAAAATCCTGATGTCCTTGGCGACCTCGCCACAAATATCAGCCAGTACAGCTCCGAGGGCAAAACGCTCAGCTGGAACTGGTTCAAGTTTCCGGAAGGCGCTCCTAACGAGTTCGCCGCCAACATACAGGCCTATATTTCCGGAAAGCGCACAAGGGATCAGCTCTTGGATGACTTAAATAAAACGTGGAACAATCTAAAAAAATAATCCCTGCCCATGCCAAAGCCGCAGCCCTGTCCGGGTTTGCGGCTTTTTCAAAGCACATCCATCTCCTTGGGGTACAATGACCGGAGAAGCTTGGCCATACTTTTCGCCATATCCTTTTCAAGCTGCTCAAACAGTACATATTTGTAACCGTCCGCTTCCGGTATCTTTTTGCCTGAACGCGGATGGATAAAATACGAGGTACAACGCAGCTGCTTTACATCCGGCAGCTGGTCAGCAGTCCAGCGGAACAGATGGAGGTCCTTATTCCGCAGGTAAGGAAATACGCCCAAATCCTCCAAGAGCGCGGCGTCCAGCTCGATCCCCGTTTCCTCCCTTGTTTCGCGGATCCCCGCTTCGACGGGCGTCTCCCCTTCTTCTTTCAGCCCTTTAGGCAGATCATAGAATGAATTGCCTGTGGAATGGCAGGCAAGAAACTGCCTCCCGTCCGTGATTAGAACTCCTACCGACATTTGCTTCAAAAGTGCTGCTCCTTCCGGATTGCATGAAACTTCCTTACTTGCGTTATTATTCTACTTCGCATTGTTCAAACTATGTGTAACCACTAGGAGGTCGAATGATATTTTGCAGCTGATAACGCCTTTTGAACCGGTCATGGGAACTTCCGTCCCCGAAGGAGATCATTGGAGATACGAAATCAAATGGGACGGCACCCGGATGGTCACTTATTATGATCAGGGAACCGTTACCGTATATAACCGCAAACAGCGAGAGCGTACGCACCACTATCCTGAACTTCAGGATATACATTCCTATTGCATGGCCGAATCGGTCATTCTGGACGGGGAAATGATTGCCCTGGGCCGCGACGGAAAGCCCTCGTTTCATGAAGTGATGCGCAGGGATCTGCTTACACGCATGGAACGGATCAAAGAAGTTCAGCCGGCGGTTCCGGTGACCTACATGATATTTGATGTACTATATCATAACGGAACCTGGGTTCACACTTGGCCGCTGGCAGAACGGCTGCAGCTGCTGGAAAAGATCATTACCCCGCTTCCTCACATCCAGCTTGCCGCGGCGCATCCCGACGGAAACAAGCTGTTTCAGGTCATGCAGCAGCAGAACATGGAAGGCATCGTATGTAAAGACTTGCGAAGCGCCTACGCCTTCGGAAGGAAAGACGACCGTTGGATGAAAGTGAAAAATTACGGGGATACCGTTGCGGCCATCGGCGGATTTACGCTGGGAGGCGGTTTTGTCAATGCAGTGCTGCTGGGCCAGTTCGATCATGAAGGGAAATTCTGGTATATCGGTCATACGGGAACAGGCAAACTTTCCAAAGCCGACTGGCGTCAGCTTACGGATTTGTTAGCCCCTTCGGTTGTAAAGGAACGCCCTTTTACAAATCGGCCGGAACGGCACAAGGATGCTTATTGGGTGCGTCCCGGCGTCACCGTGAAAGTCCAGTTCAGTGAATGGCGCTGGCAGGAAGGCCGCTCGATGCGCCAACCCTCTATCCAGTCTTTCGTCCAAACGAAAGCGGAGGATTGCAAGCTGCCTTGGCTCTGATCGGTGCGCATTTTTTTCATGCTAATTAATCCTTGCGAAATGAACATATGTGGTTTAATATGAACCTAAATGAACATTTATTAACACATATGAACATTAGGAGGCAGAGTATGCAAAATCGTTATGCGTCCCACCCCAAGGAAGTGAAAGCGTTTGATACCGCGCGGCTGCGGGAAGAATTTCTGCTGGAAACTTTATTTGCCGAAGACGAGTTAACCTTGTATTACACGCATGTAGACCGCTTTATCATTGGCGGGGCACTGCCTGTTAAGGGAAATGTAAAACTGGCAGCGGATGCTGCCTCCATTGGGGCCGCCACCTTCCTTGAGCGCAGGGAAATCGGCATCATTAACGTTGGCGGCCAAGGTACGGTTACTGTCGACGGCGAAGCCTATCCGATGGACACGAAGGACTGCCTGTATATCGGACGGGGAGCACGCGATGTTCTGTTCAGCAGCAGCGACTCCTCCGAACCGGCTAAGTTTTACTTCAATTCCACTCCTGCACACACCTCTTACCCTACCGTCAAAGCTGCCATCAGCGAAGCGGCGCCGAACCATTTGGGCAGCCCTGCTACATCCAATGAGCGGACAATCTATAAATATATTCACACGGGCGGCATTCAAAGCTGCCAGCTTGTCATGGGCATGACCCTGCTGAAGACAGGCAGCATTTGGAATACGATGCCCTGCCATACGCACAACCGTCGCTCGGAGGTTTATTTCTATTTTGATATGACGGCGGACAGCACAGTGTTCCACTTCATGGGCGAGCCGCAGGAAACCAGGCACCTGGTAGTACGCAACGAACAAGGCGTCATCTCTCCAAGCTGGTCCATCCACAGCGGGGCGGGAACAGGCAGCTACACGTTTATCTGGGGCATGGCGGGAGAGAACCAGACGTTTGAAGATATGGATCCCGTGGCGATGAGCGAACTGAAATGAATTCTGTGCGAAGATATGAAGCCATCATGGAGCAGCTCCTCAGCAAGCGGGAAGTTACGGTAGCCGAGTTGAGCGAACAGCTGCAAGTGACGGGCAAGACGATCCGCGAGGATCTGGCCAAGCTGGAGGAGAAAGGATTGCTCCACCGGGTGCATGGCGGCGCCCTTCTCGCCCATTCGGACCAGTTGGGCCTGCTTACGCCCAAGGGGCCTGTGACGCCGCATGCTGCCGAGAAGAGCGCCATAGCAGCCATGGCTGTCAGCATGATTGAACCTTACGAAGTTATCGCTCTGGACGTTGGCAGCACGACACTAGAGATTGCGAGGCAGTTGGAAAACCGTCCTCAAACCGTTGTGACGAACGACATTCATATCATTTCGGAGCTGGCTTCCAAAGAGCAAATCCGGCTGGTCGTTCCCGGCGGCTACCGCGTACGAAATATGCTGGCGGGTCCGGAGTCAGTGGAATTTGTCCGAAAGCTAAACATACACAAGGCGTTTCTGTCCGCAACTGGTATTCATACCGATTACGGATTTACGATTTACACGGGGGAACTGATGGAAATGAAACGGGCGCTGTTGGAAGCTTCACGCACGTCCTATGTAGCAGCGGCCCACCACAAGTTCGGGCAGAGCGCTTTATTGACGTACGCCCAATTTCCGGAGATCGAAGCTGTGCTGACCGATTCGGGAATCGCTTCGGAGACGGAAGCCGCCTATCGGTCATCGGGCCTCAACATCCAAGTCGCACCCAAATAAACGCGCTTTAATACTGCATAATCTATTCCAATCTTGTCTAGGTGAGGAGGAATTTCGGATGTTTCAATTAAACGGCAAAACGGCGTTAGTTACCGGAACCTCAGGCGGACTGGGCCGGGCAATGGCGGAAGGCCTTGCTGCCGCGGGCGCTTCCATCATCGGAATCTCGTCGTCCGGCAGCGCCAGCATGGTGGAGAGTATCCGCAGCCAAGGCGGGCAGGCGGAGCAAATCTCTGCTGATTTAAGCCGGGTCAATGATTTGGACTCCCTGTTCAATAAGGCGGTCCATGTGTACGGCCGCATTGATATTCTGGTAAACAATGCCGGCATCATTCGCAGAACGCCTGCAGCCGACCATGCCATGGAGGACTGGAACGACGTCATTCAACTGAATTTAAACGCCGTCTTCCGGCTGTGCCAGCTGGCCGGACGGCATATGATCGAGCGCGGAAGCGGCAAGATCATTAATATTGCTTCCATGCTTTCATTCCAGGGCGGCATCAACGTCCCGGGCTATACAGCGAGTAAACACGGAGTTACCGGTTTAACGAAAGCGTTCGCCAATGAGTGGGCCGGATCCGGCATTCAAGTAAACGCCATAGCGCCTGGTTATATGGAAACAAATAATACCGCCCCGATCTTAGCGGATCAGAAACGTTATCAATCGATTACGGAACGGATTCCTGCGGGACGCTGGGGGAAGCCGGAAGATTTGCAGGGACCTGTCGTCTTCCTCGCTTCCTCCGCTTCGGACTATGTGAATGGCCACGTATTAAGCGTGGACGGAGGGTGGTTGGCCAGATAATGTTGAGAACGAAGAAATGGGACGTAATTACTTTTGGCGAAACAATGGGCTTGCTTTATCCGGAAGATAGCGGCGGCTTGCAGCAGCGGGCCCGCCTCACGCAAACTTTCGGGGGAGCCGAGAGCAATGTAGCCATCGCATTGGCTAGAATGGGCTGTTCAGCCGGCTGGTTCAGCCGGGTCGGCGAGGACCCCATTGGAACAAGTATCGTCAAGACGGTCCGCGGAGAAGGAGTGGACGTGAGCCGGGTAATCTCGACGTCGGAAGCGTCTACCGGACTTATGCTCCGCGAAAATGTCAGGGGCAGATTATCCGTCTTTTATTACCGCCGGGGTTCAGCCGCCAGTCTCCTCTCCCCTGCCCATGTAGACAAACAGTATATCGCGGACGCACGCCTGCTGCACGTTACCGGCATAACTCCTGCGCTGAGCGGTTCCTGCGCAGATGCAGTGGAAGCAGCAATGACCGCGGCGGTTGAGGCCGGTACCCGGATTTCTTTCGATCCCAACATCCGGCTCAAGCTCTGGAGTGCGGATGAAGCCCGTCCCGTGCTGCTGAAGCTGGCGGGCATGGCGGATTATTTTCTGCCAGGATATGACGAGTTGAAATTGCTTTACCAGACCGAAGATGAGGCCGAACTGCTCCGGCAGCTCCGCGCTTTGCCAGGCATTACCGTAGTGAAGAGCTGGGACGGCCACAACGTCCTGGTTACACCTGAGGACATCGTGCGGATCCCGTTTGAACGCGTCGAGCATATGATCGATCCGATTGGAGCGGGGGATGCGTTTACGGGCGGTTTTTTGGCCGGTTTGTCCAAAGGATATAATTTGCAGGAAGCCGTCCGGATCGGAGGAATTGCCGGTGCCCTTACTGTACAGCAGCAAGGAGACTGGGAAGCACTCCCGACGTGGGACGAAGTGGACCGTTATCTGACCGGGCGGGGCCATATCGAACGGTAGCCGGGTGCATCCGGATATATTGTTAAGGAGGAATGGTGGAATTATGAAAAAAATACAGCTGCTGCAGCAAATCCGTGATGCGGGGGTTGTTGCCGTACTGCGCGGTTCTTCAGCGGAGCAAGTGGCCCTTATGGCGGAAAAAGCAATCGAGGGCGGCATCCGGATTATCGAAATCACGATGACGGTTCCTCAGGCTTGCGAGGCTATCACTGAATTGACCAAAACTTATCAAAGCGAAGATCCCTCCGGGGAGAAGTATGCCGTCATCGGCTCGGGTACGGTGCTGGATGCTGAAACCGCCCGCGCTACTCTTCTTGCGGGTGCGGAATTCGTAGTCTCTCCAAGCCTGGATGAGGCCACTGTGCGCTTATGCAACCGCTATGGCGTGCCCGTCCTGCCGGGAGCGATGACTGTCAAGGAAATTACGTCCGCCATGGAATTAGGCGTCGATGTTGTGAAATTATTCCCAGGCAATCTGTACTCTCCCTCGATCATCCCTACCCTCCGCGGTCCTTTGCCGCAGGCAAACCTGATGCCAACAGGCGGCGTGAACCTGGAAAACCTGCAGGACTGGGTGGCAGCAGGAGCCTTTGCTGTCGGTATCGGCTCGGATCTGACGAAAGAGGCGCTGGCGTCAGGCGATTTTTCTTTGATCACACAGAAAGCCGAAGCCTATATGGCTGCATTCCGAAAAGCAGCAGCAGGACGTTACTAACGGATTTCGCCGTCCTCTGCAGGCGGGAAGTTCGTTTCACTTTCATAAAAAAAGCCTCTCCATCCGCTGACGCGGGCTGGAGAGGCTTTTGTGATATACAAGTCTTAGAAACGGGCAGCTACTTCTTTAGCTTTCACGATTGCTTTAGCTTTAATCGATTCCGCTTGGTCTGGAGCAGCAGCCATACCTTCTACAAAGATGCCTTCCAAGGAAGGAATACCAGTGAACATAGCAACTTTTTGCAGGTAGCTGTGTCCGCTTTCGAACGATGCTGCAGGGCCTTCGGAGTAAACGCCGCCGCTTGCTTGGATATGAACAGCTTTCTTGTCAGTCAGCAGGCCGACAGGACCTGTTTCTGTGTATTTGAAAGTTTTACCTGCGATACATACGGAATCAATGTAAGCTTTCAATACCGGAGGGAACGAGAAGTTCCACATTGGGGAAACGAATACGTATTTGTCAGCTGCTACAAACTGGTCAACCAGTTCGTTCAAACGGCCGACTTTAGCTTGCTCCTCGGAACTCAGTTCGTTGAACGCGCTGCCTCCGCGCAGTTTGCCCCAGCCGCTGAATACGTCAGCGTCAAGTTGAGGAAGGTTCATGGAGTACAGGTCCAGATGAATAACTTCGTCACCTTTGTTTGCTTCGCGGTAAGCATCGATAAACTCTTTGCCCACAGCCATGCTGTATGATGTTTGATGATCGTGAGGATGTGCTGTAATGTAAAGTACTGTTGCCATAATATGTTCTCTCCTTTGATTTATAAATGACTTACAGGAGCTATTGTATACCACTTTAAAGTTAATTACAAATAAATATTTACTTACTTTAATAATGTTATGTTCAGTTAAGCAAAATTCGCCTGTTTCTCAGGTGTATTTGTCGCTGTTTCTTGCTCGGGCTGACCCGCTACATAGACCGGCAGAAATATACTAAATATGGATCCACGGTTCAATGTGCTTTTTACGTCGATGACCCCGTTGTGGTCTTGTACAATTTTCTGGCAGATCGATAAACCTAATCCAGTCCCCGTTTCTTTCGTTGTATAAAATGGATTGAAGATTTCCTTCAATTCTTCCTCCGGAATTCCCGGCCCCGTGTCTTCGATTTCAATTCTCACAACATACTCTTCTTTTGCTACGCGAACATAGACTTCTCCGGGCTGCTGCATAGCTTCATAGGCATTTTGGATCAGATTCAGAAGAACTTGCACCATCTTATCCCGATCTGTATAAATGTAAATCGACTCCATCGCAGGCTGGACTAATATCCTATGTCCCCGGAACAGCGCATCGGATTCCGTGAGCGACAGCACTCTATGTATGCATTCTTCCAGCGGTTCCGGCTTCATGTTGCTGATATGCGGCTTCGAGAACTGAAGAAACTCTGCGGTGAGCTCATTCATTCTGGTGATTTCACCCATAATAATATCAAACCAGGGGCGCACATTGAAATCATTCTGGGATGCAATCTGCATAAAACCTTTGATGGTTGTTAACGGGTTGCGGATTTCATGTGCCATTCCCGCCGCCAGTTCGCCGACTACTTTCATCTTCTCCGATCGGAACAATTCTTCTTCCCTATGGATCCAAACATTCCTTTTTCCCTGAAACAGCCTCTCCTCCACAAGGGAAATCAGCTCTTCCTTCACGGCAGATTCTCTCGGGAACTCCCCAAAACTGTAGGTTACCTGATAGCCTAGTCTCCCGGATTCCAGTTTATCTGTTAATACGGCGGACATTTCCCCTCTTGGCGGAATCAGGATGGCGAAACGGTCTCCGGCATATCTTGACACCGCATAGTAATCAGGAAACAGTCGCCGCAGCAGGTTCGAAATGTTCGTGAGCGTTTCATTCCCGGTTGAAATGCTCTCGGTATTTACAGACTTGAAATCCTGGAAGTCCAGCAGCACCAGTACAAATGGAGTCCGGGCTATCATCAGCTCCTCAACCCTGCTGATATACCCTTCGTAATTCAACAGGCCGGTAAGAGGATCATGTGTGATCAAAAATTCCTTCTCCGAAGCAAGCCTCTGCTTCTCCCTCTCGGAACCCAGCACGTAATGCACCAAAAGCACAAATGCGGCAACGCTCATCAGATCCTGTACGGTTACCAGCACATTGTATTCAGTGACCGGCTGGTAGTACAGCCTGACGCAGGAGTATACTGAAATGGCGGCGGCTGACATAGAAATCGTATAGGAAAGGCTGGGCTTTTTCATAATGGCATAGGCAATGATGATGAAATATAAAACGAAACACCAATTGAGCTCGGCGAACCAGTGGAACCCTGCAAGGAGCGGCAGCTGAAACCAACTCAGTTTACTGTATTTCCCTGACAGCCCCATACTTAGACAGAATGCAATTCCAAAGGCTATCACCGCCGGGACGCTGGAAGCTTTATTCATCCATATGGATGACACACCGATGAAGGTGCAGAGAAAACTGACGAACACCGACCTAACGATAAAATGTTCCAACCTGAACACTCCCGACTCGTTTCTGATGGCAAATCCAATCTTCTTTTCCCTCATTATATCGGAAAACTGCGGGCTTCACTGTCGCTTTATGTCAGAAGAAGCCGGGATTTTGCAATTCGACAAAAGTTATCATCCTTCCCCCCGAACAACCGACATTCTTCTCCCGAAACTATTTATATAATGCTATCAGAAAATACATTTCATAGACAGGGAGAGTGACCGATTTGCTGATCAAGAAAAAAGCGGATATTGATTTGGTTTTGGAGACGTTTCCAGAGGTAGCCCATTGGGATCAGGAAGGTCGAAAGCACTATTTTGTATTCGAAGACCGCAAGCGCGGCGGACAGTGGACTCTGATGCAGTATGAGAAAGACCTGTTCAGTATCCATGGGATCGGGCTGGACTATGCAGATGAGCAGGAACAATTTTTCGACCAGCCGCAAAACATTGTCTCTTTTCTATGGGAGAATCGTTCTGCATTCAACGCGGCGGTGAAACCGATGGTCACCCTCTCGTAAATACCGCATTCTTACGGCGTCCTTCACAGGGCGCCTTTTCAATTATTCCCCGTCTGAGGTCCAGGTTCGGTTCGGTCTGGAATCAGATGCATAGTTACGGTTCTTGAGTTACAATAGAAAAGCAAGTTAAATACAGCATATTTCAAATGATAAGAGGCACATTATGAACACAACAAGTAAAATCAAAGAGGTCCGGTATGGCTAAATACGAGAAATTCCCTTACGTCACTTTGCTGTTAGGCATTTTAGCCGTTCTCATGATCCGCATCGGCATGCCGACGCTATTTACCGGATATCAAATTACGGCGACCGTTATGGCATTGTTGATGACGCTCGGCACGGTTACAGCGCACTTGCTGGGTCAGCACCGGGTTGTCCGCGTCCTGCACTGGGTAACGGTTTACTATACGGTCGTAACCTTCATTATTATGGTTATCTACTATATTTCCGCATTTATGGTCATTACCGACGAACGGGGTTTGGAGTCGGTGTTCCAGGAGCATTTATCCACCGCTAAATGGATCTATTTCGCGCTCTGTTTCGCTCAGCCGATCATGCTGCCGATTCCCGAGGCCGTGACCGTTGTAGCCGGGAGCTCGGCGTTCGGTGCATTTCCCGCCTTCGCGATCGGCTTTGCGGGTACCTGGCTTGGAGAAGCAGTCATGTTTACCGCTTCCCGGATCGGCGGATTGAAGCTGGTGCAGCGCCTGATCCAACCGTCGAAATTGGAGCAGTATCATAAATACGTCTCCAAGAATGAAACGGTCATTATGATTCTTCTATTCATTATTCCGGTTCTTCCGGATGAGCTTGTCTGTGTCGGGGCCGGCATCAGCGGCGTCTCGCCCAAACGGTTTCTGCTCATTGCCGCCGTTTCCAAGTTGCTTACCTCCTCTATTCTGGCTTACTCCGTTTATTTGGCCCAATGGCTTGCTTTGACGCCTACCCAGATGATTCTCTCCGTTTCGGGGATCGCCCTGCTCGTCTGCGGCGCGTACTTTGCGATGAGAAAGAAAGCAGCCCGTTCTAACTGAACGGGCTTTTCTCATTGCTCCTCGATGATCTCGTCTACCTTCTCCTTCATGAATAAATCATACAGATGGATGGATATGATCTTTACAATCATGTACGCAGGAACGGCAAGCAGCATCCCCAGGATGCCTGCAAAGTTTCCGACGACTAACAACAGCAGAATCGATGTCAGGGGGTGAATATCCAGCTTGCGGCCGAATATCAGCGGTGTTAGCAGGTTATCCTGGACCTGCTGTGCCAGCACGATGATCAGCAGCACCCACAACGCCATTTGCGGGGATTCTATGAATCCGATGATGATCGGGGGAACGGCTCCGATAAACGTGCCCACAAACGGAATAAACGACAGCAACGCCGCGACAATGGTAAGCAGCAAGGAATACGGCAGCCCGATCAGCAGAAAACTGATGTACATCATGACGGCCAGCAGCAGCGTACTGATCATTCTTCCTGAGATATAGCCGCTTAGGGCATCGTCTATCTCGGTAAGCGCTGCCGCAGCTTCAGGCCGGTAACTTCTGGGGATGATTTTCAAGATTTTACCCGGCGTCTTCTCTCCGTCTTTCAACAAGAAGAACAAGATGATAGGCGCGGTTCCCAGCACGATCACGAAACGTGAAATAAAAGCAAACAGCCGGTTCGTATAGTCCGTGACGAAGGCAAACGCACGGTTGGCATATTCGGAGAGCTTCGCCGATAAGTCAACATCACCCGAGCTCAGCATCGAGAAATATTTGCTTTGGGTCAGTTCCGCCGTCTGCCCGTTAAGAGCGGTTACCAATGCCGGGAAATTGCTTACAAATTCCTTTACCTGGCGAACCAGAACAGGCCACACCGACACGAACAGCACCATGATCAGGCCGATTATCAATAGATAGATCAGCAGCACCGACACGATCCGCTTCGTATGCCTCCTGTCCAAATAATGGATAGCCGGCCGGAGCACATAATAGAAGAAACCTGCCGTCACAAAAGGTACCAGCAGCAGATTAAACACCGTTAGCAGCGGGCTGAACAAAAATTTAATTTTATACAGCAAATAGATAATGACAAGCACGGCAATGACGCCCGCGCAGTTTCTCAAAAACCGGTTGGTAACCATAGCGGACCTCCTCGGGATGTTGTTACTACTTACCCAAAAGAGAATGCAACAAACCTGACCGATTCAAGAGAACCGCGGTGAACCGGCTTCCGCCATCCCTTCAGTAGGGAATTCGTTCCATTCCGAAGGAAACATCCCTGTTTCAAGAAAGGGCAGCCCTCAGAAGGTATCATATACCTTTTAGGGCTGCCCTAATTCATTTCCATCTATTGTTACTAAGGATGCAGCGGGAACATTCTATTATGCGAATAGCAGCCCGGCTGTGTTCGGTTTACCCCGATTTGAAACAACAGTTTAACCTCCAGGTCCAGCTAGAATCGCCTCTACTTCATAAATCCTTGCATAATTGTCTCTAGGGCTTCCTTTGGTGATATGAAGCCTGATATAGCTGGTTGTTACAGGGGTGAACGTATGCTCGGTTACCGAATCCGTATTCCCTGTAACCGGCGTTACTAAGTCGGTCCATGGCCCGCTTGGGGAAGCAGCGGTTTGCAGCTGGAAATCGGCTGTGTTAAAGGAAGGATCTCCCGCCGTCCCCATATGGCGCACGATAATTTTACCAATCGTCCTTGGCTTGCCGAAGTTAATGACTAGATCGTGAATCGTTTCGCTGTCCAAGCTGATCCACCGTTCGGCCTGCGGCGAGGAGTAGCCGCCGTCTATGGCTTTCATCGCCGAGTGCGCCGCAACCAGCTCGGTGCTTGCGGTTGCTTGGCTGCCCAGTGCCGATAAAGCTACGTTCCGGGTTCCGGTTGCCTTCCATAATACTTTAGGAGACTGGGCCCCGGTTCCTTGAGCCGAAATCGCGATGGTTTGTTCCGAAGCCTGCAGATTGGGATCAGGCGTAACCGTAATCGTACGTTGAAGCGTTCCTCCTGCAGCCAAATTGGAATAGGCGAGGTCCCCATCCGCTCTCCATTGCGCAGGAAGTTCGAGTACGATGTTTCCGCTTACCGGCTGAGTACCGTCATTGCGCAGCGTAAGCTGTATCGGAGCAGGCTCCCCTGCCAGCACGGTGGTTTTATACGTTTGAAGTTCCAGCCTCAGCTTTGAAACTACATCTGCCTTTACCTGCAATGGTTTCGTAAGCAGCGCATTGTTGACTTTATATTGAAGCACAGCAGGCAGCAGATAAGTTCCCGGCGGAGCAGAGGAAGATACCGTCAAGCTTGACTGAAATACGTTCTGCCCCCCCGGAAGCAGCTGAGGTACGCTGACTGTCGTGCCGGCAGACGAACTCCAGCCTGACGGCAGCTGCAGGGTCAGCTTCCCTTCCGTGACAGTGTAGCTGCTGCCATTTCCGATCGTAACAGTTGCGGCAGTGCTATCTCCCTGGAACAGCCGGTTGGAGGTAATTGCCTCATCTGCGGATACCGGAATCAGTATCCCAAGCCGTTGTTGGACAACGGAATGCGCCATATCCAAGGCCTGATGAAGAGATGCGGAGTGACCTCTGAGCGATAAAGGCGAACATTTCTCAGCGGAGCTCTTCACTTTCTGCAGATCACGGAGAAACTGAAGCAGCACATTCGTTTTCTCCGCCGTCTGGCCGGCCGTATCCGAAACAGCTCGCGCCCCTGAAACCTTCAGTGTTTGGATCATGCGCACAAGGTCGCACTGCTGGTTCGCCGGCTTTCCGGCCGTCACGGCTGCTGCAGCTTTCTCTGCTGCATTCAGCTGAAGAGTCAAGCGACTTTGCTGCCAAGCAAGGTCATTGGTGACCTGAATCTGCCGCATTTCTGAAGAGTGCACCTCGCCGGACAGTGTCCTGGTTTCCAGGATATACTGGAAAGGCTGCTCCTGAGGCAGCGGACCGACAGAGAACTCGAACGGAAATTGATTATTGACCGACCGGGTCCATCCTTTTCCTGCATTGTAATGAAGCACAGCTTCCGATATAATATCATCCTTCGCAGTCGTATAGACATAAGCATCATAGTTCTGTTTCTCGTGAATCAACAAGGCGCTTTCAATCGTTCCGAGTTCATTCGTTGCGGTTTCGTCTTTGCGGAAACTAAGCTTTTGCTGATCAGGAGATAAACCGCTGCCTCCCCAATCCATTGCTTTTGTCCGTCCCGTTACGCCGTCCATCCGAAGTGTGCGCATCCCTTTGGCAGGAATCGTTACATTCACGACTCCAGCCTTCATGGCTGCTGACGGAAGCGCTCTTCCTTGCTCATCCAGCACCTGTAACGTACCGTCTGCTGCAGCACCGGCAAGCGCAGTATTCAGCTTAACATTTACCGTTTGCGGCTTATCATCATAGTTCAAAAGGGGAATAAACATGGTACTTCCGTCAGTTGCCGTAAGCCAGCTTACCTGCGGATTTCCGGTGTTTACAAGCCCTTTGGGCAGCCATAGATGCATACCGGTCCGTCCGTACATTTCTCCGGGTTTATGGCCGTAATACTTGCTGCGGAACCATAAATATTGATTGTTCCCTACACTCAAGCCCGGGTCGGTCTCTCCCTCAAAACGGATGGCTCCTCCCGCGCGGTACATCATATCGCTTAGCAGGAAATCCACCGTCAGCCCCAGCTGAATCGGAATGTGATGATAATAGATCTCTGTTATATCCGGCCCTTTGTAAGGGTATAACGGGTCCATTTGGTTCACTGAGAACTGCCGGTAGTAATAACCCGGGTAATTGCCGTTTCTACCTACGATACTGCTGCGGGCAGCGTCTTTATACAAGGCCTTCCCGCTTAGCTGGGACAATCTCATCAGGTACCCGGCCCATCCGGGATTCATAATGACGCCGTTGCCGCCCAGATCTTCATAGGTAATGCCTTGTTCCAAAGTCAGTCCCGCCTGAGAGGGGATCCAGCCTTCGGTTGTCTGTTGGATTGCCTGCAGATCATAAGGCCATCCGATCCTGCCGCCGGTCCAATGAACATAAGGCGAACGATGAACGGAACTAGGTACAGTCACCTGTTCCTTACCAGGCACCGGCTGCATCCATACGGAGGTAAGAAACAGGTCCGCCGCTTTTTTGACACCATCCAAGTACCGCTGCTCTCCCGTCAGCTCATATAAATCCATAAGCCCTTCCCAATCGGGCCAATTCAGAAACACAAACTGCGTACCGCTAAGCGTATACGTCTGCCCTGGGGCAAGTTCCGCCGTCACGATCTGATCGGCGATCTGCTTCGCGGCCGTCAAGTACGATTCCTTCTTCGTTGTCTTATAGGCTGCAATATAATCTTCCAAACTTGCCTTCCGGCCGCTGTCCAGCTCCGACAATGCTTTTTCATGCAGGATACCTGAGCTTTGCCGGCCCATCTCGTAAGCAGGCATCAGCGCAGCAGCACCGTAAGCCGTAGTTTCGCCTCCCAGCTCGGATATGGCACTGGCCCCCTTTCGGTCCGCGATCGGCGAATACACACGGTCGCTTCGGGAAATAAGGAACTCGGTCAACGGCAGCACCCGCCTGCGGTAAATATCCTCGTTGCCGGTCAACAAGTAAGCTTCGTAAGCCGCAAGGGTATTCCCGTGTTTAACGGAATTCAGAATCTCAATGTCTTTATAGCCCTTCGCTCTCGCCCACCAGCCGGAATAGACGTCATCCATCATCAAATCAATTAAATTATGGATCGTATCGGTCACGGAAGTGTTCCAGGAAGTGCGGTAATCGCCGAAGCCGAATACGGTCCTGGCAACCTTCTCATACACATCCGCCCATTGCCCTTTTTCCACAATGTAATGGTACGTGAACGTAAAGGACTGCCCTGCAGCCATCTTGGAAAGCTCGGTTCCTAGCAGCGGTGCGGCCAAACCGGGCTGAACGGCACGGTTGGGGCCGGAAATCAGCAGTCCGAACCTTGATGTTTCCAGCTTTGCCATCCGGGGAGGAATCTCGCTTCGGTCCGGCACCAAGCCGAAATTGACCGGGCCCGCCCCCTCTACTTCCGCTTGAGCCAGTACGACTGGATTCGGCAGCTGGTATTCCGGTACGGTGTAAGGCTCTGCGGGAAGCCGCTTCTGGTTGATCAGGAAACCCAGCTGCAGATATTCCACTTCATTCAAAGGCTTATTAAAAAAACCTTCGGAGATAACCGACCAATACCCTGCGCTTCCCGGGATCAGCGTTTGTTCGACTTTAGGCCAACCGGCATCCGGCGCCAGGCTCCATACCTGTTCGAGCTGAAATGAACCTGCCTGATCCGCCGCTCGGAGCAGCACTTGCCCTCCCTGTTGCTCAAGGGTTGACGGCCGGACCCAATACGTTGTTCCCGCCTCAAACAGGTTCGGCGTCGAGTTTCCTGACACATTCGTCCATACCGGGTGTGTTTGCTGGTTATCGGTCTCGAACTGATTTTTGCCCAGCTTCACGTCAGGCGAGTAAATGACCGCCATTTTCTCGTCTACCGGGTTGACGGGAGTCTGCAGCCAGCCTCCGGAGCCGTCCGCAAGATAAATCCGCTTTCCGATAAACGGCTCCGTACCGGCTGCAGCCGTACGGACAAATTCGACTTTTATGATACCATTCTGCAGCACGGCAAGGGTTTCTTCTTGCAGCGGGGTGACTGTGGTCGGGTACGAACGGGAGAACACCCGCTCCAGTTGATCGGATACTTCGATATAATACGAGTAGCTTTCACCCGCTAAAGCCGCGGGGTCAGTGAACGAAGTTTCACTCACCAGCCCGCTGACCGGTTCATAAGAGAACGTTCCGCCAACTGCATCCATCCGGCCGCGGAACACCTGATAGCGGTAAGCTTCAGGCTCCGCAGAAGGCTTCCATTCCAGCAGCACCCGGCCATTGTCTATCTTACTCCGCAATCCGTAATCCTGCCGGGGCGGAGCTATACGTCCTTCGGCCTTTACCCGATCGATTTCCATCTCGGTCAAATACGTCCGAAGGCCGATTCCTCCCGTGAGCAGCGGGTTCGTGGTATCCTGAATGTCGGCCATCTTCTCCTCATTCAAATACACTTGAAAGCCGCTGCCGGAAACAGTGACCTTAACGCGGTACCAATCGCCTTCCTTCCATGCGAACGTACGCTGTGCAAGCGTCGTCAGCTTCCCTTCAAGCGCCTTAAAGGTTTGCAGTACATAAGCAGAGCTGGTTGTTTTTACGAAACGGAACATGTAATAATTTTTGGCGTCTTTCGCCCGGAACAATATCGAGCTGCTTCCGCCGGGAGAGGTGTTTAAGGAGCGCATGTCGAATTCAGCTGAATACTCGGACCAGTCGCTTCCCCCCAGAAATGAATATTCCGTCGTCTGGCTGTTTCGGCTTTGGGCAAGTACATAGGATTCCGTTCCCGCAGGGCCTGCCGCCTGGCGGGTTACCCAGGAACCGCTGCCGAGGCTCCAGCCGTCGGCGCTGCCGTCATTAAAGGAATCGATATACAGCCGCTGGCTGTCCGGACTGTACTGGGCGGAAACAGGAGCGGACTCTCCTATCGCTGCCCCGTTTACATCCAATGCCTGCACGATATACGAATAGCTTCCTTCCGGTTCGACCGCCGAATCTACAACCCCCTGGGCTGCCTGTTCCAAGGAGACCTGTATCAGATCGGAGTAGGAAGCGCTTCCGCTCCCAGCATCGGGTATTCCTTTACGGATGACATAAGAAGCGGCTTCCGGCTCCGGAAACGGCTGCCACTGTAGTCGGATGCCGCTCCCTGTGACTACGGCCTGGACCCCAAGCTCGCGCGCCGGCAGAGACAGTGTACCGTTCACCTCCACACGGTCTATCTCCGCTTCCGATAAATAGGTGCGGAAGCCGATTCCTCCTTTGAGTAGAGGAGCCGCCGATTTATCAGTATAGCTTAGCTCCGCGCTGCCGTTCACGGATACCTTCAATACGGTACCCGCAGCTTGAATTTGGACATCATACCAGGTGCCGTCCTGCCAGGCATAAGGCTTCTGCCCGATACTGCTGACCGTGCCGTTCACAGTCCGCATTAGCTGCAGATAGGCAGTCTGGTCTGCAGCCCGGTAAAAGCGGACCCAGTAATAATTTTTGGTGTCCGCTGCGCGAAACAAGATGGCGCTGCCGCCGTTTGCCGCGGTATTCTTCGGACGAATCGAGGATCGAACCGTATAGTCGGTCCAGCTGGCGTCGCCTGTTAAAGCCGTGTCCGGCGTTGATCCGTTTACCCCTTGGCTCAACACCTGAGATTCCCCGTACACGGCGTCGCTGACCGTCGACACCTTCCAAGAGGCGCTGCTCAGTTTCCAGCCGTCCGCCCGGCCCGAGGCAAAAGATTCGATATAACGGATGCTCCTATCCGGAGCGGCCTGAAGCGAAGAAGAAACATATAAAAAGGGCAATACACTTTGAAGCAGCAAAACCGCAGCAACTACACCAATTGCTTTTTTAAACAATTTGGCCCTAAATTTCAACTAAACCATCCCCCAGCCTAAGGATTAGGTAATCCGGCGCTCATGTTTGAACGGGGATCCGTGCAAGGATAACTACCAGTCTGCCCACTTAAACAGCAGATGATAGCCCAGCACTACTTTGTAAGCGCTTTACACTTAGTTTAGTTAGAACTTAAGGCCGAAAACTTCAGCATTTTCGGAAAGAACTTTGGTTTTTTCGGAAGTTAGCCCCTCCTTGTCTCCCGGTTCCCGAATTTCTGGGGCGTTGTGCCTGTATACTTTTTGAACAGGGTACAAAAATACCTCTCATTGGGGATGCCCACCGCCGCGGAAAGCTCCTGGTTGCTGTATCTGCCGGAACCGATCAGTGTAACCGCCTTCTCGATCCGGATTCGGTTAACATAGTCGGTAAAGCTCTCGTTCCCTTCTTTCTTGAACGTCTCGCTGAAATAAGTCATATTCATGCCTACAAAGTCAGCCACTTCGGACAAAGTAATCTTCTCCGCCAGCCTGGTTTTAATATATTGCTTCGCTTTCCGGATTTCCGGACGTTCGCGATGCTCGCTGTCCAGCTCCGTCTTCTTCTTCAGGGCCCCCAGCCAGATGCTGCGGAGTTCGTCTTCTAATTCCTCTCTGGTCAAAAGCAGCGGCATGCCGTCCGGAGTCCAGTCCGGCTGCTCTGTCAGCGGAAACAGGCTCTTTCGCTTTAATTCAAACATCCATGCTTGCAGCGTTTCCGCAGCCCGTACCGGCTCTGCCGATTTGGCAGAAAGCAGTCCTAAAACCGGGGAAATATCTTCATCCCCTCCGCTGCCTGCGAGCAGGTATTCCATACAGCTATCTAATAGGGCCCGAAGCTTATCCAAAGCGCCGTCATCGTATACCAGCCTCCGAACCGGTGTGATTACGGTTCCCGGCTGGTAAAATGCATCCTTCAGCGAAAGCCCCGCCTCCGAGAGGCATACTCCCGCCGTTCTCCAGCCTTGACGGGGCTTGCTAAACCCGACGGAAACCCTTAACCGCAGATAGCCGTATGCATTCCTCGTCAGCTCTGTGCCAAACTCATAGCATTGTTCCTCAACGCGGGACTCACTCTTCACCCCTTCCCATGAAATGAAGCCGGCCAGGCGGTTCTCTTCCAGTTCGCACATGAAACCTTTGCCGTATTTATGCAATGTCTCCTCTGCAATGTTCAGCAGGGCATATTTCAAATGCTGCCGGTCGGTACTGCTGTATTTCGAAAGAAAATCCCGGAACCGGTCGATTTTCAGATGAAAACCGCAGTAATTCCGGGGCTCAAAATCGATTTGCAGCGGGCCTTTGTTATGATCCATAATCCGGTCAGCCGAAGACGTCCCGGCGATCAGCTCCGCTACCAGCTGTTTGCGAAGCCGCAGCGCATGCTCACGAATCGATTGCTGCATTCGGTTCAGACGGCTTGCACTCTCCTCTTTGAGCATGATCCGCTCTTTTGCCTTACCGAGCGCTTCGAGCAGCGCCTTATCGTCCAAAGGCACCTTCACGACATATTCCGTCACGTCTAGAGCAATGGCCTGCTTTGCATATTCGAAATCCTTGTACGCGCTTAAAATCACAAAAAAACTATGAGGCAGCATCGGCTTCATAGCCTCTATCAGTTCCATCCCGGACATAACCGGCATGACGATATCTGTGATAACGACGTCAGGCTTCGCTGCAGCAGCCAGTTCCAACGCCTCTTGTCCGGAGGAAGCGCTGCCGATCAGCTTGTATCCCTGCATCGTAAACTCCAATTTCCCAAATAACTGCTCCAATCTTTGCAAGATCAAAGGCTCATCGTCCACGATCAGGCAAGTTAAGGTTCGCATGGCCCGTTCCCCCGCCTTTCTGAATTCGAATGATGACGGTCGTCCCTTGACCCGGAGCGGTCCTGACGCCGATTCCGCTCTTGTCTCCATAATGCAGCTGCAGCCGCTTGTGGATGTTATATAACCCGATCCGCTGCCTTCGGGACGGCTTGTTTTCGCTTGCGCTCTGCCGTTTCCATGGCTCAGCATCCGCTCCTTCCATACCGGCCCCGTAATCCGTCACCTCGATTACGGCACCTTTTTCCGTGCAATAGGCTGCAATCCGGATCGGCCCTTTCTTTCTTCCTCCCTGATAACCGTGAAAAATACTGTTCTCCACAATTGGCTGCAGCATAAGCCTCAATACGTTCATCCCCATCAATTCGGGTGCAATATGAAGTTCTAATTCGAAAGTGCAGTCGTAGCGTATATTTTGTATATATAAATAATGCTTTACGTTCTCCAATTCCTCTTTCAAGGTCACTTCATCCGCGGCATCTTCCACTCCGTATTCCAGAATTGAAATGAGCGACCTGATGATGGGATCGACCTGTTCCGGCCTGCCCAGCTCCACTACATTGCTGATGGAACCCAGCGTGTTATATAGGAAATGAGGATTAATCTGGGACTGCAGCATTTGAATTTCCAGCGTTCTCTTTAACGATTCGCTTGCATTGAGATCATCAATCAGATGGCGGATCCGGCGGATCATCTCTGAAAATGCGGAAGCCAGCTCGCCAAACTCATCTTTCCGGCGGTTATAGATCGTGATGTTCAGGTTCCCGCTCCGCATTCTCCGCATAATCCTGATCAAGGAGTTGAGCGGCTTTCGGATATAACGGGATATGGCCCAGGAAGCCCCCAGACTGACCAGAAGTCCAAAAATAATGAAATAGACAAGATAATGCTCAAGCAGATCCAAAGCATTTTCAACCCGGGTTCCTTTCAGTTCGGCAACGGCAACCCAGTTCAGCCTTTCCAAATACCGCTTTTCAATGTAAAATTTAGGCCGTCCGCCCTCATCCACCGTAATTTGGCGATACGGTTCGTTCAGCAGATCCTGCACCGTCAGCCCGCCAATGTCCGGCTGAGCCTGGTTTCCCGCCCGTTCCGGGCCTTCTGCCGGCCAAGCCACGACCTGCCCCTTGGCGCTGAGCAGGCCCAATGTGACATCATCGGTGCCGCTCAGCTCAAGAAGCCTTCCTTTTAACGACCGAATATTCAAATCTACCGCAGCAACAACATATTCATGCCCCTTGCGCAGCCCTTTGGAGACCGTTACCGTATACCCGGAATACTTGCTTTGATAAGGCTCGCTGATCACGGTTTCCGGCCAGGCTTTTACTGCGTTATTGTAGATCGACTCTCTGGCAGGGACCGCTTCTGAGAATACTTTCGTATAGATGTTGCCTCCGGTTACCGACAAATCCGGCCGGATGATATAAATGTTATTGATATAGTCGATGCTAGAGTCGTACAAGTGATCCATTTGGCTCTGCAGAGCCTCCTCCGTTCCCTCCTCCACCATGGTATCCACAGAGGAGAGAAGCGACTGCGCCATAGCGGAATACAAGTCGAGATATTGCTCCACTTTCAACAGCAGCTGTTCCGTATAAACTTGTTCATGCTTCATCATTTCCGCCCTCATATATTGATAGGAGATCAGGCTGATCGAAACAATGCTGCTAAGCAGAATGACAAAGCACAAGGCAAACAGTTTGAAGGAGATTCTGTAGATCCAGGCCATATCGATCACGTTCCATACGTTAGAGTAAAATAGGTTCTATCTGATTCTATGAGACAAGTCCTTATTTCAGTATGCCTTGCTCCATCAGCTGCTTCGTGCTGCTGTCGATCAGGACGTTTAATTTGAACTTCGTGTTGAGTGTTTCAACATAGCTGTCCCACTTGGAAAGCGGCTCTTTGCCGGTGATAAACTTGAGCATCATTTCCCTCATATATTTGGTCCGGTCCACTGCAAGCGTATCCTCCGGATCCGGGACCAGGAAAGGCATGACTTCGTTCGGCTTCAGGTACTTCTGGTTCAGTTCAAGGTTTTTGTTCGTCATCTCATTTTTGAAATTAAAATAGGTCTTGTCGTCGGCGCGGCGCACGAATGCATAATGGCGGGTCCAACCGTAAGCTTTATCCACAAATTTGTCCGTCACTTCCGCGTTGTCCCCGTTCTGCTTCCAGGTCACATCTTTCACCCCGTAAGCCAGCCAAGGATAAATTTCCTTGTCCGTATACATGTACTGCAGCAGCTCGAGCGCCTTCTTAACTTTAGCCGGGTCTTCGGCTGTTTTCTTGGAAACTACCCATTGGGCGCTTTGGAATACGTCGAGAGACAGGATCTGGTCACCGTGAGGTCCTTTCGGCGGAGCGATCTGAATCCAATCCGGCACCTCGCCGCCCATTTCCTGCATCAGCTTCTGACCGTCTGGCTCCATCCGCCGCCAATCCGCTACTACGACGCCAACTTTCCCTTTGTTCATCTTCTCATCCAGCTGCGAACGCATATTGATCGTAACCCAGTCGGGATCAATTACTTTCTCTTTCACAATCGTATTCACGTAAGCCAAAGCTTCTTTCATCCGCGGATCCACATTATCCACTGCCAGTTTTCCGTCCTGAAGATGCATTCCTTCCGGGCTTACGCCGAACATCCAGAACAGATACTCAAGGCCTGAGTCCAGCTTCCCTTCTTTCGTCAACCCGCCTGCAAAGCCATACGTATCCGCTTTGCCGTTTCCGTCCGGATCCTTGAAAGTGAAGGCTCGCATGACGTCCAACAGTTCCTCACTTGTCTGCGGCACCGGCAGGTTCAGTTTCTTTAACCAGTCGTTGCGGATCCAATAGCCGTTCACTCCGCCGATGCCTTCCGTTCCGGGCACACCGATCGTTTGGCCGTTATATTTCATGGCATTCCAGCGGGACTCGTCAAAATAGCCGACCAGCTCCGGTACATCCTTCAAATAATCGTCAAGCGGCACAATGGCGTTCTGACTAAACAGTTTAACCGCGGAATCCCGGTCATCCAGCGATATCAGATCGGGCACGTTTCCGGAAGCAATCAGCGTATTGATCTTCTGCATTTTCTGATCAGGAGAGAATACAAAATCCAGTTCAATGTTCAACTTCTCTTCCAGCATTTGTCTTGCAGGGTCATCCGCCCGGTCAGGGTGCGGCTTATCAAGTCCGAAACCAGGGTTGAACATCGTGATTTTGTACTTTTTCTCTTCCGCCGGAGGGTCTTTCTTCTCACCGTTATTTTGACTTTGAGCCGGAGGCTGATTCCCATCTTTGTTGCCGGTGTCCGCCGGCGGGTTGTTATTTCCCGTACATGCCGTAAGCAACGCAGTTAAACATAACACAGCAACTGTTAATTTCCCCCAGTTTTTTGCCATTCTAATGTACACTCCCCTTTTTTTCCATAATTAACCTTTGACAGAGCCCAGCAATACTCCTTTTGTAAAATGTTTTTGAATAAAAGGATATACCAGCATGATCGGCAGCGTCGTAATTACGACTGCGGCCATTTGTATGGATAGCGGATTCACCTGATCCTGAGCTTCAGGAATAAATTCGCTGGTCACATCGGTCGCTCCGAGAAGAATATATCGCAGCACAAGCTGCAGCGGATATTTGTTAGGGTCATTGATGTACAGTACAGCATCGAAAAAACTGTTCCAATGTCCCACCGCGTAGAATAAAGCGATCGTAGCAAAAATCGGCATGGACAGGGGCAGGAGCACATTCCAAATCAGCCTTGCTTCTCCTGCTCCGTCAAGTCTGGCCGATTCAAAGATTTCTTCGGGCAGCTGTTCAAAGTATCCCTTCATGACAAGTAGCAAAAATCCGCTGACCATGCCCGGAATGATCAGGGACCAGGTGCTGTTCAGAAGGCCCAGGCTTTTGACTACCAAGAATTGCGGAATCATTCCTCCGCTGAACAGCATCGTGAACAAGATAAACAGCAGAAAGAAGTTTCTCCCGGGAAGCTGCTTCCTGGCCAGCGGATAAGCGGTAGTCAGTGTAAACAGCAAATTCAGCAGCGTGCCCACAACCGTTATAAAAATCGTAATCTTATAAGCGTTAATCATTTGATTCCCTACCAGGAGTTCCTCGTATGCTGAGAATGTGGTCTGCAGCGGGATGATCACGATTCCCCGCCGGGCGATCTCCGACATGGGCGTGACCGATACGCTCAACACATACAGGAACGGAAGCAGGCAGGAAAGCGCCAGTAAGGAAAGCAGCACATAATTCACTGCATGAACGGTTCTGCTTGACCATGTCACCTGTTCCATAACGTCCTCCTTTCTGAAGAGTCACCCTGCTGTATTCCATTACCAAATTTGACCGTCATACCGCTTTGCAAGCTTATTGGCACCCATCAGAAGCACAAAGCCGATCACCGATTTAAACAAGCCGACTGCGGTAGCAAGGCCGTATTCCATCTCCTGAAGACCCACCCGGTACACCCAGGTATCGATTATGTCAGAGCGGTCTTGGTTGAAAATATTCGACATCATAAACACTTGATCGAAGCCGACATCGAGTATGTGGCTAAGACGCAATATCAGCATAAGAATAATCACATTCCGTATCCCTGGCAGCGTTACGTGCCATAGCTTACGCCAGCGCGAAGCGCCGTCCACTTGAGCCGCTTCATAAAGCGAGGGGTCGATGCCTGACAGCGAGGCTAAATATATAATCGCGCCCCATCCCACACCGTGCCATAGGTCCGAAGATACCAGCAAAGTCCTGATCCAGGAAGGCTCCGTCAGAAACGAAACCGGCTGGAACCCGTATTCCTTCAGCAGCAAATTCACAAGCCCTTCGCCCGGGGACAGAAGCGCGAGCATCAAACCGTAAATGACGACCCAGGAAATAAAATGCGGAAGGTAGGTTATCGTCTGTATCAAGCGTTTAAACCACTCCCGCTTCACTGAATTCAGCATGAGCGCCAGGACAATGGGGGCCGGAAAGCCAATGACCAGCTTATAAAGTGCAATCAACAGTGTATTGGCCATAATTTGTGCGAAGTAGACACCTTCGAAAAACCGCCGGAAATTCTCCAATCCGACCCACGGACTCTTCCAAATTCCATCGGTCAGGCTGTAATCTTTGAATGCGATTACAACCCCTGCCATCGGGACGTATTTAAACACGGTAAAATAAATCAATCCCGGCAGCAGCAGCAGATAAAGCATTCTGTAGGCACGAAGATTACGCCATATCGTTTGAGTCACCGCTTCACCTCCTTTCCTCGGGTTTCTTAAGATAAGTATAAGAAACGGGACCTCCCTGCTGTTCCCCGATCTACGGCAGAAGGTTTGAAATTTTCGGATTTCTCATAAGCGGCCGGAAAACAGGAAAAGCTAGGAAAAGGAGGTGTCGTATGGTACTTGTCTATTCGTTCTTAGTAGCCTGGTTCAGCCTAATGCTCGTTATCTGCGCTCCGAAAAAACTGCCGGTCATCACGAATGTACTTGCTTACTTGATCCTGTCGATACTCGATATCAACAAGCTGGCCCTGCTGGCCTACTATTGGGAGAAGGTCAAAATCAATACGGGGCTGGCTGAATTCTGGTCGGTCATTTTGTTCCGCAACGGTACATTTACCCTTGCCCTGATCGCCTTTATCAATGTGTGGCTTACGGCGCAGCGGTCTTCCGTGAGATGGGGGTACGCCATTTTCACCTATGCGTTTATTATGTTTTCCTGCCAGCTGCTGCATTGGTTCGATGCTTTGTCTTACAACAGCTTTGGTGTCTGGTTTGATTACACCTGTCTTCTTTTGCTGCTGATCCTTTCGGTCTGGATCGGGAAGTTATGCGTCTATCTCGTGAAAAAAGGAGGCTATGGCAGTGGAGAATATCGTATATGACCGGAGCTTTAACGCAAATGAGTGGTTTACAATCGCTATGATCGTGATCGGCGGTTATGCTGTATGGAAGCTGCCCAGACGGTTTTCTCCTCCCGCCGTCCTGTTTCATCTGTTGATCGGAGTCTTTTTCGGTTTACTCTTTGACCATACCATTGCCATCCCCCCGTATGACTTCTACGATGTCGGGGACCAGTCCAAATATCAGTTGCTCGATGTGTTTTCCTACGCGATGTACATGCCGTTCGGCTATATATTTATTTATTTCTATGAGCTGTTCAAAATTCGTACGAGTTACCTGCTGATTGCATATATTTTACTATGGAGCGCCATGGGCATCGCCGTCGAATGGCTGTCTGTGCTTGCAGGTATTTTTCATTACAAGAACGGATATCGGATAGCCTATTCCATCCCCGTGTACATAACGGTGACATGTATTCATCTATGGATCTACTGCCTGCTGTTTAAGAAGAACAACGTACGGTGATGCCAGCGAAAAAAACCTGCTCTCCGTATAGGAGAACAGGCTTATTTGGTCATGCAGGCTGATGTATTAATTTACACTTGCATCTTCAAGGAACGATTGGGTATTGAGTACACCCGCGCCTACTTTGCCGGAGGTCAATGAAGCATCGGATACCGAATTGAATAACGTGGTCACATTACCCGCTCTCGTGCCTTTTACCGTAATGGATCCGTTGTTATACTGAATTTGAATGACCGGCCAGTCCCAGTTTTTGATCGTATAATTACCGCTGTACGAAGCGAGCTGCGTGGTCGTCCCGCTCACGACTTTTTTTAACGTTACCGTATTGGAGGCGCCTCCGCCGAATTCTACATAGTACGTATTATTAGCGTCCGTGTAATTGAAATAAAGCCGGGTTTTGCCGTTGTCGTCTGCAGCATCGGTCTGAAGCGCGGCCTTATACGTGTAGGATCCGGAATACGTATCTCCAGTATAAATCCCCTGTGCCGTGCCGCCCCAGTTGGTCATTTTGAGACGCTGATATTCCACCAGCGAACCGGTCAAAGACCAGTTTTGCGCTGCGCCGTCATCAAAGTTCTCCGCATAGGGAGCAGGCGAGCTTCCGCCCCCTCCTGTTACGCCATAATTGACAAGGACCTCCACATCTTCAGCAAAAGACTGCGACCCCTGGACGCCTACGCCGATTTTACCGGATGTTCTGGAAGTATCCTGAATCCGGTTGAACAAAGTAGTCACGCTCCCGCCGCGGTTGCCGCTCACGGTTATATATCCTCCGTTTTCATATTTGATTTCAATGGCAGGATAGCTCCCGTTCTTGATTTCGTAAGAGCCGCTGTAAGTCGCCAAGGTCGACTCCGTACCGCCGATCACCTTTTTTAACTCTACCGTGTTGGAAGTACCTCCCCCAAACTGTACATAGTACGTGTTGCTGCTGTCGCTGTAATTGAAATACACGCGTGTTTTCCCGAAATTATCCCCGGAATCGGTTTGCAGCCTCACTTTATACACATAATTATTGCCGGCATTCGGCGCAGAATAAGTTCCGTTCGTATAAAATGAGATGTCCGGCCCGCCCCAGTTGGTCATTTTCAATTTCCCGTACTCGACCTGGGAACCGCTTCCTAACGTCCAGTTTTGCGCTGCCCCGTCATTAAAATTTTCCGTATATCCGTCATAAGTGGATACATTCACTGCCGAGCTGAAAGCGGAACGGTTGGTGTTGGTATCCTTTGCACGCACTTTAAAAGCATATGCAGTGTTTGGTGCAAGATTATAAGCTGTGTACGTCGTCTTTCCATAAGTGGAACCGACATATGCCGAGCCGTTATAAATCTCGTACTGCATGACTCTGACATTGTCCGTGGATCCGGTCCAAGACAGACTTACCGACGAAGTAGTACGGTTCGTCACCGAAAGACCGGCAGGTACGGATGGTGCCGTGCTGTCCATGCTTGCGAACGCCGCATCCGCCAATGGCTGCCTGCGTGTTCCGCCGCCGCCGACATTTGCCGCCGTATTGTTATCCACTACATACAGGCTAGTAATGAGCTTGTTGAAATCGTCGAAATATTTCTTGGCTTCTCCCGATGCTCCGGAACCCTGATTGAACGAATAACCGTACTTCTCTTCGAATTCAAACATCGCCTCATTTGATAGTGAGAAAGCATACGCATCCCAACCGGTATCATCGGCAATGTAGGCGCCGTAATCCTGCAGGGCATGGAACAGCTTTTTGCCGGCCTCTGTCTGCAGTCCAAGGCTTGCCTCGGTTTCCGTCGGATGGAGGGCCATTAAGGCGCCCATCTCGATTTTCGGATTGGTCCCGAAATAGGTGTTTGCCGACTTGGCATCGGAGCGGTCCGCAGGCCAACGGTAGCCCTTTGTCGGATCCGAAGCGTTATAGTACAAATAGTTGCCCCATACATTCAGCTTTAAGGCATGTTTGATAGGATCTGTGCCGGTCAGCTCGCCGTGACGGATTGATCCCCCAATAGCAGACAGGCCCGAGCCCCAGTGAGTCCCGCCGATCCCGGCGCCTTGAATATCCAGATCTTCCTGCCATCGGTAACCGAATACGTTACCTCCGGCTGTACAGCGGGTCAGCGGCTCCAATTGAATCAGATGCCTTCCATCCGGTTTCAGAAAAGCTGCCACATTGTTAGGCGTTTCATACACGCCGCCGGTTGTAATGGCATCCGGTACAATGAAGTCGTCGGGAATATTGATCGTTCCCTGGGGTGAGGAGGTGTCGCTGCAGCGGCTGGTCCAATTCGGCACTCCGTATATGTTGCGGACCGGATCGCTTGCCGAAGTTTTCACATGGAACTCCGGATCTGCATGCACGTAGGATCCGGCTGGAAAATGCCCCTTGGACTGGTAATCCGCTCCCGAGCCGAGCGGCATATTCCAGATGCTGTCCTGGGCGAACGGCTGCAGCCAAGGATCCCTTGCGGCGGAAGCGGAGTTAGCGGCAACGGTGCTCAGCAGGCATACGCCCGCCACGGCTAACGGCACCCATTTCCATCTGGACATGCTTTTCACATTATTCTTCAACATCAGTTCATCCTTTCGGTTCTGGTTTTGCGCTCATCCATCATGTAAGCGCTTATCCAAATTGTACCTAAGGAAGCGGAGCTGGTGATATAATACAATTTCGATTTTTGTGATGTTTTGTAGACGTTTCCATATGAATAGATTGGCGAAAATGGTGAGAACGTAGTATAGGTGCGACAAGCAAGCCTAAACTATTTAGCAGGAGTGATGAAATATGGCAAAACAGGACAACCGCGCTGATAACGTGGAGCATCTGCAGAAAAACATTGATTATACAATCAGCAGCCTCGAGGAAGCCGAAGAATATCTGGATGAGCATGCAAGCGAATTGAGTCCCGAGGACCGCGAGCGGATTATGGCGAAAAACGAGCGCCGCCGCGACAGCTTGGACGCGTTCCGATCAGAGATCCGGGATGAGGCGAAGGACCGCGGGCAATAAATCGCGGGACGGTGTCTCTGTAACGGCCAAAAGTACCGTTGCACGAAGGACCGTGACTCTGTAGCGGCCAAAAGTACCGTTGCATGAGGGACCGTGTCTCTGTATCGGCCAAAAGTACCGTTGCGCGAAGGACCGCGACTCTGTAGCGACCAAAAGTACCCTTACACGCGGGACCGCGACTCTACAGCGGCCAAAAGTACCGTTGCACGCGGGACCCATGGCTCTGCAGCGGCCAAAAGTACCGTTGCATGAGGGACCGTGTCTTTGTATCGGCCAAAAGTACCGTTGCACGAAGGACCGCGACTCTGTAGCGACCAAAAGTACCGTTGCATAGCTGCCCATACCTCGTATGAAAAAGGACCCCGCAGTTTAACCTGCGGGGTCCCTTTGTTGCTGATCATTACTTTAACTTACTATCTCTTCTTCGCGCAGCCACTCCCCGTACCACTCAGCACACCGGTAGGTTTCCTTCATGAAAGAGTCCTGATCCTCCGCCGCCCAGCAGGCATACAGCACGGTCAAAGAAAATGCGGCCTGCAGCAGCCTCGTCTTGTCCAAGCGCAGTCCCGAGCACAATCCCTCAATCCGCCGTCTCAACAATTGTTTCGGATTCGTGTTGTGGTGGAGTTCATTGTGAAGAAAGGTAATCAAGCCGAAATACGGATCGCCTGCAACACCCTTCGGGTCTATCGCTATCCAGCCGCGCTGCTCCGAATACAATATGTTCTGGTGATGCAAATCTCCATGAAGCAGCTCGGCGCCTTCAGAGGTTTCGGTAAGCTCCCGGAACAGGTCCCGGGCGGTTTCAACAGCTTCAGCAGGGATCGGCATTTCCCCGGAAATATATCGCTGTTCGTACTGCTCCAGCCCCCTTGCCCAATCCATAATACTCGGACCCCGGAAGCCAGCGGGAACGGGACGGCGCAAAGCTTTCCAAACGTTCATGGCTTGCTCCAGCGCCGCATCCTCCCCCAGTTCCTTCAGCATCGTACCGGGACTCAGCCGTTCCAGCAAAAAAACGCCTTCCGCGGGGTCCGATTTTAGCAGCCGCACACATCCTTCGCCTTGGTAAGTTTCCAGCGTGTGAATTTCGTTTCTTGTATCAAAGTTCGGCACGCCCAGCTTTAACACCACTAGTTCTCCTGTAGAGTCAACCGCCTTTACCACATAATTGTAAGATAAGTTAGCATAAGGCTCCCCTATCTGTAACTCCCACCTTTCCGCATATCTCCGCAACCTGTCATCCAGTGTCTCAAGCCATCTCCGGCCTTCTTCGCCGAAAGCCCCTATGATTTTACTCTGAAACTTTTCAGGAATAACCATGTACAGACCCCTTTCAAATTTTCACGTCCACTCTGGTCCCGCGTTTCTCCAACACCCTGCCCGCCCGTCTCAAGAGAAGATATAAGCGCAGGTAAACGATCAGTCCCCCTGCAGCCATAACAATATAGGATGGGATGAGAATGTCCTGAGACAGATTCAGCGTAAACGGCAAGAACACCGCAGATAAAGCCAAAAAGCCAATACTAAACAACCGCACATCTTCAGCTTTGCGCCGTAACGGCCTTGCTCCCGCGTCATTTGCATGCAGTACGAATCGTGTTCTTACACTTGCCCTCTGCGGATCCTCCTGTACTGGCCCGGCGTAGTGCCCGTGTGCTGCCTGAACAGCCTGATGAAATAGTTATAATCAGGAAATCCTGTCTGCTCGGCCAGCAGAGGAAGCGGCGCATCCGTATGAATCAGCCGCTGCTTTGCGTCCTCAATCCGCAGGTAGTGCAAATACTTCACCGGAGACATGCCCGTGTGCTTTTTCATACATCTGGTGATGTAATCCACATTATACTTCAATTCCCGCTCCAGAGCTTCAGAAGAAAAAGGCTGCAGATGCGTATCCCGAAGAAACGCCTGCGCCTGCTCGCTGATTTTCCGGGACTGTGTCGGCTGCTGGGATGCGGCTACCTGGATTTGCAGTTCCATGAACAGCTGCATCACTCTTGCATGAAGCTCCATCGAACGCTGAAGCGTGAAGTCAGCATGCAGGGACACCATCCCGTTCAAAATAGGAAGCAGCGGACGGATGTCGATATAAGCATATTTCGGTAGATACATAAACTGCCTGGTCGGCGTTGTGCTTTCGTCCGTATCCCTCGGTATCACACTGTCCCAGGCAATATGCTGAGAGTCCACATGCTCCGCCGGCTCCGCATGAATGAAATGAACCCAATAGATTTCGGTATGTTCCTCACACGGTCTCGTGCCCACATGCGTTTTACCTGCTTCCAAAATGAGCAGCTGACCCGGAAGAATAGAATATTCCCGGCCCTCCTCTCCCATATACAGCGCACCTGTTATGACAAACAACATGTCGTATACTTGAAAATTCCGTTCAAAATGACGCTGGCCAGGGGCCCACGTCCCATGCCCTACGGTCATAAATTGGGGGGTCGGCGGAATTTCAAACTGTAAGCACTCCATCGGTTCGCCTCCTACTATATTTAGTCGCTTTTATGCTATAGATATCGTTTTCTCCGCTATACGGCGAAATCCTTTTTATCCTATAGTCAATTTAAAAGCCAATACAAAGGAGCTGAGTCATTTGCGTTTTCGTCAAGTTCATCTCGATTTTCATACTTCTGAGGCTATCCCTGCCATTGGGGCATCGTTCTCCAAGGAACAATTCCAGTCTATGCTTAAGCTGGGCCATGTAGATTCTATAACGGTATTCTCCAAGTGCCACCATGGTTGGGCCTATCACCCGAGCAAGGCCAATGAAATGTACCCTCATTTGACCTTTGATCTGCTGGGCGCCATGATCGAGGCCGCACATGAAATCGGGGTTCGTACACCTGTCTACATCTCTGCCGGGCTGGATGAGAAACTGGCCAGGCGCCATCCGGACTGGCTCATCCGCAACAAACAGGAACAAACCCAATGGGCCAAAAGCTTCATGGAACCGGGGTATCACGAATTCTGCTTTAATTCGCCTTATCTAGACGTCCTGCTAAGGCAGGTCGAAGAAGTCGTGCAGCAATACGATGCGGACGGGCTTTTTCTGGATATCGTGGGAGTCCGTACCTGCTATTGCCAATATTGCATACAGTCACTTCGCGAAGCAGGACAGCATCCGGGTGATGAGCAAGCCGTACTGCGTTTGGGAGAGCGTACCTATGCCAACTATACCGCCCGTATACAGGAGCTGATCAACCGGTTGAAACCGGGACTTCCGGTGTTCCATAACGGCGGCCACATCCGCAAAGGGCGCAGGGATCTGGCCCGGATGAACAGCCATATTGAGATCGAATCGCTTCCTACCGGCGGTTGGGGCTACGACCACTTCCCTTCTTCGGTCCGTTATGTACAGCAGCTGGGCATGGAGTATTTGGGTATGACAGGCAAATTCCATACGTCCTGGGGGGAATTCGGCGGGTACAAGCATCCGAATGCGCTAAGATATGAAGTCGCATTAAGTTTGGCGAACGGGGCCAAATGCTCGATCGGTGACCAGCTGCACCCGTCGGGCACGATGGATGAGGCTACTTATCGGCTGATCGGAGCGGCTTACAGAGAGGCGGAGCAGAAAGAAGCCTGGTGCACAGGCGTAACGAACGTGGCTGATGTAGCTTTGCTTTCTCCGGAATCGCTTCATTCCAGTGATTCTCCTGAACTGGCATCAAGGCTGGCCTTGTCCGAAACAGGAGCCGTTCGGATGCTGCTGGAGGGACATATTCTATTTGATGTTGCTGACCGGGAAACCGACCTTACTCCCTATCGGGCAGTGATTCTCCCGGATGAAGTACAGGTGGACAGCGATCTTCAGGCAAAACTGTCAGCCTACCTCGCTCAAGGCGGAAAGCTGCTGGCAACGGGGTCAAGCGGTTTAAGACAGGATGGAACAGGTTTCGCCTTCGATTTTGGCGTTGCCTGGAAAGGTTCAAACCCTTACCGGCCGGATTATTTCAAGCCTGCTTTCGACGTAAGCCTCTGGGGGCCTGCCTCTTATATCATGTACGGGCAGGGGCAGGATGTAGCGCTTACGAGCGGTGAGGTCCTCGGCTATCGGGAACATCCCTACTTTAACCGCGAGACCTTCACTTTCTGCTCGCATCAGCACACGCCCAGCACCGGAGAGCCGGCGGGGCCGGGCATGGTGGAAGGTGCAGATGGGGTCTACATCGCGTGGAATCTATTCGAGGATTATGCGATAAAGGGCAGCCTGATTTTGCGGGAAACGGTGCTGTATGCCCTTGGTAAACTTTTAGGGCGTCATACGTTAACATCCACCCTCCCCGCACAAGGCATTGTCACCCTGCAGCATCAGGCGAAAGAAAACCGCTATGTCAACCACTTGCTTTACGCATCGCCTGTCAAGCGGGGAGATGGCATTGAAGTGATTGAAGATATCGTCCCGCTTTCCGATATTCAGGTGACGGCAGAGCTTCCCGGCGAAGCAGCCGCAGTGACTTTGGAGCCGCAAGGGACCGCCCTGCCGTTCGATCAACAAGGAACGACCATCCGTTACACGGTACCTTCTGTGGAGTGTCATCAAATCGTGGTTATTCAAATGCTTTAATTGAAATCCGTATTAAATTTACTGAACCTGGACCATAGTCCAATTCCCGGCCTGAACGGCAACATAGGGTAATTACACAGAACTGGAAACAGGCCGGGGAGGAATCGATAGTGAAGTACATTGATGTATTGGCTAGATTTGGCGCAGGGAGTGCTCACCCGGGGGGACTTGCATCCACCCGGTCTCTGCTCCGTCAATACCCGCTCGGTATCAACACCCGTATTCTTGAAATCGGGTGCGGTACGGGCAAAACCGCTTGTATGCTGGCCTCTTTAGGACATCGGGTGACGGCCGTGGATCTTCATTCAGAAATGATTCGTAAAGCTAAGCAGAGGGCCGCAGCAGCAAAGACATCCATTGAATTTATACAGGCAGATGCAGCGTCCCTTCCCTTCCGCGACGGAGAGTTCGATGTCGTGCTTGTGGAGTCTGTATTTAATTTTGCGGACAGATCAGCCGCCTTGTCGGAATGCTATCGGGTATTGGTCCCGGGCGGGTGTGCCTATATCCGGGAGCTGATGCTGGATCCTTCAGCTGCACCGAATGCTTTACAGGAATTTAACGACTTCTTCGGATTAAACAGCATCGTTAGCGCGGAGGCATGGACCCTTCAGCTGAAGTCATTGAACTTCAGCCAAGTCGATCTTTTGGAGAACAGCCATTTAGATTTTACCATTTCCGAACATGAGGAGCCGGACGAGGAACATCTGTCTTACATGGATGAGGGCAGCTTAATGGATGAGGAAGTCTGGGAAATGCTGCTGCGGCATGACGATCTCATGACCAATAACGCATTGAATTTACGGAACGGTCTAATACGGGCGGTCAAATAGCGTGAATTTTGTTTAACTCAGCATGCGACACTTCTCCAAGTTGTGCATTGTTCCGCCAGTGAACCTGGCGGCAAGTCGCACAATTCTTTGCCTATCACTTTATCCGGACTTAGATCAAACAGGTTACCTTCACTCATTGTCCCTTGTAATCCGGTGAATCAGCCCGTTCTGCCGGCACAGGCTTTTCCTTATTTCGTCCTGAGACGACTGAAGCTGCTCCGTAAAATTCATGCATTGAGTGAGGGTTTCCCATCATTATCTTCACATGCATTTCCAACCCAAAGGTTTAGAAAAGTTCCTGCGAAAGTTTTAGTTTGGTATTAGGATAATAGACATCTGATAACGCAAAAAAGTTGAGCCCTCCTTCAACACAGGGTTCACCTTCGTTAACTTCATCATTTGCGTCAAGCCCTTGCCTCAGGCTTATCATCCAGGCTGGCCTTGACGGTATTCCCGCGGGGACATTCCGGTTTCCCGGGAAAACAACCTGGAAAAATAAAGCGGATCTGAATATCCGACTTCGTAAGCTATCTCATTGATCGGGGCGATGCCATTGCGCAAAAGGCTTTTAGCCCTCTCCATCCGTATTTTGTTAATATAACTTACATAGCTGTAACCGGATATCCTTTTGAACAATAACGAAAAATTACTGATGGACATAGAACACTCTCTTGCCATCTGCAACCGGCTCTTGGGATGTTTAAATTGAGAATGAACATGTTCCATCGCTCCCCTCATCGATTGTTCCGACCGTAACAAAGCTAAAGAGGCGGAGTGCTGCCTCTTCTCCACCTCTGAAAGCAGTTTTACAAGCAGCGCCCTGCAGCGCCATTCATAACCCGGTTGTTTCTCATTCCAGCCATCCTGCAATTGTTGAAATTTCTCCTTTGTCCACGAATCTTCTTCCGTCGTCAGGACATGCGGCAGCGGGAGAGCTCCAGCCGGCTCTTTGGACAGCAGCTCCATCCCCTCCCATTGAATTAACCGGTAGTCAAAATGAACTGCAATATACAGCAACGGATTCGTTGCATTCGTCGAGAAAATAAGACTGCTGCCCGGCGGCGAGATGTGATAAACACAGCCCTTCTGCAGCTGATGCTTGATCCCGTTGATCTCCAGAGTGCCTTCCCCCTGGATGACGAAACCCAAATTACACATTCTTGTCGAAGGAATGACGACTTGAAAATCATGATGTCGCCAGTGAGTCTCATCCCTCAGCAATACATCAAAAATCCGCGGCATAAAGCCGTTTATAAATTCCTGGTCCATAGGGATTCCCCCTCAATGAAAGGTGAAAAATTATGCTTAAAGGCGAAACGAACTTCCCGACCTGGAAGGTGAGAAATTCGTTTCATTCCGACGAAATATCAGAACTGAGTATAACATAATCGAATGTTTAGCAGTCCCATTTCCTCACATAATTTTCATAAATCCGCTGAACCCGATCGTTCATCCGCTTTTTAAGAAAGCCGTTAGCCTCCCGGAAGTGAGATTTCAGCGTAATGGTCAGATCCAGCCCCGGATCCGCCAATCGGCGGGAAACAGCCTCCATGAGGGGATTTCTCCAATGCTCGTAAGTATCGGCAATCCGCAAGGCCGCCATCATGGAGAAGGTGAAATATTGAAAATAGAGTTCCTTAAGGTCGTAAATAAACTCCTCGTTCCTGTTATCTGTTTGCTGAGTATAGAGGAAGGAATCCTCGTTCATAAAATGAAGCAGTTCAGGCATGATCTCCTGGTCCTTCAACCGGCCGAGCAGATAAATGGCCGCGAACACGTGAGGCTGATTGTATTTTCTGCTTGTCTTGGGAAGATAAAGGTCACGTGCATACACCATCTCCCTAAGTACCGGCAGGCAAACCCGATTTTCTAATAATGCTAAAGCAATTGCACTGTTTTTCCGGAGCAGCGGCTGGTCTTGGCAAATCAGCCATTCCGTCAGTGAAGCGGCAGCCTGTTCGCCTAACCGTTTTACAGACCAGATGGCAATACCCGGTTTCTCGCCAGCAAGGGCATCCCTAATTTCATCCGTCTCCGTTAACCAGGAAACTTCAGGTACCGCTATCTGTTTATGGTCCTCTTGCGGCGTAATCTCCCGAATCTCCATCTTCTGCTCCGGATTCAGGCAGTTCGTCTCAAGAAGCATCTTCCTCAGCTCCCCGTAAGGGACATCTTTGAGAGAAACGCCTTGCTGGACGGAAAGATAGGCCATAGACGCTGCCACTTCCCCGCACTTCTCCATATCGCGCTTCTGCCTGACCGCCGAAGCAATGTCATGATCGAGTGAAATGCAGCGTCCTGCAGCAAGCAGCCCGTCATAACCTTGCGGGATCAGCACACCTTTTGGAATCGGCACATTCAGGTTAGGTCCGAAAAGAGAGGCGGCAACAAGCCAATCCTGCTGAATTTCGCTTTCAAAGGCCATATCCTTTCCATGATTATCCAAATTGGAAAATCCAAAGAAAACCGGTTCTTGCGTTAACCGGTCCGCAAGTACATCGGACAGCGTAACCTGCTCCTCCCCCACAATGCGGCTGCTTTCACGAATGCCTAAAAGCGGTGCAGTCTTCAATAGCAGCGGATCGTCCGTAAATTTTTCCCGCAGATGCGTGCCTAATAAATTTGATTCAAAAATCGCCCTGTTTACACTTACCGGATCACCTGTCCGCATATAACCGGAGTCTGTATAAAAGTTACCCACGGAACCGTTAGAGTACAGCTTCATTTGTACGTTAGAGAATGGCTGGCATTCCTGGTCCAGCTCTCTTCCCGCTGCCAATTGACAACCCGCCAGTTCGCATACGTCCGCATTGCCGGTGGCATCGATCACAATGGAAGCACTGCTTTCGTGAATTCCTGCAGGGGAAGCCCAGCGAATCCCTTTCACCTTTAACCCATCCAGAAATACCCCGGTTACGAATGAGTTATAATGGACTTCCACACCGGCCGTAACCGCTTCTTTATCCAAAATCCAGTTTTTAATTTCAGCATGCACCCCTTCGAACGGAACAAAATCATCCTGTTCCTGATACGATGCTACCTTGGCGTCAATGCCTTCGAATATGCCTCCCCGGTTCCCGTAATAATAGCCGACAACCCCGCCGACGGTCCCTGTGCCGCCCATGCACGTCAGGCGTTCCAGCCCCAGAACCTTCAGACCCTTCCGCGCCGCCGTGATGGCTGCAATAGCCCCCGCCGTCCCCAAACCAACGACAATGACATCGTAATGGCTGCTAAAATGGGCATGAACAGCGGCCGACGTGATGCTCCCGTCCCTTTTCTCCGTAAACAGCATGGCTAACAACCCCCTTTTCCAATATGAATTCCATGATCGAAAGCTTCCAGAGGACTGGCATAATATCCGGAAGGACGCCAAGACCAGCAGGAACCGATTTGGCTGCAGTCCATATCGTACGTCATATCAAACTCATCCGCATGGGTCACGAAAGCGCTGGAAACAAGTGCCCCCGGCCGGTTTAACCAGAACTCAAACAGCTTGTTTCTTGCTGTGATCCATCCGTCCTGAGGATCTAGAGGAAACTGCAGTACAGTCTCCTGCCCGAACCTTCCGCGCAGAACGGCAAATCCTTCGATCTCCTCCGCGGGCAAGCTGTCCGGCAACCCTCTTACGATTAAATTTACATGTTTGGACTTACACCGGAAGTCTGCCGGCCGTGTCGAACAAGCCAATGTCGTATCGATGACTTCATCCGCCCAAATCGTCCGCAGGCCTGATGCATCGTAAACCTGGACTTCATACTTGCCCTTATGCTCCTTTACATCCAGTACGGAGGTTTGCATTCGTACATTCAGCTTGTCCTCAACGATAAGCTTGATCAGAACAGGCATTAGTCCGGGTAAATGAAGCCTTCCGTCTTGTCCGGAAATGTTGCGTCCGGCCATCTCTTGTTCCAGTTCCCTGCCTTTAGAAGTTACAGACGAATATGCTGTCCTTGCCAGCTTAAAGCTTCGGATAAACTCACTTCCGACACTGTTCCCCGATTCCAGCAGTAATGCGTTTTCCCCTTTGCCCGACAGTATTCCCAAACCCAACATGGATGCTCCTACAATCAGAGTTGACACCTTTTCCGGATGGCTCAAGTAGATACTCCTCCCTTACATTCACCGGATCATCGATTGATTGATCAGGAAAATTCAATATGATTCATGTATTCTTTATTAATTATACGAACGTTTAGTAGGGAGTAAATGGATGAAACAACTTCAAATATGGACAATTATCCAATGGAAAAATTGCCTGTTCAAGAAAACAACAGCTTTCGGACAAACATAAAAAAAAGGCGACCCTGAAATTTACAGGATCACCAGAAACGGTATTAGCGGTACCACTTGCCGAAAACTCCTCAGACTAGATTTCAACGCATGACATGTTTTCAGAAATAAACCGTGCTGCTATTTGGCTTGAATATATCCTTCCGCTTTAAGCAGCTCGGCAATCAGCACTGCGCCTCCGGCCGCTCCGCGTAAAGTATTATGGGATAAACCTACAAATTTATAATCATATAAGGAATCCTCCCGCAGTCTGCCTGCGGATACGCCCATCCCCCGCTCGATATTACGGTCGAGTTTTGTCTGAGGCCTGTTTTCTTCTTCAAAATAAGTAATAAACTGCTTAGGTGCGCTCGGCAGACCCAGTTGCTGCGGGCGTCCTTGGTATTGGCTCCATCGCTCGAGAATTTCTTCCTTGGACGGCTTCTTCTCAAACGATACGAACACAGCAGCCAAATGGCCGTCGGTAACCGGAACGCGGATACACTGCGTCGTAATGGAAGGTCCGCTCGCTTTGACAATTTCTCCGTCCACGACGCTTCCCCAAATGCGCAGAGGCTCCTGCTCGCTTTTCTCTTCTTCCCCTCCGATATAGGGAATCACGTTGTCGAGCATGTCAGGCCAGTCGGTAAAATTCTTGCCTGCGCCTGAAATCGCCTGGTATGTCGTAGCAACCACTTGTGTCGGATTGAATTCCTTCAGGGCATGCAATGCCGGTACATAGCTTTGAATGGAGCAGTTCGGCTTGACGGCAATAAAACCGGTTGTCGTTCCAAGCCGTTTTCTTTGAGCCTCGATGACTTCCAAATGGCTTGGATTAATTTCCGGAATGACCATCGGCACGTCAGCTGTCCAGCGATGAGCCGAGTTATTCGAGATGACAGGCGTTCCGGTTTTGGCATAGGCCTCCTCCAGCGCTTGAATCTCGTTCTTCTTCATATCTACTGCGCAGAAAATAAAGTCAACCTGACCGGCTACCTCTTCCACCTTGGAAGCATCCTGCACCACAATTCCTTTCACTTCCTGCGGAATCGGCTCCTCCAGCTTCCATCTGCCTTGTACGGACTGTTCATAGGTTTTCCCAGCAGAACCAGCGCTCGCGGCAATAGCCGTTACTTGAAACCATGGATGCCCGTCTAACAGCTGAACAAAACGCTGACCCACCATCCCCGTGCCGCCGACGATACCTACCTTCAATTTCTCTGCCATATCTGATTCCAATCCTTTCACGTGAAATAATGGTCTTAAACCTGTACAAATTAAAAAAATCCCGCCCCTAAGACTTCTAAAGCCTTAGGGACGAGATCTATTTCCTCGCGGTACCACCCCAGATTCGTTACCGTGTCGCCACGGAAACCTCTTCAAGTACTGCATATCCATGCTGTACTCCAGCTCTGTAACAGGAGCTCCTGGCAAGTCATCCCCACGATAAATCCGGTTCCGATTGCTGCTCTGAGGCTTTCTTCGATAGGGCATTCTTGCTCCTTTTCAGCGGCCGGAGCTCTCTGTGTAAGAATGTCCCTACGTACTCTTCTCTTCATCGCATTTGAATATTTCTACTTATATTATCAGATAATTCCCGCAAGGTAAATGGGTTTTCTTTATGGATACACATTTAATTCATGAATAGAAAAGGCAGCGTGAAAAGAATCCACGCTGCCTTTGTAAATCAATTGTATCCTTACTGGTCCGATCTCTATGGACAAGACGCAGACTTACCCCGCTAAGAGGACAGCCGCGAGAAATACGAACTGCAGCAAGGTACGGACAAGCAGATTAGGTGCAGGTCTCCCGCCTATAGTCAATCTTTCGCGGGCTGCCCTTACGTTTGCCGGGAACATGGCCGCGAGTAGAACCGCCAGGCAGATGGAAGCTGCACGGGAGGTAACCGGGAACAGAATGCCGAAAGCTCCCGCAATTTCCAGCCACCCGGTGGCTGTCACAATCCAATCCGGTCTTGGAATCGCAGCCGGAACCATCCGGATGAGATCAGGCCGTCTTTTTCCCCAGTGGGCGGAAGCGGTAAGCAGCAGCATAACGGCCACTGCTCCCTGAAGCGACGAATACCAATTGTCGAAATATGACCAGCCGAACAGCCCTGAGACTTGGAACAGCAGAAACGAAACAACAAGTGCAAATAAAGGTACCATCTATCATCCTCCGTTTCTCTATTTATCGGGATTTTAAAATATTGACCATGAACGTCGAATAATCTTGGGTAGTAAACGAAAGCGAACCTAAAGGAATCGAGGAGCGGACACGCAAACCGAACGAGAGCAGGACGAACATATCAGCTGTTTTATCAGCATCGATCGATTCCGAAATCACCCCATGCTGTTGGCCGGTCAGAATCCATTGCTTGGCTAAATGCACGGACCGCCCATAATACTCTTTAAGTGCTTCTGCGATGAGAGGCTGATCTTCCTTTCCAAGCAAATAAATCAGCACCTTGTTCGTTACGTCTTGAGCATCTTCCAGCACCGGAAGACGGTCAATGATCCTCTGCATGGGTTCATCGAACGTTTTTTCGCCTTGTTCCACTACGTTCATAAAATGTTCGTTTGTCTCTTCCAGCCGCTCCTGCAGCACCCAGGCAAAAATCTCGTCCTTGCTCTTCACGTAATGGAAGATAGCGCCCTTTGACAATCCCGATTTTTCCATGATGTCTTTCATAGTGATGGAGTGACACCCTTTTTCCCGTATCAGCTCTTTGGTCGAATCAAGCAGCAGCCTAATCGTTTGCAGTCTTCGTTCCTCTTGCTTCAAAGTAATCCCCTCCGTGTTCGATTAAAGAACCTAAAAAACGTGTCAATCTGCCTTTATTTGTATTATAAATACCGACCATCGGTTTGTAAATCTTAAGTTTCACATTCAGGAGTCACCTCATTGAAAAAGGACGCTATGTACATATTCAACGAAGGAAGGTTTCATTTCTGATTGCGCCTTGGCTAGGTATATGTTACGATTTCCCCCAAATTTAATCAGACATTGAGGTGCTTACATATGCAATTGTTTCTATTGATCGGGCAATCCAACATGGCCGGAAGAGGAGAACTCACTGAACAGGATCGTAGATCAGTTACGGAGGAGAACATCTTCATGCTTGATGCCGACGGACATTGGCAGCCTGCGCTCGAACCTGTCCATTACGACAACCCGGATCTTGCCGGGATAGGACCAGGCCTCTCATTTGCCAAAGCCGTCAAGCCTTACCTGCGTGGAGAGCCTATCGGATTAATTCCATGTGCTGTAGGCGGAACTAAGATAGAACGGTGGATAAAAGGCGGAGATTTATACCAGAACGCAGTTGCCCGCACCTTATCATGTATGGAACGCGGATCTCTCAAGGGCATATTGTGGGCTCAAGGCGAAAGTGACTCCAAGGAGATCTCGGACGCAAAAGCTTACCCTAACCGATTACTTGGATTCATTCACGATATTAGACAAGATTTACATTCTCCAAGAGTCCCATTCATCGCCTCAAAACTGGGGTCATTTATGGATCCCCGGTCTTATCCGTACACTCATATGATTGATGAGGCGCTTCATGAAGCCTCTCTTACCCTTGGCTCATTTCGATTGGTAGAATCATCGGGACTTACCCATAAGGGTGATTTTCTGCACTATGACAACACTTCAGCCAAACAATTGGGACAGCGGATGGCCCAGGCCTGGCAGGAACTAGCTTCACTGTCTGAATAAGATGGACAAACGGCTTTATAGAGCCTGTCCCTTGGGTTTTCTTCGACTTGGCACAAATGATGAAAAAGGACCCTGCAGCACCAGCCGCAATGGTCCTTTCATCATCTTAATTTCACTTGCTGCCGCATTCACCGGCGGCGATGTTCCGCACGCGGTACACAGATCCAAAGTCGGCACTGTTGGCGCAGATTTCTTAGCTGTTATTTCTATTTTCGGTCATACCAGTATCCCTTGATCCCCCGCTCCAGTCTCAGAAGCCCTTCCAAGTAATAATAGTCTCCCCAAATGACGTAATCATCCGGCGAATGTCCAAGTTTTACGCCGTACGATCCTCTGCGCAAAAAGCCTTGGGCGTTCGGATCCCGCTCCGCATAATACTTGTAAAGAGATTCTAACTGGCGGCGGGCCCCTTCGATCAAGCGTTCGCGGTCCGGATCTTCTTGGGGCAGATGTTCAGCCAGCTCCAGAATGCCGCAGGCTGTAATTGCGGATGCCGAAGAGTCCCGTTTCGTTTCCGGTGTAACCTCAACATCGAAGTCCCAATACACCACGCCGTCTTCCGGCAGCCGTTCAAGGAAATACAGGGCCAATTGTTTCGATGTCTCCAAAAAAGCCGGATCCCGCAAATAACGATAGGCTAAAGCGAAACCGTACACGCCCCACGCCTGCCCCCGGGTCCAAGTGGAGCCGTCCATCCACCCTTGGTGGGTCCCTCCGCGGATCGAGTCCCCGGTCTGTTGATCAAAGTAAAAGGTATGATAAGAACTGCCGTCTCCGCGGACAAGAAACCTCCGGCTCCTTTCGGTATGAATTTGCGCCCGCTTTCTGTATTTCTCATTTCCGGTATGTTCATAAGCCCAGTGCAGCAGAGGCATATTCATCAGGCAGTCGATGATGATCCTGCCGCCGTTGTCGGGGTCGTCCTCCGCACCCCATGCCTGAAAGATCTGCGTCCGTTCACGCCACCGCTCCATCAGCACATCCGCAGCTTGAACGGTAAGCTTCCGGGCAGGCTCATCGCGCTCGACAATCCATTGCGCTTTAGAAGAGAGCGAATACAAAAATCCGATGTCATGATGTCCTATGCCGATCCGGTTCTCCAGCCGATGCCGGAAGCTTTCTACCGTTTGCACTGCGGCATCGCGGAACCGAGTCTCCCCGGAATACTCGTAACTGAGCCAGAGAATACCGCTCCAAAAACCGTCCGTCCAATCCGTATTATCGTTCAATTGGTATGTACGGTCCCCGTCACTCACGTGAGGGAACCTGGTTCCGAACCGTTCGATATTTGCGCGTGTAATGGCCAGTGTGTGATCAATAGCCTCTTTCCATAGCATATTACTTCCCCTCCATCTGCGTTTCCGGAATGTAATTCCCCTTCATTATAGCTCTGATCCGATAGGAGCATGTTGTGCTATAATGTTGCTATCTTGCGATGGAGGAGCTGCTGTAGTGGCACATATCGAACCGATGGATCTGGGTTCCGATTCCTTTCTTTTCAGCTGCCGTACGGAAACCCGCGACCAGCACTGGAGAATGTTTCACGCTCATCAAGGGCTTGAATTTCTATATGTTCATGAGGGAGAGGGGACGGTAACCGTCAACGGCAGGGCCTACCCTTTGCATCCGGATAGGCTGTTCTGCTTTCAGCCGTTCCAGCTTCACAAAGTGGAAGTGCCGCCTAGAGACGGATTCACTTATATCCGCTCCAATCTGACGTTCGATCCGAGAATTGCCGAGAGGTATCTGGTGCCTTTTCCGAACCTGCAGGCCTTTTACCGGAAATTATGGAGAGGAAATCTGAAGCAGCCTTTTTTTGACTTGGGTACGGATCACAGTCTGCCGAATTTGCTGGAAAGCTACAACATCAGGCGGGGTACTGTCAACGCGAAAGCAACGGGGGAAGAAGACCGGGCACTGCTGCTCATTGCCATTCTGCGGCAACTGGAACAACACGCCTCCCTCCTGCCCGGGGCTGTCAGCGGATCCGCCCGGACGGAGTCCCCCCATATTCAGAAAATACAGGATTGGATCGAAGCCAATTTCCGCAGTCCCTTTGTGCTGGAAAGCTTGTCGAACGAATTATTTTTAAGCACCCATCATATTTGCCATCTCTATAAAAAACATACGGGACAGAAACTGACCGCCACCATTGCCGCCCGAAGAATACGGGAAGCCTGCATGCTGCTTGCCAATACGGATAAACCCGTAAGCGAAGTCGCCCGGGAGTGCGCTGGTTTGGACAGTTCGTATTTCTGCCAGTTTTTCAAAAAACATATGGGCGTCACGCCCCAGACTTACCGGGCCAGTGTGCGCAAGGCATAGGGTATCTCTACCGCACCCAATCCCGGATATCCGCTACCGGCTCCTCGCCGAACCGGTCATGCTCAAGCAGCTCAAGCAGCCTGCTTGCTGCCTCGTGCGGAATTAGCAGGCCGCCCGCCTCGTGCAGCTCGACAAATCTGGAACGGCTTGGGAACCGGTCGTCCTCTGTTTCGCGAATGAGTGCCTGCATCTGGGTATCCACCACACCGGGCGCTACCGAGGCCACTTTGGCTCCGTGGGGAAGCGCATCTTGTTCAAGCTTCACGCAGCGCGTGAAATGATCCAAACCCGCTTTAGCGGCACAATAAACGCTCCAGCCCGCATAAGGTTTGCGTCCGGCTCCGGAGGAGACTTGCAGAATCCGTTTGTCTGCCGCCAAGGCTTCGGTGAAGCGTAGGAACGATGAGGTTAGAGCCATCGGTGCAGTCAAATTGACTGCGATATGTGCTGCAGCATCTGCTGCGTCGTTTCGGTGGGCAGGGCCGATCGGATTCAGTACGCCCGCATTGTTGATGAGACGCAGCCCGGAGAAAGCCCCTGTATCGAAATTCCTAAAAATTTGTTGGAGCAGCTCATCAGCCGCTCCTCCCTCATTGGCCGCTTGACCGAGATCGGCCTGGTACCATGACAACGAGGCGCCGGACTTCAACGCAGCTTGCTCCAGCCTGTCACTGCGGGTACGTGCTATGCAGTGAAGTTCGTTCCCCTCTTCCAGCAGCTGCAGAGCTATCGCTTCGCCCAACCCCCGCGATGCTCCGGTAATCATGTACACTTTTGCCATAAACTTTACTCCTTCTCTATTCCGCATGACGGCGTACCGTCTTCATCCTGCTATTGTAACATTGTCTTTCTCCCGCTTAAATAGAGGGACAAGGAACACAACGCCTGCTGCATACAGCAGACTTGAGACTGCATATACAATCATCAGCGACAGATTTGCTTTCATAAAGCCGGAAGCCGACATGCCGACCACCATAAGTCCCGTTAGCATCGGGGTCATTACCCCGTTGACTCTTCCTGTGAACTCCTGGGTCGTGTTGCGCAGAATCAGCGTATTGATCCCGATGTGGATACAAGGAAAGAATAACCCTGAAACGGCTTGAAGCACTAAGGTCAGCGCAGGAATAGTAGACCAGCCTATGCCCCATGTCGTTACAACGCTGCTGATCAACCCCATGAACAACAGAGTCTGCGGCTTGAATTTTGCAGATAATTTCATAATGACTCCGCCGCCCAACAGCATAGCTGCACCGCTTGCCATCGTCATCCATTGGAGAAAGTCTTTGCCCATCCCCAATTGTTCCGTAGAAATGAAGATCATCATGGGCTGTACAAGCCCCGCCCCCAAGCCGACAAAACCAAACAACAGCGCCAGCCTTTTCAAAGCAGGGTTCGTCCAGACATAGCGGAGGCCTTTGCCCAGTTCTCTGGTAAATGCCTGCCGCCGCACCGGTACAGACTTGACCTCATCCGCAGGAAGAAACAGCAGCACTAAGGCGGAAGCCATAAACATAACCCCCATGACACCAATTGAAAACTCTACGCCGAACTTTTGATAGACAAACGTGCCGAGCATCGGGCCAATGATCAGGAACAAGGAAGCGATCGTCTGATACATCGCCATGACCTGCTGCAGCTGGTCTTCCTTAACATGCTGTTTCAACAGCTTCATCGCCGAAGGTTGGGAGAACTGGGACAAAACCGCTGAAACCAACGTTGCTAAAAACACCGTGTGCCACGAACCATACAGCAGAGCCAGCAGAACACCAAAGATGGAGACGCCGGATAAAATGTCGCACCAAACCATCGTCAGTTTAGGCTTCCAACGGTCAGCGAACGTGCCCCCAATGATGGAAAACAGGAAAATAGGCCCGTACTCCGCTGCCGAAATCAAAGAGACATAGTAAGGATTGTTATTAGAAATATCACTTACATATAACAATATGGCATAGTTCCTGGCCCAAATCCCCAGCTGAAGAAGAATATTGGACAGCAGGATCAGTCTTACGTACTTATTATGAAACAGCATGCTTAGACTGCCTCCTTTCGTGCAAAGTAGTCCTGTTACGTACGCGACTAAGGTTTTACGGCTCCCAGAATGGAACTCATAGCAATATAAAGGGTATTCATTAACCGTTGTATTTTCGGAGCAGGCATAAGATTGCGGGCGTAAACGGCATTTTGGGCCATGAGAGCATCATGCGTGATTCCATTGATCGCAGTCGCAATGAAAGCTATTGCCTCTTCCAGCGGTACAGCCGGCTGAAAACGGTTGGCATCGACTTGTACCTGAAGAAAGCGGATGAACTTCTTTTGCAAATAATCCAGAGTCGAAGCCTGCAGCAGCTGGCTGCTCACTTTCTCAAACCGTTCCGGTTCATTGGCATAGAATGCAATCAGCTCGTGGATGATTTTGCCGCTGCCGTTAACGGAAGTTTCGATAAAGGCTCCGACATAGTCCAGGAAATCGCGTAGAACTATCATAGGATCTTTGTCTTCCTCAAAAATGGCGTCAATTTCGCTTTTTACCTCGGACGTCAGCGAATTTTGACCCAGCAAAGCGGCGAACAGTTCATCGATATTCGAGAAATATTTATAGACCCCTCCTTGGCTCATGCCTGCTTCCAGTACAACATCCCTCATCGTAACGTGATATATAGGCTTTCTAGAAGCAACCCGTTTGGCAGCTTCCAAAATTTCCAGTTTCTTAAGCTCATAATGTTCTTCTTTGACTTTAGGCATGTTACTTCCCCTTCCTATGGTAAGTTTCAATGCAGTCAATGACTGCCTGTGCAGAGGCCTCCGCCCCCTGTTCGAATCGGATTCGGCTGCCCAGCGCCTGGGCTTTGGCTTTGACCTCATCCGTTTGCGTATGCCGGATGGCTTCCGCCAAATTTGATGAATTCAGCTGTTTTCGCGGAATCGCTTTGGCGCCTGCGCCGAGTTCATGCACTCTTTGTCCCCATGCAAACTGATCATTCGTGAAAGGAATGATCAGGCTCGGCACACCCGATCGAAGCCCCTCCGCCGTCGTTCCCGCGCCGCCGTGATGGACAACCGCAGCCATGCGGGGAAACAGCCAATCATGGGGAGCCCCGTCTATAAAGAGGATATCCTTGTCCAATTCATCCGGACGCTCCATCCCGCCCCAGCCCTTTGCGATTATGCCGCGCTGGCCGCTGCGCTTCAGCGCTTCGATGACGATGGCTGTCGTTTCCGAAGCCTGCGCTTGGCCCGAGATGCTCCCGAAACCTACGTACACCGGAGGCTTGCCTGCATCCAGAAAATCCTGAAGCTCTTGAGGCGGGTTGTAGCTCCGGTCCGGTTCCAAAAACCAGTATCCGTCACAATGCACATGCTCTGACCAATCGTCCGGCCGAGGGAACACGGAAGGGCTAAGCGAGATGAGCGTTGGGTGGGTTGCCGTGCGCTGTTTCGGGAACGGGTTGGAAAACTTCCGCGGAACCATGCCGAACTGGTTCTTCCAAAATTGTTTCACTTGACCGCCGGAAATCATCCAAAATCCCTGCTCAAAAATTCGATGCGTCAGTTTATTATACAGTTTCCCGAAGCTTGGGCGGTTATAGAACAGCAGATTCGGATAGGCTCGGGTTGGAGTCATGGGAAAGGGTGTCGCCAAGATGCTCGGGATTTTCAGCTCCTGTGCCGCAAAATAACCCAGTGTGGCACCCGGGTGATATACAATCGCATCCGCGCCAAGACATGCCTGGTACATATCCTGCTGCATTTCCAGAAATAACTGCTTAAACTCTTCCTTCTTCAGGCTTTTGAAAAACTTCAGAGGATTGTCGGCCTTTCCTGCGTCTTTAGCAAGTTCACTTTGAGCGATCTTATTTACATCTCCCCGGATGAGCGAATATTCAAGCCCGTACTGTTCCACGAAGTCCCTAAAGGACTCGGATGCCGCAATTCGTACGCGGTGGCCTTTCTTTTTCAAAGCCAGGCCAAGCGCAATGTAGGGCTGCGTGTCGCCGCGGGATCCGGTAGTAAGCATTGTGATTAACATGGATTTATGTCCTCCTTAGGATTTCTTTGATTTTCTTATGGCTTGAAAGGCAAACATTATGATGGCAATAACAAATAGTGCTGTAGTATAAGGCATGATCGTCTGCTGCAACTGCTCCACGTCTTTCATGGCTTCCGCGAAGGTGAACCCCCGTAATAGCTGAACGGCGATGTAGATTCCCCCAATTACCGCTCCTGCCAGCACCGGTGCTAGAACCGCCGCTGCCAGAGGAAGCAGGATCTGTTTCAAAGCATGTTTTCCGGATGTACCTCTTCCTGCTTTCTTCATCCTAACCTTCCTTTCGCAAATTTGCCGGTCCCTATTGAATAAAAACGACATTGTTGTCGTTTTGAATTGTAACACCCGGTATTTGATCTTGTCAATTAAAAATGACAATGGTGTCGTTTTAATTCATCATCCTGTATGAAGAAAATGAGATCATCCTCTTTCGAGGTCTTACGAAGAAGGGAGACCACCGTGTTCAGATGCAGGTTTATCCGCCAATAAAAAAGCCCGTTTTCGTTTATGAAACCTTATACTTTCTTATGTGGTCACAAAAAAACCTTGATCCGATACTTCGAATCAAGGTTTTTGCCGCTAGTAGCGTTATTATCCAAATTATCTGTTCAACAGCTTCACCAATGCCCATTTGGCCGCACCCAGCATCGGTGGACTTGTCCAGGGCGGAGATACGAAAATGGTGTACATACCAAGCCGGTTCCCGCCCCATAGATCCGTTAAGATGCCATTGCCGATCACCGCTGTCTGATATGCCTCCGTACCCAGAATGTCCAATGCTTTCAGAAATGGCGCCTTCCTTGGCTTACCGGCGCTAAACAGGATGGGAAAGAAGGTATTTAACACGTTAGCTTCATCAGACTGCTCGCTGTTCGTCACGATAATCACTTTCAGCTCATGATGGTCCGAAGCTCTCTTCAACCACGCCTGGAGTTGGATCGAGTAACTTCTGGAGCGTTTGTTTCGAACCGTATTATTCCAGTTTACTATCAGCCCTTTGATCCCCTTTTGTACGAGAACGTTGAGATCGATGTCTTCTAAGGATCGTTCCATTTGGGCAGGTTTCATTGCAGGCATCATTTTCCTCCAACCTTTGAATGTACAATTAACATATAATCTAACCCTGATTCGGGTGATTCATTCAAAAGCTGGAGATTTGATGATGTTATATTTTAGCCTGCTTTAACATCGCCCTGTGATACTCCGGAATTAACCCGTCACGGTTCGGCCCGACATTCAACAACAGGTTCCCCCCGTGTCTCCTTGCCTCACCATACCATTCGCGTATCGCGGCGACCCCGGGATGCGGATAGCTTCTTCCCGTCCAAAACCAATCCGGATTCAAGCTGGTGCAAAATTCGAGCGGCAGTCCATGTTCATCTCCGGAAGCCGGTGGAAGCATACACTCCTGTTCCTGCCATATATAATGAAAATGCTCCGCTGTCCTTACATCCACCGGCATGTAGCGGACTTGTCCCGGACGGTCACTGGAAGAGTTGTTGATTACAAGACATCCCGGCTGGAGCTCGTGAATCAGATGGTACAGGGATTCCCAGCGCCACCGTTCCCCGCGGTTGAACCCGCTGTCAGGCATCGTTTCCCACTCTGGTTGATACGGCCATTCCCTTGTCGGGTGTTCTTTATCCCATCCCCCATCAAACCAAAGCTCCACCAGATCCCCGTACTCTGTGAGCAGTTCTGTAATTTGGAGTTTCATGTAGCGGGCATACTTCTCGTCATCTTCATAGTCCGGATAATTACGGTCCCACAAGGAATAGTATAATCCGACTTGCAGCCCTGCCTTGCGGAACTCTTCTGCGAAAGCCCCCACGATGTCGATCCCCGCAGGAGAATGCCGGACGGAATAGTCCGTATGCTCACTTGGCCACAAGCAGAAGCCGTCATGATGTTTCGCCGTCAATACAGCATACTTCATACCTGCTTCAACAGCGGTCTGAGCCCATTGGGATACATCCAGATTCGCCGGAGCAAACATGCCTGCGGGGAAGGCCCCGCTACCCCATCCGGTTCCTTCAAATGTATTCGGCCCGAAATGGATAAACATCCCGTACCTTAGTTTCGACCATTCCATTCTAGCTTTCTGTATGTCAGTAAACATATCTTCACCCCTCAGCTGTTTGATTTCTGTTCCTTGCTCCATCCTTTTCACATGCCTGAAGCTCTAATTACTCCCGCTCCCCCGGATCCGGCATGAATCCGCACCTCTACTCTCATTCCCTCTTCCTCTTGATTTGCCGCCAAAACAATCCCCGAATCGGCGCCGTAATGGAGCCGCAGCCTTTGATGCGTATTGGAAAGCCCGCACCCGCCTTCTTCGCCCCGGTCTGTTTCTTGTATGCTCCTGTTCAGTTCCTCTAATCGCCTGACATCCATCCCCACTCCATCGTCCGAGACCGTGATCAGGACAGAATCTCCCTGTTGTCTGGCGCAAATCCGAATCCATCCCGGTGATTCTTTAGGCTCCAAGCCGTGGATGATCGCGTTCTCAACAATGGGCTGAAGACTGAGCCGCGGCAACGGGAATTCCAGTAAACGTTCCTCGACAACCAGTTCGTATCGCATCCGGGTCATTCTCATCTTCTGGATTTCCAAATAATTTTCTATAAATTCCACTTCTTCCTTCAAATTAGCCAGCGGCTTCTCGATCCTGGTTGTGTACCGGTAATAATCGCAAAGATTATGGGACATGGCTATGACAGCCTCCTCCCTTCCCAGCCGGGTCATTTGAATAATATGAGCAAAGCAGTTGTACAAAAAATGGGGATTAATCTGCGATTGAAGCTGTTTCACTTTAGCATCCCGCGACCGCAGCTTCTCTTCATACACGTGTTCTATAAGCTCTTGAATCTGCTCGGCCATCTCGTTAAAGCGTTTAAACAGGAAATCAAATTCCGTCTTCGCTTTACGCGCCACACGAATCGAATACCGTCCATCTTTGATCCCCTGCACTCCGGAAAGCAGCTGACGGATCGGCAGCTGGACATGACGGTACAGCAGCCATGCAGCCATTACACTGGTAGCCAGCAGCAGCCCGCCGAAGGAATAAAATAAAATGCGCTGCTTTTCAATAGGTGCCAGAAACTCTGCGGTAGGCAGGTAATCGACCAGATATCCGCCAAGCTTCGGAGAATGAATATAGGTGACCAGGTAAGTTTCTCCGCCGAACGTCATCGTGGTATACCCCCGTTCGTTCATAGCACCGGGATCAAGTCTTCGGGTAATCTCGGCAAGGTTCGCATTGCCGGAGCTGTTGGTGATCTCTACCCCGCCGGGAAAAAGCATGAACGGGTCACCGCTCCCTCCCTCTTGATACTGCTTGAGCATCGTTCTAATGTTCTCGATTGAAAAGCGGACTTCCATCACTACATTCGCTTTGCCCGGCTCTCCATTGGCTTTCAGGCTGTCTGTCAAATATCTCGTAAAATAGGATTGTTCCCCTGAACGAACCAGTTTCCACTGCTTCGGGTACTCCTTCCTGCCGCGTAAATCGGCCGGCGTGGCCGTGGAATCGCTTGATGCCGTCTGCCCTGTTGAGAGAACATACACCGCTATCCGGTTCTTCCACGAGCTTGCCAGGCTTTGGATGGCCAGCTTATTTTCCACGTCCAGCTTGGTTCTGGCTTTTGTATAGCCTTCAAAGCTGTAGCTGTTCACAAACTGGAGCACATCCCTGTCTTCCTTTAACGTAAGCAGGTTTCCCGACATTTTATCCGCATTCGTTTCCAGCTGGGTCAAAAAGAAAGTAAGTTTGTTTAAATTCGACTCCTTCAGCTGATTTTCCATCAGCATGACGGTCTGGCTGTTCAAATAGCCGAACAGCGTCAAAATCGGCACCAGCATACTAAACAGCAGCAGCACAATCCGCTTATAGATGTCCATCCTTCTCATTCGACCACCCCGTCCGATTGGTTATAGGCATATGTTACCAAACAACGGCGGGCTGGACGAGGGCCAGACCGGCCTATTCTTTGACGGAACCGAGTGTCAGTCCGTGAACAAAGTATTTTTGCAGGAAAGGATAAAGCGCAATGATGGGCAGCGATGCAATGAAAACCTGGGATGCTTTCAACGTGCGGTCTGAAATGCTTTTCAAGTCTTCGGGGGTGATTCCGAGCCGGGTCGCGTCCAGGTTTACCACAATCGATTGAAGAAAGGTGGCTAAAGGGTAATTCCGGTAATCCGTCATATACATCAGGGCATCGAACCAGGCGTTCCAATGACCGACTATGGAAAAAAGCGTTAATGTCGCAATAGATGGCAGCGATAAGGGAAGGTACATGCTGAACAGCGTGCGAAAATGTCCCGCCCCGTCCATCAAGGCCGCCTCTTCGAGTTCTTTCGGGATCCCCCGGAAAAAATTCAGCATCAGCACCAGACTGAACACCGATACCGCACCCGGCAGCACCAGCGCCCATATCTGGTTGAGCAGCCCAAGTTTATTAATAACAATGTAGGTAGGAATGATGCCCGCGTTGAACAGCATCGTAAACACAAAGAACCAGACGTAAGCGGTGCGGCCTTTGAACGCCCTGTCTTCCTTCGACAAGGCGTAGGCTGCCATCGTAATAAGCGTCATGGTCAGGACCGTCCCCAGCACAGTACGCAGCACACTAACCCAAATAGCATGTAGAAAATTAGGGTTATTCAGCGTTTTCTCGAAGGCTGCCGTAGTAAAGCCTACCGGCCAGAACCGGACCAGCCCCCCGCTGGCCGCCCAGCTGGAACTAAGGGAAACTGCAAGGATGTGAACCAGCGGCAGAATACAGGACAATGACACCACAACTAGGAAAAGCAAATTGATAGCGGAAAAGATCCGGTAGCCGGCGGTTTTGTGATACATCGATCTTCCTCCTCAGAAAATACGGTAGTTCGCATACCTGTGCGCCAGCCGGTACGTAACCAATACAAGAATGAAGCTGATAACGGACTTAAATACACCGACCGCCGCTGCGAAACTGAAATTGTTATCGATTAATCCGGTACGGTACACGAACGTGTCGATAATATCGCCCTTGCTCATAACCAGCGGATTCAACAGCATATAGACCTGTTCGAAATTCCCGTCCAGCACCCGCCCCAGCGACAGGGTGACCACCACAGCTGCAATCGGGAGCACAGACGGAATGGTAACGTGCAGCGTCTGCTGCATGCGGTTTGCACCGTCCATTTCTGCAGCTTCATATAATGCGGGATGCACCCCGGCGAGCGCGGCAAGATAGATAATGGCGGAAAATCCGAATTCTTTCCATGTATCGCTGACGACGAGTGTAAACCGGAACCAGTCCCCGTGACCCAAAAAATAGATTGGTTTGATCCCCAGTTCCCCCAGTATTTGATTCACAATTCCGTATTTTATGGACAGCATATCCAGTAAAATTCCGCCCAGGATGACCCAGGAGAGAAAATGGGGCAAATACACCAGTGTCTGGATCGAACGCTTCAGGAAATGAATCCGCACTTCATTTAGCAGTAAAGCAAAGACGAAAGGGACAATGAAGCCTACGACGATCTTCAAGCTGGCAATCAGCAGCGTATTCCATATAATCTGCTTGCTGTCCGGCATCTGGAACATGAACTTGAAATGATCCAGGCCGACCCAGGCTGATTTCGTAAAACCCAAGTAAGGCTTATAATCTTGAAAAGCCATAACCAGGCCCAACATCGGTGTGTAATTGAACAAAAGGACAAGCACTACAGAAGGAAGGACTAGAAGGTGCAAAGGCCAAGTCCTTCTCCAATTCCACCCGCTTCTACTATTCATGGCTTTTCCACCTGCCGTTTCTTATTGACCGCCCGCCGACTTCCACCATTCGTTGACTTCCGCGGTGATCTGATCTCCGCCATTGGATTTCCAGTCTTTCACGAATTGGTCGAACACATCAAGGGGGGCGGTGCCGTATATGATCTTGTTGAACGTTTCCAGCTCCATCTTATCCAGGAAGCTCAGCTTGGATTCCATGGTTGCCGTAGGCGGTGCCGTAAACAGATTCGGGCTTGCATACTTGCGTTGTTCGTAAGCGATTTTATACGCTGCATTGTACACCATGCCTTTGGAGGCTGCCTTCTGATCATAAGGCGTTTCCACAATCCCTTTCAGTGCGCGCAGCTTCGGATTCTTCTCGTCCGGCACTACACCCGGAGGAACTTCTTCGAAGCCGCCGCCTGATAAGGAATAATCGAAAGGTTTAGGAATGCGGCGCCCGTCGGGGAAGTCCTTCTCATCAATACTTGGCTTGCCGTCCACCATGACATAATCGTAACCCTCGAAAGCACCGTATTTAAATTCAGATGTTTCGTCATACAGCGATGGGCCGTACAGATGATCCATGTACAAGAAGAAAGCATCCATATGGTGAAAGTCTTTGTTGAACAAAATCCAGCGGTTGACCGAGTCGCTGCCGCGGATTCCGCGTTTACCGTCCGGTCCGGCCGGCACCGGATAAGCTTTCATTACTGCTTTCGGGTCGTTCTTGTATAATTCATTCAACGGCCAATCCGGCATCCAAAACGCCCCAAACAAAATTCCCGACTTTCCTTGAATGAAACTTTCCGTTGCTTTAATCTCATCGTAAGTTGCCGCTTCCGGATCGATGTAGCCTTTTTTATACCACTCTGCGAGCTTCGACAGCCCTTGCTTTACTGACGGCTGGATTGAACCGTATTCCAGGCTTCCGTCCGCAGCTTTTCCCCATTGCGAAGGGTAAGCATTGCCGTAAGCGCCGAAGATGAAACTGCCTTCCGTCATCCAGGTCGTCACCCGGCTTTTCAGGGAAATGGACATTCCGATCGTATCCTTCGCGCCGTTCCCGTCCGGATCCTGATTTACAAACGCGTCCATCACTTTCTCGTAATCTTCGATCGTCTCCGGAGCCTTCAAGCCCAGCTTATCGAGCCAATCCTGACGGACCCACATGACGGAGTCGAGGTTGATACCTTCAGTCATCGTCGGCAGAGCCATATATTTTCCGTCTTTGGATACGCTGTTCCACACGCTGGCATTTGATTCATACAGCTTCTGAATCCGCTCGCTTGCGTATGTTCTGAAATCCTCTTTAATGTCCTTAAAGAGGCCGGATTCCATCAGCATGTTGGCCGTCATTTTGTTCGTTGTTGCGACTACGTCGGGCATTTTGTCACCTGCCGACAGCGTCAGCTTCAGCTTCTGGTCGTATCCTTCGTTCTCCGAGGCAACCACCCACAACGGTTTTACATCGATCCCGAGCTTCTCCCGGCCCCAGCGGATCATGACATTGTCTTCCGCACTCTCGCCTTCTTTAAATTTCGTATCGGAACCAACAGAGAAGGCCGTCGTTATGGTGATTGGAGGTTCGAATTTCCCGTTTACCAGCTTGGACTCCGTCTTTCCCTTGTTCCCATCCGCCTGCGAGTTCCCTGGATCGGAATTACCGCTGCATCCGGCTGCGAACGCGAGACAGGCAACCATACAGACAATCCATTTCCAGGCATGTCGATTTCCGGTTTTCAAAAAGCAGTCCCCCTAGTATTCGATTGGTTTACAAGTTTAAGTGTAGAAGGTATGTAAGCCGTTTCAAATAGAAATGATTTATGGATCATGAAACAATATTGGCATAGCTTTCTGCACTTCCCTGTACTCCTGCGGCGTCATCTGATAATACTTGCGGAATATTTTGATAAAATAATTGGCGTTTACATACCCGACCCGGATCCCGATTTCATAAATCCGATCATTAGTGTGCTGCAGCAGGAACGCCGCTTTTTCCATTCGAAGCCTGTACATATACTCGCTTAACCCTTCCCCTGTTTCCGCCTTATATACTTTGGAAAGATGAGTCGGATGCATGTAGACATGATCCGCAATCGACTGAAGTGAAATCGAGTCGGCCAAATGCTTCTCAACGTAACACTGAACCTGACGGATCAGTATCATACGCCGGTCCCTGTATTCTTCTGCTGTGCTGTTCCGGAAACAAGAGAGAACCGTCAGCGCCCATTCCCTCAGAGCCGCGACAGTGCGTATCGATGCATTCTCGAATCCTTGCATCAAACTGGGCTGCACTAGTTCACTAAAGGTCCGTCCCGTCTTATGGGCCATATGCAAAAAGGCGCCTGCCATAGCGAAATAAGCCTCCTGAAGATGCTCCGGCGAATGCTTGGGCGCTGCCGCTAACTCCTCCAGAACGGAGAAGATCTTCGTCTCTGCCTCGTCCCAACGGCTCATCTCTACCAAGTGCAGCAGCAGGGGAGGTTCATATAAGCTTTGCAGTGTTGCCACATTTCTGGCGGGCAGAGGCTCCTCCACCTTCACCAAAAATTGGTCATCCTCCCCTGTCGTACGTCTCAGCTGGCTGAGCGCTTCCTGATAAACAGCGCTTAACCGGGATGGGAAACGCTCCCATTTGCCCAGGCAGAAAGACACCTTTCCTTTCAAAAAATGCCGGATATGATGATACATTTGCGATATCATGCGATCCAGCTGCTGATTTACCTGCTTTTCATCAGTGAATCCATCCTCAGGAGCCGGTCCCCTTCTGCTGCGGATCAAGAAAATCAGGTGGCCATGATGATCCCGACAGGACCAGGACATGAAATGTTCCCCCAGCACTTCCTGTACAATATTCTCAACAGCATATTCCATCAGGGACAACCCTGCAGAATCATAGGCTGCAAAATCGTCTTCCATCCGCAGCAGCATCATGCTGTAAAGATCATCTGCCCGAAAGGGCAGTTCCAGAAGCCCCAGTTCCTTTTCCAGCTGCGCGGAATCATACTTCCGTCCTTGAAGAAGCTGGGCCAGCAGTCTTCCGCGGAGCAGAGGAAGATTCGCCCTCAGCGCTTGAAGAGCCTGTTGATGGGAGAGAATTTCTTTCCATTCGCTCGTCAGCTCTTCCGTAATCCTCCCAACGGTAAGCATCAGTTCCCGCTCCCGCACCGGCTTCAGCAAATAGTCCGCCGCTTTGCTTTGTACCGCCTGTTTGGCATAATCGAATTCGGAATAGCCCGTAAGCAGGACTACCCTTGTTCTGGACCATTGATTCCGGATTTCCTGCAGCAGCTCCAACCCGGACATGCCTGGCATACGGATATCCGTTATCACTATATCGATCGGTACCGCATCCATCCATTCCAGCGCTTTTTTGGCCGAATAAGCTTTATAGACTGCCTTGATTCCGATCTCTTCCCAGGGAACAGCCTCGGCTAAACCATCGGCAAGCTGTTCTTCATCGTCTACGATCAAAAGCTGATACATATGGTTTCCCCGCTTTCTAAGTCATGACGCAGGCGCTCATCGGTTGAAAGCCCTTGACGATGTCCGCCAAGGGCCTTCTCTATTACCAGCTGATACTGTCTAGATATATGCTTCCGTTCCATGAAGCGGATGTTTTCAGTTCCAAGCCGATTACATTAATTGGGGAAGGCGCATTGGACGGAATGGTCAGCGTGATCGTGTTCCATGCGTTTTTGGTTAGGGATGAGTATCCCGTCCAGGCGCCATACCAGCTCCAATTGCCATCCTGAACATAGGGCTGCACCGACTCGATGCCGGCACCGGAAGGAACCCATACCCGGAAGGATACCGTCTTCCCGGCTGTAAGTCCGGAAGGGCTGTCTTTTCTCGCATAGTAGTAGCCGTTTCCGTTCACGCTCAACTGGAGGGAAGAACTCCCTGCGTATTTTTGGGCCGTACTCGCAGCTACTGTGGCACCGCCGGCTGCATAGAAGCCTTGCAGCTGACCGCTCTCAAAGTTAAACTGCGCACTGTCAATGTTTCCGCTTCCCGAAGCGGTCAATACGAAATGATATGCCGACATAGCAGGGATGGAGTAAGTAAAGCTGTTACCCGTTATGCCCGATACGGATGCCTTTTGTGTGATACTTGCACTGCTGCCGTCAAACCCGTACACCTGGCCGCTGGTAAAGTTCGAAGGGCTTGTAATGTTAAAAGCAGCGTTCATACTGTCATTTGCGCTTTTGTTGATGGCGATCACATGCAGTTTCCCGTCATTTCCCTGGAACACAGAGCTGTACACGGAGCTGTTCGCAGTATCATTCGTATTGGATTTCACTTTCGTATCCCCGAAGGTCCCGTTGCTGCCGTTATAATTGCGGTACAGCTTGAACGCTGCATTTACATAGCTGGAATCTGACTCGGACGCCCAAAAATTCGCTCCCCATACCCCATATCGTCCAAAGATACCTAGTGTATCAGCTGCCGCAATTCCTCCGGAAATATGGCTTTCTCCGCCAAAGCTCCATTCGGTAAATGCAAGTTTCGTTCCCGGATTATTCGCATTGATCGAATCGTATACTTTCGGAATGACCGGAAGAAAAGCCGAATGGTTTTGGGCAATCCAGCTGTTCTCGCTGTAATTGGAATCCCACAACGTCCTCGGTGCCTGAACGCGGGCCGCCTGCGTTTCGGCCGTCCCGGCTCCGCCGTTCCAAACTACGCGCTGACCGCCGCCTTGCGCTTCGGAATAGTAATGAAGGCCCAGTACATCTACAAGACGCCTTCCGTCCGCATCCGAAGCGTTCTTCATTTCCTTCAGGAAGTAATCGATAAACCAGCTGTGGCTTCCTTTAACGGAATTCCAGTCAGGCGCGCCCTGCAGGTTTAAATATTCGCCGTAACCGTACATTTCGCCTCCGATCACGAGGGCTGACGGATCCCTGTCTTTTACGACCTTAGCCAAATCAACCGATTTATTCTTTACTTCGACCGCTCCTGCTTTAGCCGGGTGAATGCGAGGATGCGTCTCCGCCCACAATCCCGGCTCATTATCCAGCAGATAAGCCATAATGCCGTTGCTTGTAGAAGCGCTTCCATATTGATCGACAAGATAATCGACAAATTCGTCCATGTATACTTTATTGTCTGAAGTGTTAGGAGGATAACTCAGCGTGCTTCCTTTGCGGTTCGCAACTTCCACCCATCGGGAAGACGGCGCCTGTTCCGTTGTAGACACCACCCCGTTCTTGTCTTTAGACACGTATCCCGCCATCTGAAGGGTAACCGCACTCTTGGTACCTTCCGCTATCCGCTGGTCCTGAAACTTCGTCACCGACCTGCCTGCCGTATTGCATTCCGTGGACGTGAGGCTCTCGCAAAGCAAATCATCGCTGGAGTGCAAATAATCGGAGCCTGCGTTGGACGCATTGTTCTCCCAGTTGTACCCGGTCATGCGGTTTCCGCCTTGACGGACGAAACTGAAATTCTCTCCGCCGCCCAAGCTCATATTTGTGCCATAAATGTAAGGACTTATCGCTGACCGTTCCTGTGTCGTATCGATGGTGAACGTTGTGTTGAACGCGGCGTTCGCTTTCGGTAACGCGCTGAAAGGCTGTATAAGCAGAACTGCAGCAAATGCAATGGATCCTGCTTTTTTCCAATGGGCCAGGCTTTTTTTCATATCATTGCCTCCTCTTCAACTTTGGTATCTTTGTAGTCAACAATACGCTGAAGCTAACCTCCTTTCCTCTTGAAATTCTCCTTGCACTATTAGCGTAAATGATCGCCACCCGCCGCTAAATAGAAATAATTGGAGATGGATGATATTTTGTTGTTGTTTTTTCTGGAAATTAGAAGTTGTAACCATAGAAAAAAGGCGCACCCCTAAGGATGCACCTTTAAAGTCTATTTGTTAAGTTCATTCTCCAACACAGCCGCCATGTTTTTGTGCAGCTCTTCCACCCGCTCCTTTGCAGCTAAAGCTTTCCGTCGTGCTTCGGTATTGTTAATAGCAAGATCCAGCACCGCAGGGACGACAGCTCTTCTCTCTGCCTCTTGATCCAAATCGAAGAGCCACTCCTCAAGACCAATGTCCTTCCACATGTATCCTTTGGTCGATTGTTCCATCCACCTGCATACGATAGCCGGTATTCCGTTTCCTATGCACATAATTGGGGAATGCATTTCACTTCCGAATAATCCGGCAGAGCGCACGTACACGCTAAGAGCTTCATCCGTAAGCCAAAAGTTTTCCCGCCAAACGACGCGCTGCCTAACATCTTCCGGCAGTCTGTCCCAAAGCATTTCCTTCGTCAATTCCATTTGGGTCATATCTTCGGGACAAATCAACACTTTGAAAGAGGTTTGCCTTGTGACCTCAATAATCGCCTGCCGGAGATCCTCATGGTCCTGCTCCTTCATTGCTTCATTCCTAGCGTGTTTTTCTTCACTGAAAGGAACATCTTTCACTTTCCAGAAAGGAGTATACCTGTTTCGTGTGATACAGCAAAGAAATTCCCCTTCCTCCAAGCCGTTATCAGCCAAAAAAGCCTGCGCTCTCAGCTCATCTCTTAGATCAACGGCGAAAGCGGCGTCAGGTCCGAATTCCATCAGCGGACTTGTGATACCGTCGCTTTTCGCTTGTTCCAGAGAAACGGAATCTCTGAAATAAATAAAAGCGGCCTCCGATAAAATCTGCCTCACTTCAGGCCAGTTCGATTCGTTGTAGCCTCCATAGGTGATACCGAACACGCCGAACGGCTTCCCCAAGTGTTTCGTATAAGCGAGCACATCCTCATGGGCTACCAGCAGCGGTCCGGAACCATGCAGCAGGAAATCACTTTGATCCAACGCCTGTTGAAGCTCCGGATTTTCTGCTCTACCATCCATTCCAATGCGTCCCTTCACGGCTTGAAGATTGGGAAACCTTTTACGGATCATAGCTAATGCTTCTTCTGTAAAATCATCCGAAGCCCATAAAATTACTTCTGCTTCAGGTATGTAATTTTCCAGCAGCGTCAACACACCCGGGGTATGCGCAATATCACCGATATTTACGATTTGCCAGGAAGAACGAAGTAGAATCGTCTTCTTTTTCATAACTGATCTCTCCTCTATAAAATAACTGTAAAATTACCTTCCTTACTTTATAGGGATGACCACTTTCCTACAATAAGACTTTTTTGGCTGCGAATACTGGGGCGGCTCTATACTCATACTCCACAGCAAAGCCGAAGCCTCACCTTCATATATAAAGAAGGCGAAGCTTCGGCTTACAAAAGCCAATATTCGTTTTTCAACTAATATGTGTCCGTATTTCTTCCTGGTTTCCTTATCATGTATAATTCAAATTATCTTATCCCACATACAGAGGAGCTCTATATGGATATTCAATTGCTAAAAGTATTTTTCACTACAGCTCAGGAAGGCAGTATATCTAAGGCGGCTCAAACATTAAATTTTGCCCAGTCCAACGTCACCCATAAAATTCAACAGCTGGAGGCCGATTTGGGAACCCAGCTGTTTTACCGGCATAACCGGGGTATTACGCTGACTCCTTCAGGTCAAATTCTGGTTTCGTATGCAGAGAAGATCCTGCACGTTATAAGGGAAGCCAGACAAGCTGTAGGAAATTCCACCATTCCCTCAGGGCCGCTTCGTTTAGGGGCTATAGAAACTACTGCTGCCGTTCGGCTGCCTACACTGCTTTCCAAGTATCATGCCCAATATCCGTCGGTCGATATTTCTTTACTTACCGCTTATACCGAGCAGAATCTTCATGCCGTCCTTCATTATGAACTGAGCGGAGCCTTCGTAGCAGGTCCCGTTGAACATCCCGATTTGGTTCAAGAGAAGGTGATTGATGAGGAATTGGTTCTTGTCACCTCTGCCGACCATCCGCCCATCGATTCGACCCATGACGTGCAGCCGTGCACTCTGCTGGTATTCCATTCAGGCTGTTCCTTCAGGGCTAGACTGTATCAATTACTTCAGGAAGATGGAATCGTGCCCGTCAAGCAAATGGAATTCGAATCGTTTGAAACGGTTATCGGATGTGTCAGCGCCGGACTCGGCATCTCTCTATTGCCCCGCTCCATCGTAGAGGAAGCGGAGCAGCAAGGCCGCATCCGCTGTCATACGATTCCCGGCAAGCATTCGGTCTTCACAACGGTGTTCATCAGGCGCAAAGACACGCTAATGACTCCTGCTTTGTCCGCCTTCTTATTGGAGATGCGGGCCCATTTCAGCTGAAGTGCGATGTGCTCCGTTAAAATCATGTTGATATCATTGTTTTCGACAAGCTGTTTGCGATACTCCAGCACCGGCAGCTTATGGTCAGTGACCGGCGTTCTGTCCACCGTCAACATGAAGGATTTCACCTGTTACAAAGTTCGCTGAATCCAGGTATACGACAGCTTCGACGATTTCGTGTTCCTCACCCATGCGTCCCATAGGATGCAGTTTAGCCAGCGTCTCGTGCGCTTCAACAGGGTGCATAGGTGTTTTAATGACGCCTGGCGAAATGGCATTCACTCGAACACCCCGGGAAGCATATTCAATGGCTAACGATTTGGTTGCAGCCTGCAGTCCGCCCTTCGTCAAGGAAGCAAGAACAGAAGGAACGTCAACAGACGGTTGATCGACCAGGCTTGTCGTGATGTTGACGATATGTCCTTTGCCTTGTTGAAGCATCACTGCCGCCGCGCTTTGGGTAACGTGGAAGAACCCGACGACATTCGTGGATAAATATCGGGTAAAATCTTCTTGCGTATACTCCGTAAACGGCTTGGACATGAAGATGCCGGCATTGTTAATCAGCGTATCAATCCGGCCATAGGCAGCGATACCTTCTTCAATTAGCCGCTGTGCGACGTTAGGATCCGCAATGTCACCGGCAAGATAACGAACGTGTTTTCCTGTGGCGTCAATTTCCTTTGCCGCTTCAACTAACGCTTCTTCCCGGCGTCCATTGATGACGACATTAGCTCCCCGTTTCACATACTCAATCGCCATTGCTTTCCCAAGACCGCTGCTGCCGCCCGTGATCACAACTACTTTCCCCTGAATAGTCAAGTCCCCGTTCACCTTTCGAATGTTAGGATTGTCCCGCTTCGTTCTTCACCGCTTTAGCAATCGTTACCGTACGTTTTGCTTGATGTTCAGCAGCTGCCTGCACGTCTTCCTTCATCGCTCCGTTTTGATCCACACTTACGCTTGTCCCGTATGGATTCCCGCCGGCAACAAATACCGAAGGATCCGTAAATCCAGGAGCTGCTACAATCGCACCCCAGTGGTACATCGATGTGTACAGCTGAAGAATGGTTTGTTCCTGTCCTGCGTTAGGATTCTGTGCGGAAGTCATAGCGCTCACGACTTTATTTACGGTTTTGCCTTGGAACCAAAGACCGCCGGTTGTATCGAGGAACTGCTTCATCTGAGCCGGAAGGTTCCCAAACCGGGTAGGCATACTGAAGATGATCGCATCCGCCCATTCGATATCCTCCAAAGATACAGTTGGGACACTTTTGGTTTCTTCCAGATGCGCCTTCCAGGCGGGATTACTGTCAATGGCAGCTTGCGGCGCAGTTTCCGTAACTTTGAAGACTTTTACCTCTGCTCCGGCTTGACGTCCGCCTTCTGCTGCCCATTGAGCCAATTGATAGTTCGTTCCAGTGGAGCTGTAATAGATCACTGCTAAATTCACTTTGGATGTCGGCATTTCGGTAATCTCCTTTTTAAATAGGTTTTTAAATAAACTCATGCATATCTCTCCTGACAAGTTTAGTCATTGCACTTCCATTTTTCCCACACAGCAATCATTGTATGAGAATCCGCATAAATATCTCCCAACTTCACCCCCCGAGTCTACCTACCAGTAGATAAATTGTATAATGTAGCAGCCCATGTGCATGTTTTCTTGTTGGAAAGTTCTCAAATATGTCAGAGGGCTTGGATCTTAACCATTGAAGTTCTTACAGAAGTAGAATATCCTTTGTATAGGATATATAGATAAGGGTGGTTGAACAATGGCAGAACGCAATGCGGAGGGGCAAGCTCTAGATCTAAGAGTGGTACGCGTCATTAGAAACATGTCGAATGCACTGTTCGGGAGTTTAAAACGCGATATCGACTCTTATGGCCTCAGTACGGAAACCTTCCAAATTCTTGAGTTTCTTTACAATAGAGGTCCGCACCCCATTCAAAAAATAAGTGATACATTCTCCATTCCAAACGGAAGCATCACTTATGTGGTAGATAAATTGGAGAAAAAAGGGTACGTAGAACGGCTGTCCATCCCAGGGGACCGGCGCAAAACGAATGTGGCATTGACAGAGGAAGGCCGCAGCTATTTTCATCAGATCTTTCCTAAGCATGTTCAGACGATTTGCGATAATTTGTCCTACATCACAGATGAGGAGAAACTCGAACTGATTAGGCTTCTTAAGAAACTTGGGTATGGCATCGAACACGGAAACGGGCCGGATTCTCTTTAAGCCGGCCAACATAACAAGGCTGCCGTATCAATACGGCAGCCTTGTTATGTATATTTTATTTCTTAGCGAAATGGTTAACCCATCGTAACCCTCTTACTTGTCCTCTTTAGGGAACATCCCCGTGGAAATTGCAAGTCGATTCCAGGCATTAATCGTATTAACCGCCATAATAAGATTTACATATTCCTTCTCATCAAAGTGAGCCCGAACCCGTTCGTACAGATCCTGCGGTACTCCCTGTTCGGAAATTCGAACCACTGCCTCCGTCAGTTCCAGCACCGCTTTTTCTTTGTCAGAATAGAACGGAGCTTCACGCCATGCGCTGAGCAAATAAATCCGCTGCTCGGTTTCCCCCATCTTACGCAGATCCCGCGTATGCATGTCTAAACAGAAGGCACAGCCGTTGATTTGCGACGCTCTGATTTTGATAAACTCGAGCAGCGTTGCATCCAATCCGCTTGTTTTAACATAATCCTCCAGCTTCAGCATCGCCCGAAAAGCATCCTGGTTTGCCTGTTGATAATTAAATCTAACTTCCATGATGATCTCCTCCAAATTTCTTATTTTAATTTGATTTTTAGTATGCCTTTTTTGTTCATGAAACAATCTTCGCCTGCACGTCAGTTAAATGCTTTGCATCTTCTTCCGCTTCTTTAAACGCTTTGTTCAGGACAATCGTCCCGGTTAAGAATTGCGGTTCCCCAAAAAGTTGAACATCGCATTAAGGCGGAACGGTCAAGCACCCGCTGCTCTTCATCAGTTAGCTTCTCCTGCTGCACAGCCTTTTCACCTGCCCGCAGGAAGGCGATCGGGATAAAATCATCGTATAAATTAGAATATTGACGACTGAATTAATCGTCGATTATTAATGTCTTTAATTTAACGTAAATTAAACTTCATGTCAAACGATTTCGTGTTGGCGGTTTCTGGTTACCAGCTGAATATAATGTATGTTTGACAAAAGATTTTTTTTGTTTTTAATATTAACTACAACAAATTTGCAAAGGAGCGGGTGACAACATGCAGTATAGTATCGGTGTAGAATATGCCCTGCACTGCCTTGTTTATTTAATTGATAGTCCACCCGATTCAAGTATAGGAATTAAGGAACTTTCTACATTCCAGGGTGTGTCCGAGACATACCTTTCCAAAATTTTCGGTAAACTATCCAAAGCAGGCATTGTAAACTCTGTGCCCGGAGTAAAAGGCGGATATCGGTTGTCACGCTCTCCCGATGCGATTACGTTCTGGGACGTCGTAGAAGCCGTCGAAGGACCGAAACCTATATTTCAATGCAAGAACATTATTGCGAACGGTTATTTGTATCAAAACCAAGAGTGTCCGCCATGCGAAACAGGCCCGGCTTTTTGTGCGATTAATTCGGTTATGCTGGAAGCGGAAGAACATATGCGCAAATTCCTGCGGGAACGTACGCTGGGTTGGTTGAACGAAGAGCTGGACCGCACACTGCCGAAACAAACACGGCAAGAGACACGCGCATATTTTGCCACTTAGGGTGTCCGGATATTCGTCACGAAAATAACAGAAAAATAAAGACAAACCCCATCTCAATAAAATAGAGATGGGGTTTTTATGTCCTATAATTACAATTTACATGTGTTTCGGCCAAGCATTTTGTTGATTGCGCATTTCTGAGTCAATCCCGTAATCAGTAACGGGAATGCTATAGTTCCAAGCAGTTTCCAGTACCCAGGCAGAACAAAGAAAAGTGACAATAGGACAATCCCTGCAACGATACGAAAAGCTCTGTCAAAACCTCCGACATTTTTCATTATATAAAGCCTCCTATTTGCTATTTGATTTAATGTAGTGCCACTTCATATTAGCAAGTAAAAGGAACTTAAACCGTAACTTAGTCACTTAGACTACAGAATTAATGTTTCAAAATTTGAGAAGAGTAAATGTAGTATGCTGCCTGCAGCTGAAAACAGAAAAACCCGAAAGACGGGCACTTTTTTTAAAGTGTCTATCTTTCGGGTTCAGTTATGTTTTCCCTCGTTTCTATCTTTGCATGAAGGTGCAATGTTACTATCTTAAAGTCAATTTCGTGTAATCCTTCGGCAGAATGCCTACCTTCTTCTTAAACATCCTTAGAAATCCAGTATAATCATTAAAACCAGAACGCTGACAAGCCTCCGTTACATTGTATCCATTAGCCAAAAACTGCTTTGCCCTAGCAATCCGTTTGTAAATAATATACTCATGGATCGTGCTTCCTGTATGCCTCTTAAACAGCCGGTTCAGATAATAGCGATTAAGAAAAAACTTTCGCTCCAAATTCACCAGAGATAAGTCCTCCTCCAGATTCGATTCAATATACTCCAGCACAGGAGCTAGCTTATGAGGCAAGTCCTGCCCGCCCTCGGTCACTCTCTGATCGCTGAACGCACGATGAATTAACACTAATATTTCCATGAAACAGCCCAGCTTGAGGATTGCATCCCCTTCATGCGGGGACTTCATTAATCGGTCATATTTCATAAACAAAGCCGTAATCTGTGTAACTTCCTTACTTGTTAACTTCACCCGGTTTTTTCGTCCGTTTGGCCGATTGTAGAAGCAAGCCGACGGCTGGAAGTTCGCCGTGTGGAACATCCGGGCCAGTGCCGGTGTAAACTCCATCGTGATCCTCTCATACAGCGCATCCGTCGAGAATGCAGGCTTATGAATTTCATGCTCATTCGTAATGATCAGATCGCCGTACTGCAGCGAATAGATTGATTTGTCCACAAAGTAGTTGACGTCCCCCCGAATGAGGAAATAGATCTCACAGCCTTGATGCAGATGAAAATTCATAGTGAACACAGGCTTCACCTGATGGGCGAATCGAATATGTTTGTCAATCTCATCTATGTAGGTTTCCAGCATAAAAGGCATCTCCTGATTAGGTCATTTTTCTCCACTTATTTAGCCAAAAGTTCAAGGAAATTACATCCATTATCCTTTACCCTTGAGGGGTAGTCAATCATTCTGCATTTATAAGGAGGATACTTATGTCGTCAAACAAAATCAAAGTCGGTGTCGTCGGGCTCGGTGCAATCGGCAATCATCATCTGAAATACTTGAGCGAAATGGATCAGGTCGAGCTTGTTGGCGTCTGTGACATCGTAACCTCCAACGCGGAGGGCAAAGCCGCTGAATACAATACTTCAGCCTATGCCAACCATGTGGAACTGCTAGAGAACACCCGGCTCGATTTCCTCATCATTGCCGTCCCGCATTACGAGCATCCGCGTATCGCCATCGATGCGTTCAAGCGCGGTATCCATGTGCTCTGTGAGAAACCGATTGCCGTGCATCTGAATGATGCCTATCGGATGATCACGGCTTTTGAAAACGCGAAACTGCAATACCCGAACCTCCAATTCGGGATCATGTTTCAGGAGCGTACGCTTCCTTTCTACAGCAAACTGAAGGACATCGTCTCAAGCGGCGAGCTCGGTACGCTTGCCAGAGTGACGTGGATTCACACCCAATGGTTCCGCTCCCAGACGTATTATGACAGCGGCGATTGGCGGGCTACTTGGGCCGGCGAAGGCGGAGGCATCCTGACGAACCAATGCCCGCACACCCTGGATGTCTATCAATGGCTGTTCGGTCTGCCTTCGCTTATATCAGGGCATGCCCATATCGGCAAATATCATGATATAGAAGTCGAGGACGAGGTCACTGCGTATTTTGAACACGAAAGCGGCATGATCGGCCACCTCATCGTCACTACCGCCGAACTACCGGGTACGAACAGGCTCGAAATCGTTGGTGACAAGGCGAAGGTCATTATGGAGCACGGGAAAATCTGGATCCACCGCTATCCGGAGCCGCTGCAAGCATTCACCCGTACAACTACGCAGCGCTTCGTTACCTGGGATATTACCCCGGAGGAAATTACAATCGACCCAGCCCAGCCTTCTGGACATAAGGCAGTGACGGAGTTATTCGTCCGCCGGCTTCAAGGGGAGAATATCGATCTGATTGCAGAAGGGATCGAGGGCACAGGCTCGCTGACGTTGGCAAACGGCATTATGTTGTCATCTTTCCAAGGCAAGCCAATCCAAGTGCCGATAGACACTGATACCTATGAGTTTAAGCTGCAGGAGCTGATTCAGAGCTCGAAATATGTCAAGAAACCGATCCTAGAGACGTCCCCGGAAGAGGATTTCTCAACTTCTTTTAGCAAAAATGGATAAGGAGACATGACCAAATGACCCAGATAGCTATACCTAAAATCACCTGCTTTGCCGACGAAATTTCTCATGATCTGGACGAACAAATGGACGTTCTTGAAGCTCAGGGCGTCAAGCATCTGGAACTGCGCGGGTTATGGGGTAAAAATGTATTGGAATTAACGCCTGAAGAGTTGGACCGAATTCGTTATTCCCTGCGTCAGCGCGGGTTTGCCGTATCGTCGATCGGTTCACCGATCGGCAAGTACCCGCTGGCTGACGAGTTTCAGCCGCAGCTCGAAGCTTTAGAAACCGCAATCAACGCTGCGAATGCGCTGGAAACGCCTTACATCCGGATTTTTTCATTCCATCCTCCGGAAGGCGCGAATCTTGATGAATGCCGTACAGAGTCGCTGTGGAGAATGGAGAGTCTCGTCAAGCTGGCTGAACAGCATAAGATGGTACTCCTACTGGAAAACGACAGCAATTTGTACGGCTCTGCTCCGGAACGGTGCTTAGAATTGCTGCGTCACTGCGCTTCCCCGTCACTCCGTATGGCCTTCGACCCGGGCAACTTCGTCCGTGCCGGCAGCCAGCCGATGACGGAAGCTTACCCCCTTCTGAAAGAATATGTCGATTACATTCACGTGAAGGATTCTACTGAGGTAAGCTGGGTACCTGCCGGCTCTGGTCTCGGGCAGCTGCCCGAGCTGCTAACTGCTTTAAAAGATCGTGAATATCACGGTTACCTTTCCGTAGAACCGCATCTTCACCAGTACTTACCGCACTCTAGCAATCCGAAACGTGTAGTTACAGCGATCCGTGCCCTGCAGCAGCTGCTGAAGAATGAGAATATAGATTGGGAGTAAACAGGCGTGCAAACGAAAGCGCCCTCGCATCCGCGAAACATGGATAACGAGGGCGCTTCCTTCATCTCAAATCATAGATTTACCAGTACACAACCGTCTCGTTTAACAATCTGGCAACCGCTTAAGCAGAATAATAATCTCCATAGATCAACGAGGGCCTGACGCCTGAATGATTCGGTTTATGCCGCCGCCGACGTATCTCTAGGCTCCTCGTTCTTACCACCCTGAAATGTAAAGTTCCACATCGGGATGAGGTCTTCCCCAAGCCTCTGGTGACCTTTTTTCTATGAAGGCCGCAGAAGCTACCATGGCAGTTACTTATTTCATAACCGTGTGTTCAAAAAAAAGACTGGGCTTACGCCCAGCCAGTATAGGAAATTGAAGCATACTTCACCACAATTTCATTAAAATGTTCTAAACAATTAAGACACCATGTGAATCGCAACTAAAATTTGTCTTTTAAACATTAGCAAATTTATTTAGATTGTCCCGCCTTAATCCATTCCGCTACAGTTACTGTACGCTTGGCTTGGTGCTTAACCGCAGCCTGAACGTCTTCAACCATTTCCCCATTTTGCACGGATACGCTCGTTCCGTAAGGATTTCCGCCGGCCGTAAAGATCGATGTATCTGTATAGCCAGGAGCTGCAATAATGGCACCCCAGTGGTACATCGTTGTATAGATGCCAAGGATCGTTTGCTCTTGGCCTCCGTGAGCATTTTGAGCGGTAGTCATGGCGCTGACAGCTTTATTCGCAAGCTTGCCTTGGAACCACAGTCCTCCCGTCGTATCAAGGAACTGTTTCAATTGTCCCGGCATGGTACCGAAACGAGTCGGTACGCTGAAAATGATCGCGTCAGCCCATTCCAGATCGTCCAAGGTTACCGTTGGAATATGCTTCGCTTCGTCAGCATGCTTTTTCCAAGCGGGGTTGGCAAGGATTTCCGCTTCAGAAGCAAGTTCCGGAACTTTAAGAACTCTCACTTCCGCACCCTGTTCTCTAGCGCCCTCTGCCGCCCATTGAGCTAAACGATAATTCGTTCCAGTCATACTGTAATAGATAACAGCCAATTTTACATTTTCCATTTTCACACGCTCCTGTTCTTGATTTTGTTGTCCAAAAATTCTGCTTAGAAAACCCATTTCACACACTCCTGTTCTTAAAATTTAGTGTAGTAACGAACGCAGCCATGCCGGATTTCCATTAAGCCGCTCTATCGTCTCTTTTTGAAAAGCCCAAAGCTTTATCTAACGATAATGCATAGCTTCCGTTTAAAACTAAATAGATAGCGATAGCCAAGAAGGCAAGGTCTAGTTCCCATCCAGCCAATTGGCCGTTCCCCAGAAAACCAACCGATAACTTTACTTTTAAAGTCGCTCCGATCATCATGATGGCGAATAGAGCGGAAACTACTCGTGTTCCCAATCCAATAATAAGCGCTATACCGCCTGCGATTTCGATCCCTGCAACCGCATAGGCCATAAATCCGGAAAGGCCGATGGTTTCGAACCAACCGGCGATATTACCGATTCCCCCTTGGAATTTAACTATTCCATGAACTAAAAAGGTTATTCCTAGTACGACTCTTAAAATTAAAGCACCTAGTTGATGACTATTCACATTCATTCTCCTCCTGATTATTGTGTCTAACTTTTATTTCTAATAAGAGATCGGAATACGGGGACGAACTTTACCACCGACCGTCTTTCTTTGAATACTTCAATGAATTGGATCCGGATTACCATCAATGAAATATCTCACATTTAATTATCTTAAGTTCAAGATATATTACTGGCGCTAAAAAGTCAATCTTTTTTTCACACTTATTTATAGTTACTTCATTTTATTAAGCTATAATAAGGCGGCTATTCGGCGATTCTCATAAATCTCCAACTTCTCGCGGATGATCTCTAGAAGGGGAACGCTGCATCCGTACCGATGCGCTAGCTCCACCATAGCCTTGGATATGCTCGAACTCCGTGGGCAGTCCCAGTGAGAGATCTCTGAACGTAGAGGACGTGGCTTCTCGGGGCCACTTTTCAATCATCAACAATTGCTTCTCGATGAAGCCTTCGTTTAACTTGCCGCCCGCAAGGCGGATGACCTCCGACGTTTCCTGAAAAGCTTGCTTAAACGTATCCATACCTTGAGAGGAGTCCCGAATATCTCCGACGGACGCTTGGAAGAGTGACGTCAACCCGGACAGCACATTGATGAGGGCATACTTCTGCCAGAGATCACGCTCTATATCGGACTTCTCCACGAACAAGGGAACGACTGACAAGGCCGTTCTAATTGCTTCGTAATGCTGCTCCGTGAAATTGCGGAATTTACCGTATGTAAATTGATGAATCGCAATCAAATGACGGATAACCCCATCTTCGCCTAGGGTGACTACGGTACGGGCAACGCCGCCTAGCAGGGGTTGTCCCGGGTAAGTTCGTTTTACCCAATGTTAATTGGGATTGTAATTCAAGCCAACTATGTACATGAAATCGATAAGTAAATTCGTAAAGAGGCTGCCGGTCGATCCGCGGCAGCCTCGTAATATATCGTACTTCGTTATCGTTCCAATTCAATCTCTGGCAGCTTGGAAAATTCTTTGGGCTACCTTTTTAGGCTCCGTCTTTGCTGTGGATATATGGTCCCCGCGTTCTTTGATTAACCGGAATAAGCCTAGTCGAATGGACATATGCGGGTGAAAGCCGAACCCTTCGCCTTGAGGCAAAACGTTATCTTCCGTAAGGAATAGATAGCTCTTTGGAATCTCCAGGCTGTAAAATTTTTTGAGATCCAGCTTTTCAAATAGAGGTTTGGCAGGCTCGGGGGGAATTTGGTTGTACAATTGCTGAGCTGTTGCGAGGCTGGCCAGATTTGCGAAAGTTTCCCGGAACACTGGAAACGGCAGCATGATGGTATCGTCCCTTGAGCCTTTCCTTAATTGTTCAAAAGCTTCCCTGGCCGGAGCTGGCAGCTCATCTGCAACGCTTTGCCCATCTTTAAGTACAAACGCGTTGTAGAATACGAGCCTCTTGATCCGGTCAGGTATCATCTCGGATACTTTTTGAATAATGGTACCTCCAAAGCTGTGGCCGACCAAAATGATGTTTTGTAAATTTCTCGAAGTGATGTAATCGGCGACCGATTTCGTGATCATTGCATGGGTAACATTCTTGTTTGGATCAGCACCGTGTCCGGGATATTCAGGGACATGAACGGTATGGCCCATTCTGCGCAGTTCGGCGGCGATCCCATCCCAAAAACTCGCATCTGCCCAGGAACCGTGGATGAGAACAAACGTAAGACGCTGTCGCTGTTCAAGACCTTGCTCATGTTCCGAACGGGGCAAATAATGCGGTCCCCAAGCCGGTTGTGTAACAGGGTGATGATAACCGTAGTTCCAATTCAGAGAAGGAGGATAAATGCCTGCATTTGGCCATGCAAAAACTGGTCCGCGGCCTGCGAAGGCAGCTTGATAATACGTGTTTGTTAAAGATTGGTCATAATATTGCATGTTCTTATTCCTTTCGGTATTAAGATACATCAACATATGCCTATACTGCTCATAAGGTTAATGGTAACTACGGACATAGCGATTATTACCGATCATAAATGGATATTGGTTAATACTCGCATACCAACCTCTGTTGTGAATCCTATGAGGTGATTTTATTTGACAAATCGGTACACAAGAACTACCTCCGTTCTGGCAACTTGAAGTATGATGAAAGAAATCAGGATCCTAAACTCATTTATTTTTCAACGAAACAGTAGTTATATACTGTATTTAGTCCATACACCGTTGACACTAGCTGAACAGTTTTCCCAGTTCAGATCCTCAATGCTTTACATAACGAATTTGGGTCGGATTGAAGCCAAAGTATACTCGGTATTAATAAATCAAAAAATGAAATTATCGATGTCGATAAAAATTGCATTAACATGTAACTTTTCCGTAAATAAAGTATTAGACTGCCGCTAATTTATTCAAGTAACGTTTCCGTTGCCCGCACTGTTATTGCATTATAGGAACGTAAGATGAATGAATTTTGTTGTGTACCGGGCAAGCCCACGCTTGAAGAGTCCCAACACCGTGAATATATCAAGGCGCGCAGTTTACGGGTTCTGAGAAATATCCCGGCCAAATCTCGAGATATCTAGGTCTTAACCGCATTGTTCTATTATATATAGATATACTAGTATTAGAGAATAGTGCTGGGGAAAGATCTTGCTAGGACCTAAAAGTACATGATGTACATGTGTATCTAGTACATATCTTGAATTGGTGAATTTAAATAGGGCATGAAATTACCCTGAACTTCCCCCCCAGACAAAAGAGGTTTGGGATCGCTTGCTTTCCTCGGATGGTATATTCGGTTTAGTCGCGTATGTTCAAGGTAACTTGGTCGGAATTACGCACTACCTGTTTCATCGTACAATTTTGGAAAAAGGCGAGTGCTGCTGCTACCTTCGAGACCTCTACGTTGACGAAACAGTTCGCGGGCTAGGTGTAGCACGCGCACTCATTGAACGGGCGGCTCAAGAGTCGCGCGCCAATAACGTTACGGATCTCTACTGGCAAACTCATCAGGACAACGTCACCGCCCGTACACTCTATGACAAGGTTGCGTATCACAGTGGGTTCATTGTCTATAATTATCCGCTCTAGGTTTCAAATACTATGAAATTTAATTTATAATAAGTATCATTCCCATTCTTAGTTCGAGGTCACCAGATCTTTCTGGTCGATCTCTTTTTTGTGTCTTTATGTTCCACCAATGAACAATAAGGAAGTCTCCCTTTCAAAGAATAAGAAACCATGATTACGGCATACTACTTTTAAACTTGGCAAGATAAGGAGCAGAGGAATGCCATGGGGGATGTATTACAGCAAAGGGAACTTCTACGTTATCAGCTTAGCCCTAATCTTCAGGAAAATGAAAATGTACTGCGTAAAGTGTTCTCCAGTTGTTCTGATATTGTATTTCGAAAACTGCCTTCGGAAGAACAGATGGAAACATTACTGGTATACATAGACGGGCTAACCAATACCGATGCATTAGAACAATTTGTGATCCAGCCATTACTTCAACAAGACGGGATGGATTCTTTCAAGAACGGTATTCTTCCCGCTGCTAAACTAGTGAAATCAGAGAGCTTTACCGATGCGACGGAAGGAATCTTAACCGGTAAGGCAATTTTGCTGGGTAAAGACCGCCCTTATGTACTGATTGCCGACTTTACCAAATTTGATAAGCGTTCCGTGACTGAACCTGTAAATGAATCTTCGATTCGGGGTCCTAGAGAAGCCTTTACCGAAGCGCTGAAAACCAATACAAGCATGCTGCGCCGGAGACTTACGACTTCCTTATTAAAGATGGAAACCTTTACACTTGGAACAGTAACGAACACTACAATCGTATTGGCTTATTTAGAGGGAACTGCTGCTGCGAGTTTACTTCAGACAGTGCGAGATCGTTTGAAGCGGGCAAATACTGCCTCCATTCTGGATGCAGGTTATATAGAAGAAATCCTGGAAGATCACACGTACTCCCCTTTTCCTCAATTACAAAATACAGAAAGGCCGGATACGGTAGCCGCGAGCTTACTTGAAGGAAAAGTGGCAATTCTGGTTGACGGGTCCCCCAACGTAATAATTGCACCTATGACTTTTTGGAACGGATTTCAGGCCCCAGAAGATCATTATGAAAAATTTATGTATGTATCAGCCGTCAGAATTATTAGGCTCATATTATTTACCATGTCTCTTCTGCTGCCTTCCTTTTACATAGCATTGACGACGTTCCACCCCCAAATGATACCCGTAGCCCTTATGATGAGCATTTCCTCGGCAAGAGAAGGAATCCCCTTCCCTACGATGGTCGAAACGCTTTTGATGGACATCATGTTTGAAGGATTGCGTGAAGCCGGACTCCGGTTACCTAAGGCCATAGGTTCTGCAGTTAGCATTGTCGGAGCGCTCGTAATCGGTGAGGCGGCGGTACAGGCCGGCTTTATTTCCGCACCGATTGTCATTATTGTGGCAAGCACAGGAATCGCATCGTTTGCCATTCCTAGATACAGCATGGGTCTGCCGTTCCGGCTGCTCCGTTTCCCTTTAATGGCACTATCGGGTACGTTAGGCTTCTTCGGGATATCAGCCGGAATTATTGCCATTATAGTGCACCTCTGTATATTGGAATCTTTCGGAGAACCTTACTTCACACCGATTGCTCCCCTGCATATCAAGCGCCTGAAAGACACGGTGTGGCGTTCTCCCCATGGAAGGCAGCAGTCATGAAAGCTAAATGTATACTATTAATATTTATGTGCAGCAGTCTTTTACTTTTGCCCGGATGCTGGGATCGTACCGAAATTAACAACTATGCCTTTTGGATGGGGACCTTACTGGATAAGGGAGAGAAAAAAAAGTTTCGAGTGAGCGCTCAAATCGCCATTCCGAAGCAAATCGCCTCCCAGTCCAAAGAAGGCGGGTCCAACCGCAGTAATATCGTCATTTCTGCGGAAGGGAATACGCTGTTGGATACATGCTTGTCTATTCAGAATAAACTGCCTCGGCGTTTATTTATCGGTCATCGCAGAAGTGTGTTTATATCCGAACGTCTGGCTAAGGAAGGACTAAGTCAAATTATCGATATGTACACCAGAAATGCTGAGCTTTCTCTCCGTACCGGTTTGTTTGTGGTTTTAGGCAGTGATCCCGAGCGGGTGTTAAAAATCGAGAGCCCGTTTAATCCCTTTTCAGCCGATGCCATTGTAATGCAGGACAAATATGCCAAAATCGGTGATGTCGCTTCCCGCGACTTGGTTGTTAATTACTCCTCCCAAGGAACGAGTCCGGTTATGTCTGCGATTAGCTTAAGCGGGATGTCCAAAGAAGAGCAAAACAAAGTCGTCAACATCGATCGCCTGGCTGTCTTTAATAAGAAGCTGCAAATGGTAGGGTTATTAAACAATGAAGAATCGATGGTCAGTTTATGGATCATTAACCGTTTGAAAATCCATTTTCTAACATCATATATACCGGAAGGGAAAGGTTACGTAACTGTCTATGAAACCAATTTAAAATCTAAAATTACTTCTGAAATGAAGAACGGCAAGCCGATAATCACCGTTCATTTGAAAGGTGTAGGAAGTGTCAGGGAAAATAATACGGACTTAGACTTGAGCCGCTCACATGATCTCAAGATGGTTGAAAATCGCATGAATCAATATGTTGAGTCAGTAACTAAAGATTGTGTTCGGAAAATTCAGGAGCAGTTTAGGACTGACATCTACGGTTTCGGGGAAACCTTGCACAGAGAATACCCGCAGGAGTGGAAAAAGTTGAAGCAGAATTGGGAAGATCATTTTCATAAGCTCGATGTGACCGTCAAAGTGCAGACCCGGTTAAAACGAATCGGCGTTTATGGACCCAGGCCGCATCAGACTGGCCATTAGGATTATGTAAAGGGAGACGACGATGAAACTTACCCGGTGGCAATTTTTCTGCGTAATGACGGCTTTGGAAGTGTGTATGACCATTTGGCTTACGATCAGCCCGGCACTCAAAGCAGCCAGACAAGACAGTTGGATTTCAATGTTAGTTGGCGGATTGATCGGAGTTGGCGTTGGTTTCCTGATGGCTAGAATTAGTTTGAGGTATCCCGATAAAACCTTAATTCAGTTTACCGAGATTATTTTTGGAAAATGGCTTGGCAAATGTATTTCTCTGCTTTATTTCGTAACTTGGTATTCTGTTTCAGCAGTCGTTTTGCGCGATGCGGCCGATTTCCTGCAAACGGTTTTGTTTCGTCAAACGCCGATTTATATACTAATCGCCGTCGTTCTAATGTTAATGCTGTATATAAATTATCGCGGGAATCTGTCTACAATGGGAAGATTCGGTGAAATTGCCTGTCCGTTACTCCTTGTTGTTATTGCCTTTACCTTCATCTTCAATTTCAATAACATTCAGCCGAACTTCATTCTCCCCGTCTTTGCAGATACGGGGATACCTTCGATTGTAAAAGGTTCGGTTACCTATGCCTCCTTTTTAGGGGAGACTTATTTTATTTTTATGCTGATGCCGTTCTTAGTTTCAAAGAAAAAATCTACCATTGATCTATTTCTGATCATCGTTACGACAACGATTACAGTTACGCTTGCTGTCACTTTAGTGATAATGATCTACGGACCATATTATCCGGCAAATTTTTTGTATCCTTATTTTTTTGCTGTGCGGTTTATTTCAGTATTAGAATTTATTGAAAATATGGATATTTGGGTCATCCTCGTTTGGGTGTTAGCCGTATATTTAAAGCTCTCCCTCTATATGTTTATTTGCTCATATGGAACAGCCCAATGGCTTGGCATTAAGAACTGGAAAAAAGTCATCTGGTATTTTGCCGCTATTATATTTGTCGCTTCAGTGCTCCCTCCTAACATCGCACTGGTTTCTGAAGATTATGCCCAGAAACTGTGGGTTCCTTATATATTTCCTATCGTCATGATAGGGATCCCAATCCTTATGTACGTTGTAGGCAGTATGCGCCGTAAAAGCTTCGCCAATAATTGAAACAACGACAACAATAAATGAAACGATTGTCGTTGTTTGTCAAACTATAGACACCCACACCGACAATACCGTCTGCTTCGTGGGAAGAGTTATTCAAGGACCTCATTAGTAGTTGTTATTATGATTAAAACGTAAAAACCCGAAAGATGGGCACTTTTCAAAGTGTCTGACCTTTCGGGTTACAGTTCAGGTATAACGAAAAATTGAATATTTTCAGTTTATAAATAGTCCGTCGACGTTATCTAGGTATACCTGGATAGGTTTTAACGGGACAAGATTTTTTTGTAAGCGTTGATGGTCCCGAAATGCAATCCTTCATGATACAGGCAATAACGGATCGACTGCTCTGGTGTAAGCAGATCAAGTCCTGTTGACGTTGTAAGGGGAGATACACTTTCGTTCAAGCGGCTAATTGGAAACGTCTCGCGAATTCTATCCGGCTGTTCTTTCAGCATGCTCACCAGCTCCGGTATCGTCAACACAGGGAACGATTTTGCGGCCTCATCCTGCGGGGTCGTAGAGTAAGCATACCGCTCCATAAAGCCTTCCGGTAATTGTAACGGAAGATTCAATTGCATCAATGAAAATGCTTCCGTAGCGAGATAGACGTGACCGAGTTGCCAACGGATATTATTGCGGAACCCTTCAGGAATACGATCTGCGAGCTCCTCTGTTACGCCCTCCACCAATTCTAGTGTTTGACTTCTAACGTGGCCCATTTGATCAAAAATAGTATCGAAAAGATTTGTTTGCATTTGTATCGCTCCTTAATTTTTTTTCATGTTAGATTTTGAGATTGCTATAATTTTGTCTCATTACAGTACCCATTGCACCTTCAAAACATGCAGCAAAACCTGAAAGCGAACAATTACTCGGTATATTTTATGTTTAAAACTAAGATTCAAAATAATTCAAAAGACTGGCTAATTAGCCAATAACGTTCGAGATTACTTCGATGTTGCCATGAGTTGCTTTAGCATAAGGGCAAACTTTGTGAGCTTCTGCTACAACTTCTTTAGCAACGCTTACTTCAACGCCTTTGATTGTGATGTCCAAAGTAAGAGCTAGTACGTAACCGTCGTTTGCATCTTTACCAAGCGCACAGTTAGAAACGATTGTTACTCCTTCTGATTTAATACCTTTTTGTCTCATCACTGTACCCATTGCACCTTCAAAACATGCAGCAAAACCTGCAGCGAACAATTGCTCCGGATTTGTTCCAGTGCCGTTACCGCCTAGTTCTTTCGGGTATCCCAAGTTAACGTTAAGGTTACCGTCGCTCGAAACTGCTCTACCTTCTCTTGCGCCTTCAACTGTTACCGTAGCTTTGTACAATTGTTTTTCCATTTTAACCATTATTACAACTCTCCTTTTAATATTTTGATTAAAATATCATTATTTACTCCCGCTATACCGGAAACAGAACATTCGTTCCCTATTTTTGAACGATCGTTCAAAAATGAATAAAATTTGATTCTGCTGAACTACAAAAACGCCAAAATTTTGGAACAAAGTAGAAGGATGAATCAATTTCAATCATGTTTTCCTATATTGACTCATCCGATTATTCCAATACTGACATATTCATCTCAATAATTTGGTTAAACTTTTCTCTGTCCGTTATACCCTTAGCCATAACGCGAAGTCCAATTATTGCATTGTTAAAATAATGAGATAACCATTCAACGTTTAGTGACATGGAAAGTTCTCCCGATTGCTGGCCTTCCACAATTAATTCGTGTAATAGCTGTTCTACCCGGGACCAGCTCAGAAGCACATATTCTCTACACTCAGAATCATGTTTAGCCAACTCGACCGCGGTATTTACAGCAAAGCAGCCGACAGGGATCTCTTCGTTCAGTAGAACTGCCATTTCAAGCATCATACGGATTGCTTCCTTGGCAGAACCAGTATCAGCCATATGCCTTTTAACCGGGCGGATAACCTTTTGCTCAAACGATTCAATATAGCGTTTCAAAGCTTTGATATATAGGGTATGTTTATCACCATAGGTATCATACAGACTCCCTTTATGAATTCCTAAATGGGAAACCAGATCCTGGATAGATGTTTTCTCATAGCCTTGTTCCCAGAATAAGTGCATGGCTTTAAGCAGAACTGCATCTTCATCGAATTCCTTTGTTCTGGCCAACTGTTGCTCCCTCCTTTCAAAGTAAATTTAGCATATAAAGAACGATCAGTCAAGAATATAAATCTGTTTCAATTTTCCATTTTATCTTTAAATTACCTTGCCCGAAATTGCAAAAATTTGACGGGAATTCCCCTTCCAGGTTATTTTCCGATCGATAAAAATGTTTATTTGTCACCTTTGTTAATGAAAATAATCTGGAGCCTGCCCATGTGCTAGTATAATTCCCTTCATTTATGTTATCTCCTATATAGTCCCCGATTATTAAAAAACAGCCATATCCTTAGACATGGCTGTAGTTTGAGGCAGTTAGTTCTCGTTAAAAACGCCAATCTCCCAGAAAGAACTTCCCCAAGGTGTCCCGCGTGCCGTACATAATATCTTCACATATCTTGCTTGTACTGCATCGAAAGTGATTGTATCCATGCCGCCATCATCCGTAGTTGTTGAAAAATGAGTGGCGCCAAAAATCCTGAGAAGGTGGGGATGAGAATAATTATGCACAGATGATTTTTACTCCGGACAAAAAAAGCCTCGATCAGTGATGATCAAGGCTTTTTACGGACCTTTTCTTATACCGCTTTTTGAATCAATATTGCGATGCGCGCTACACTTACAGATAGTCCGGGCATATCATTTCCGAGCAAAACAATTTTTTTAACATGTGAGTCTTTTAATAGAATCTTAGATTATCAAACAGTTCCATTCTACGTTTATAATGCTTGATATTTTAATATCATCTTTAATAGACAAGAAATCTGTTACTAACGAAGTGCAACACTTACTAGTCTTAATAAATGCAGGTCGGATGGATATCTTTTTATATAAGGAAACCATGCCAAGTTGGCGTCGAAGAATTCAGCCAGCTTCTCATCCACCTTTTCCGTTAAGGTATTCAAGTCCGAAGTAAGCATCACGATCATGCAGGTGCAGTACATATCGACAGGGATACTGAAAATTATAATATATCTTCTTATTTTCTCCAAATTGTTCTGCGTCTCAGTGTCAATTTGAGCGACAGTATCAACGAGTTCCCGATGATATCTGGTGATTAGCGCTTCTCCTAAAGTCTCCTTACTCGGAAGATGGTACCTAATGCAGACATGTTGAAATTTCCCACTGAGAGATTATTTATACCAAAAAGTTACCTGTTCTACCGGTAGACGGGTTGTTTGATGACCGGGTTTAACCCCTTTGCCTATGGTTACTAGTGCCATAACCACATAACGGTCTTCAACTCCAAATTCCTTGCTGAATCTTTCTTTATCAAAACCGCTCATGGGATTGGTCTCATAATTTCTGGCCCTTGCCGCTAACATAAGCTGCATCGTCGCGAGACCGGCATCAAAAGTAACAAGCTCTCTCAAATTCTCGTTACTCAACCGTGAAAACAATGCGGAATAATTTTTGACAATAGTATTTTTTACCTCATGTGTCATATACCCTTTCTCTGCTGCTTCCCCATATATTACTTCAGCTTTCGTATGACCTTCCAGATCACCTAGTATGGCAATGACAACAGAGGCAGATTTCACTTGGGCTTGATGATTTGCAATAGGGTATAAACGGTTTTTGGATTCTTCATCATGAATGATCATATATCGTGTTGGTTGAAGATTGCCTGCAGATGGCGCAATTAAAGTGTCTTGAATGATTTCCTCTACTTCTTCCTTTGTCATCTTGTAAGCAGAGTCATATTCCCGCACAGATCGCCTTCCTCTAACAATGTCAAAAAAATTAACGTTATAATTTGTATCGGTTTTCACTTCACATCATCCTTTCCTCATCCGTGCGTATAGCATAATCCAAATCTTCTGCAATCAACAGTACCCACTTATTTGTTACATAGTCACCATAAAGTAACAAATGTTACGGTTTAGGTCGGGCAAATCGGTATTACCGTGAATTCCCTGATCTAATCCGCCAAAAAATTAACGTCCATCAACTGCATTCGTCTTATTCCTGCTTACCGGGTCATATAACTCATGTATGGAATCTAATCAACGACGAAGAGTGTTACAATAGGTTATTGTGTAATGGTGGAACGAGGAGTTAAATACCGGCCTCCACCCTCTGGACAGGCGTGACGAAGGAATGAAAGGGCAACGACCCGTCGAGAAATGGGAGTGAAAGCTTCCGGAGGTATGTGGAGCAGCGTGCAGCAGAACAACAAAAAAAGGAGCGAAACCTCGCCCCTTCTGTTCCCGCATGCCTTTCAGTTGCCGAATTTGACGGTACCAAGCCTTTTCTGTCCAAAGAATGAAATATCCATTGGTGAGATCCTGCGAATAAGCACGAAGTTGACGCTCCATTATGCAAAAAAGGGCATATAGCGGCCGTACCCTTCCGTCTTCAATTGTTCTACCGGAATAAAGCGTAAAGAAGCGGAATTGATGCGGTATTGAGGTTGGTTACGATCTTGGACTAAGTGACCCAAATGCGATTTGGATATTCGACTGCACAGCGCCGTTCGCACCTGACCGTTGCTTAAGTCGGCTTCTTTCCGAATCCAGCCCTCTTCGATGGGCTTTGAGAAAGTTGGCCAGCCGGTTCCCGCATCGTACTTGTCCCTGGAGCTGAACAACGGATCGCCGTTTATGACATCGACATAAAGCCCCTCCCGTTCGTTATTCCAATATGTGTTCTGAAACGCAGGTTCTGTCTCCCTATTCTGTGTAACGTTATATTGAAGCTCCGTTAACTGCTGACGCAGTTGATCCTTGTCTTTCTTCGTATTCCAACTTCGTTCGAAGAATTCTTTTCGTCCGCTGCCGTCATGATACAAATTGTAGGATCTTCGGTGCGTATTGTAATAATCCTGATGCTCATCCTCTGCAGGAAAGAATTGCACCGCGGGTACGATCTCGGTCAAAATAGGCTTCTTGAATCGTTTGCTCTTCTGCAACGCTTGCTTAGAGGATTCTGCCTTCTTGCGCTGTTCCTCATTATGTACAAATATCGCAGTTCGGTATGATGAGCCACGGTCCCCGAATTGCCCGCCACGATCAGTGGGATCAATTAGCTGCCAATAGATGTCAAGGAGTCGCTCATAAGGAAACAACTCCGGCTGAAATGTAATTTGAACAGCTTCGACATGACCTGTCGTTTCCGTACCGACTTCTTCGTAGGTCGGATTTATGGTATGGCCACCTGTATACCCGGAAACGACAGAATCAATCCCGGGAAGTTTGTCGAACGGCTGCACCATGCACCAGAAACAGCCTCCTGCAAATGTAGCGATCTCTATCCTCTGATTTGAGTTATCCATTACTTATACACCACCAATGTAGATTATCGAGGATTTGACCATTTTGCACAAGGAGTCGCTTCATGGTTTTGACCCCAACAAAGTAGTGACTCATGCTCATACCACCATTTCTGCCGTTCTTATTAGTAACATTGTATGTTCTGTCGGGAATGAGATCAAGTTCTTGTCAATTTCGGAAATGAGATAAAGTTCTTGTCATTTGGTTTTAACAAGAACTTTATCCCATAAATGCAAAAAGCCGCGATTTTCGCGTCCTTTCATGAGATAATGTTCTTGTTCCCCGACACCCAATATGCTGCATACATCAGAGTTCATTCAAGTTGAAAAATAAAAAATCAAAATAATATTATGAAGGTGATTCTATCATGTTCCCTATCCGAGTACAGAGACGCACAGCTACCGATACAGCAAAAATTCAGAACTTCCTTGCACGGGCCCAGACCGGTTTTCTGGGATTATCATCTGAAGGAGTTCCTTACGTAATCCCGCTAAACTTCGTTTGGTTGAACGATGCCATCTACTTTCACGGCGCCCAAGAAGGCCGCAAAATCTCATATATTGAGCATAACCCCTTGGGATGCTTTACAGTCGGCGAAGATTACGGGACGATCACGGACGTGGTACCTGCCAACACGGATACCGCCTATATGAGCGTTATTATTGAAGGAACTATAACCCTGGTAAACGATAGTAACGAGGCTACAGATGCCATGCAGGCCATGCTGGATAAATATGTGCCAGGTTATTATGACCGTCCTCTTGCAAAAAGCCATCTGGAGCGGTATGTGTCTTCTTTAGGAAGTAAAACGGCCGTGTATAAGCTGGCCGCAGCTTCCCTGTCAGCTAAAGAGAATGAGCCGGTACCATCCAAAATGTATTATGAAGGCAGGACCATCCATACAGACCGGGCCAAATAAACAAAAAGTAAGTCCCTGCTATTTCCTTACCGTTGACCGATGAATTCCCGGATCGGCTGTCGTCTATATATACGAAGTCATAATTTGACAAAGAGGTGTTTTGAAAATGGCATTAACGTCCTCATTCACGAGTTTCAACCTGCCTGTAAAAAACGTAGAACAATCGAAAGCGTTCTTCACCGGACTCGGATTTGAGCTCAACCCGCAATTCCCCGAGAACGAGAATTCGACAGCCATCGTGATCGGCGACAACCTGCAGGTCATGCTGATCAATCAAGCATTCTTTACTACGCTCACGGAGAAGGAATCCGTGGATACGAGCAAGTATGCGCAGATGACGATCGCTTTGGCGTTCGAGAGCCGCGAAAAGGTCGATGAAATCGTGAATACCGCGGTCTCCATGGGCGGGAAATTGCATGCTGAACCTGAAGATCATGGGTTTATGTATCATTGGGGATTCGTAGACTTGGACGGCCATCTGTGGGCCATTAACTGCATGAACATGGAAGCGGAACAAGGTTAAGGTACTATATTTTTGTCAATCGACAACAAACAAGGACTTTCCAATAAAAGGAAAATCCTTGTTGCGTTACTCAGTCAGTCCTACTATGTTTAGCGAAACCAAACATGAATGCCCCCTACTCTTACACAATGGCGACCGGACGAGCCAGCCCGCACTTTATGGCTTCGACGGTATTCTCAACTCTTAATCAAGCCAACCGGGCCATTCTCTCTTTGAAGCAATAATCAAATTAAATAACTCTTCGGCGTCATCTATATAGAATAATCTTAAGGACAATTCATGATTTATCTTATGAATTAGCATAGCCTAAAATCCACATAATAAATTCCACTTTATTCCTTTAGCTTAACGAGGCTGCCATACATATTCGTGGCAGCCTCGTCAGTTTCCTTTATTGAACTAACGTTCCCGTTAGCTTAATGAACTGAGCTTTTAATCACAAGATTCAAGCCTGTTTCGCAACGGCCGGCTGCTGTTTCATTCCAATCTTCCTTGCAAATTCATATCGTATGTATATTGTAGGGGTTTCAGTGCGCGTTACCTATTCGGCTAACCAACAATTTTGGATACATATCAATGAATGTGCAAGTTCTGGACAAAATAAAACCTGCCTCACGGCAGGTTCGTTCATTCTAAACATTCTAATTCTAACGCCGCCCATTCGGGCGAATAAGCTTCTACTCAATCCGGCTGATCAAGCTCGCGCCGATTCCGTCCGCGGCTTTGTCGGGTCGCATGGCGGAGATTTCACTTCCGTTGTCTGCGTCAGCTTCGTTAAGTAATAACATCCCTCGCGGGCCATGTGGTCGATCATTAACGGACTGATACCGCCCAACAGCTCCTTGTTCAGAGCCATTTCCTCCAATTCCCGCAGAAACTTTAAGAACGTGTACATCTTATACTCGATCTCCCTATGGAACCTGGCCAATGCCGGAAATTGAGAAATATTCGTTCGCAGGTATCCCGCATATTCGACGGCCTCCACATAAAACTCTTCCCATGCCATTGCAAATTCGTGGCCGCGCTGCTTCAAATTTTTCTCGGTGAAATCAGATCTGTCGCGGACCGCCCCGGCGTGGGCAGCCGCATCGAGAAGCCAAAGAAGATCATGGTGGAGCGGATGAGCTTCGGGTGACTTGCCTTGGGCAAGAGCCCTCAGTACTCTAATCGCTTCTAACCCTTCGCTTACCTTGTGATTAAAGAAAGTAGGAGGGAGACCCGTTTTTATATTTCCGGTTAAACGACCTTTCAGAAGCGACAATGTAAACGGATGAAATTGCTCGCTGGCAACCGCCGATTCCTGCAATAACGATACCAGCTTTTGGTCGTCCAGGGGTTGCCTCGACCGGAGAAGAAGTTGATCAAAACGCTGAGTAAAAGCATTCGACGTCGCCAATCGGTTTGTTTCGTCCGGCGCAAAAGACTCGCTGTAAAACCGGCTGTGGTCACCCATTATCTGCATCCAAAATCTTAATTCAAACAATGCTTCTTCACGAAAATCCATCCGTCATATGACCCCCAAGTAAAATGTGTCTTTGCCAGTATATGACATAGGCAAGTACCTATTTACTCGATGAAGGCATAACATCATAAGTTGGTTGAATCCAATCACGGAGACGATGGGGCAACATTCATGCCGCGGTTTATAGCGAATGAGATAAAAATACACTGCGGTCACTGTTAAAGACGTGCAAGGACTTGTCGCTGCATGACCTAATCAAACATTTACAGCCGGGTTGGTATTCGGTTTCGGATTTTCTAACCCTGTATCCGATATCTGACATTTTTTATGATTTCTTCAGCAAGTTCAACCGGATTCTTACCATCGGTGTCCAGCAGGAATGGCTCATTTGTCGGTGACGCCATCAATTTGTTCCGAAGGAAGAGCGAGCGGTGGATAGATTGCGCATCTCCTCGCTGATAAAGTCGAGCGGTAAGGTTGTCAGGTGCCGCGTGCAGCACAATATAATGGAGCGTTACCTCGAGATCCGATAGTTGGTTAGTGAACCATTGAAGTTCATCTTCGACGACGAAATCGATAACCACGTCTAGCCCGTTCAGGAGAAAATTCCGCGTCACCGCGACGATATTAAGCCATGCCAGTCGGAGTCGTTCCTCCCATGGCGGTTCGGTCTCCCCTCGGTAGACATGGAGAAGGAGATCACCCTCAATCAAGACACATTGGTTCATCGCATTAGCCAGAGTCTTGGAGACGGTTGATTTCCCTACACCAAGTGGACCAGAGATAAGATAGACGGTTCCTGATTTTTTGCTGAAATACATAGTATCTCCTCCCCCATGATTCGTATTGATAGGAAATTTCGTCACTCTATTTTAAATTGAAACATCGACAGCCGGGACGAAATGTCGGACTATGATAAAAAAGCTACAGGTACCAGTGAAGGCCCCGCAGCTTTTTAAGCTTGTTAAAGTCATGCTTCCATACCGTGGGATACAGGTGCAGGTTCAACCAATGATTGTCGCTGCCATACTTTGCTTTTCCAGCGGAACCACATGATAATTCCCCGCAGCCATTCATCAGAGGCAATGGCGAGCCAAACGCCCGGCAAACCCATATCCCAATGAAAGACAAACAAGTATCCAAGCGGGACACTAATGCCTACCATCGTTAAGAACCCAATGTAAACCGTGAATTTGGCATCCGCGGCCGCTCGGAGAGAGTTAACTAACACCAGGTTCAGCGACCGCCCTGTTTCAAGGACAATGCTTAGCACCAGAATTTGTGCCGTCATGCGAATGATTTCCCCATTATCCGTAAACAAGCTTACAAGCGGATAACGGAACAAGATCACCGCCAAATCCACTAAGACAGTAAGGAGAAGGCTCCATTTCACACTAGTTAGAACACGTTTATAAGCTTCGTCCTTAAGGCCTGCTCCTATAAGTCTCCCGGCAATAATAGAGGTTCCCATCCCGATGGCTGCACCAAACAAATATATATATTGTGATACTGCCATTGCATATTGCCTTGAAGCAAGAGCCTCTGCACCTAGATAAGTAACATAATAAATAAAGACAATTTGGCAGCAATGATAAGTGACTTGCTCCAGAGCAGAGGGGATGCCGACTTTTAATATTTTGCCCATGTATTCTTTGGATAACGTTACATAATCTTTTATTACCATTCGTACTTCCATAATTCTGTATAACATCCAAATGAAAACAAGGAGTGCGATACTTCTGCTAATTACAGTGGATATAGCCGCACCAGAAACGCCCAACTCAGGAAACCCCATTTTGCCGAAAATCAAAATATAATTCAGCGTAATATGAAGGACGTTCATACCGAGAGAGATATACATGGACTGCTTCGTAAACCCGAAGGTACGAATCATGCTTGAAAACACGTTGATCAACGCTTGGATGAAAATGAATCCGCCGACAGTCTGCATATAAGTCTTAGCATAGGCGAGAACTTGACCCTCCAAATTCATACTGTTCAGCAGTTCATTTCCAAAAAGAAGAATGCCCCCGCTAACCGTCAGGCCGAGTACCAGGTTCATAGTTATGGAGACCGCTACAATCTTTGTTGCTTCCTGATACCGTTTGGATCCAATGTATTGGGCGACAACAATGGAAGCTCCGTTGCTGATTACTTCCATAATCAAAATGCAGATGAACATATATTGATTTACAATGCCGACAGCGGATACGGCGTCATCGGACACCCCGCTGATCATGAGCGTATCTGCTGTACCCATCAGCATAAACAAGACGATCTCCAGAAATATAGGCCAAGTGAGCTGGAACAGATTAAACGAAACTTGCTGTGATGGTTTAGGCTCGGAGCGTTCCATTTTCATAAGAGTACCTCTCTTGTTGGTGTCTTGTTTGAGCAATAAACGTATGGTATCACAGCAAGATCAGGGGTGCATTAAGTTTTTGGGGATTTACCGGTCATTTCCTATAATAACTATACAACAATTTTACCGCAGACATGCCTCTGCGACAGAGCTGTTAATGCTTCAGGAACTTCTTCCAACGATTTCACCCGACTGATCATAGAGGTAACCTCTCCAATCCCGGGCTGGGAAGCGGGAGCTCGGTCATTTACATCAAATCCGGTTTACCAGGTGCAGGTGTTAGCATTTCGTGCAGTTGATTCCCTATAATCTGATGATTATTCACGTTCATCCCCCTGATTCACCAGCTGTCGCACTCGCTTTAGAAAGATTTTCCATATTAATTGATCCAATGTCTGGTAATGAATATTTATAAGTAAGCTATCTCCAAGCAATCCTGCCCTTTAGCTTAACGAGGCCTGCCTACAAATTCGGGCAGCCTCGTTAGTTTCCTTTATTGGGCTTTCGTTCTCCGTTAACGTAATAAAACTTATTTAACTTTAGTTATCAGTTATTTTTCTCGCAAGACTAATTTGACTATTCTATATCCAAAAAGGCATACAAGTACGACTCCTATTGTTCCCAGTATTTTATGGATAAGACCATCTATCAAGTCTCCTCCGCTCAATGCATTTAACACTTCACTTACAATAAAAATATGTGGTTGAGGTAGAAGCATCAGAATTACTCCAACAATAAATCCAATAAAAAGATTAATAATTTTAGGCAGACTAAACTCACTCCTAAATAAGAGAATATGATTAATGTTTTAATTCAATTTAGACCTACAAATATTGGAAGTATCCTGCCCGTTACTTCAACAAAGGCTGCCGTACATATTCGCGGCAGCCTCGTCAATTTCCTTTATTTAACTACCGTTCCCGTTAGATTAACGACGATAGGCTTATGCTAGTGATAAGGTACACAATAAATTATTCTCCAACTTCATAGAATGCCTAGGCTGTATCCCTAATGTTTTATTACAGCTGACCAGCTATAACTTTAAGGTTAAAGCAAGATTATAGAGAGCTTGGGTGGTTTCGGCACGAGTTGTCAAGGCACTCGGCTGGAAGCGGTTATCCCCTGTACCCCTCATCAATCCAACCTTCACTGCTGCTCCCACATCTGCCTTCGCCCATTCCGAAATGAATTCGGCGTCCGAAATATGAAGCGAATCTCCGAGTGTCTGCATGCCGCCCGCAAATACATAGGCACGGAACAGCATGGCAGCCATTTCCTCACGGGTTATGGTTTCATCGGGGTCAAAGACCGTTGCCGAACGTCCATTCACAAGCTTTGCCCCATAGGCTGCACTAACTGCTTCAGCGTACCAGTCGTCCGAAGCGACGTCGGTAAATTCATTGTTAGCTGAGCCCTTTAAATTCAGGAGACGAATCAACATGGCTGTGAATTCCGCTCGGGTCGTCATGCCTTCCGGACTAAATTGCTCGTTGGTCCGTCCGCCTACGATGTGCTTGGCTGCCATTACCTTGATGGCATTGTTATACCATGCATTCGTGGGAACATCCTTGAAGCTTTTATCCGTTTCCATGACTGCATAGGTGCTGAAGTGCTTAAGGTTGACAATCAGTTTCTTATTGATTTTATCCGCCTTGCCGCCGACATACTCCCAAGTCTTTGCGGATTCATTGTAGTAATAGACACCGAGCAGGTCTTCATTCATACCTTCTGACTTATACGGCAGATAGGCGGTTACCGGCAGAGCAAAAGCGTCAAGCTTGTATGCTTTGCCTTCCTTCGAAACTGCGGCCAACTCAAAGCTGTACATATCGCCCGATACTTTCAGCTTAGTCCCCCCTGCAGGCAAGTGAGCAGAAGCCGGATGGGTTGCAGTTTCAATCCGCAGGATAATCTGGGCATCTTTCTGGGAATCCACATCCAATAACTCTCTGAGTGCCTTCAGCGTGTCCGAGTCAATCAGTATAACAATCTTGTCTTTCACGATTTCCAGTTTATTTCCTTTTAAGATTTCGGAGGCCTGAACAGGAAGCAATACTTCTTTCTTGCCTGCCGTGATTTCAACGCTTACCTTTGTACCCTTGTCTTGCTTCAGGCTCTCCTCATTCACTACCTGCTGCTCCGGTTTAGGTCCGTTGTTGCCATTCCCTGGAGAGGTGTATACAGGGGCTGGATCTACAACCACATTAACCGTCCACACCTGTGTAGTTCCATCCTCTGCGGTTACGGTATAGGTAACCGGAGCTGTGAAGCTCCTCGCTGTTACCGCAACCGGTGACAGAGCCGCTTTTTCCGAGACTGCGATACTTGGAACCACATCCGTAAGGTCGGTTCCGTAAGGTACTTTCACGTTCACTTCGTAGCTTTCCGAATTTATAGTCCCGCTGTGCCCGTCAATAGCGAAGTTTAAGATCGCCTTGGCGCTGCTCGGAACCGGAGGCGCCGGGTCCACGTTAACGGTAACCGTCCACACTTGTGTAGTTCCATCCTCCGCTGTTACGGTATAGGTAACCGGTGCTGTGAAGCTCCTCGCTGTTCCCTCAACCGGTGACAGAGTCGCCTTTTCCGAGATTACGATACTTGGAACCACATTCGTCAAGTCGGTTCCGTAGGGTACTTTCACGTTCACTTCGTAGGTCGTGCCCGTCACGGTACCGCTATGTCCGGCAATGGCAAAGTTCAGGATCGCTTTTTCACCGCTCTGTACAGGCGGGGTTGTATTCATATTGTAATAGATACGGAACCAATCAATATTACCGAAGCCCACACCGTTCTTGAAGATGAAATAGAGATCATGTGTACCTGTTCCACCTGTTAGATCTACGGATTGTACGGCAAAGGTTCCCCATCCGCCTGTGCTGACCGTTGTAAAAGTTCCCAGTAAAGGACCATCGATGCTATCCGCGCGGATCTCCATCAACTCACCCGCTTGTGTATCAGGCAGCGCAAGCTTCACATCCGCTTTATATGCACCTGCATGCAAATCCACATTTCTATAGACCAGATAATCTCCTTCGTCCACGTCCCCGATAAACTCTCCATGGTTAGTAATGTTACGGGATTCATCGGCAGCCTCCGCTTCTAACTTAATCGAAGGAATGAGATAGGGATAAGTATACAACTTGAAGGAATTCAAATTTCCTATACCGTAGCTCCCTTTAAATACCAGGTACAAATTATGAATACCGCTTCCGCCGGACAGTGGAACGGATTGATCCTGGAAATCCCCCCAATCAGCGGTGCCTGTTGTTGATAAAGTCCCCAATAAGGGCCCATCAACACTGTCCAAACGAACTTCAATCTTCTGTCCTTCCTGGGAGCTGGGCAAACCGATATTGAAATCAATCTTCCCGGCACCAGCCTGTAGATCGATATTGTTGTAAACCAAGTAATCGCCAGCATCCAATCCGCCGATCGAGCCGCCATAGTTGGTCACTCCTGACTCACTGCTGTATGACTCCGCTTCGATAGCAACAAACCTCATAGCCGGTTTTGTCTTCACAGACAAGGGTGCACTAAGACCCGATTCTAAACCTACTGCATCCTTTGCCTTTACGGTGTACTGATAGGTTGTATCTGCTGTAAGCCCATTATCAACATACTGTGTAGAAGGTGTCGAACCGACCTTGGTACCATTCCTGTAAACATCATAGCCTTCTACCCTCATGTTGTCCGTCGAAGCCGTCCATGAAATTTGGGCGGATGTATCCGTTGCCGCATCCAGAGACAGATTGGCCGGTACCGAAGGCGATATCGTATCATTAATAGCCTGGATACTTACGTCCTTCACAATAGCCTGTGTGACCGTACGGTCAGGAAGCTTTGACTTCCCTCCAGCCTGTAAGGCAACGCCAACCAGTGTAGAGTTGTTCATCCCTGACACGGTATGGGTCGCTCCGACTTTCCAGGTTCCGTCCTTCCAATAATAGCCTGTAAATTGATTGCCGATCCGTTCCAATTTGATCTTGGCGGGCAATCCGATATATGGGAAGGAATTCACATACCAGGAAGTGGCCCCATCCCGATATACCATGAGCCCTCCTCCACCGGCCTTAACACGAAAATCCACGTTTCTTGAGGAGTTGCTGTCTTCCTCCCGGAACATAAGGGATAACGCGGCATCATCTGAACTGTTAACCAAGGAATCTACAGATGCCTCAATACTCACAACCGCGCCGCTGACCCCCTGCTTATAAACATAAGTAATATCATCTTGTGCATCCCAAATATCATTGCCGGTACTTCCTACCCGGAATGAATTCGTTGTGGAGGAATACGATGCCAATCCATCTACCGGATGATTGGAGTTTACAGCCTGCCCCTCTGCAGTGAGTGTTCTAGTATAGTTTGCTATACTCCACTTTGCAGGCAGATTTGTAACCGATGGATATACGTAAATCGGTATAACTTGCTTTTTGGTCATACCAAACAACGTAACGCTAACTTCAATTTGGGCATCCCCTTCCGTTAAGCCCGTAACCAATCCGCTTGCGCTAACACTAGCGATGGATGGAGTTAGACTAGTGTATGTCACTGCATTCGCTAGATCCGCAGTACTGCCGTCCGTCAATTTCCCGCTGACAGTTACCATAGCGGAGTCTCCCGCCTCCAGAAGAGAATCAGCAGCGGATGCGCTAATTTGCTGCAGTACCTCATTATAAATTTGGACAGGGACCGATGCGCTTTTGGTTTCATTCCCGATGGTTCCATGAATAGTGATCGTTGCGCTGCCTTGGGATAAGCCTGTCACCAAGCCAGATCCATCAACAGCAGCAACTTCAGGCTTATCCGAGCTGAAGGTGGTGCTGTCCAGCGGAACGTACATACCCAGCTTGGTCTTGCCAACGGGAATCACCGAATTGCTGTTGTTCTTCTGCATTACAATTGAAGGAGCTCCCAACCATTCGATGCTCTCGAGGTAGTCCTCGACCAACACATCAATATCCGTTTCCTTCGTAACGCCGTCCTTTGTTGCCGTAACATGGATTCGGGCAACGCCGTGAGCCACGGCTGTTACAACACCAGTATTGGAAACGGCGGCCACATCTTCATCGTTGCTGCTGTACACAATGGATGCGGAACCAAGATCAGCTACAAAGCCTTTGGCCGATCTGCCAAGCAGTGATAATTGGGCTTGTTGTCCGGCATTCAGATTTATGCTTGCACGGTTCACGGTATCCGTGCTTTTCTTCACGAACAATTGCGCAAGCGCATCGTTGGGATCTGTGTATTTGAAAGTGGATTTTACTCCGATATCCTGCAGGTTGATGTCTTGTATGCCAAGCTTATAAGCAGGTGATCCATACTGAAACCGGTAATCCTGTTCATCCGGGTTCATAAACATTGGATCCGCAGTCATAGAAAGCCGATCCAACGATTTGCCTGGAAGCTGTGTCCAATCTTCAAGTGTACGTGCAGTCAGTACCCTGTCCTTATCAGGTTTCATCGTATATAGGCCATCCGGATGATAAAACAGGTTTTTGTCAGAGCTTGCAATCACATGTTCGCCCCATAAATACGGGCCGAAGAGGTGGGTGGAGTTATTGTTATACACAACATTATGCGCATACTCATAACGGCCTTCGGTTTCAAGGGTGCCGAATACATCGCCTTTAACCGGGTGTGTATTATTATTCGCAATCATATTATTGATCGCTTTGTTGTCCCTGCCTTTAAACATGATAATATCCTGTAATGGACCTGTTCCGGATTGATTCAAGTGCTCAATAATATTGTTGCGTATTGTAAACCCGCTGGAATAATCATCAAGATAGATACCGTTTCCGCCGTAATGCTCAACCAATTGACTGTCGTGGATTCGGTTGTTCTCAATGATGTTGCCATAATCTGATCCCCATGATTCAAAAACACCGGTATCTTCTGACTCCTTGTTAACATCGTACATGTCGTTAAACTTGATAATATTGTCCTGCGTATGCGTGAAGTCCCTTACGTTTGCCTCTGTCACCGGAATTCCATCGATCGTAGCACCAATCAAGTAATTGGGAGCCAAACTCTTAATACTGATGGCATACCTCTTGCTGTCATGAATAGTATTGTACGAAATTTCATTGGACGCGGAATTGTTGAGCCTGATGCCGCCTGCATGCCCGCCTAACGTACCAATATGATGAATATGATTGTTCGTAATGGTATTGTTCTTGTTGATATTTTGACTTGTGCCCATTTCATTCCACATATAAATACCGTTGAACCCTGTATCATGGATTTCATTCCCGGAAATCGTAATATGCTGCACCCAGAGATCAGCTGTAATCCCATTGGCTCCGGTATTCTCAATCTTGGAATCTTGGATTTTAATATCACTCGCATTCCTCAGGTATACAGCGGCATAACGGTCATCCTCATATTCACCGATCTCCTCGGTTACATCGGAATTCCGGACCGTTAAACCTCTGAGCTCAATATGCTTAACGGGATTGGAGGAAGAAGTGCCCCTGAATTCGAAAATATTTTTCGTTTTGGCAGCTACAATCACCTGATCCTCAATCGGTCCCGCAGATCTGGGATAGTAATAAAGGTCACCCTGAGTTGAATCCAGATAAAATTCGCCCGGGGCATCCAGAAATTCCTTCGCCCCTTGCAGAAAATACTTCGAGCCGGGTCCCATTTCATATTGTGTATCGCGGGTCCAACTTAGGATCCGGTTCGTATAATCAACGGAAGTAATCGTCCTCGTGCTGGATGACCATGCTTGAATACCCAGCTCCAGTCCGGGCCAAGTAAATATCTGCAAGCCTGTAAAATCCGCAATACCAGGTACGTCGCCTTCTTTAAATTTCATCTTGCTTTTCTTCGCATCCGAAAGCATAGCTTCCGTATGGAGAAATCCGGAATTTGGCATTCTTGCCTTTATGCTTCGTACTCCGTTCTCTTCCATATTGTGAAATACCCATCCCGTTCCGATATGGGCCTTGTAATAGCCGGTTCCTTCGACGGCTGACCAACCCGTAACTTTCTGGCCACCGTAAATTACCGGCGTCTCATTTGGGTAGTTTTCATATATTACCTGATGGCCGTTCATCCCGGAGTCGTTCTCATTAAAAACAATACTTGATTCCAGTTCATAATCGCCGCCGCGCAAATAAACGTGGATATCGGCCGTCATATTTAGTAAAAGAGGCCGAACAAACTCTCTTGCCTTGGTGATCGTTTTAAAGGGATGCGCCAGTGTGCCATCGCCTGTATTATCGTCCCCTGACGGGGAAATATAGATGTCTATTGCAGCAGCTGCTTTCGCACTTTGTGGAACACCAACACCTATGTAACCGCATACAATTGTGGCTGTTAAAATGATTGAAATCCACTTCCTCCAAAGAATCATGCTGCACCCTCCTTAGTATAAACAGACCCGCAAAGCGCTGCGTTGCGGTTTGCGGGTCTGTTGTGTGTTCGTTATTCGATTATTTCAGGCCTTTCTTCATAAAAAACTCGTCTAACTGCTTTTGCTCCTCAGCCAGAATCTTCTCGCGGCCGGCAGCTTTCAGCTTATCCGTGAAGATAGGTAAATATTTAGCGGGATCCAACGTACCGGTAAGCATCCCTCTGTTATATTCATCCATGATCGCGTTGAGGGCAGCTACTTCGGCTTTCACCGGGTCGGAATTGAAGACAAATCCGCGGGTAATCGGGTCCACAGCCGACTCATTCAGTTTCTTGGTCTTTTCCCAAACATCAGGTGCCATATCGCCTGTCAGGTATCCGATGAATTGGTTACCAAAAACCCAATCTGTAGCAGGGTTGTAAGCAGAATTTTCAACAGGCTGGACATAATTGTCCTTCACCTTCGTATAATGCTTGCCTTCAATGCCATGGGCCACAAGGTTAAACAGCTTCGGATCCGTATTCAACAGATCCAGGAACATCAGGGCGCGCTCCGGATGTTTGGAGGTTTTGCTGATCGCCGTCATAGCCGAACTTACTCCAGTGAACACAGGTTCCTTGTCCAGCGGCACATATATAACGTCATTGCCGCCCGACTTCGCCTTAATCTCCACTTCACCGCCCGGCTTCAACGTGTTGTTCCACATGGCAGCCCAGTTGCCTTTGGCTTGGATAGGGTCCAGGCTTTTGATCGTAGCCGCATCTTCATTGATATAGCCCTTGGTATACCAGCTGCGGGCAAGCTCCGTCAGCTTCTTGTATTCAGGTGTAAATTCAATCACATTCTGCTTATAGGTTTTGTCGTTCTTATAAATCCAGGTACTTGGCTCGAAGGCGTCAAACCAGATAAATCCATCTTTATTGATGAATGGAGTAATATCCTGCTCACCCTTTTTCACAGCTTCAAAGAACGGTTCCATGTCTTCCAGTTTATTGATTTTGCTTGGGTCCAAATTATATTTATCCGCAAACCGTTTCTGTACGACGAATCCATTGGCTTTTGCTGCAATCTGGTAGTTGGGGACCGCATAGATTTTGCCGTCAACCGCTTTCATATCTTCCCAGAAGGACTCCGGCATGATCTTATGGCGAAGGTTGGGAGCATGCTTCTCCAGCAGATCGGTAATGTCCAGTAACGCGCCTTTCTTCACATTCGGTTCATATTTTTGCAGCCAATCCCGGGTAATAAACATCATGTCAAATGTTTCATTTGCCGCTATAACCGGATTGAGCTTCTGATCGTATGATCCGAAATCGACAAACTTAAACTCGAGTGTAGTATTCGGAAGCTTATCTTCCAAGTATTTGTTGATTTCATCTGTAACTACTTGTTGATCCGGTTGGGCAGAACCGCCGGTAATATACCAAGTCAGGTTGGCGGGGCTCAACGTTTCAGCTGCCGGAGACGTTGATTCACCGGAAGTAGCCGCGGGGCTAGGGGAAGCGGTATTATTACTTTTGCTGCTGCATGCAGACAGGACGAAAACAGCACTTAATAACAGTAAAGAAGTCTTGGTTATCCATTTTTTCATTTAAATGACCCTCCCATGAACAATAAATTGTTTACAGAGTTCTCTCCAAACCATGTATAAATGATTATAGGGGTACTCCGATTTCACCTCCAGCCCCTATATTATCAATATTGGAAATAAACCTCTCAACCCTTCAGAGAACCTACAGTCAGACCCTTGACAAAATATCGTTGAAAGAAGGGAAAAATCACAAGCATAGGCCCGGCTGCCACGATGGCCATCGCCATCCGGGTAGAATCACTCGGAAGTTTTGAGGTATCGATGGACAAGCCCTGCGTGAACTCAGAGGAACTGGACAAAAACTCAAGATTATTCATAATACGCACCAGCAAAAGCTGAAGGGGCGCCAAACTGTCCTTATCGATATACAGCATCCCCGGAAACCAGGAATTCCAGAAAGCGAAGGAAATGATAAGCCCCAGTGTTGCCAATGCAGGCGCGGACAGCGGCAAAACGATGGTGAAGAATATACGGAACTCTCTTGCTCCATCCACTTTGGCGGACTCAAGAAGCTCGTGTGGAATTTTGGACATGAATCCCTTCATAAGCATGATGTTGAAGGGATTCAGCAAGTAGGGAATGATCAGAGCCCAAATCGTATCCTTCATATGAAGATACTGGGTGATTAGAATGTAACTTGGAACCAGTCCACCGCTGAACAGCATGGTAAAGTAAATATAGAAGGCCAGTTGCCGGTTGTATGCATAATCCCTGCGGGACATCGGATAGGCTGTTAAGGCCGTCATCAGCAAGCTCAGGAAAGTACCAACCAATGTAATGAAGGCGGTTACGCCATAAGCCCGGAAGATGATTTTGGGTGAATCGAAGATTAACTTATATGCTTCCAAGGACAAGGCATTGGGAATAAACCGGTAGCCGATATCCGTAATTGAATCCTGGCTGGACAGGGATACAATGATCACCAAGAGAAAAGGAAACAGGATCCCTAAGCATACGAGCAGGAAGAAGAAATTGATCGTAAAAGGTATGATTTTGGATTGTACTGACATATTCGGATCCCCCTTTCTCAAAAAAGTGAATTATCCTCGTTGAACCGGCGCACCAGGTAATTGGCGGAAACCACCATCACTAATCCGACTACGGACTGCAGAACACCGGTTGCTGCAGACATGCTGACATCCCCCAGCTGCCTTAATGCCCGATACACATAAGTATCGATGATGTCAGTTGACGAATAGGTAAAGGTAGAGTTGTTCGGGATAAAGAAGTGCAGCCCGAAGTCCCCGCGTATAATATTGCCGATTCCCATAATAAACAGGATCATAATCAGCGGTGTCAACAAAGGCAATGTGATCTTGGTCATCATCTGAAACCGGTTGGCTCCGTCCAGCCGTGCCGCTTCGTAATAATCATGATTGATTCCCAGAATACCCGCATAATAAATTAGTGTTCCGAAGCCCACTCCCTGCCATAAGGCAACGGTAGGAAGAATCGCGATCCATGGTGCGGATTCCAGATACCACTTATGAGGGTCCATGCCAATGGAAAGAAGAAATTGATTCAGGTACCCGTGTTTGTGCTCCAAAAAGGCATAGGTGATGTAACTCACCAGTACACTGGAGAGAAAGTATGGAAGAAACAGCACGGTTTGATAAATTTTGACGAAGAATTTGCCGATTTCATTTAACAATAGCGCGAAGATTAGTGCGAATGTCGTATTGATGATCATGTAAGTCAGGTTGTAGCCGATTGTATTCCTAATGATTCTCCACGCATAATCCGTTACAAAGAAAAACCGGAAATTGTCCAAGCCAACCCAGGCGCTATGCAGAAAACCCTGATCCACCCTGTAGTCCTGAAACGCGATGACTATTCCGATCATGGGAAGATAGGCGAATAATAATGTATAAAGAACTCCTGGCAGCGACAATATGGTAAGCTCAGAGTTGCGCATGAACCGATTGCGTTTTGTCATTCTCTTTGGGGTTGGATCACTCATGGTTGTTCGCCTCCACCTTCACTTTCTCTTTCTTTTCCTTGACCTCATCCTTGCATTTGTATCATGCACAAATTTCGGGCTCAGTCATAGTGTACATATTGTATTTTTGTGCTCTTTAGGATGTAGAATCCTGTTTTTTATGCGAACGGGAAAGCTTAATCGTGCAGCCATATCGTTACAATCTCAAACGGTCGGAACGGTAGATGCAAGGTACCCGATTCATAAGGGATTTCCAAGGGTTCTTCCTCCAGCGCATTGCAACGGTAAGCCTTGCAAAACTTATATTCTGCAGACAGCTTGGCCTCGGCTGCATTCCCGTAAGCTTCATACATTCGCAATACGATTCCATGACCCTTCTCTGCCATCTTGACGGTTTCTAGTACAATGCCTTCTCCCTCCAAGGAAATCCAGCTGTTCCAAGGGGCACTCCAAGCTCCTGCTTGTACCGTCACCCTATGATTTAGCCCGTATGCAGCCTGAACCACATTTCCGTTCCGGTAATCACCGTGATGAGGATAGATGGAATACGTAAATTCATGCCTTCCGATGTCCTGCAAGGGGTCGGGGTACTGTGCGGTTTTGAGCAGGGTAAGCCTCATCGTAGAGCCTTTGATATCCCCTCCGTATTTACTGTCATTCAATAGGGCTACGCCGTAAGCGCCGTCCGACAAATCCATCCATTTATGCATTGGGACTTCGAACTGTGCTTTCTCATAGCTGGTTCCCTTCCCTGTGGACCGGCTAACACTTCCCATGGAGGCATCGTAGACCGCTTCATTGGCCACAACCTTCACCTCGAACGCTGCCTTAAGCAAAATCCGCGGCTCTTTGAAGTCCATGTCCGTCCGAATATCGATACGGCGGCTTGTACGGTGGATGGAGATATATTGATGGATTATAGACTCACGGAATCGTCTTACTACCTTCATAGTCCAACGAATGGGCCCTTGCTCAATCAAGGCGATCTCACTTATCTCCTGGATAACATAACGTTTCATTTCGAAGTCTGAGAGGATGTTCCAGGAATCAAAGTAATCTCCGAGTTCGACAAATGCTTCCAGGCGATTCCCGGCTCCCTCAAGCACCTCGCGTTGACAGCTCTTGTCCAGGATACGCTTCATCTCGCCGTTGGAATCGAACTCAATCCGGTAATGCCCATTCTCCAGAACATACGGATCATCCATCGGGGTGGGGATATACCCGGAGATTCCATCGGCATTCCGGAGGGGTAATGTAAGTGTTTTTCCACCGAAAGCCGGAAGGTCCGAAGCCTCAATCAATATCTCCGCAGCTCCGCTTCTACCCCCTACGATTTGAACTTGCGCAGGGTCCAATTGATCTGCTTTTTCCATAGGCAGGCTGATTTGAACGGCTTCACTTCTTGGCCAGTTCAGCAGATTCCAAACCGTAAATCCTTCTCCGGGTAAGGTTAAGAAGTTCTGCGCTTCCTCCGTAATACTCTCCGCATCCTTTGCGGCCTCCCGATAGGACTCCCATACATCCTTTACCGCTTCGTGGACCAGAGAACCGGATATCGTATCGTGGAATTGATTGAACAAGACCGTCTTCCAGCCTTTGTCCAACCGATCATTGGGGTATGGGTATCCTTCACTGTTTGCCATTACGGAAAGTATCTCCGCATTTCGATACAGGATCTCGCATTCCCGGTTATATTTCTTTATAAGCGCCTGAGAGGTAAATACGCCCCGGTGATTCTCGAAGTAAATTTCCCCTGCATGAACAGGTGGCACTGGAATGCTTCGGTCAATCTCCTGCAGGCATTCCTCAATGGTCCCGTCTTTCACTTCAACGAGACTTTGCAGCTCCTGCATGACCCGCTTGTTTTGAATCATCTCTTCGCTGATACCGCCGCCGCCATCACCGAGGCCATATTGGATAAAGCCGACGGGAATTTCCCTTTGGTTCGGCCTGATACGCAAGCCAACGGCCTGGGAGAAGCCTGCCTCCCCCCCGTAGCCGACAATCATGAAATAGAATTTAATTTTGCTCCCGTCAATCCCTTGCCACTCACAGAAGGTATGGGGAAAGGGGTTTGTATCGTTCCATGCCAGTTTGGTCGTCGCAAAGTACTCGTAGCCGCACTCGCGGAGGATTTGGGGTAAAATTCCGGAAAAACCGAAGGTATCCGGCAAAAAACATACCTTGCTTCTTGGATAACCGTGTCCGTCCGTATAACGTTTCGCGTATAAGGTTTGCCTGATCAGCGATTCTCCGGAAGGAAGGTTTGTATCATATTCGACCCACAGGCTGCCCACTAGTTCCACTCGGCCCTCCCGGACCAATCCATCTATTTTCTGGAATAAGTCGGGGTAATGCTGTTCCAATGTCTCGATAATTTTGATCTGACTCTGAGAATAGACTGCCTCCGGATAACGGCTGAGCACATTCCATGTGTTGGATAATGTACGTTCCACCTTACGTACGGTCTCTATCCAACGCCACTTGAATACTAAATCCAAATGGGAATGTCCCATCATAATGGCCTTGGTGTACTTATACGGAAGCTTCATGCTGCGTACACCCTCCGTTATCCGTTGAATTCCTTCGGTAACGGATGAGACATAGGATTCCCGCGTTCCGCTGATGTCCAAATCAAGCAGCGTTTCGCGGAGCAGGGCGCTAATCCGGCCACACCATTCTTTCTCCTCTTCCAACTGGCTGACATCAAACAAATACCCCGCTAGCCGATAGAAATGCTCCACTGTACGGTTTTTGGAAACAAGCTTGGAGGTATTGAAAATATGGTGGTCATAAGAGACATCCTTTTGGCGTTCTATGTTTTCATAAGAATGGGCATGTCTGGTTGCTAGGACCCTTATCTTCAGGCAGTCCCCCGAGTTTGCCAAATCGCTCAAGTGCACATCCGAGTGTCCGTAATCCAGGCTGCCCCGGGCTTCGCCATTCACATAGACCTCGGCTTCTCCTCCAATGTCCATTGCCAGATACAGATTCCTTCCATTGAAGCAAACCGGGACACTGCAGTCCACAGTAAAGAAATACGTACTTCTCTCATCCCATCTGTCTCCCCAACCAATGGTCCCCTTACTGATATGTTCGTACTGCCCCGGACCCTTATAAAGAGTTTTCTCGTAGTTCCACTCCGGAATGGCTATCTGCACATCCGGGATACGACGACCCACTTCACGTATGGCGTTCCACACGGGCCAGTCTTTATGAAACAAATCGACCTTCTGCATCTGCAGCTCCTCCTAAACTTTGTACCTTCCGCAAACTACTTTCATTGTGCAAGAAGTAAGCAAGTTGGAACAGCATATTATCTGGATTTCTCTGACTATCCAAATGTACAATTTATACTTTTCTGCAAAAAAAAGAGGCTCTTAGGCCTCTTATACTCCAGTTCTATGCAGTTTATCCAATTGATCTTTTTAAACGGTATTCCTTAGGGGTGCTGCCATATTTCTTTTTGAAAATCCGGTAAAAATAGCTTGCGTTCGAGAAGCCAACACGCTCCATCACCTCATTTATACTGATATTCTTGCTCTCCAGCAACAGGGAAGCGTGCCTTAACCGGACATCATTAATAAAATCTACGATAGATACAAGCTCTACGGCTTTAAACTTGCGGCCAACATACGCGGGGGACATCTTGATCATGTGGGAAATGCCCTGAAGGCTAAGATTAGAATCGGAATAATTGGATTCGATCACTTCTTTGATGGTCTCGACCAGAACATCGTTGCTTTCTTCGTCGACATTCTTATGTTTCTCGCTTATGCGCAGGGCCGTCTCAAGAAAAGTCTCCTCGATGTCGGATAACGATTCCCCATTCAGAATGATCTGATGTAAGTCGACTGTATCGACAGCAACAATACTGATCCGATTGCTGTTAATTTCTTTAAGGGTATTCGTAATAATAAACAGAAGGTGAAACAAATAACTGATAATACCGTCATAATCATACTTCCGCAAGGAAGTGAAAATGTCAGTTATAGCCTCTTGTACATCTTTTTTACGGCCCGCCTTAATGCCTTCGGAAAGTTTACGTTCGATATCATGTGTAATAACGGATTGCCTGGATTGAAGATTCTCTTCTACCATTTGGGGATAGATAACAGCCGCGTCTCCGAACAGAAGTTTATAGGACAGGATGCTCAACGTCTGATTATAGGCGGATGCCATTTCTTGATGAGAATGGAACTCGCGGCTCATCGCCGTTGAGAATGAGAGTTTGTAAAAGACATGAAAGACACGATTAGCCTCCAGAAGTAAAGTCTCAATTATACTTATATCCCATTGATCACGTCGGCTTATGACAGCCAATGTATACTCATTGCGGATATCCACACACTCACAATAGAATCGGGAGGAAACGAGCTCCTTAATAATATTAGACAGGGCAAAAGTATATAGCTTTCTCTCATTCGAGCTGTATGTATCCGTATAAGCTTTGTAACGATCCATCTTCATCACACACACGATGAATGGGCCATCCTGCGAAGATATTTGCAGGTCATGGTCCCGGATATAAACCTCCCAGTTTTCTTTGCTGAACGAAACGCTCTCTGTTATGACGCGGCGCAAATAATAGTCCTTAACGATGTCTTGATTATCCCTTTGGGCATCCTTTACGACATTTAACTTATCCATCACTTGATGGAATGCTTCACTTACGTATGTAAGCTCATCCCTCCTTCTTCCTTGAAAAGCCTCCTGGCCTTTAATTTGCGCAAGTAAACGATTAACCGGTACGTAAAGCTTGTGGGATATCCATATGGACATTAGCACGGATGCAATAATAAATGTAAAGGAGATATAAAAGAATGTTGTTCTCATTTTGATGATTCGCTTCATGACGTTATCATAGGGCTGAATGGTAACGACCATCCAATCGTTGACATCGGTATTCTGAAAGGAAACAATGCTCTTTTTGCCGCCGATCTCCTTGACCCGGAATCCCATTGGGCCGGACTTCAGTTCTTCCACGATACTGATGATCTGCCTCTGATCAGCCATTTCAAATGCTCTGTCTGTGTAGAACAACCCTTCTTGGTTTAGCAGCAGCGTATGGGCATCGTATTCCGTATTCTCGTTCATGGCACCAAGGTTGTTGAACAACCATTGCGGTTTAATGTTAAGAATTAGAGCCGGCTCCCCTGGCTGATGCGTATTCAAGGAGTCAAATATAACATAAGAGAATACATCCATTCCGCCGTCCTTTGAATATAAATTCAGGGGAAATAGCTTGTACTTACGAATGTCGTGGTTGTTGTTCATATACTTCAAAACGGAGCTCTTGATTTCATCCTCATTCATGGCGATATTGATATCGGACTGGAAAAGAGTTGCCTTGTCCTGTCCCCTGTATAGAACAACAGAATGCACAAAGGAGGTGGAGTCGATTGTTTTATTTATTTTGTTAGTTACACGGATGAGATCGATTGGCTCATTGGTTCTGCTATAAATAATGGAAGCGATTTCATTATCATTGTACAAATTGACTGCCAGATTCTGTACAACATCATTTATAAATGAAATGTTGGAATTTACCTGGTTGAGAACGCGTTGATTGGCATGAAACTGGATGTCCAAAGCGGTTCTCTCCGACTTAAAGTACAGAACAGTAAAAGAGACACTCAGACTTATTAACAGAAGCATCGTAATGGACAGCATAATTTTCTGTAAATATTTTCTTGAGCGATATAGTTCCAGAACCTTCATCCGCGTGTCTCCCCATTCTGACATTTTCGTTATGGTGCCCTTATCATAAATCAAACCGGTAGGAACCACAATGGAATCTATAGATAATATGCAAAAGTCAGAATCGTACAATCCGGCTTTTCTCCAGTCTTGACACCCCTCTCAACAAAAAAGCCGGCAGGACCCAAATGCGTCCTGCCGGCTTGCCCTTAATTGCTGACGTTGACCTTCATCCAACCATCTCCAACAAAGGATTCATCGGTCCATACCGACCCTCCATCGAACTTGCCGAAATGATAACTGGTGCTGACATCTGCACCGCTGGACCAGCCGTAAGCACCGTCGATTGTATTTTGCTGCCCCAGGACAATGGCGTATTCCGTACCGTTTACCAATCCGGTATAAGGTATGGCTGCATTCACAACAGCCAACGTTCCTGTTATAGAAGACGCATTAATAGTTGCGGAAGCAAGCGGTGAACCCGTGGGTTTCCCTCCGCTTGTAGCGTACAGCTGTACCGTTACATTGCTGGGATTACCATATATGCGTTTCAACTTAAGATCCACACTGACAAGCTTATTGTTGGTATTGGCGAGGAAGGTTTGCCATCTTTTCACTTCGTTGCTGGAGGATCCGAAAGTGGCCGCACCAGTTCCGTTGTGGGACAGATCGATAACGGTAACCGCAGCAGGATTCGTTGTAACAGTCAGGCCGGAACTGGCCGCAGACACATTGCCTGCCGCATCCTTGGCCTTAACACTAAAGGTATAAGCCGTGTTCGCGGTTAGACCTGTAACCGTTGCAGTCGTACCTGTTACAGTGGTTACATAGGTAGTCCCCCGATATACATCGTAGCCAGTTACACCCACATTATCTGTAGAAGCAGTCCAAGACAAATTCACACTGGTACTCGTCTTCGACGGGGAGCTCAAATTCGTTGGTGCCGAAGGTGCTTGAGTGTCTGCAACACTTATGCTGTTTGAATAAATTTTGATCCAATCCAAGTTTCCGATGCCTGCGTTTCCTTTAAATACAAAGTATAGATTCTGCACACCGCCGGTCCCGCTGAGCGTTGCAGATTGACGGCCGTAGCTGCCCCAATCTCCTGAGCCCACAGTGGTAAGGGTCCCTAATAGAGTACCGGTTGGGCCGCCGGTGCGAACTTCAATTTGCTGGCCGGCATAATTGTAGGGAACTCCCAAGGATACCTCGACGCTGTAAGGACTTGTTTCCAGATTAATACTGTTATAAGCAATCCAATCTCCGTGATCCAAATTTCCAATGGCTGAACCATAGTTCATAATCCCTGACATAGAACTGTAGTTTTCTGCCTCCAACTTCTTCACAGTAGGGGAATCCGGATATGTGTTTCCGAACTCGTAGGCTCCGATATCAGGAGCTGAACCGGAATACGGCAGACCAACATTGACCCCCGTATTAACGGTCGTGCTCGCAGAGGAGGATGGAATGTAATAAGGTGCGGGAATGGCGCCAGTCTTTTTCATCCCCGGGTCGGTATTGAAATTATTCGATTGCTGCCAATTGGTTGGGACGCTATTATGCTGAACAAAAGTAGGCACATTGTGATAAATATTATTTTGCACTTGGAAATTACTCATGTTTGCAGAGGAGCTGGTCAGGGTACGGATACCAACGGGAGTGTTTATGAAAATGTTGTTCTTGATTTCACCGTTTATGAATGTTCCGCTTTCAGCGCCAAATTGAATGCCGATCTTGTAATTATCAAATATATTATTGTAAACCTTCATCCCGGAGAATGCGTACTGACGGGAATTCATAAGAATTCCAGCATTGTCGGCCCTCGTGGATACTTGTGGATTGCGAAATACATTATGATGAATCAAATTGTTGGAAGAATTCCCAACCCTGTAGTCAACAACCCCGAATTGAAATTGCTCCATATAATTGTTATAAATTTGTCCGTTGCTTACTAAAAATTCGATAGCTTCTTTCGGACTGTCTACCCGCTCCGAGATGATCTGGTTATCGTGCACTTTCAAAGATGTGACACCCGGTGCTGTCTCCAGCTTGTTGACAAATGAAAACCAATTGTTTGATTTAATATTATAAACTTCACTGTTCTCAATTACATTCCATAATTCCATGGACGCATCGGATCCCCAGAAAGGATCGTAGGAATTGACATGGATCGTGCTGTCATGAATTTTCACACCCTTCAACCAACCGCCGCCTGCTCCGAATTTAATCCCATATCCACCGGATTCGGTAATGTTTATATTGTGAATATCAGCTCCTTGTAGTCCGGACAGCATCAAAGCACCCGAGCTCCATCCATCCAAATCCCGAGAGGTTTCCGTTAATCTGATGTTGTATAATTGGATACCAGATCCGTAATAACTTGGTTCGACGTTATCATCAGTCCAATATCCATAGACCTTGATACCGGAAAAATGAGTATTGCTGACATTGATATCATGAAGCGTTACATTGTTCCTTCTAAAGACAAAAATCCCGCTTTCCAAAGCTCTTTGCATTCCATCAATTGTAAATCCGCTCAATGTTTGATTCCCGTTCTGCGGTGCACCCTCAGGGGATTGGAGCATAATCAGAGCCTCCAGATATGGATCTACAGCAGCGGAGGACTGAATGATCGTATTATTGACACCCTCGCCCTCGACATTTACGCCAACTGGGATATAGCTGATTTGGGTTTCCGTATATGTGCCCGCCTTCAAATGAATGGTGTCCCCGGAAGCTACATGTGCCGAAGCATATGCAAGCGATTTCCATGGGTTTGTTGATGTACCGTTACCGGTACTGTCGCTTCCGTTCGGAGCAACATAATAAGTGCCTGCTGCATGCGCAACATTGCCGCCCTTACCTGAATAGGAGCCGGAGCCAATGAGAGCGATTACAAAAAAGAGTGTTATTACCTTTTTCCATTTACTAAGAAACATCAAATTCATCTCCTCCATATGTTCTTCGTTTTTCAATTACAGCGCTTAACAGATTTGCCTTCTGAACCTTTCGAAGAAATGCGTCCCTCCTTTACGCTTGATATAACAATCTTGTTACAAAATCATCCACTTAGAAATTGTATTATTTATACTTTCTTATCTTTAAAATCATCCATGGGTATATACAAAATGTACATCTGAATCGCTGGGAGGACATTGCAGCAGCAAAGTTATTTGCACAGCCGGAATACTCTATGCAGCGTAGGGATCGAGTCCTTCAAATCAGATATAACCTGCCAGATGAATATCCGGCAGGTTATATCTACGAGTATAATGATTGCCGCGACTCCCTCGGTTAGGCCATGGTGGTGACGGTTACGCGAACATAAATTCCTTTGATTCATCCCCGTATGAGACTCGTTTTTCCTTCGAGCGGGGCCCAACCCTGGAAGTATGGAATGGACGGAACCCCAGAGACATGGCTAGTGAGTCCGGCTGCAATGAAAATGGGTACTCCCCGTTATCGTCCAACAGGGGATCGACTACGATAGAATGTTGGTCATAGCCCAATTGCCGCCATTCCTCCAAGACCAGCCTTTCCGTTACCATTTGATTCTCCCCCATTGACCAGTAAAGATTGTGGGCAATTAGAGGACCATCCGACATATCCCACAGTAGATTAAGATCGGAGGTGAACAATCGGGAGTTCAACCATGCGTACCAGGAACCGAAGAAGAACGGTTTCTCGTCCGTTATTAATAAATTTCTTTCCAATGTAAATTGATTCCACCCATCGAGTATAGGAGAGGCCTGCAGAGCGAACAAACCCTCTCCCGCGAAAGCGAAGATATTATTACGAATCAAGTTCTCTCTTCCGATATGCTGGAAATAAGCATAACTGTCTACGTTATAGATTAGGTTATTTTCGACTACAATGTAAGAACTGCCTTCGTCGGTATAAATACCCGAGCCCCCGTAACCCCCTTTGCGGACATCATGGATCAGATTCCCCCGGATTACGGTACCGGGTTGAACTCCCAATGTATAAATCGCCCCCATATCACTGAGAACACCTTTTCCAATGTCATGCAGATGATTGTATTCTATAAGGTTGCTGTGGGATACATTCTCAGCATAGCCCCAAACCCAGCCGCAGGAAATTCCGTTGTGGTAGCAATCGTGGATATGGTTGTACGAGAAGGTGTTGCCTGAAGCATGCATGCTTAGGATTGCAGCAGCACTGTTGAATACCCTTCCTATGGCGTGGATATGGTTGTCCGTGACTTGATTGCGGCCGGTACGTCTTGACAAAGGCCCGTTCGCTTCACTCCCGTTCAGCTTTACGCCGCCAGCACCGGTGTCATGAATGTGATTGCCCGCCACATGGTTGCCCATGCACCCATCCCCCAGTTCAATTCCGTAATGACCGATATGCCTTATGGTACAATCCTCTACAGTACAGGACTTCGCTCCTTCAAAATATAAGACCCCTGGGACAGTAAAGGCAGATTGTATAGGAGAAGCGTAATCGATTTCGGGCATCTTCAGCCGTTCTCCCCCTCCGCCTCCGGATGTCAGGACCCAATCGCTGTACTGGAAGGTTATATCCTTAAAGGCCAGAAACTCCACAAAAATGTTCTGTTCCGGCTGACCGACAACTCGGATGAACTGGGTTGTGACAGGTACTACTATCTCAGTGTTCCCGATCAACTCCCCCGGCATCGGGATATAATAAAGTTTCTCTTCAATCCGATCCATGTACCATTCCCCCGGATCGGTCAACTCCTCGAATACGTTCTCAATGTAATAGCGGGCAAATCCGTTCTCGTGGGAATCCATTAAGGCCATCGCACTTCTTCTGGAGGAACGAACCATACCTGATGTTTCATCAAAGGATTGAACCGGCATCCTCTCATCAATCCATAGATGGTTAACTACCACCTCAATGTCGGTCAGGTTCCTCCAATTCTTAAAGTCCCCAGGCTCGCATTGAAATTTGTCGGAGCCCTGGAACAACACCTCAAAGATGCTACGCCCCTTGTCCAATCCGGGCACATCCAACATGGTATAATATCCGGTTTTGGGCAGGCGGGTTCTGGAGCGCCGCTCCCCATTGACGAACAGCTGCCGGAACCCCCTATCTCGGTTTACAGCCTCTGGCAGCTCCGATACCCATACCTTCTTCCCGTTTACCCGCTCCTCTTTCCAGCCTTGAATCCTTACTCCTCCATGCCATACGGCTTGTTCCCCGGGATACGAACGATAGGTAACTGGGGCCGCATCACGGGAATCGAACTCTAGGGGTTTCCATACAGGATACATCCCTTCCCGCAGCCATACTGTAACAGGTTCATGCATATAACCCAGCCTTTTGCGTGCCCGAAGAAGATCTCTCACCCGCTCTAAGGTCCGTAATGGACCGTCCGTTCCTTCTTTATTTCCGTCTGGAAACTGCCCCGACCAATTGTCATTCCCGTTCGGTGAGACATACAGATCCTGTTTGGAAAAATGTGAAGCACCCATACAAACAGCCTCCTCAGCTAATTGTAATTCATAAATATTACTCTGCTGCAGAAAATATTGCGTTCGACTAAGAGCATAGAAAGAGTCCCTTCCGCAAAGAGCATATCCCCTCTTGCCCACCCCATTATGTATCAAACTTTAAGTCAGTTTAAAGTGTACATTTTATACTTTTATATTCGAAGTACGAGTCTTCCCAATTGTTCTCATCCTACAGGGCCTGAAAGGACCATATCGCTGACTTTCTCTACATGGTTACATCCCTGCGGATCTTATTGGGCCAACTACTTATGAGTATCCTTGAAAAGAACAAGCTGCCCCTCCTACATGGTTAGGGGGTGGAGTTATGCGAGCATATCAGTGGGAACGCGGGAGCGAATAACAAAATCTGCTGTAATAACCCGTGCCCCAGAGCAGCTAGAGACCATAGTTATACATCCAATGTGATCCGCACGCCTCCGGTCGAATTGATATATCCCAGAAGCAACGTTCGGCTCGTTAATCATCCAGAGTAGCTGTTACTCACAAACACGAACATTTCCACAAGCAAAAACCCGACCCGAGTAAAGCAGCCCCGGGCCGGGTTTTACGTTTATTTCAAAGATTGATACCACTCATTTACTTCCTTCGTAATCTGTTCTCCGCCTTGGGCGTTCCATTTCTCAACAAAGGCATCGAATTCGGTCAGAGGAAGTTCACCATAAATGATTTTTGCATACATTTCTTTCTCCATTTTATCCAGGAAGGCTTTCTTGATTTTCATCGTTTTCGTAGGAGCCCCCACAAATTTCTCTGGTTTGGATATGTCCTTCTGCTGCATCACGATACCGCCGGCTTGAATCCAGAGCGGGTCCTTGGCCGCATCAATCTTCTCGAACGGCGTTACCGGCTGAGCGCCGGAAGCAAGTTTCGCCAAGGTCTCCAGTTCAAGGGTAGGTATTCTTGCCCCGTCAAACGTTAATGTATATTTTGAAACCACGACTGCGCCGCCTGGGATTTTGTTGGTGTCTGTAGTCGGCTTTCCGTCTACATTCGCCCAATCATACCCTTCGGCCATACCGAATTCAAACTCTCCGCCAACCTCAGGATTTGCAAAATGATCGAATAAATAATTCTGATAAACGATAAACGCATCAGGATTCTTCATATCTTTATTAATCAAAACTACACCGTTATTGGTCAACGTGCCTTTGCGCATCGCCTTACCGTCAGGTCCGGCAGGAATCGGATAAGCACGGTACTTGGCCGTCTTGACGTTATCGGTCAAAGCGTTTAAAGGCCAGCCGGGCATCCAGTGCGGACCCAAAACGATACCGGCTTGACCTGCGATGAAGAGATCAGACGCTTTTACTTCATCTACTAACCCGGCATCCTTGGGAACGAAACCTTTCTCCATCCAGCTCCGCAGCTTCTCCAAGCCCATTTTCGCTTCCGGCAAGGTCGAACCGTACACTAATTGGCCGTCTTTCTCCATCCATTGATTAGGCAATGCGCCATAAGCTCCGAAGATAGAGCCGACGCCGGACATCCAGGTATTAAGCTGATTTTTGAATCCGAACGTTAATCCGTAAGTGTCCTTTTTGCCGTTGCCATCCGGGTCCTGTGTGGAGAAGGCTTCGATGGTTTTCTCCAGTTCGTCTATCGTTGCAGGAGCCTTCATACCTAGCTTGTCCAGCCAATCTTGACGGATCCACAGCACTTCATCCGTATTGTAGGCATAATCCAGGATGGGAATCCCGTATTTCTTGCCGTCGCGGATATACGTATTCCACACGCTTGGATCTCCGCTCATGGCCTCTTTCCATGAAGCAGAAGCATATTTCTCGAACAGGGGACCGACTTCCATAAATTTTCCCGATTGGATCAGTTCGTTGGCTAACTCATCGTCGCGGAACGCCAGAACGTCGGGCATGGTCTGATTTGCAGCTAAAGCTAAGCGCAGTTTCGTCTTTAGAGCATCCCCGTTCGCCACGGTCCAGTCTGTTTTAATATCAATCCCCAGTTTCTCTTTTGCCCATTTCGTATGAACATTGTTCTCCATCGTCTCCCCATTCTTGAATTTCACATCGCCTCCAACAATTCTTACTGTTGATAACGTAATAGGCGGATCGAACTTTCCGTTGCTGAACGGTGCGGAGTAGGGATTATCGGTTGCTGCTTGGGCGGGTTGAACATCTTCTGGAGGCTTATTACCTTCGCCATTTTGATTCGTGTCTTTGGTACAGGCTGACAACAACATGAAACTCATCAGCAAAATGAGTAAAGCAGAATACGAGACCCCTTTGTTCATCCTTTTCACGTAAAACCCTCCTGAATGATAGTAATAAATATAATAATTGATATCCCCTATTCATTTTCATCTATCTTAAGGATAGTCAAGTTATTACCGCAGTTGATCTATTCTTTCACTGAACCGAGCACCATTCCTTTGACGAAAAACCGCTGAAGGAAAGGGTACACCAGAATTACAGGAATCATAGCTATAAAAATTTGCGAGGCTTTCACGGTTCGGTTGGAAATCGCCGCGACCACGGACGGGTCCACATTCATTCTGGAGAAATCCTGTTGTACAATAATCGTCTGCAATAAGGTGGAGAGCGGGTATAAGTCCGCATTGTTAAGAAACACGAGCCCTGAAAACCATTCGTTCCAGTAACCTACCAAAGTAAAGAGCGAAATGGTGGCGAGTGCCGGCATAGATATCGGCAGATAAACATGGATCAGGCACTGAAAATGGCCGCCGCCGTCAATATATGCCGCTTCCGAAAGGGATTTCGGTACCGAAGTGCGAAAGAAATTCAACAGCAGGATCATATTAAATATGTTCACCGCACCGGGTAACACCATGACCCAGAACGTATTCAGCAGGTGCAGTTTTTGAATCATAATATAAGTAGGAATCAGTCCGCCATTAAATAACATGGTGAATACAAAGAACCATGCCCATGCGTTCCGCCCTCTAAATTCCTGCTTTTCTTTCGATAACGCAAAGGCGATCATGACGGTAATCATTATGCTAAGCCCCGTCCCTACCACGGTTCGTGAGAAGGAATTTAGTAAAGAATCCACGAAATTGGGATTCCCCAACGTTAATTTATAAGCCTCGAAGGTAATATTGATAGGCAGCAGGCCCACCAGGTTCGCATCAGCGGCGGATTTATTGCTTAACGACACGGCCAGAATATGAATAATAGGAATGATACTGGAAAGCGCCAGAACGGCCATGATGACCGTATTAATACAGGTAAAGATTCGATAGGAAGCTGATTTATATGCCATGTGCTCCTGGACCACCTTCTAGAAAATTCTGTAGTTCGCAAACTTATAAGCCATTCGATAGGCAATCGCGATCAGTACGAGACTGACCACTGATTTAAACACGCCGACTGCCGCGCCAAATCCGAAGTTCCCCTGCAATAAAGCAGCTCTATAGACGTAAGTGTCGATAATATCCCCTTTGCTGATGACGAGGGCATTATAAAGGTTGAAAATCTGGTCAAAGCCTGCGTTAAGAATGTTGCCGAGTGATAAGGTGCCTACTACAATGACAATGGGCAGAACGGAAGGCAGTGTGACGCTGAGCGTTTGCTTCCAACGATTCGCCCCATCCATCAGTGCCGCTTCATAAAGCTCAGGATTTATACCTGCAATGGCTGCCAGAAACACTATGGCCCCGAATCCGTAGTCTTTCCAGACATCTGTAGCGATTAAGGTAATCCGAAACCATGTACCGTTGCCGAGAAAGAAAACGGGCTCTCCCCCGAAGAATACGATGACTTGATTGACCAGTCCGCCTGACGGAGATAGAATATCGATCAAGATTCCACCCAGTATGACCCATGACAAGAAATGAGGCAGGTAAACGAGCGTTTGGATGGAGCGTTTGAACAGCATGCCTCTCACTTCGTTCAACATAAGCGCGAAGAATAATGGCACTAGTAAGTGAAAGATGATCTTGAAAGAGGCAATCCACAACGTATTCCATATTACCTGCTTCACTTCATCAAACTCGAACATCGTACGGAAATGTTGAAGTCCTACCCACTCCGATCCTGCAAAGCCAGTCCATGGCTTATAATCTTGAAAAGCCATAACCAATCCCAGCATAGGAGCGTAATTAAAAATCAACAGCAGCAGCGCCCCGGGAAGCAGCAGCGCATGCAGCGGCCAATTTCGCCTAAAATTCCATCGTTGCTTTGAGCGGTGAGGTTCGTTGAATATACCTGGTATTGCATCCGTTGCGGATTGGACGTTAGCGGCTGTGTTCATGTCCTTCTTCCTTCTTTCCTATCTATCGTTATCTTCTGTCCTGATTATAGAACACCGAAAATCGCAGAGATATATGAACATCTTTAACTTCGTAGCAATATATTTAACGAAAAAAAGAAGCAGCAGAGCCTTGAAAGCGCTCTGCCCCTTCTTATGGAACCGGGCAGGACCGGTCCTTGTATTCCTGCGGAGTTTGGTTATAGCAGGTTCGAAACACTTTAATAAAATAGGCTACGTTCTGATAACCTGTTTGTTTGGCAACTTCGTAGACTTTCAGGTTTGTATGTTTCAGCAGGTAGGTTGCATGCTCCATTCGAAGCCGTAAAATATAGTCACTTACTCCTCCCCCGGTTTCGTCTTTAAAAAGGCGGGATAAGTAGGCAGGATGAATATAAACCAGCGAGGCAAGCGCAGTCAGTGAAAGATCCTCTGACAGATGGTTTACGATATAGTCCTGAATCTGACGAACCATATGATTCCTGTTATGTCTCGATTCTTCCCATATATCGTCTCTTATGGAGCGCAGCGCCCGTAAGGTCCATTCCTCCGCCTTGGTGCGGATCCGCAGGCCTTGACCCCATAAGAAGCCGTATTCACTGCTTATAATCTCTGACAGATGACGCCCGTGATGGTGCGCGATACAGGTAAATGCCGCAATGATCCCGTGCACAGCCTCCATAATATGCTCTTCAGAGCCTTCCCAGGAGCTGGCAACCTCCAACCAGATGTCCTTGACCTTGATCTCGGCCTCGTCCCATTTGCCCGCCTCCAGAAGATGCAGCAGCGTCGGCGACTGATAAGGGGTTTTTAACGAACCTACCTTGGCATCCTTGTTCTCATGCGATACCGAGAGGAATAACGCAGTCCCTTGATTGCCGTATTTACGCAGATAGGAAAGAGCGCCGTTGTAGGCATCCGACAAGTCATCGGTTAAGGCAGCACTCCTGCTTAATACGACGGTGACCAACAGCTTCAGATATTGTTGAATACATTCCTGGAGTTTTACGCTTAAGTTCTCCATGGCACCCGCAGCGGATGTAAATTCAGCCGCCGGTTCCTTTTGCTTTAACGCGATGACCAGGTAATCGTGAACGTCCCGGGTACTCCAGAGACTGAATCCTCCGTTAAATACCTCTTCCGCCATATTAATGATCGCATATTCGTAGAGCTGCAAACTGTAGGGATCCTCCGGGTCAACCCCCGTATCCAGCCTTACCAGCAGTAATACCACCCGATCCTTTGGAGTAAAGGGCAGTTCTAGCATATTGAATTTAAGCTCCAAATCCCCTTGCCTCTTATACTGTCCATGCAGCAGTTTCAACAACAGATTCCCTCTCAAGACAGGAAGATGCTCTCTTAAGGTGTACATTGCTTTTTGCATTGAACTGGCTTGATTCCATTCGTTATGTATTGCATCCACGGCAGCTGTAACGGTACAGATAATCTCTTCATCGCTGGCCGGTTTCAGAATATAGTCGAATACCTTTCGGCGCAATGCAGACTGGGCATAGTGAAACTCCTTATGTCCCGTAAGAAGGATGCATTTGGTTTTGTCCCATCGTTCTTCGATAGCTTGCACCAGCTCCAGTCCGCTCATCTCTGGCATCCGGATATCGGTGATGACCACATCGACCGTTTCTTCCTCCATTAGCCGAATAGCCTCAAAAGCAGACGTAGCGGATCTAACCGTATGAAACCCGATCCCGCTCCATTCGATCGTCCCCAGTAAGCCTTCTATCACCGAGATCTCGTCATCCACTATAAGTAAATTCATTCTGATACCGCCTCCTGATAGCTGACTGCAACCTTCCACTCCAAAACGACTTTGACTCCCCCTAAAGAGCTCTGTTCGTAAACAAGCTCCGTCTCAGAGCCGAATTGCAGCAGCATCCGCTGATACACGTTCCAGATACCGCATCCCATGGTCTCATCAAGGACAGACTGCAAGTTGCGGTGAATCCGGTCGATTTCCTGCGAACTCATGCCTGCACCCGAATCCTCAATCACAATCCGGTTCACTTGACCCTCAACCTGTCCTGTAATTCGGATCATTCCTTCCCCGCTTTTGCGTTCGATTCCATGAATAATCGCATTCTCTATAAAGGGCTGCAGAATGAGTCTGGGAATCTGCAAATGATACATCTCCAAGGGTACGGAATTCTCAATTTGAAACCGCTGCATCCGCAAGTCCTGAATTCGTAAGTAATGCATAACAAAGCCGATTTCTTCCTCCAGCGTACACGTTTGCGTCTCCGTCCTAGTCGTATATCGAAAGTACTCCCCAAGACTTAGGGCCATCGCGATTACAGCGTCCTTTTCGCCGATTCCGGCTTTATTCTTAATGTAATATAAGCAATTGTAAAGGAAATGTGGATTGATCTGGGATTGAAGCTGCTTTAACGTGGCCTCTCTTAAATGCAGCTCCCCTGTGTAAACTTTTTCAATCAATTCTTGGGTTTCCTCTGCCATTTGGTTGAATTGGTCGATCACAAAGCCGAACTCATCGTTCCTTTGTTTCCGGATCCGCACGGCAAAGTCCCTTCGCTTAATATGCTGCAGGCCCTTAATTAATTGTTTCAACGGTCTCTGCACATTGCGGTACAGCATAAATACAGCAAATAAACCTAAGACAAGAAGCAGGACTATCGCTATGTAAAAAAGATTTTGAAAATGTTTCATCGGACTTACAATCTCTTCAAAAGGAACATAATGGATCAAGTAGGCATCCATCGACTGCAGCTTACGCACACTGACCAAATACCTGATGTTATCGAGCTTAATAACCCGGTTATACTCTTTTGCTTTGTCCTCGGTTATAGAGAGGGCTTGAATGACCTTGGGTATAATCGGACTAACTGCTTCGTGATCAGTGACGGCCCCGTACTGGGGATAATACAGGAATGGCTCGCCCTTTAATTCCCTTCCGAAGGCTTCAAGCATGCGCTTCATGTGAGACGAAGAGAAACTGACCTGAACTACCGCTAAAGCGCTCTTCACGTCGGGCTTCTCACTGAAGGGATCGGCTAGATAGCTTACGAATTGGTAATCCTCCCTCCCTCTAATGTTCATTTGACGGTACCGCCATTTATAATCGAATTGCTCCTTTAACTCCCCCATCGAAAACTCTACCCGCCCAACCGTCGAGATCACTCTGGAAACGCCCGGGAAAAACAAGGACACCTCGCTCTGCCATCGGCCGGCGGAGATTTGCAGGAATATTTTTTCCTCTAGACGGTGCACGGCTTTGGCATAATCAAAATACATAGGAAAGTACTGGCTAGTGGCAAACTCCTGAACATCCGGATCTTTAAGTAACATGGACGCATTATTGCGGATCTGCTCCACTTGAGCATCCATCTGCGTACCGAAGTAAGAGAGCTGATTTAATTTCTCTCCTTGAACCTCTTCCTGCAGTACACTGACACTGATTTTGTTGGAAATAACAAATAAGAGGATGACCGGAGCCAAGATAAGCACAATTAAGATCATCATCTTCGAGAATAGAGAAATCGTTCTGTTCATCGCATTCTGTCCCTGTATCCTTTCGGTGATATGCCGGTCCAACGTTTGAATTGCCTGCTGAACGTGCCTGCGTCTTGATAGCCAAGTAAATCTCCTATATGTTCCACACTTAACTGTTCGTTTGTTAACAGCAGCTTGGCTTCATGTAGGATAAGGTCGGAAAGATATTTTCGCAGGCCTTTGGAATATACGCTTCTGAATACCCGGTTGCATTTGGACGGGCTGAGCCCCATACTGCGGCAAATGTCATTTATCGTTAGATAAACGGGTTCTTGCACAGCCTGCTTCCCGGAACCTGGTGAGCTGGCATACAGGCGGGAATGCGCCAGTTTCTTCAGTTCCCCGGCGATTTTCTCGGCCATTTCCAATGTGGAGAGATCTACCCCGGCATCCTCGGAGGGACGGATGGAGGGCAGTCCTTTTGCAATCGTTTCCAAAAGCTGATATAATTTCGCGATCATTTTCATTCGATTTGTCACCACAGCTAATCCGCTTGAGTTTCTCACCAGCAGAAAGATTTCTTCGCATATACGATTTAATCCTTGTGTGAACGAATCTTGGGCGGAATACATCCATTTATCGGATAGATTCAACATTCGGATCAGCTCGGGATCGTCCATTGTAAAATGAAAGCAGAAGAAGGTGCAGGAGGGTTGCTTCGTTTCCGCGGAATGCAGCTGATTCGGTCGCAGCAGGACTGCATCTCCTGAGGAAAGCTTATAACGCTCTGCGTTCATTTTTAGTTCCAGCTGACCCTCAATAATATACATAATCTCAAATAAATGGCGATGAGAATGTTCCGGGTACGACCACCCCGAACTGACACTGTCCCAATGCAAATCAATAAGTGAAAGATTGGTTTCCAAGGATACCGGATTCATAGGATCACCCCTGACCCCATTATAAGGAGCTGGTGAACCCCATCTCTATATCATAATTTATAACTTCATATCAAGATTCGAACAAAATGGCTATATCCATGATGGTTCTGGTTATTCCTTTATCTCCCTGCCGTTGATTATAATCTTCTCATCCATGTAAGCACTTTCACAATTGCGGCATGGAAAACCAGTACTCTTAGGAGGTAACTTATGATGAAGTTTTACCGGAAGGCGCACGTCTCAGGGCTTGCCATGCTGTTGTTCGTCACTCTTGTATTGGGATCATTCCCGGGGAGTTCGCATGCAGCTACCAACTCCGTGACGGTTTCGTCCACGGACTCGCAGACGATGAAAGGGTGGGGTGCTTTTCCATCTTACTTCCGTTCAGATTGGAATACCGAATCGGGAACGCAGAATTTTACGATCTTTAACAAGTCTCAGATTCAAAGTGCACTTTACAGCGAGCTTGGATTGAACATTATTCGCGTGGATCTGCAGCCTAGAGCGTTTAACGCCGCAACCTGGAGCCTTAATACAACTGCTTTGGCCGACTTAAAGCAGCAAATCCAGATTGCGCGCGACTACGGAATAACGGATTATGTAGTCAGCGTATGGTCGCCGCCCGCCGCCATGAAGGATCCTGCCGACATTAACGGTCAAACGCCAAGCGGCCAGGCGACGCATCTGAGAACCGATATGGAGGACGCCTTCGTTCAATACGCCGCAGATGCCCTCAACTGGCTAGACCAGCAGGGTGTCGGTAAAGCGAAAGCGTTCTCACTCCAAAATGAACCCAGCGCCGCTGTGGGATATGACGGATGTGTCTATGACCAGACTCAATATCAGCGCGTACTTGTGAAGCTCAAGAACAAATTAAACAACAGCGGTTTGAGCAGCGTCAAAGTGTTCGGGCCCGAAGGCCAGTATCCCAGTTCGAATTGGAATCAGCTCGGAACGAATTTCTCGGGACTAAGCGATACCACTGTAAAGAATGCCATTGATGTCGTTGCGACACATACGTACGATCAATATTATCAGGAAATCGGCACACTGACTAACTATAATACACAGGCCAAAAATACAGGAAAAGAAATGTGGATGACGGAATGGTCCCCAATTGATTACGGCACCTCCGAAATCGACTGGACCATCAATGGCATGCGTCACTTCGCAAGAGATTTGGTGGAGATGGAACATACGTACTGGTTCTTCTGGAGAGGTTGGGGACATACGAATGATAACTCTTCCCACCCGGAAAATCTGCTGACCGGAGACACCGCCCCGGTCCGAAGCAAATTATTCTACGTCTTCTCCAAGCTATGGAAGAATGCGCCTGCCGGCTCCAAAGTTCGGAAGATGTCCACAACGGATACGACTCTAAAAGCAACCGGCTCCATCGAAGACGATATGATGGCCTTTGTAAACCCATCAGGCCAGACTGTAGTTCTATTAGTTAATCCTACAACCACAAGTAAGACGTTAGATGTCAAAGGAATAAACGGAAACTCGGTTCAGCAATTTGTCACCACCTCGTCCCAGAATATGACGGACAGCGGAAACTTCACGGTAAGCGGCGGGCAAGCAAGCAACCTTGTATTCCCGGCGAGAAGTATCTCCGTACTTGTCACAAGCGGCACAGGCGGTGGTACGCCTCCGGTATCTGACACCTCCGTATACAATTTCGAGAACGGGACTATGCACAGTTTTTACGGCAGTGCTGCCGCTGTAACCCTTTCCCAATCAACAACACGTGCCTACTCAGGCACGGGTTCCTTAAAAGTCAGTGTCAACGGTTCGGGTACGTACAAAATTTCAAAAGATAGTCCAGCTATCACTGCAGGAAAAACCATCACGTACCGTATCTGGGTACCGGGCGGCGCAAACTTGAATTATGTGATGCCTTTCATCATGGATTATAACTATACATGGACCAGCAACTGGAAAGCCTATAGCTCCTTGACGCCTAATGCCTGGAATACCATCACTTTAACTTATCCTGCCAATTCAGTCGCGCCTAGCCGTTCACTCGGAATCGAGATTCAGACCAATGGAACTTGGACCGGAGACCTCTATATCGACAGCATCAATTGGTAGATTAAAATACAAGAGGCTGTCCCAAAAGTTGAACTGCCCCCCGTCAAGTAGACAGTGTAAATAATAAAGTCAGTTAAGCGGCCTTTGTCCTGAATTCCATTGGACTTAGGCCGTTTAGTTTTGTTTGCAACCGTTCGTAATTGTAGACGAAAAAAAGTATTAGACTGACCCAAAAAAACGAAACAACAGCAACCATGGACGAGAAAATAAAGTCTTAGACTGCTGCTGAATTATTGAACTATCGTTTCCCGTTAGCTTAATCTTCAACGGAAGGGAGTATAGAGTATAGTTAATTAATTTCAGCCTTCCCTATATATCAAGCTCTTCCAGGTAAAATACAGGCTCACCAGTTAACTTACTCACGTACATAAAACGATCCTTATGCCCCGTTTTGAATATCGTATTCTCCCTTATAGACTGCATAATTGTATTGTAATATTTTTGAGGCTTATAAAGCAGACGGCCGCTTTTATCTATAAAAGAAGTTCTCCCCTTAATATCTACCATTGCGACACCGTTAGAAAAACTAAATGCTCCGTCGAAAGCTGGTTCGATCGCTACTTCACCATGAACATTTATGTATTGATACTGATGTTCATATTTAACGGCTAGTAATCCTTCCCTAAAGAAATCCGTTGTGAATGGTAAATGTTCCAGCAGCAATGTCCCCTTGGTATCTATCGCACCACTGGACAATCTTTGACTTACAATAGCCACTCCTTCAGAAAATGCGCACCCGACTCTGTACCCCTGCGGTACTTGTAAACTCTTTTCTTTTTCGTCGATATAGACGGTTCTGCCTGATGGCAGAGTAACCCATGCGAAGCCATCGTTAAAGTGTCCTGCCTCTTTATATTTCGGCATTATGACCCACGAACCATGTTCATTCATAAATCCAATAAGTCGATCTCGAGTTTCGACTTTGACTTTCCCTTCGCTGAATTGCCAAAAAGATTTATAACTTTTTCTATCGATCTCTGAGATAACTTCTCCCGCTTTAGTTATTACCAGAGAACTCTCTTCCAGATCTACAACACAACGGTTATCACTAAAAGACGATGCCCAGTTATATACAGGCTCTAAGACATATTCACCAGTGTGATTGATGAAACCATTCTTACCTTTATAATTAACCCGACCAAGCCCATTTGAGAAATAATCAACTCGGTCAAAAATGGGTTTTACTACGATATCCCCTTCGTCATTTATGTATCCATATTTTCCATTCTTACGGAATGGGCTTAGATCTGTAATTTCTTTGTCCACTATTTTTAATGTTGTATTTTCGTAAGATTCTATCTCTATATTAGAATCCAGTACATCTTCATCGCATTTATCGTAATTTAACCACGACATTTTTTCTAGACCCATGATCATTTTGAAATTTTCAACATTATTACCATCAATCATCACATCTTGCGGTGAGATGGATTTCTTTTTTGTGGGTTTAAAGACGGCTATTACTGCTGAATGATCTACTTCTTTGCCAATATGATCTTCAGTAGATTCATACTCTATATTGAATTCTACATTTAGTGATCCTCTTAAGAATAACTGATAACCCCATCCGTGATCCTCATTGTTCCAAAAAAACAATAAAGGTACCTTATTGGACAAACTCTCACAAAAGTTTTCTATCGAAACTGTGTGAGGAATAAATACTACTGACCATTTAGGAGTTAAGTGATTAACGATACAGTTAAAAGCCGTTATCCGCTGAACATAACTCGAAATCGATCTAATATCTTTTCTTAAGAATAATACTCCACTTGTAAACTCACTCATACTATTCCTCCAATAAAGTATAAAATGCCTGATAACGTTTTGAAGTAGTATTGGTCATATTTGAGATATGTTTGGATATGAGAATGTTCGGGCATGAGACACACTTCAAATTCAAGAATAGTATACTCTAATTATTGATGCCCAGCACCACGCTATCCTGCCCTTTAGCTTAACGAGGTTGCCGAACATATTCGCGGCAGCTTTGAGAATTCCTTTATCTTATAATTCATTCCTCATTAGTGTGATAAGTTATGTACCTACTTTAATGTCATGCCTTATTCCTCTGTCCTCTAACCAATTGACTAATGACTGTTGGATTTGATACCGCTCTTCTTGGGGGATTGTTTCGACTCGTTTTTTATTTGGATAGAAACGATTAGATATATACTCGGTCTCATCAAAAATCAAAACATCGTATTGCTTTACTCCAGGCATTTCACCATGAATCATTACAATGGATTCCGATTCAACCAGGTAAATCGTCAACACACGACCATGACTACACCAATGAAATCCTGGCATATCGAGGCCAATTTTGTCTTGCTCTATTTGTCTCCAAGAGAATTCAATCTCCATTCTGATCCTCCATCTAAATTTCGCTATACTGCCCTTTACTTGAATAAAGGCCGCCGATCAATTGGATCTGCAGCCTTCACTGTGTTATTACGCTATCGTTCCCCGTTAGTTGAATCCAACGAATTCCACTTCTGGTTTAAGATGAACACCATGTTCTTGTTTTGCGCGCTCTTGAGCAAGTTTAATTAGCGCCCTGACATCTTTTGCTGTGGCGCCACCTGTGTTCACAATAAAATTTGCATGTATTTCAGAGAACATAGCCCCGCCGACGCTGTGCCCTTTTAAACCCATGGATTCAATTAGAGCCGCTGCAAACAACGGTAAAGGATTTCGGAACACACTGCCGAATGCTGTTTAAGTGGCTGTGTCCGTACACGCTTTTCTTTAAACATCTTTGTCTTTTCCGAAATCACACTAGGCTCGCCATGAGAGAGGGAAAAGGTCGCCTCTAGAACAATCCATGGATTATGTTGTATTTCGGAGTCGCGGTAACCAAATAAAAGGTCTGTTGCCTGTAAAGTAACAAGATCCCCGTGTGCATTCATAACTATGACTTGTGACAGTATCTTGGAAATGTCAGAACCATGAGCTCCAGCATTCATGCAGACAGCACCGCCCACAGTACCTGGGATGCCACTAGCAAATTCTAATCCAATAAAGCCATGCTTAGCTGCTTGAAGGGATAGGGTTATTAGCGAAAAACCTGCGCCAGCGACTACACCGTCCCCACCAAATGTAGCAGAATCAAAGGCACCCGACAGGCGCAATACCGCTCCTCGAAATCCTTCATCCGATACCAATAAATTTGATCCTTTGCCGATTACGATCCAAGGTCTTTTCGCTGCTTTCAGAGTGCGAACACAAAGTGATACTTCCTCTATAGTACGTGGAAACACAAGTAAATCACATGGACCACCGATTTTCCATGTTGTATAAGTATGTAAGGGCGTATTTGTGGTATATGAGATACTTGCCGCTTCAAGCGCAGAAATAACTTCCTTCATATTGGCCCCCTCATTCGCTCGTTTCCTTATTCAGTGAAACCACGATTTACTTTTCCCTAAACGTCAGTGCTCGAATTGCGAATTTAGGTAAGATCAACTGCCGCTTCCATCTTGAAGGCTGCTGAATCAGCCTGTAAAGCCATTCTAAGTTTAGCCGTTTCCAACTTTCTGGGGTCTCCTTAACTTTTCCTGCAATAACATCAAGACTGCCTCCAACTCCGATCGCAATCTTTGCATGTAGTTTTGATTTATGTTGATGTATCCATCTTTCTGCATAGGGTGCTCCAAGTGCAACCACCAAAATGTCAAGCTTTAAGGTTCCAATTTCATCTACAATCTTATCTTCTTCACTTTGTGTAAAGAAGCCGTGGTGCCTGCCCAATATAGAAAGAGCAGGATACTTGTTTCGTATTACTTCACACACTTTTTCATTGGTGTGCGGATCTGCTCCTAGAAAATAAAATGACCATTTCTTTTGATTTCCTGAATCGAGTAATCTTAACAACGTGTCGTACCCCGTAACCCTTTCGGGAAGATTTCCGCCTCTCAGACGAGAAACCATTACAATTCCCACACCGTCAGCTGTAATCAGACCTGCTTCCTCAATTATGGAACGTAACGATGTGTCTTTTTGGCAGGCCATGGTGATTTCGGGGTTAACTGTTATGACATGAAAAAGCTCGGATCTATTCTCTTCAATCACATCACTAAGAACCTCTATTGTGCGATCTAACGTCAGCTTCGGAAAATTAATCCCCATCACTTTGGCATATTTCCCCATAATGAACTGTCCATCCTTTATAATATTTTAACCACATATTAACTTTGGTTTCTTCACCAAACTATGCTGCCGTTAGGTTAATAGAGCGATTGAGCACTGCTAGTTATTTACTTGATGGAGTATACTTTATAGTCGCCGTTATCTGACGAGAACTTTAATATGTTGCCATCACTAGGAATACCTTCAAAAAAAGCACCAATACAACCTGTTGTGCACCTGTGTCCAGAAATTAAGATATTGACTTCACTGTTCGTATACTGAGCATGAAGTTCATGCATAAAGGAGAAGACCCTTTTTATATAGTTAGGCACTTTCTCAACCCCATGATAAAACCTAGAATCAGGTACTACTCCATCCATTTTGACCTCACCCTTTTTTAAAAAGTCAGCATTGCCTAGATCAAATACATCAAGCCTCTCATCGATGACTGCTTTCTTACCTGTTGCTATCTCTGCTGTTTGAACTGCTCTTTCTTGAGGTGAGGAGTATATGTAGTCAAAAACGACATTTTCAAATTTAGCTCTTAGTTGTTTGGCTTGCTCTAATCCAACGTCATTTAGGGGTAAACCCATTCTTCCCTGGAGCTTTCCTTCTCTGTTCAAATCAGTTTGACCGTGCCTAACCACATAAATCACGCAGAAGACCTCCTTGAGAATGCTAATATCAAAGCTGACCAACCGAACTAACACGAGCTATATTTTGGCAGTGTACATGAGGGGCTACTGACCATCGGAGATGCAGCCTTCGCCGTGATATTACGCTATCGTGTCCCATTATTTCGAAATGTTCATGTTTATTTTCTGTAAAACAATTGGAATTGCCTCTCGAAAAAAGATGATTAATTGTTTCATATCTTCTAGAAAAGTTGGGCTGTTGGGATGACCAATGTTGACAGGAGTGGTCCCTCCATTCAGGACTTCATTGAATAGAAGAATATTTTTATTGTAACTCTGCCTAAGGTGCTCTTTGTGAAGTTCACTCATTCCAATAATCACATCATATTCTTCGAAAAAAGATTCTTTAAATTGTGTTCGCGTAAATCCAGTTGTATCAATTCCCATTTCATGCATGATTCCAAAATGGGCGTTTGAATAATTACTGATATCACTAGTAGCTCTAATTCCAGCCGATGCTACGTTTACTGATGTATTGTTTCTCCCTTTTAAGTAATCCTTCATACAATACTCCGCTATTACACTACGAGTATAGTTATCTGTGCAAACAAATAAAATTTTCATTCCTATCACCCCACAGGATAGTTTGGGTAATCATACCAGAAATACCTTAATGGTGGTGTAAATGTTAGAAAAAACTGCCAATTAGTTGAAATAAAGGCTGCAGATCAATCGGATCTGCAGCCTTCACTGTCTTATTTCGCTATCGTTCCTCGTTACTTCAATGCCTCTTACTGTTGCTAAGGCTGCTAATGTCCACCCACTAGCCATGTAGCAGCATCTATAAGGTCCTTAGCAACATAATCAGGTGATGCTTGCTCATACCACTTATGTCGATATTTTTCTAATGACTGCTTCCCCCAACCTGTTTCTACAAGAATTCTTATAGCCCCGACTGCTGCGGCTGCGAGCATATCAGTTGATCCCATGTCACCAATGACAGCACATTTAGTCAGATCAAGATTGTGTTCAGTTGCCGCTTTTTGAAGCATACCAGGCTGTGGCTTATGGCACTCACACCCATCCTCAGGTTCATGGGGACATATAAATGCCGCATCAAACCCATAACCCTCAAATTCTATATGAAAGTCAGATTCTGATGCGAGCCCCTTAGCGATGTTATGTTGATTTGTAAATGCAAATATTTTTATTCCATGTTCTTTTAGTAATTGCAGTGCTGCTAAAGATGAGGGAAAAAGCTCAAAGTCGCGAGGATGTATGAAATGCCCATTCCCACCTAACGTTCCATCACGGTCCACAAAAACGGCTTGAATTTCCACCCAACTTATCCCCCTTAATTCAAGATCCAGTTTGGTAATTCTCCAATGATTGGAACTTTCCTGCCAATTAGTTGAATAAAGGCTACAGATCAATCGGATCTGCAGCCTCCACTGTCTTGTTACACTATCGTTCTCCGTTAGTTCAACAAACTAATGGATCTCTTTTATTAGATTTCCGTATTTATCATAATATTTATAATTTTGAAATTCATCGGTTTCGGGGAAAATCTACTTAAGCAACAGTCGTTTTATTGTGAAAGAAGGAACTTTGCGCTCCTCCTTTCGCTGCAGCTCCTCGGCAGGAATCTGCCCGTAAAGATGCAAAAGTGCCTTGCAACAAGTCGCTTTTTATTTGCTAATTTCAGACAACGGTATCGCTAATAATCTTCACAAATCCGTTTTTAAAAGCGTTATCCATGACGTTCCATATGTTCTGATTCGCAGTGTCACCAAATAGACGCCACTTATCCGTTGTAGCATCATAAACCAAAAATTTAGGGTAGCTAACGAGCATTTCCGCAGGAAAGGCATTATTTCGTGTATATATATCAAATCGTCTAATTGTTTTTCCATCTTTGTCTAAAAAATCGTATTGTCCACGTTTGTAATAGGAGCCAGGATTATCAAGGTAAAAAAACCAATCGTACTCGGCTGGCTCTTCAACAACCGCACCGCTGTTCGAAACAATTAAATTATAGATAGATTCGTTATAGGCACTTCCATAGACGTGTTGAACGACACCGCCCATCGTCATGTGATATTCTTGCTGCAGTGTGTTGATCTTGACGCCGTCAATAATTAAAGGAGAAGCATTCACCGTTACCGTTGAGTTCTGATATCCAACAGAACAGCCGAGCGTTTCTGCAACAAACCGAAGAGGAACGAACAGGCGATTATTCTTAAGATACGGTTTTGCATCAAGTGCTATCGTCTTCCCATTCTTTACCGCAGTAAAGTTGTTTTTTGCGATCGTGACGTTCAAGTTCTTTTTTGTTAGCGTTACATAAGGACCCGCCCATTTCACCTGTGCACCTAAATTCTCACTTACAACGCGAAGAGGGACCATGAGGCGGTTGTTTTTCATTTCTGGAGAGATATCCGTCTTTACAACAACTCCGTCAACAACAAGTTGGAGCGGATGAGCAGCTAATGCAGGCGGAGATACCATAACGAACGAAAGAATGAAAAATAAAGCGAATAAAATGTTTTTCTTCATTGTTAACTCCTTCTTAGCACAGAATGCTTTTTTTTCTTACAGTTTCAGATGGATGAAAGTTCCCACGGGATATTGACGAATGAAATTAAAAAAGAGTTTCCTTATCACCTGAATGTTGGTTTAATAAAGGCTGCAGATCTATCTGATTATCTGCAGCCCTCAAATTATTGAGTTATCGTTCCCCGTCAGGTTAATCTTTCACTAGCCTATTTTCTCGCGAAGAATGCACCAGTTATGCCCAAACGGATCCTGAAAGTTCAAGAAGTATCCGAACCCGACATCCTTCACATCATGAAACGACGCACCAGCGTAGGTCAGATTCTCGCGAAGTGACTCGATATTCCGTTTTGACGCGAAGATGAACGGAGCCGGCTTCAGCACATCTTCTTTATCTGCCTCTCGATCCATCTTCTGATCATAAATATCTGTACACCGTACAATTAGATTCGGGCCCTTATTCAATCTTAAGAAATAGAACTTTTGATCAGGGTCCATCTGGAGTAGAATAAACCCAAGATGCTTTATGTACCAGTCTACAGCTGCTTGTATATCTTGCGGCTTGACGTTAATTGATAAATCTTCGACACCCTCCAGTACAGGGATATCATCTTCCGGGATGACGGCCGCTTGCGGCTCTTTCTCGGGCACCCACCCATTCTCCAAATAGAGCGCCTCCACCTCATCGGCAGAAACCGCTCGATTGTACAGCCTCAAATCGTCAATTACGCCATGAAAGAATAAAGCTGGCTCATTTGACGACTTACAGCCTATGTAAAGTGGTTCCTCGCTGTTGACCGTGAAGGCTCCCGGCTGATCGCTGATGAGCACGCCGTTCCGATAAAGCTTGAACATCCCGGCTTCATATGTGATCGCGATATGGTACCAGAATTCCTGGCACAGTGGTCGCTCCATAGCGAGATCGGGTTCCAGCAGAAACCGGTGAAAGGCGATATAGTTCTCCCTTGTGCTAAGTTGGAACGAACGTGCATGATGGCCGTCTTGCGAGACGATCGCATTGTTCCAGCCCGATAATTCCGCGTTTTTATCATAACGGCACCACACGGACAGTGAGAACGCCTCCTGGTTCAGTGCCGGTGCCGGATCCACAACGATGTAGTCATCCACTCCATCGAAACAATACGCACTATTCGGATTGTTGAACCTATTCTTACACAATGCAGCTCCTACCGCTTTTCCATGCCGTTCATTTCCGCTGCTGTCCTGGGTATCTCCATTAAATAAGTACTCGGCTGCGAGTCCCTGCCGAAGTCCTGCCATATTGCTGCCGAAAAGCTCATCAATCTATACTTGGAGCACCCCTGACAAGATCGGTAGAACAGCCACATCCGGACAGGACAACCCGTTCTCCCATTTGCTCACTGACTGAGCCGTGATTCCTACCCGTTCTGCGAGTTGTTCTTGGGTCAAGCCCCTTTGTCTTCTGAGCTTCCCTATGCGCTCGCATAAATACCTTGTGTTATAGATATGCGTTCCCTCCTTTTTTTAAGATGATTACATTGTAAGCAATAACGTTCACGAATTGTATCACTCACTTGTTGTGTGATTCGGAAAGAGAACTCAACTGGCAGTTGTATTAGTAATAGATAAACAATGAACTATCCTGCTTTAATTTGCGTTTTCGTAATAATTCTATATAATAGCCTGTTTCTTCTTCCGTCTCCCTAAACACATTCTTCCGGACTTTCATTATTTAAAGTCTTCCTCCAGGTAAAATCATTTCAACTTATTCCAACAAGATAATTGCAGAGTTTGCTTAATGGTTGCGTTAACCTGCCCGTTACTTCAACGAAAACGACAACCGTTGATGAAAATAACTCTCATAGACAAGCAGGAGAGAACAACATGAAAATAGAATGTATTAGTCGAAAAATTGCTTTGTTTTTCATTGGAGGCGCGATAGTATGGGCGAAATAAAAATTGAAAATGTTGGGATCCTGAACAAGCCGCGTATGTTCGGCATAGGCTCACTGAGTACAATTTGCGTCAGGTTGGACATACGGAAGTTGAGAATTTTAGTTTTTTTGTTAAGGACTCAGATGAAACGGTTTTGGGCGGTATAACTGGTGTTATTTTTTGGGACATCATGAGAGTTGATATACTATGGCTTGATGATCGGCTGCGCGGGCAAGGTTTCGGATCGAAGCTCGTCAGCATGGCTGAACAATTCGCAGTTGATAAAAATTGCAAACTGATCAAACTGGATACGTTCAGTTTTCAAGCTCCAGAGTTTTACAAGAAGTATGGATATGAAATTTATGGTGTCATGGCAGACGAACCAGAAGGTTTTCAGCATTATTATTTGTACAAGCGTTTGTAAATGCAGTACCAAAAAACCGCATTAATCGGAGATGTTACTGCTTCTGTCTTGGTCGTGGTATGCTGCCATTTATCTTAACGAGGCTGCCGTACATATTCGTGGCAGCCTATTCAAAATTGTAGTTTTATCCAAGTATGAGGTTCAGACGAAGTTGGCGCTCCATTATCAGGGAAATCGTCCGTTAAGGCAGATTATTATCTTCCTGATCCATTAATTTAACATTTAATTTGCTTCGTCGGGAATGAGATAAAGTTCTTGTCAAATACGGGAATAGGATAAAGTTCTTGTCATTTAAATTTGACAAGAACTTTATCCTATAAAACAAAAAAGCCGCGATTAACGCGGCATTTAATGAGATAATGTTCTTGTCACCCGACATTTAATGACAACAGTGTTCCAATTATACTTCTTAATCAATTATAGCGACACCAAATGTCGTCGGTTGTCAAGAACTTGGTAACATAAATGACAAGAACTTGATTACATTCACCCCCGCCATATTGCCAACAAAAAATCCGCCTTATCGCGGATTTGTTTTTTCGTAGTTGGTTATGTAATGCTGCTTTTCGGGCAGCATTACATCCCGCATTCAGCAACAATCCGAGACTATCTCCATACTATCCGTAATAAGTTTGAGGGATCGAATCACGTTATCCTTTTCGAATTTTTCTTGTATATCCCTTTGCCATCGCAGAAGCTCGTTCCCATGCCGCTCGAAGTCTTGGCCCGTATAGCCGAGGAATATCGGAAACGCCGGCTTTTATTAGAACAGCATACATAAGACAACTAAGCCCCCGCTGCCGGATAACCGGCATAGCAGCAGAGAGCCCCGGGTTCGCCGGGGCTCTTCTTCCTGTGTCTGCGAGATTACAAGAAAGGCATAATGGCATTGGCGTAAGCTTGCGCGCCCTTCGGGTTCGGATGGCCCATGGAGGCACGTTTGCAGATCTCCATCGTCTGACCGGTGCAGCCCGCTTCCGTACAGGATACCAGCCGTTCGCCGGCTATATAGTCCTGTGGGGAGAAGTCCAGATTAATGCCGAACAGATACGGGTCGTCGGTAAGCGCCGCATGATCCGGTCCGAAGGCCGGGTCGGCGAAGAAGATGCGCTGGGCGCCGAGCTCCTGATTCCTGCGGTCAACGGCCTGCTGGAGATAGAGCTTGGAGTCCCGCTCCAGTTTCTCGCAGCGCTGGCAGATCGCCTCGAACTGCGCCAGGCCGAACACGCCTCCCACTCCGCCGCCGCCGACGCCGCCGATCAGAATCCCGAGCGCGATGAGCAGCGCTTCTACGGCTGCCAGATCGCTCTTGCGGGAGATCGGTGCGTAATAGCCGGTGACGATGACTTTGGCTCTCGGATAATCGGTCGTCACCTTGTTCAGCAGCGTATACATGCTTTGGTTGAAATGCTTCTCGAACAGCTCATCCAGGTCAGTGAAGTCGAACGGGTTCAGTACAGTCCGGACGTCAACGTCGTTCATTCCTCCATCCATCAGGACAAGATCCACTTTATCTTTCCGGCCGGTGAACAGGTCGCACTGCTGCAGGATGGTTGGGTAAGAGGTCGGCACCTCGCCGTCTACCGGAGCAGCCGTTTTCGTGTCGCCGTCGCCGATGGTGGCGCCCGAGTGGGCCAATACGCTCGTATATTGCTTCAAGTTACCGTTATTCGCCTGGATGGCCGCCCCGACGAGCGAATAATATTTCTCATGCTCCTGCATCCCTTGCCCCCAGCTGACGGAATCGCCGATGACGAGCATGTGATAAGTGTCGAGCTCCAGCTGCATCATATTGGAGATTGTGCCGTCCGTGAAGCGGACCTTCAGCGTGACGCGCTCGCCCGATGCATTCAGCTCCGTATCCGAAGGACGCACCAGCGTAAATTCAAGCTGTGTGGAGCTGATGACGCGGACATCCGGCATTTCATGGTCATTGACGAGCACAAGCGTCCCTTCCGCGAAGCCGCTCCCCTTCAAGGATACCTTCATGCCAGGCTTGACGCGCGGAAGCTCTTCCGGCTTGCGCGCTTCCATGCCTTCCTGCTCAATGTCCGTGAGCTGCGGCATCACATAGACGGAAGCGCGGTTGGACAACGTTGCGTCCTCCTGACGAACCTGGATCGTGCGGGATCCGCCTGGCAGCGCCGGCAGAGTGAACTGAAGCAGCGTGCTGCTAACCACGGTGGTGGCGGCTTCAACGCCATTGACCAAAACTTTGTCGCTCGGTGTGAACCGTTTGCCTTCCAAGGTGATCTGTTCGCCTGATTTGGCATAGAGCGGACTGACATGGATAATGGCAGGCTCCAACATCTTGATGATGAAGTCGCGCGGATCGATATCATAGAAGCTGACGGGATTCGGCAGTACGCCGCCCGGTCTGCCGTACGGACCCTGATAGCCGGGCGCGCCAGGTGCGCCGGGCTGTCCTGCCTTCCGGGGGCCCGGCCCGCAAGAGCCCTTCGAATCGCCGACCGCACCGCCTGCACCGCCGCTGCCGGGAACCCCCGCCAGTCCGCCCGCTCCTGCGGCACCACCGACCGTCTGGATGTCGAAGCCGCCGCGGAGATACTGCTGAAGCACGGTCTGCGGCGCATACAGGCTGAGCCGCCCGCCCATGCCGCCGTTGCCGCCCGCCCCGCCGTTGCCGGCAGCGCCGCCATTGCCGCCGTTGCCTCCGGCGCCGGCGCCCGCCTTGCAGAAGCCAGCCCAGTCGAGGACGGCGGGCTTGCCCTTCCCGCCTCTCCCTCCGTTGCCGCCATTCTGCCCTTGCCCGCCCTGCGTGCCGTCCTGTCCGCGCAGATCGAAACGCGGTCTTCCCGACATATCCAGCACCCATACCTCCAGCTCCGGTGCCGAGGCGCCGTCATAGCCGCGATATCCCGTCCAGCCTGGCTTGCCGGGCGTTCCGTCGATCCCGACCAGCGTTGTCGACATCGGTGCGTCCGGCGGTGTAGGCGGCGCCGGGCTAAGCTGCGGCGGCATGGAACTGTACGGGCGCTCCCAACTGAACGATACGCCGTCTTCGACGGTTAGCTTCTCTGCAAGAATAACGAGATAGCGATTCGGATATTTAAGGATAATGTTCGTTCCTCTGGCCAGATAGACCTCAGAGGCGACCCAGTAAGACGTATCGATCGAAACATCGAGGCCTGCCGTCATGGCGGGCAGGGACAGGAACGCCTTCTCCTTGCTTGTGAAGGGAATGGCCGTGAGCAGGTCGGCTTTGCCGCTGTATGATTCCACCCTCGAGGTTGTCTGCTGGCTGGAAACCATACGGGTGGCGGACTGCACCATCGTGCCGCCGGTAATAATCCCGGCTCCCGGCTTCGTCACGCCCGATTGCGGCACGACAAGGCCGCTGATATGCAGGGTGCCCAGGTTGGACAGCGAGGTGATTCCCTTGGATTCCAGCAGTGCCTTGTGATAGGCCAGCCTGTCGCTGACCATCTGTGTGGCGGCCGTTAAAGAACCGCCCGTCAGATTGGCTGCAGTTTGCAAGCCACCTAATCCATTGCTGCTTCGTGTACCGTTCATCATTTCATTACACTCCCTCATTCATCTTATTTTTGTTGCGGTTCCCGCTGGCGGTCAGCCTCCGCCACGTTTCGGCGTACATCGCGGGTTTATGTCTGACCGGTCTGATCCGCCAATTCCGCCAATTCGCCGAAGGTTACTTGGCTCCCGGGCTGGCACGCCGTTCGAACGATCCAGATGATCTGAACGTGATTACCTTCCGGATCGAACATCGAGAATGTCGGACCTTCCTGCTGCCAGTACGGCCCCTGGGTGAAGATGCCAAGCGCCTTCATCCTGTGCCATATCGCCTTGAAATCGCTAAGCGTTTCGGTGCTGAATGCCAGGCGCATATGCCGGGGATTGTTCAGGATGACAAGCTCAGCTCTGCCCGAGGATGGATCGATGGCGAGACGGGCCGGGCCATCGTCGCCGGGTGTCTGAGAACCTGCCAGCCCAAGCGCCGTTTCATAAAAGGCGGCCAGCCTGCGCACATCATGCGCATACAGGGTAACGTGTTCCAATTGACGCAGCTTCGTCATACTTCCTTCTTCCTTTCCGGCCGCCTTTCCGCCTGAACAAATCGTATCATCGTCGTGAACGAGGCGGTATGACTCCAAAGAAGGTATACTAAAGGATACCTTAGCTGTAAAATACAGGTGCAAAAATGAGAGGGTGCGTTGTAAAATAGAAAGGAGTATATGCCGTTTACCTGCAGGAATCATCATAGAAAGGTGTGAATGGATGGAACAATGGATGGAAACGCTGGAGAGCCGGCTGCTGGTCGGGCGTTCCGAGGAGGTGAAGGCCTTCCTTGACATCCTGGAAGACGACCGCAGAACCAAGCGGCTCATTCATCTCTACGGAACGGCCGGCGTCGGCAAGAGCTGCCTGCTCGACGAGCTGCAGCGGCAGACGAAGATAAGGGGAATGGCTTCGATCGTGCTGGACAGCGAGGGCTTCTGGCGTTCGCCGGATGCGTTGTGCATGCATATCCTGAAGAGTCTAGACAAGGCGGAGCCAGACAACGGGGACAAGGTTGATGCGTCACTGCTAGAACGAACGACCCGAACACTGAATGCCATGGCGCAGAATGGACGGCTGGTGTTCTTCCTCGACAATTACGAAATGATGGAGTCACTTGATCATTGGTTCCGGGAGTATTTTATCAGCGCGCTGCACAGCAATGTGCTGGTCGTTACGGCCGGACGGCACGCGCTGCCGGGAGCCTGGGCGATCTCGCCCGTATGGCGGCCGCGGATGGCGAGATTTCATCTGGCGCATCTGTCGCGTGAAGCGGTCGAGCGGTACGCGCATTACTGTCAGATCTCGGACCCTTCCCTAATCGGCGATATCTGGCAGCGGTCCAAGGGGCATCCCTTGACGCTATCGCTACTGGCCTTCTTCTGGGAGCAAGGAATGCCGCCGGGCGGCGATGAATCGAACACGGAGGAAGCGGACAGTCTGCCCTTCATTGTGAACCAGTGGCTACGGGAAATTCCCGGCGAGCATATGCGTCCGTTTGTCGAGGCTGCGTCCGTGCTACGAAGCTTCAATCAAGACTCGCTCGCTTTTATCATGGAGAGGGAGGTCGCCACAACCGAATTTTATCAGCTCATCCGCTTCTCTTTCGTACGACGAACGGACAACGGATGGACGATTCACGCGTTGATGCGGGAAGCTGTGAATCGGGAACTGCGGCTGCGATCCCCCCAGCTGTATGAACGGCTCCAGAGCCGCGCCATTATATATGCTTATGAACGATTCCGACAGGCGCCGAGGGAATCGCGGGACCGTGAAGCGCTGGAACTGACCTACTATGCCGGCGATGCGCTGATTCAGGCGCTAATGCACTGGTTCGATCCCACGCCTCTCCCCTTCGAGCCGGTTGGCGCGGACAACCGGGAAGAGCTCGAGCAATACATACGATACCGACAGGAGACGGCTGCTTCGCAGACGATCAAGCTGTTCGACCCGCTGACGAATCGTCCGTTTGAATTCAAGCTGACCGCAGAGCAGCATCTTCATTCGCTCAAATGGTTCAATCTGGATCGGCTGCTTGCCCTGGACTACGATGTGCTCCGTGTGATGCGCAGTGAAACTGGGAGAATAGCGGTTCTGATCGCTACAGTCCCCATTAACCGGAAGACGATGCCCTATCTGCTGGAACACCCCTGCGCCCGTCCTTACTTCGCAAGCCTGACAGCGGAGGAGTTGAAGCGGTTTACCGTACCGGAGCATACCCGCTCGGGCTGGTTCATCGATATGGTCGACCAGGACGATTACGAGAGCGCCGCCCAGCATACGGCAATCGGCCATTACCTGCACAGCTTGATGTTTACCGGCGAATTTCTGCTTCGCACCCCTCCTCCCCATCCCTTCTTCACGGCCGCGCACGAGAGCCTCGGCTTCGATGTGGCGAGTGCGTTTCATACAAGCTACGATGGTGTGACCCCGACGCCTATCTTCGTAAGGGACACGCAGGGCGACCAGCTGGATGCCTATATCCGGAAGTTAGTGAAGCGCTCGGGCTGCCGAATCGAGCTGCCGCTGGACGAGCGCCAAGCCACGGAGTCCGGCATTAATCCCGATCGAGCCGCAGGCGGGCGAATCCCGAAGCTAGACGGCCTTACCGCCCGCGAGCAGGAAGTCGCCGCCCTCGTCGCCGACGGGCTTACGAATGGGGAGATTGCTGCCAGGCTCTACCTTAGCGAGGTAACGGTGAAGAAGCATCTGAAATCGATCTTCGAGAAGCAGGATGTGAGCAGCCGGACCCAGCTGGTACGCAAAATGCTTCAATAACCGTTTCAATAACGGTACTAATAACTGAAAGAAGGAGCCGCAAACAACTGCGGCTCCTTCTTGGTATGAACAGATTAAGAATTTCAGGTCGCCGCAGTCCGACAACATGAAGCCTACCTTCCTGCAGCTTCCCAGCTCGAGAAGCATATCGGCAACCTTAATCTTTTCTGATCGTTCCTGGTTCAATCTCATCTAACCATTTCTTCCTCATATCCGTCATACGTCTCCTATATACAAATCAATCAGTTAGGGCATCACTCTGCCTCTTGGATATTTTCGACCTTGAACCAGTCCCCGTTTATCATTAAACGGCTTCCGATCGGATCAACTTTCTCGATCACTCCCTGGATGATCAAGTCCTCGTGGTAGTCGAACAGATGTAACTTGATCGGAACTCTAAACTCATAGCAGTCCGTGATCAGTTCGTTTATCTCTCCCCATCTCTGCTCGTCCAACTCTTTCCTTGTTCGCCGGCTACGCTCCTCCTTCTGCTTTAGAATGGCCTCTCTGTGTTCAGGTAGTATGTATTTCGTCTCCCAGCGCATGTTTGATTACAAATGGTTGTCCATAATAGTACACAGAAAATGCCTCTGCAGTTCACACTGTTTATGGGTTTATACAGTTAAAAACGGAAAGCCGAACGTCGGTGCGCGAGCTTGGGGTCTTCCTCGGCAGGATCCGGTGTTGGTTGGCGTTTGGTTGATTCTTATCGTTTCCTGTGTTTACGCTACTTATATATTTAGGGCGGTAGGTGGCGTTCAGCCATCCTGTGCTTGCATTGCGACTTTTCCATCGTCTTTGCGTCAGTATTAACATCGTTATGGAAGGGGATGAATTCATTGAAATTCAAAAAAACGCGACTGCTTTTGATGCTGGCCCTCACAACAGTGTTGTTACTTCCCTCAGTTTTGGCATCAGCAGAAATCCCTTCTTCACCTCAACTCATTCATGTTCCGATTACGATTAAAGGCCAGCGCGGCGACGTCAGCTTTCTATTCATGAGCGGGCGACTGTATGCCCCGTCGGTTCTTACGTTAAATCGGCTACTTCCACCACGAAAGGGTGGTATGAGTTGGGACAATAAGCGTAAAGCGGTGGAGTTCCATCTAGCAAGTACGAACGGTATCGTAACACGAACCATCCTTCCGGCCATCGTACGCGACGGTCGTTCTTATGTTGCCATACGGGACGCCGCCGCTTTTTTCGGTTATGATATCTACTGGAACCGAGCGGGAAAAGAAGTAACTTTACGCACATTGACGTCGCTGGACGGCCTCTCCCGAATCGATGCAACCGCAGATCCTGGGGCTGTTCAGCACTTTCTCAAGGATAATCGCATTCCAAACGGCGACATTTTCCTAAAGGAAGGCAAGCTTCATATCAATGTTGTAGGCTTGACTCCTGCCACCGAGGCCATATTCGAACGATCCTTTAACAGGGGAACCTTCATACTCCATGACGTGATATATACGGTTGAGCAGCTTCGACAAGCGCAAGATGCGTTTGGCCGATCATGAACTGTACCGGAAGGTTAACATCTATAGTTCGTCGATCGACGTTATCCATAACCGGGTCATCATCACCATGCCGGACAGTGACAAAGGCAGCATCGGCGCAATTGAAGCCGTCGTTGACAAAGCCATGCTAATCTACGAATTCGAGCCCCTCGGCGAACCGGACACCATCGGACAGGTAACCGAGATTGACACGAAGGCCCAGCGCATCCTTGTTTCAGTAAATGGAAAACCTAGCATGTGGTACAGCTTCTCACCCTTCTCTGAGATCATGCGTGAATCGGGTGAAGCCTCCTCGTTCAGTGATTTTAAAGTTGGTCAGACCGTCCACGGATGGAGCGCGGGCATGGTCATGACCTCCCTTCCTAGCCAGGCAACCGCCCGCCAAATCAAGATTATGGGTGAGCCAAATCAGTAGCAGAATAACGACAAGCAGCCCCGCCTATAGGGGGCTGCTTCTGTTGCTTTATATACCTAACCTGTTGGCTTCATTCAAATAGTTTCTACACCGGGAAGAGCGGGCCTTTTGATTAACAATCAACTTATGGCAGTTTTACTCCGTAATCTATGAGTAGCTCTTGAATTGAATAGAACTCAAATGTTTCTAACTCTCATCAAGCCGTCATAATCAAAAACAACTGCTTCAATCAGGTTTATTCCTCCCATTTTTACCATATGGAATTTTACGTCAACATACCATTATAACTATACTGCCCTTTAGCTTAACGAGGCTGCCATACAAATTCGTGGCAGCCTCGACAGATTTTTTATTTAACTATAGTTCTCCTTAATAAACCGCATGCGTCTGTGCGGAGTTTCCTTGGCTACAGTCACACGGCAAATAAATTATTCGTTTCGCCCGGCCAAGTGTCTGGCGAGAAACTTCTCGGCCGTCACATAGAACTTTAGTCGGTTCTCCGGTTTTGCGAAGCCGTGCCCTTCGTCCGGGAAGAGCAAATACTCGAAGTTCAGTCCCCTTTCTCTGAGCGCGTCGACGATTTGCTCAGATTCGGTCTGCTTGACTCGCGGGTCGTTTGCGCCCTGGGCGATCAGCAGTGGAATTTTGATCGCATTGGCTTTAAACAACGGGGACCGAGAATGGAGGAACTCTTCCTCAAGATCGGGATTTCCGACTCTTTTGTGAAGCATGGCAAGCATCGGCGCCCAGTACGGTGGAATGGAGCGGATCAGCGTGACCAAGTTGCTCGGGCCGACAATATCTACTGCGCAGCAGAACAGGTCCGGGGTGAACGTCGCGCCGACCAGTGCCGCATAGCCACCGTATGATGCGCCATAAATCGCCACGCGGTCCGGGTCTGCATAGCCCATCCGTACCGCCCATTCCACTGCATCGACGAGGTCGTTATGCATGGTGCCCGCCCACTCTTTATTGCCTGCGTTTAGAAATTCTTTCCCGTATCCAGTCGAGCCCCTGAAGTTTACCGACATGCAGGCGTAGCCCCGGTTCGCGAGCCATTGATGCTCCGAATGAAAGCCCCAGTGGTCCCTACCCCATGGCCCGCCATGCACGTTCAACACCATCGGTACGCTTTCCCGCTGTCCCTGCGGAAACGTGATGTAGCCATGAATCGTCAAGCCATCGCGCGATGTAAAAAATATCGGCTCCATTGGCGCCATCTCGAACTCAGCTAGGAGGTGATTGTCATGAAACAGGAACTGTCCCATGCGGGAATGCCTATCGTAGATGTAGTAAGCGGTCGACTCCCTATCGGACTGGAAGGTAATGAGCCACCTGCTGTCTTCAAGATCACGGCTACTTATCCGGAAGTCCCCGTCATGCAGACGGCCAATAGCCAAAAAATCCTCTTCCACCGCCGCTTTTAGCGCTGTCCATTGCTTTCGCTCCCGTACGAACTCAACCGCCTGCACCTCGTATGTATCGGGATCGAACATTACTTCTCCGACGTCATATTGTGGGTCCTCCGCTATTACACTGTATGTCCCGTCTTTGGCATTCATCCGGACTAGACGGCCCGCGTTCGTGTTTCGCGAGTCGATGACATACAGCTCCCTACCGTCTTTGGTGAAGCTAAGTGGACGGCTTGACATGGCGTCCTCGCTGTCCCAAGAAACGATGGTTCTCCAATCGGAGTTCTCGTCGTCACGGATCAGCAGATCCATGCCGCCATCTTGCTTGGCCTCGCAGGCCCCCCGTATATTCAGGTCGGCGTCCACCACCCAACCGATAACGTTACCGGGGTTTTTGGCAACAAGTGACAACTCTCCGGTTGCAATGGTGAGGCGATAAACGTCGTGTGCAGCATCATTCTCCTTATTCAGCGCAACGAGGAGCTCACCTGGATGTTCCATGCTGGTTTTGACGACATTCGCCTGCACATTCTCGAACGGCGTCAGGTCCCTAACTTTCTTGTTCTCCAGATTGACGGAGTAGAGCCGCCAGTTTTCGTTGCCTCCGGCATCCTGCACATAGAGGATATGCTTGCTGTCATACCCCCAGAAGTACCAGCGGATTCCCCGGTCTCGATCATGAGTAATGGGCTCAGACGTATGCCCCCCCGGTACTTCCGACCCAGATGTTGAGAACGCCTTCATCTGGAGCCAAATACGAAATGTTATCGCCATCCGGAGATAACTGCGCTTGCGTCTTGTCCGGGTTGCCAAAAAGGATCTCTATCGGGATCAACCGAACTTCCGATGCGTTGTTCATGAACACCTTCTCCTTTGGAGTAAAATAGTTCCCATCGGGTAGGGGCCCTGTTGTCTATTTTCAGATTAAACCATTTTACGAGAAAGAGGAAGAGCGCGTTACATAAGCGAAAGCTGCCGTATTAATTCGCGGCGTAACTCATGCATTCCTCCCCGAAAAAATATTTTAAAACTCTAGGATGTTACTGTATATCTGCAATGCTTCTTATCCCCTTTTGCGATATGCGATCCTGGCATCAAAGCATAAATCTTAATTTAAAGTCAGCAATTCTGCTTATTCAATTACAATTACCTCCCCATCTTTCAAGGTTTTAAATAAGATCTTGTTTTCGATTAAGTAGTCTACTACCTTCTCCATATCCTCAGACTCTGCATGATCAGATCTGTAATGGGGAGCAATAAAGTAATCTAAAATATTTAATCCGTCCCAAATCGTGCTGTGTTGTTCGCCATATGGTTTCTGGTTTGGATCATCTACTAGTTGAAGACCTCTTAATGTTGGTCCAAGAATACATATGCCTGCGCTATATCCTCCATAAACGATCTTTTTTCCTTTTCTGTGATATTGCTTTATAATTTCATCAAAGCCACTAAGTTTCATTGCTTGTGCTAAAACGAATGTATTTCCGCCTCTTGTCCATATGACGTCATAATCTTCAAGTTTTTCCTCCAACTCTGTAGATTTATAGAAATATTCCCTTAAATCCAATATTTCTACATGAAATCCTAGTCGCTCAAGGTCGGAAACGTCTATTGCATCGCTTTGCTTTCTTCTTTCCGAATCGGTTGCAAAATCCAACGCATTGTTTATAAAAGCAACCTTTTTATTTCCGTTCTCTGTCAGCCGTTTTAATGCTAATTCTTCATTTCCAATTTTAAACGATGATAAATAGTATTTCATGATGGAATCCCTCCCCTTGTCTAAATAATTATTAGTATTAGTTTAATTATGCAGTTTAAGGGAATTCAAGTGAAGTGAATGGAGGGATATATTCAAATTATCCTGCCCGTTAGCCATTCATGCACACCCAGTTCCGCACCACAGAACCATGAAAGTTAATCCGTTCTTTCATAGTAGGTTTAAATAAAGGCTGCTGATCAATTAGATCAGCAGCCTTCACTTTGTTATTCGGCTATCGTCCCCAGTTAGCTTAACTTCTCAATGAAACCTTCGAAAATTTCTCTAGCCCTCGCATCTATTTCACAAAGCTTCTCGTTCTTAGTGGGAGTCATTATTATCCTTAATAAATCTGGAGTGATTTCATTTTTCACTTCAGTCGATAGATGCGGTATAAGGAATAAAATGCATGAATACTGCCAACAATCATCACCACTGTGTAGTATCATTCTTATTTGGGGAATGATGTCTTCTGGTCTAAAACCAGCAAGGACTATGCAAAGTTCTTTTGCAATAGGCCAGTTGATGTCTTGAATCCATTCAAACAGGTCTCCAATTATCGGTTTTAGATTTATTTCAACTGGATCGATTGCTTTTAACTTTATTAGTGCTTCCTCGTCAAATTTGTCTTTTGGAACTAACTCATTAATGGAGAACAAGTAACCACTCCTTATAGTAAACGCACTTCTGCCCTCTAGCCTAACGAGGCTGCCTACATTATTCGTGGCAGCCTCGTTAGTTTCCTTTATTGAGCTATCGTGTCCCGTTAGCTTAACCCTCAAGTGGATCAGATCAGTAGGATTTTTCAAAGTGATGGCAAGTGATTCTCCAACTATGCCGTGATAAGTGATCATCTCATGTAAGGAGAGACCGTGCAGTGCAGCTTTATCTCCATAGACCGAGGTCCAAATAAAGACCTGCACGAGGAACAGCAGCGAACCGACAATTATCGACATGGCCATATGTGATCTGTAGGCCGCCCATTCCTTATAGGTTACAAAAGCTACAGAGGCTAAGACCCGCATCGCTCTACTCCAGCAATAATAACATCGGACAAATAGTCGAACTTGCGGTCGAAGTGGGTTATGTATTGTTTGGTAGGGATAAAGCAGGAGATCACAATAGCATTGACAGGATCAACTAAAAGAAAAGAACAGCCCGCCCCGGAATGCGAAAAAGTTTGTGGAGAACGCAGGGTGCCTGATTCATCGCGTTTTTCACCGCTTAAGCTCCAGCCCAATCCCCAATTCGCTTCCTTGAACACCTCTTCACCGTAATAAGAGGATATGCCTGGAATTTGATTGCGGGTCATCGCCCGAATGGTTGCCTCGCTTAAAATGCGTTTATCATGATATATTCCCTTGTTCAAAAACATTTGCCCAAATTTCAAAAGATCCGCAGTCGTAGAGTACATGCCATTGGCTGCATCGGGTACAGCCAGCCTTTCAACAGAATTTAGACCTGCAAATTCATAGCCGTCTGGTATTTGCAGCAAACGTGATTTCGCTTCATCTGGCACGCTATAGAAACTGTCCTCCATGCCGAGTGGAACAAATAAGCGTGCTTTTGCAAAAGCCGCGAGGTTTTGCCCGCTTAAACGCCGGATAATTTCGCTTAGCAGCTCAAAGCCAAAGCCGCAATAGGACATTCGGGTTCCCGGTTTAGACTGCAGCGGAGCTCCATAACCGGACTGAAGTCTTTCAAATAACCTGGGATGCTGGTTATCCGGACAATCTGCCAGATCAACCTTACCTTGATTCTGCTTCATATTCTCATATATGCTGTTGTCTTCCAGTCCGGATGAGTGCGTCATAAGATGGTACACCATCACCTCATGCTTGCCATCCCCAATAAATTCTGGGATATACTCAGAGACGCGTCTTGTCAGGCTTAGCAAGCCATCATCTGCAAGGAACATTGCCGCTGTTGCAGTAACTACCTTCGATATTGAAGCTACAGGAAAAATTCGTTGGTTTGGAATCTTCACTGACTCGTCCGCGATAATAATTCCCTTATGGGCGACCATCCAAGTAGCATAGTCCTGTTCGTTTTGCTCAGCCCAGCCTGCAACTAATTTGCGTGCTTTCTGCAATTGCATTTCATTAAACCCGGCTTCCCCAGCGGTCCCATATCTTAATGTTGCCATTACCATTCCCCCTAGACTAAAAAACAAAGCCACCTTATTGAATCAGGCGACTTGATGTTAACATTATTTATATCGACTTATTCCCATCAACGTATTGCTGGAATCAACCTATATTCCATAAGCCCGCAGCAATTCCGATTATCGTGAGGCTGGCAGAAGATAACTGCTTTGTGTCCAGGGCGCATGCTTCACATTCATCGCCGCCGTGATTAAAGCCCATATCGCCTGCTCCAGGCTGCGCAAATAACTTTTTGACCTTAAACAAATATATATTGTATTTATTTGGATATATATAAGAAAATTTTTACTTTATAGTAATATCTTATTTTTAGTTCAACACTTAGCTCATCTAAATCCTTTGATCGCTGTTTACATTTTTCAGAATAAATAAAATATATATTTATAAGTTAATAATAATTAAGTTATTAATTGCACCATCAAACTATCGTTCTCCGTCAGTTCAATCATATCATCTCTGAAATAAACATTGGTGTGGCTCCATCCTCTGTATTAAAGCCAA